>PACL01000066.1 GCA_002700095.1 Fulvimarina sp. | reverse complement strand
CGGACCAGGCCTCCCCCGTCACCGACGCGTACGGCGTAATGATCCGCAAGCAGCCGCTCAGCGATGTCCATCGAATGTCCGATCTCCAGATCCGCCTCGCGGTCGACCTTGCCCGCCGCGTACAGCGCGTAATCGGTCCAGAGGGTCGCCCCTACGAAGCGCACGCCGTCGAGGACAACGCTGCTGTCGTCGAGCAAATGCACGCCATCGACGGGATGAGCGTGCGCCATCGCGCGGCCGTGCGCGACCGAGTCCCCGTAGAACTCGTGATTCCCCGCGACGAAGATGACGGGCATATGGTACCCGATGCACTGGCTCAGCCAGCGCATCGAACCGAGCACCGGGTCGGTCACGTCGCCGGCGCAGACGCAGACGTCTGCCTCCGGGATCTCGAGTTCCATGCCGTCGGCGCCGATATGAAGGTCGGACAGGATCCAGATACGCATCGTCAGACCTCCGCGTGTTCGTCGCAGCGCACGGCGATCCAGCCGCCCGTGCGCTTGCGCCCGGGAGCTCCGCAGACCTCGCACGTCCGCTGCGCCTCCTCGTCGGCGGCGTCGACCATCATCTCGATGTCCTCGCCGCCGTTGTGGTAACAGCGAAGTCCGCCAAATTTTTCCTTGATCTGCGTAATCCGGAAAGACTGACGATCCTCCGGTGCGAGCGCGGGGTCGATGCGCTCGAGCAGGCGCGCGACCAGCGGCACCCAGCCCGGCGGCGGCGAGACATCAAATGCCTGCTGGAGCATCTCAGGGAACCGCTCGCGCAGGCCCGCCGGATCATAGGTATGGATAATATCGGACATCAGGATGTCTCCTTTTCACAGGGTGTCGATGCACCCGGAGAGAGACCGGATGCCGTCAGCGTGTGCGTGTGCGTGGTCGTATGTCGATCATCGGGGCAATTCCGTTGTTCTGGCCCGGGATTCGTCCGGGGCGCCGAGGCGGAACCAGCCCTGCTCAGTCAGGACAGCCGACAGGTCGGCAGCATTGAGGATGACGCGACCGGCGCGGCCTGCGACGAGGGTAGGCTTTCCTGCCGGCTTCCATGCGCCGACGAGTTCGTTACCCACCAGCGCCTCGAAGCCCCATCCCTCGATTACCGGGGAACTCGCGAGCGCGATGTCGGAGGGACGCCCGAACTCCGCGATCTCTCGGACCCCTCGGGCGACAAGCTCGTAGCGTTCCGCATCCCGGATGAGCAGCTCCCGCTGTTCGGGGCTGATGTCAAATGGCTTCATTCGGGGCCTCCGTCGACGATTTGGGCCCCGAGCGCGTCGGCCACCTGTTGGAGGTGCGTACCCAGACGGTACCAGCGCGATTGGGTGCGCCCGACGCCCGCCCGGACGGAGAGCGCCAGAAGCGGCGAAGTCCGCGTCCATCCGGCGCCGAGGACCGGATGCGACGCGACCTCCCCCTCAAGAATGATCACTCCGCGGCTGCCGAACCGCCAAAGGTCGATGAGCGGTGTACCCTTCTCCTCCAGAAAATTAGGTGACGGCCATCCGTGAAGGAGGGTGTCCCGCAGGTCGGCGCAGAGACTCTCGTAACGCGCGAGCGTGTGCTCGATGTGAGCGCGCTCGCGGTCCGTCATGGGCGTCCGGCTCATCGTCCGGCCTCCGGAGCAAGCGGCAGCGGCCACGGTTCCCGGAGGCGGACGTAGCTGCCGTCGAGTCGCCGCGCCCACGTGCCGTCTGCGGCGTATGCCTGGATCTCGATCGACAGGACGTGGCCGAAATCGTCGACGCCCATGATGCAGGGGCAACCGCCCATCCGAGCGACGGACCACCGGCGCAGCACCGGGCAGTCGTCCGTCAGACGCGGCCCCGGGGCGGCATCCTGGGCATAGTAAAGCGCGGTGCGGTCGGCCAACGCTCGGATGTCGAGCCGCCGGCGCTGGGGGAATGGAATCGGTCGGGAATCGTAGGAATCTTCGTGAGACGGCATGCGGTTCTCCTCTGATACGGCCGTCGCTTGATTGCGGCGGCGGGCCTGACGGGTGTCAGCTACGTATCGAGAAGGTCGTGTTCCGCATGGTGGTCGCTCCGGTTGTGTTGCCACAGGTAGCCGGCCGGCGGCGCGGCGTCGAGGACCCTGCCGGACGCGGACGCCGGCAGGGTTAACGGGGAGCGATCGTCAATCGTCATCGCTCGGCTTTTTGGTCGTCCCGCCTACGACCTCCCATGGCTTGCTTCCGGGAAGAAAGGCGGGGCGGCGCGGTCCCGTGACTACCGGCGCTTCCACCGTCGGATCGTGGATCGGTCGGTAGCCACTGATGATGTCCGGTCGCGAGAGCACCGACTCAAGGTCGTCGACCGATGCCGGGTAGCGTCCGATGACCTCCGTGACGATGTCGTCGCGTACTAGGTGGCTGAGACGAAGTTCGATCAGTCGGTTGCCCCGCCAGGTCCGGCGCGTGAAGTCGTCAGCCATTCGTCTCGCGTCGTTGATACCGTCGTAGGCGACGTCCAGTTCCACTACTGTCGCATCGGCGAAACGCTTCAAGCGCTCTGCCTTGCCGGCCTCGACCTTCGCCACCGCTTTTGCAAACCGCTGCTCACGCGTCGGCTTGGGCAGCCGCGCCGCCCGTTGCTTGCGGTCGCCGTGCTTGTAGTCCCTGAGGCGGATACGTCGGGCCTTCTCGCCGGCGGCCTCGTACTTGAACCTTCTGTCGAGCTCTGACGAATGGTCAACCTCGGCGAGCAGGTCTGGATCCTTGAGCTCTTCCGTGAACCAAGCGAATGCCGCCCGGTCCGGGCCGTGCGCCCGGATCGCGCGGAGGAGGACTGCGCCTCGATATTCTTTCCGGGCGGCGTCCCGATCCGTCGGCCCGCCCCCGTACGCCTCGTGAAGAGAGCCGAACCAAGCGCCGGAGATGTAATTTGGCGCTATACGCCGGCCGTGCTGCCGCGCGAGTTCCGAGGCTTTGTCCCACACATGCGAATTGACTCGAAGATCCGGCACGTCCGGCGCGCCGGTGAAGGGTTTGGCCGACTTGTGGATGCCCCCCAGCTTGGCCGTCTCGACCTGCGGGGGCAGCATCGCGATTTGGAGGACGAACGCCGAGATCGGAGCCCCCTTCGCAGCTCGGCGGCGCGGCGCGGCGTACTCGACGCGGAAGCGCCGGACCTCCTTAAGATCCGAAACGGCGCGCTTCAGTGCCGTCGTCAGTCGCCCCACCTGCATCGGCGCCTCGTCGTAGCCGATGGCGGCAGCCGCTTCCTCCGGGCTGTAGTGAAGGACCGTATCTGGCTCCATCGGATCCCAGCGCGTCCGGCTCATTCGAAGCGCCAGGTGGCGGTAGAGATGAATGCCGTAGCGCGACGACATCGTCGCGAGTGCGGCCAACTCGAGATACGCGTAAGACGGCTGGCTTGCGAGCAGCCACCACACCCGCGACGGAAGCGAGAACCGGACGACGTCGGCTTCGGCGCCCGACTCGTGCCAGCCGACCAAGAGAGGGACATCGGTCACCGTGCGCCCCCCGGGGATGCTGTATGACACCGAAGTCCGGTTCAGCGCGGCAACCGATTTCAAGACGTGGGCACGCCGGGCGGAAGTACCGAGGAACGCAAGGACGCCTTTCATCGGAACCTCGAGCTCCTGCCCGACGACCTCGCGCTCGGTCCCCTGCTCCGATGCGACGTACGCGGCTTCGTACGCGGCGGCGACAAGGTACTCGTGGATTGCCAAGTCTCGAGCGGAGAGCATCCCGTCGCCTTTGACGGTGACGGTGTCGAGCATCTCCGCCGGCCGGGGCGACTGGGGGGCGATCGAGCGGAAGATTTCGACGCTGGCCGATGCCTTTGCGACGCTCCCCCGTGGAGCCGGGTTATAGAGCCCGCTCTCCCGCCCTTCGATCTCCCCGCCCTCGGATACCACCGCAGCCAGGGCGGCGTTCTCGAGCCGCGCGTACGACGTCGTGGGCACCCGCCTCCGCCTCAATCTCTGTACCGCCATCGTCCCTCTCCCATTTCGTCGCCTCGTGCAGACGTCCTGTGATCAAATGCTGAGCTCTGTCCGAGCGTGGAGCAAGCGATGGCTGTTAGATGTGCGACCAAATGAGCCGCTCGCCGTTAGATGCGCGATCAAATGCCTTCGATCTGGCGAGCGACGAAGAGGCCCGGTCAACCGTTTGGGTTTGCGATACTAAGTAGAAGTCAACTAAGGGCTCCGCCGGCGGATGGCTCCGTGCCTTCGGCTGGCAGTACGCCGCTCGCTCGCGCCATCGGTCGCGCAACTCGTTAGATATGCGACCGAATGGAACATCTTCCGTTAGATCTGCGATCAAATGGTCCGCAAAAACGTAGGCATTTCGAGAAAAATCCACCACCGCCTTGGCCTGATACTAAGTAGAATCCAACGACCCTCTCGCACCTTGGGATTCCGCCCCTGCTAGGAGTCTTCCTGCTCGCGCTGTTGGGATCCTCCGCGCGAGCCAGCCGACAACAAGCTCCGCGAGGGTCTCTCGAAAGCCGTTCCGCTTCGCGGGGTATTGGCCAGGGCATGGAGAGAGATAAGCGTCGCGCCCAACCGACGAGCGTCGAGCGATCGCTACGCGATGGGTCTCCCCCGACGCCCGTCGTCAACCTTCTCGCGAGAGCAGCCGACCGATCTCGCGAGAAGGTCTCCGTGCGCTCCGCGCGACAAGAAGCCTGTCGCCCCGGGGCGAAGCGGGATCCCCGCTCGCGCGCGGGCCGACGCTATCGCGAGGGGTCTCCCCCGGGTGGGAAGCCTGCAATAAGCGCCGACGATTTCGTGTTTTACATGTCAAACATCGCTTGCGAGATTTCCGCCGGCGGAGCACCCTTGGTCTGAGCAGGGGGACACCGAGATGACGACGACGGACAAGCAGACCGAAGCCATCGCGGCGCTGTACACCGCGATGGCGACGCAGGGCGGCAAACGCACCGTACGAGAGCTGGCGGCTGAAGACCGCGCCACGTACAACCGCGATGCCCAGCGCAGGCACCGCGAGAAGAAGCGGGCCTCGGCCGAAGCCGGCCGACCGGAGGCGACGGACGAAGCGATCAGGATCGCCCTCTCCGATGCCGCGATTCTCCTGCTCGCCGTGGGCGGTCCCGGCGCCAACGCGATCGAGCGAGCCGTTCATACGGCTTTCCCGGGACGACCGGGCGTCGCGTCGTCGACGCGCATGCGAGCGCGAGCTGGGACGCTGCGGCCGCGCATGTTGACCCCCGAACGTCTCTCTATGCCTAAACCCTGATCCACACGTCGCCGTCGTCTCTTGCAGGCCCATCCGACAAGCTCATGCCTCACGCGGTGAGCGGGATGACAGGGCTATGGTGACGAGACATGCGGAAGAGCAGCGGAGGTACAGGGCACGGCTGCGTGAACGTGCGAAGGCCGGGGCAACCGGTTCCCGCGGCGCGCCCGAAACGCGGATTGTCGTTCAAGGACTGGCCGTCGCCGTGCGGCGTCTGGCTGAGGCTGTGCGCAAGGCTCCAGACGGCCCGGAAGCCCTTGTCTACGAGCGGCTAATGCGAACGGCTCACAGGCATCTCACCCGGCAAGGATTCGATGCTGCCGAGTCCTACACGAGGCTATCTCATTACACGCTGCCGGACGACGCCAAGGCACGCCGTCGACGGGCCGACGCGGAGCGCCGTTTCTGGGCATCCGGAGACCGTGCGGATTGACGTTCGCGCCCATTACTCCCGTCATGCGGTGAGCACCGCCGGCAGATCACGCGGTGTCGGCATTTTGCACCGCCAGCGGGCCTCCCATGACCACACATGGAATGTGCCGATGTGACGGCGCGCTTGCGGAATCAGACGCCCGGCTGGAGGAGTCTCACCATGACTGAGACCCCTCCAGCCGAAGACGACCTGACGCTCCTGCAGCGCCACTGGCCGCACGGCCACGGCGCGGATCCCGACGCCGTATCGGCGGTTGCCGAGGCGATCTACGACGGACGGAGGGACTGGGAGATCGAATTCGCGGGGGACCGCGCCGCCATTCGGCAGGACGGCAAGGGCGGCCTCGAGTCGCAGGGTCGCATCGACAGGATGCTGATGAAGCGCTGGAGGAACGGCGAACGGCGGATCCCGGAGTGGATGGCCGCCGGGCTGCTGCGCCCGCCCGGGATCGTCCGTACCCGACGCCAGCAAGACATCGAGCGTTGGCTGGCAGAGCTTAGCGCGCAAGATCGCGAGGCGCGGGACTTCATCGCCGCCGAGGAGGCTCGGCTGCACGGGCGGGTCGCCGCGCAGGTCGCGCGGTACGTTCCTTCGGTCGTCCGAGACCCGGTCAAGCGACCGAATACTCGCAGTCGAAGGTGGCGCTGCGCTCCTACGTTACCGAGGGCGACGAGGACAGCGATCTGTTTCCAAAGGCGTGGATCCCGGACGCATTCGTTTTCTAGGTCCTGAAGGAGAATGCACTCGTGGCCCGAGTTTCCGTCCGTGGGTTGATCGGCAAATTCCAAGCCGAACGAACGGAATTCGTGGCCACGAAGCGCGGGTTGTTGGCAGCCATCAGCATAGCTGATCGTATCGCCGACGAACCCGGCGAACGGGAAATACGGCTGGTCGAGATACCCCGGTTCAACGCGCTCTTTTTCTGGATCACGGGCCCGAAGCCACGCTTCGTCGACCGGGTCAGGGGTGACGAGTTCACGGAATAGACCATCGTCGAGGAGTTGGTCCGTCGACGACGCATCGCTTTGGGCATCGAACCCAGCCCGGATGATACGCCTCGCTTCGGACGGTGATCCACCGCGCTAGGCCAGGGCATCGGTCAGAGGCAGAAGTGCACCATCGAGCGATCCGACATCGCACAGCGGGTGTAGGCGAAACGCCGCATGTTCGGACCTCGAAGCATCGCATCGGAGGCAGCCGCATAACGACGTCCAACTCAACCCGCCGCCTAGTGCCTGTCCTTCGCAAGGAGGTGACCTGGTCCGACCGCATCATCCGCCCGTGACATCCGAGATCACGGACGAGACGACCGCCACCACCTGACTAGATGCCCTCTCGACAGAAGGAGGACCCATGACAGTCAGGAGCGGCCTATCAGAAGCCCAGCGACTCGACCTGATCTGCGACGCGATCCGGTACTGCCAGCGCGTCCGCGACAAGGGGATGCCGAATTCGGCCTGGACGAAGGCGCTGCGCGACCCCATACACTTCCTGTGGGAGAAGCGCGGGGGAAACAAGCTCGAGGCCGCCCGCTACCGGTCGCTCGCCTCTGCGGGCATCCCCCGGGGCGGCGGCAGGATCCGCTACGACCACGCCGTGCCGTTCAGGGCCTTGCAGGCGCAGCTCATGGAGATGGCCGACCCCTCCACGGACGCGGTAAAGGAGGTCCTCGTCCGCGACCTGACGGTCTGCATCATCACCTCCGAGGAAGAGGCACTTCTCAATGCGGCCCGCCTCGGCAGCCGCATGCCTCCGAACTGGGACGGTCGAGACCCGCTGGCGCGGTACCATACCGTCGGGATCGAGGTCGAGCCGAATCCTGCCTACGTCGGCGGAGCGTAGTTCTCATGCTTGTCGGATCAGCGATTGCAAGAATCGAGGGCGTCAACACCAAAGA
This sequence comes from Fulvimarina sp., assembly GCA_002700095.1. Taxonomy (GTDB): domain Bacteria; phylum Pseudomonadota; class Alphaproteobacteria; order Rhizobiales; family Rhizobiaceae; genus Jiella. Next base: position 17,461 of record PACL01000066.1, on the reverse strand, counting down.
TTCCCCGAGTTTGGCGATGACTGCGCCAGCCCCCTCGTCGATGAGCACCCTCCCGGCATCGCGCCCGTCGGCGAGCGTCACGATGACCAGCCGCTGACCGTACGGGTCCGTGCGGCTGCCGGACATCGAGTAGCCACCCGACATCAAAGTCTGGAGCCGCCGCGTCGCCGTCGGAACGGTGGCGGGCCCATCTAGGCGCCCCACGTACACAATAGCCCCCAATTCGCGGAAGTGGGTGTAATTGTGTACGTGGAGGTCTATCAGTCTGCTTTCTCGTCGCTGTACGAGAGGTCACCCAGGGCATCTGGACCGCTCTCGGACGCGTGAGCCTAACCCCTCGGTCCACGCCCGGACGGCACGGACACCCTCAGCAGGCAGAGTCGGGTAGTCCTCGAAGATCTCAACGTCCGACCGCCCAGCTTGCAGGTATGCTAGGATGGTCCGCGCGGGCACCTAGGTGCCAGACACGCACGGCTCCCCGGAAATGATACTCGGGTCCTCCAACACGCGCGCCGCCCGCTTGGCATTCGCCGCAGCCCGGTTGTCGGGCCAGAGCCTCTTGAAAGTCTCCACCTGCTCGTCAATCGGTTTCGGCCGCCTCGCCTAGCATCTTGCGCCCGACGAGTCTCCGCTATCCCGAGACTCATCCCGCACGGGCCCTCCATGCCAACCCCCCCCTCCATCGGCTTCGGCCTCTCCATCGATCACGCCGCCTTCGCCCGCGACATGAACGCCATCGGCCGGAAGGCCATCCCCCGCGCTGCCGCCGCGGTCATGAACCGGGCGGCCCGCGAGGCCGTGGTCGCGTTGAAGGAAAACGCCGTCGACGTCTTCGACAGGCCGAAGCCGATGACGCTCCAGGCCTTCACCTTACGGCCGGCGCGCATCAAACACGGCGCATCCGCCACGGCGACTGTGAGCATCAAAGCTGCCGGCGGCGTCGTACCTCGTCCGCCAGATCAAGGGCGGCGTTCGCAAGACTGGCGAGGACGGCGGGTCCGGTCCGCGCGACCTCTTCACGTAGGCGATCAAGCCGGACCGCTATTGCGGCGTGCCGCGCGGAGCGTCGAGGAAGCGGTTCCGGTTCGAGAAGACCGTCCAGAAGGCGAACCGGAAGTTCGCGACCCAACGCGAGTTCGGGTACCAGCTCGACCGTAAGATGGCCCGTGCACTTGGGACGCGCGGCGCCAGGAGCTGACGACGGCTTGCGCGGACGGGCGCCCGGTGTAAGGAGTCTCGTCATGACCGAGCCTCCTTACACGCCGCCTCGCCCCAAACCCGCCCGGCGAACCACCAGTCCCGTCGCCCGCGAGACCCTCGGCGTCCTCGACGAGGCGACGGAACGCGTCCTGCGGGCGACGTGGCCGGACAAGTCCATCGAAGCCGGGGACTTCGTCCGGATCGGTCTCGAGATTTACGGAACCGAGGATCGATGGCGTCGCGAGATCGCGGCCGACCTCGTGCTCTTCCGGCCTGCGGGCAAGGGCAGCATGCCGTCCGCCGGCGCGCTGGACCGCAGCCTGATCCGGCGCTGGGCGTCGGGCGAGAAGCCCATCCCGCCTTGGGTCGGCCCTGCCCTTCTGAAGATCCCGTCCATCGCCATCGCCCGCATGCGCGCACACATCGATCACCTCCGGGCGCAGGTCGCCGAGTTCGACGCGGCACTTGTCGAGGAGGAGCGCCGGATGGACGGCGTCCTCCGCGGCTGGGTCGCGCGGTATGCCGAGCCGCCGCGCGTCGTCGCTCCGCCGCCGGGTCCGCGAACACGGAAACGGGACTGGCCGGCCGTCTCGACCGACGACGCCGAGGCCGCGCAGGACGCGGGCTCCTCGGCGTACGAGATTTTCGCGGGGCTGTCGGACGACGAGACGACGGGGCGGCCGGACCATCCGGAACTCGCGGAGGAATGGGACGCCGGGTGGCGGGAGGCCAACGCCGCGCACCGAGAGCGGCACGCGGCGGTGGTGGAGCGGGCGAAGGCGAAGGGCTGACGGCACTCGACAGACCGTGAGAGCGGTCGGAACCTAAGGCCGGATCACTTCCACTTGGCAGCGTCGATGGTGCAAAACGCGTTACCGACGCGTGCCGCCACGGCCTGCCTAGCGGCACCGCGCGCGGCCGCCGCCTAGAGAGTCCGAAGGAGCCCACGACATGATGCAGCCGGGCGCCAGGAGACATCTCAAGACCTTTGTTATGAATTGGGCGGAACGCGCGGCTCCCTCCCGGGGACGGAGTGTCACTGCCTTCGTGAGCCTTGTTGCTTCCAACGGACAGGCGATACCGCGAACCACTTGGCCATAATTACATCAGTAGTGCAGAGTAATGCGTGATAATACTGATTCTCGGAGTATCTTCCTGCGCATTTCCACCTTATCAAGCATTGGTATTTTGATGCCGCGGTTCTGTGTCATCGCGTCGGCGGAAACCCTGAGCTGCAACACCACAGCGAGCGCTTGCATTTGCGCGATAATCGACCATAGTCCCATAAGGTTTTGGGTATATTCGTGCTTCCGTTGCGTTGGAGCGCTCCAATGATTCGCATCGTGGCCATAATAATGCTTATGGTGATCATCCCGGTGCTCGCGAGAGCAGAGCCGGTTCCGTCGTTCCAGAACATGTATCTGGAGGAAGCGCAGGAGGCCGCCGGACACGTCGGGATCGAGCTTGAGATCGAGATAGTCGAGTCCTCGGATCGCAAGGGAATCGTGATTAAACAGATCCCCGGCCCGGGCTCGGAGCTAGGAAGCGACCGCGCCGTTTGGCTGAGGGTCTCGAACGGGATCACCTTGCCCGACTTGAAGGGCCGTCCGCAGGAGGAGGCGCTTGCCGCCTTGCGCGACCTGGGAGTAGCGGTCGACGTCACCGAAAGCAGGCACGACGGCGGCGTCCGCGGGACCGTTTGGTCGCAGGTCCCAGTAGGCGGAACAGCCATAGACGTGACGACCCAAGCGGTCTTCCTCGACGTGGTCGGTGGTCGATATGTAGCTGTCCCAGGCGTGACGGGAACGCTCCTAAGCGATGGTATGAATGCGATCCGTTCAGGGGAACTTACTCCCATGGAGATGCCTACCGATCCAAGCGGTTTCGTGAGCCGGTCGGTACAAGAGAATCGTCGTGATTGTTCGGGATTCGACGTTCGGACCGCCACCGTGATCGGGACGAAGCCGCCGGCTGGGAGCGAGGTTTATCCAGGCACCAGTGTCCAGGTGGATTATGCCATAGGCCAGGGGTTCCGCTACGACAATCAGTGCGGGCCGGAGCCGCTTACTCCTCATGACAGGGGTGGCTGCGCGGGTGGGGCTAGGCACGAGGTTTGCTAGAAGCGAGGTGCAAAATGGAACGATATTGTCGCCTTGCCGTGCTGCTGACGTTCTTTTTGACGTGCACGACTCATGTGGCCGCCAAGCAGATCGAAGCGTCCGATGCGGCCAATCTCGCGGCCCGCGTCGGCCTCGGCACGGCGAAGCTCTGGATGGATCACAAGAGCATCTCGATCCCCCCATCGTCGCTTCCTGCCGCCGAGCGCAGCGAGAAAATCGAGCAGTCGCTCAGCCGCTACGAAGAGCTTCGCAACGGCTATTCCGGCGTTTCGACCGTTGCGACTGGAGTGAAATGGGGCACGGGCGGACTTATCGCAGGCGTGGCCCTCTACGGCGGTCCGCAGGCCGCGGTGACCGTGCCGCTTACCTTAATCGGTGCCGCCTCGGCAATTTCGCTCGACCTCACGAACCGCAAGGTTGAGGAAATCGGAAACAAGCGGGCAGGCATGCTTCTCAGCACGCTCCGGAACGAACTAGTGGCTGAGTCTGGCGCCGCCAGCTTAGAGGGTCTGCTCAACAATCCCGAGCTTCTACGGGAGACCGTCGAGAAGAGCGACCGCTTTCTTCGCGACGTTAAGGAGCGGGCCCAGGCCTCCAACGACGATGAGCTAGTCAAGACCGCTGCCGAGGCGCTGTCGCGGGCCGGGGCGGCCCACACCGTCGCGACGCTGGATGCGCTGGGCGTCGTCGCGGACGACGTAGATCGCCTAGATCGGAGTTTCGGGGAGTTCGCGTCCGAGGTCAGAAACAGCCAGAAGCGGGTGCAGGATACTCTGGTCGCACACGAGGGCGCTATCGTCTCCCTAAGCGGCGATGTTACCGAGTTGGCGTCCGACGTCCAGACTGTCAGGGAGGAGGTGACCAAGCTTGGCAGCAACCAAGGCCTGATGGCGGACTTCATGTTCTCCTCCATGCCGCCATCTGAGAAAGTCCGCGCTCTGAGGTCTGGGCTAATGGACTCCCGGATCGCCTGCCCTGCGGAGCAGACCAATTGCGACGCCCAGACGATTAAAACGGCACTGATTGAACAGTACGATGGCGAGGCACGAGTAGCGATGCGGGTGCAAGCCGCGGGACAGGTGCTCAGGGGCATCAGCGACGTCCAAGCGATCACCTCGAACCTAGGAATTCCAATCGGTGAGGACGGTCAGAAGGCGATTGATATCGCTTCGGGTGCGTTAAACGCCTACATGAGCTTTATGTCCGGCAATCCGTTGGGTGCGATCGCTTCCGTCACCGGCATGTTCGGCAAGAAGCCCGATCCGGATGCGGAGCGGTTCAAGGTGATGATGGGTTACCTCAAGGAACAGTTTGGGGCCGTCAATGCCAAACTGGATGACATTCTGAAGAACCAGAAGGTGCTCCTGGATGCCGTGTCGGAGGTGTCCCGCCAAGTCCAGGCCTCCTACGAGGCGCTGGACGCGCGCCTGAGCGAGATGCAGGTCGAGCAGCAGCGCATCTCAAACGCAGTGAAATCGTTGGTTTGGCGAGAGTGGGAAGCTTGCTACACGGTTTATGCCAAGGCGATCACCGGAGACAGCATCTCCGAAGACGACGGGTCATATGTCGACCGGGCGACCCTCAGGTTCCCCTCGTTCGACGCCGCCCGCCGCCTCCTCGATGCGCGGGCTGCCCCGGCGAGCGACTGCATCCAGACCGTGCTGCGCACGACGTCGGCCGGCACAGCCAGTAGGTGGTTCGGCCACTTCTTGGACGCTGATCGCGCCCTTAACCCCGAGCGTCTGCGCGACCCGAGCACCCTGTCGGCTGCGGAAAGGGATGAGGCGAATGCGTGGCAGGGGCTTCTCACGTCGTACCGCCAGAACGTGGTCGACCCAGCCTTTGCCGTAGCGGTCGACTTCGCCATCCGCCACGGAGCCTCTCCCTCGACACTTCTGTTCATGAACGCATCTCCCATCGAGGGGGTACAGGACCTAGCGACCGTGAGCGGCGAGATCGGCAAGGGGTTCCGGTACCAGTGCACCAGTCGCGATGGGCGGGAGGCCCTGATCCGGGGACTAGTTTGCCTCCCCGGGGAAAGCGAGGACGAGATCGCGCGGGACATCACTTCGATCGCTCTCAACACTGATATTTTGCTCGACATCACGGACTGGATGCTCGTCGTGAGCCAGTTGGCGGACCTCTACGCGGAGGACCCGGTTCGGTTCGCGCGCGACATGGACGAGGTCTACCGGCTGCCCTCCTATTCGCACGGCGAGGAGATCACCCGCGCATCGGTAGACATGCTGACTCTCGCAATCGCCTACTATGCGCGCATACATGGAGGCGTCACGGCGCTTGCGATGGCGGAGGACATTCGCGACGGTCGGCTTGACGACCGCCTTGTCCGCATAGCTGAGAACAGCCCCTATCTTGCCGAGAATGCGGCTCACGTCTATCTGAACATGCTCCGCGGGAATTGGCCTCCGATGCCCGACACGGCCGAGCCCAGCTTCGCCGATAAGTACGGCCAAGCCTACGTGTATGCACAAGTCTCGAACGAGGCGAACCGTTTCGAACCGCTTTACGCCCTTTTCGGTCGCGATCGGCCCTTGACGCTCACAGAGCAGGGTGCGGTCGGGATGCAGTTCTCGGTAGGTGAGCGAAACGCCGTTCTGCCGTTACCTACCCCAGTCCGTTTCGCGGAGGGCTCTTTCGTTTATCCTCCAAGGCGTGCCGCACTGTTCGCCCAGAGGGAGAGGATGATCGAGAGATACCTAGACTATCAGCTCGGTGAGGATACCGCGCTCGCGGCTGTCGTATTGCCTCAGTAGCAGTTTCCGACTGTCGGATTGAAGAAGCGCATTGCCTCCGGTGCAGGAAGCCAAAGACGCCATCGAAAGTCGCCTGTTGGAATGCCTGTAAGGCGCGTCTCGCCCATTACGGCCTGACCCTCCGGCAGGCCGACGACGAGGCGTCGGACTGGTCCGACACGCTTCGCGATCTCCTCTTCACACCATCATCTTCGCTGATGTCAGCGATTTCCGCCGATATCAATCGCATACAATGGTGCCGAGCTGATCAACCGCTACCGGCCGTGTGCTCCGTATCCGAGCGCCCACCAGAAAGCTGCCTTATAGCCGTAGAGCCAGAGGACGCAGAACGCGATGCTGAACACCGCGAGCGTCACCGGAAGCATGAAGGAGGACAACTCCATTGGGCAGCCTCGTAGGGACGTGGGAGCCATCGTGCGTCCGTGATTGCGGACAAACCCTCAACGTCCGGTCGATGCTCCGCCGCGCGCGCGTCCGTTCGGTGGTGATGGTTAGCGAGCGGTTTCCATGAGACGCCCGGCCATAGTATCCGGTGCCGGACGTCGGGGAGGATCGCATGGGCACGGCTGCAGATAGGCTGACTGAGTTCTGGGGTGGCTTCGAGGGCGGCCGCCACTGGATCCACCCCGCCGACGAGGCCATCCTTCGGCAGGACCGCTACGATGCCCGCGTCCGCTGGGACGCCCCGGAGAACCAAACCGACGCCGTTGACGAGTTCCGCCGCGAGCGGTCCCGCCTCCAAGCCTCGCTGATCCCGCAGCCATATATCGGCGACCTGCGCCGCGCGGACATCGTCCTGTGCCTCTTGAACCCCGGCCTCGACCCCGGCAACTGGCTCGACGAGGGCAGCCGGACAGTGACGCGTGCCCTGAAGCTTTCGGGACTGCATCAAGCACCTCTCGCGTCACCGTTCTGGTGCGTCGATCCCGAGATCGCGAACACGGGCGCCTTCCGATGGTGGTGGCCGAAATTTGCCGCCCTTGCCGACGGGCTGGTTGCCGACGGCTGGTCGTTCGACGAAGCAATGTCGTCCCTTGCGCAGCGCGTCGCCTGCGTGGAGATCGTCGCTTACCACTCGCGGAGATCCAACCTCATCAGTGACGACCTCATCGCCGCGCTGCCGTCGTCCCAGCTCGCGATCGAGTTCGTCCGGGAACGGGCGACCGAGGGCGCGCAGGTCATCTTGTTCCGCAGCCACGCCGGCTGGGGCCTCGCCGACGACGGCGACCGCGTCCGCCTGGTGACCGACTCCCAGCGGTCCATCAACGTCGGACCGGACACCCAGGCCGGCGGGATCATCCGGCGGAGGATGAACCCCGACCTCGCGGCGCTCGCCCCGTTCGCCGACGCCTTCGCGGCGCCCGGCTTCTTCTTCGGCGAGTGGGCCGGCGGGCAACCGATGGAAGGCGGCGCGGTGCAGATGCCGTTCTTTTCGATGTCGGATCCTGCGCAAGCCTTCGTCACCGCTGCATACGATGGCGGGTGGGTGCCGTCGGACTTCTCGTGGACGGACTGGCACGGCGCGAAGGAGGCAACCCGCCTCCAGCGCGAGCCCGGCGCGGTGGAGGCGGCGAGCGTCCGTCAGCTTGCCAAGCTTCTGACGACGCTGATCCGGGGCGACCGGTTCTCGGAAGGCACGCTCGCGTCCGCGTTCGAGAGCGGGCTTCTCCCCCGCATCCTCCGCCGGGTCGCGGAGCTGGCCAATCTGACCGGGTATCAGCCCATGGAGCTACCGGACCCCTGGTTCACCCTGACCGTCCATGACGGGGCGTCGCTCGAGCTGCCCGGCATCTACGAGTGGGTCATCCAGGGCGTCGGCAGCTACATCGGCCGCTACACGCGCGGCACCCGCCCGACCCGTCAGTATACCCAGAACGTCCGCAACCTGCTCGCCGGGCGGGGATACCGCGCAGGGAACGCTGCCGGGTTCAGGCGCATCCATGTCGCGCTGGCGGACGCGGTGCGGGCTGGACGGGGCATCGAGTTGCACATTCTCGAGAACCCGGCGGCGGGGAACATCGGTGCGCGGGAAATGGCGCTGATCGCGGAGCGTGGGACGTTGAACGGCACGGGGCAGCCGGGCGGGGACGGCGCGCCGCCCGAGTAAGGGATCAACGGCGGCCGCGCAAATCCGCCGTCAACAATCTGGGAATCGCCCTCCCAACATCATCATGCCTGCCGTCGAAAGTTGCGGCCAAACCTGCCGGAGTCCTTGCAACAAAAGGAGTCGGGCAGGATGCCGAGGCGGCCGCGCAACAGCGCCGGGGTGATGATTGAGAGCGGCGATGAGACGACGCCGCGCGGTGAGAGCGCCTCCAACCGCGTGAAGTCGCTCGCCGCCATCGCGTTGATGCTTGACCGCGACCGGAACACGATCGCGAAATGGCTGGAACAGGGCTGCCCGGCCATCCAGCGCGGCAACAAGCGACCAGAACTCCGTGGGAGCTGGACATCGCCGACGTGGTGAAGTGGCTCGTCCGCCGGGCCGCCGAGTCCGAGGCGACGCGGTCGCCGCCGAGCGAGCCGGGCCACATCCCGGAGGACGAAGCCAAACGCCGTCGCGCCGCCACCCTTTCCCCCGGAGACATCCCACATGGCCGACTGGCTCACCCCCACATCCCGGACGAAGTCTTCATCCTGTCGGAGGCCAACGGCTTCCGCTCGCGCGGCACCGCGTGCTGAAGGCCGGCGCCGACTACCAAGCCGGCACCGTGCTCGAGTCCGAGGAAGTCGACGGCGCCCCTACCGGGTTCGCGGTTCCGTACGTCGGCGCCGAGACCGCCGTCATCCTGTGCCGCCACGTCGACGCGACGGACGCCGCCCCGCTGGTGGGGGTCGAGGCTGCGGTCATCGATAGCGACGAGGTCAAGCGGTTCGAGCTCACGCTACCGACCGTCCCAGCGGCCGCCGCTTCCGCCATCGCGGCACTCGCCGTGAACGGCATTAAGGCCCGCTGAGCGCGGTCCTCCCCACATCCCTTGGAGACGCACACCGTGCTCAACCATTCCGACCTCTTCACCTTCACCAGCCTGACGACGGCCATCAACAAGGACCCCAACGCACCCGACGACCTCGGCCGCTGGTTCAAGTGGCACGCCCAGGGCATCAGCACGCTCACGGCGATCGAGGAGCGCGACGGCGTCATCGGGCTGGTCCAGTCACAGCCGCGCGGCGCCGCAATCGGTCAGGCGGGACACCCGCCGGGCGAAGGCTCTCCCGGTGCCGCACTACCCGCTCTACGACTCGATCCTCGCCACAGAGGTGCAGTCGGTCCGCGCCTTCGGCAGCGACAGCGACAGCGACAGCGACAGCGACAGCGACAGCGACAGCGAGATGGAGACCGGGTGCTGGCGAACGGCAAGGCGTGGTCCTGCAAGAAGGCGCACACCGTCAAGGCGAAAGCCTTCTGCACGAAGACGACGGGGGCGTCGTGCTGTGGGAGCGAGCCGAGAAAGACGTCCCTCTCGATGCGCGGCGGTCTAGCTACGTCGATACCGACCGGGGCGCGCGAACGGTGAACTGCGCGCTGCACATGCTGGAGCGCGAAGCCCTCCTACAGGCACAGTGCGTGCGCTTCAGCGGCGAAATCCCTTGGGAGTTGGCCCGCGAGCTCACGGTGGACGACGAGATCCGGGTCGCGGGCCGCTACATCTCGGGCGCCGCGCCGGTCGGGAAAATCATGGACCTAGAGCTGTCCGCCGACGGGGACGGCAACCGTGTCGCGAGCTTCACCACCGGCTGCGTGCCGGGCGACGGCGATCCCGCCCGATGACGAGTTCGATGAGGTGACGGGCGCCCTCGTCTACAAGGTGACGGGCAAGTCGGCTTCGACGCCCGTCAACGCGATGTCCCTTCGGATTGCGACGCCGCGCGTGTTCGAGTGGTCGAACCAAGCGGCGTCGCAGCTCGCCGCGATGTTCGTCGCCGACGACCCGGAGAAGGAGTTGGCAACGCGGGTGACGCAGCTTGTCGTCGGCTACGACGCCTTGCGACAGGAGGACCTGCTTTCAAGGAGGCTGCGGGTTACGTGCCGGCCGTTGGCGCTGCCGAGGCAGATCGACTTGGAGTCCGAGGCATGAGCAGCTCGTCCACCCGTCAGCTCGTCCGCGCGCTCAAGAAGGCGACCCGGCCCATCAGCACCCGCGTCCTGCGGGCGGCGGATATCCGCGCGGGTCGCGGGGAGAGCGCGCAGGAGTTCACCGTCATCGGAGCGCGCCGGGCACCAAGATCGATGTGTCGGCGGCGTTCGTCAGCGTGTCGGTGCCGGATGCGGAGCCGAATGAAGACGTACCTTCCGGTTAGGCTTCCTCGGCTATCCGTCCGGTTAGCCTCTCAAGGGCGAGCTGAAGCATCCGGTCATCGAACAGACGCTGCTTACGCTCGCCAGCTTCGATCCCGCCCGCCCAGTTGCGAAGACCTTCCCGCACCGCAGGAACGTTGGCCTCAGCCCCGTGATCGAGGAGCCAATCGATCGTCCCTAGCAGCTCCATACCCAAGGGGGACTCGAAGCCATCAATGGTGTCCGATGTTGCGTGTAGGGCTGCCAGATAGGGACGAGCGTCTGCCGACTTCAAGTAGGCTGCAACGTGGTCGCGCTTACTGTCCTCAAACCATACAATATCCAAGGGTCCAGCATCAGCAATCCGCCGCTCGCAGTGCAGGTAGCTACCGTCCAAACTGTTCAGCAGGTGTTGCAGGTTCTGCGCATAGGGGCCATACCGCTCCGCCTTGTAGGCTAGCTTCAACGGACTATCTACCCCAGTCGCTTTCACATTTCGATCAAGCAAGTAGGTCAGTTTCTGGATTTCCAGCATTGTGCATTCGATGCCTAAGATCCAATACCGACGCACCAACTCTGCAACCAGAGCACGCGCAGGAGTGAGTTTCTCGACGCCCTCTCGTTTGGCGACGTTCTGATAGACATCAGTCGGCTCGTAGACGATCACATCAACATCAATCAAATCACCCAGAGCCTGCTCGATACGCGGCCTCACTTCCCGCCAGTCCAAGCCCCCGTTTCCGCTGCCGAGTGGCGGCAGAGCAATCGACCGTACGCCGTTCGCAATCACGAACCGCTTGAGATCTTCCAATCCTTGATCGATCCACTCGATTTTCGACGGGTTTCGCCAATGCTTTTTGGTGGGGAAATTGACGATCCAGCGTGGTCCGCCGACCCAGTCGGTTCGCTCTGTAACGAAGATCTGGCCGACCTTGATTTCTTCGTTCTTGCAGGCTGCAGCATAAGCCCGAAAATTAGCCGGGAACGCCTCCTTGAACATGAGGGCAATGCCTTTTCCCATCACGCCCACAGTGTTGACCGTGTTGACGAGGGCTTCAGCACCCGAGTTGAGTAGATTGCCTGAAACAAATCTAATCATCAGAAGTAGTATTTCCGCTGTGCGATGACCCGCATATTTAACCCCCGGCGCTCGGTCTGGCGCTTCACAGAAGCCATGACGGCCTCATTATAGCATGCGATACCCAATAGACCAGCACACGGAAGCGACCTGTGGACAAGTGCTTCTGCTTGATATCGCTCGAACTTGCCGGGATCCTCCGCATTTCTCTTGAAGTCCTTCGCCCGCAATATTGCCCAGTCTATTTCATTCAACCTTTGCATGTCCGTATAGAATCTTGCAGCCTGTAGATATGCATGCCGATCCGTGAAGACGATTGGTAACCCAGCTTCATTAAGCTTGTGTAGCGACGAGACGAGAACGACGATCTCCTCATTGGCCCTCTTCCGGATCCCGCCATATCCAGTTTTGATGTTGAGCATCATCGGAGAGAATGGGGTGAAGTAGAACGGTACGTAGTCGCCCAGCGTGCCGTTTGGATGACACGGAACCGGGTGATTGGTTCGCCTATCGATCAGCTCGAGGTTGCCGATAGCGACGTAGTTTGGGTCCGAGACGTGGGCCTTCTTGCAGTGCAGGCCGTTGTCCAAAATCCATTCGACATTGTCCCGATGTACGATCCGGAAGATCAGGGCCCTCTCTGCCGTCAAATCAGCCATACATCCACCATCCGAGCACCCGTCGAACGCAACATGCGGACATCTTGTTGATGGCTAGCGCCAGCGTAGATGTCCGGATGTCCTATCGTCCTTGTCCATGGGAGGATGGGCTACCACGCCAGTTCAAGTGACTCCAGAATTACCTGACGACACTCAGTAGCGGCCGCCCCGCCCTCGTCGCCGCCCGCTCCAAATCCTCGGCGGCCTCGGCAAGCCGACGCATCGCCGACGCGAGCGCCGGGTCGCGGTTGTCCCGGTGCAGGATTTCGGCCATCGCCTGGGCGTCGTAGGTGGATCCGAGCAGCTCGGCCAGCTTGTCCTTTGCGCGCTGATGGGCAACACTTTTTGGCATCCGGACCTCGAAAGTTGCGGCGCAACCGCGCCTGGTGATGGGGAACGCGCCCCGGCGCTGACCGATCGCCTCACCAAGCCGAGCGCCCGGCCGGTGCCCGGCTCGCGGTGGACGGCGACTTCGGCCCGAACGTGAAGCGCGCGGTGGTCGCCTACCAGAAGGCGCACGGCGCGAAGGCGGACGGCGTCGTGGGGCCGGAGACGTGGAGCCACTTGGAGAAGCAGCTCCCGGGAGAGCGCGAGAACCTCGGCAAGACGCCCGTTGCCGAGCTGCCCAACGTCGGCAAGGTCGCCACCGCCACGGCCGCCGCCGTCTCGCTCGGCCAGGCGAAGGCGCAGCTCGAGGCGGCTGCCGCTCAGGTCGGTGGCCTCGCCGGTCAGGTCGCCGGCATCCCGAGGCTCGCCGACGCCGCGGAGGCGCTGGCATCCGGCGTGGTCGCCGTCGCCGGCCTCGTGGGCGTCGCCGCGCTGCCCTATGCCGGCTACGAGTGGCTCCGGTCGCGCCGGACGTACGAAGGTGTCGCCGCATGACCACCGTCCTCGCCTGGTTCGCCGGCACCCGCGTGGGCCACTGGCTGGCCGCCGCCGGGGCGGGCGCCCTCGTCGCCCTCGGCATCGTCGCCCGCGTGTACGGCGCCGGGCAGCGCGCCGAGGAGTCTCGGCAGACGCGAGACTCCCTCGACGCCCTGCGCGAAAGGAACCGGACCGATGACCAGGTTGACGCTCTCAGTGCTCGCGCTCGCCGCGATGAGTTCGCTGGCTGGGTGCGCGACGACCGCGCCTAGCTCCGGCTGCGACGGCTGGCGCGCGATCCGGCCGACGGCGGCCGACGGCGGCCGACGTCGCGAGCACGTCGGACGAGCTCGTGCGGCAGGTCGTCGAGCACAATCGGCACGGCGCCGCGCGGTGCGGATGGCGGGCTTGAAACAAAGAGGCCCCGGCGAGTGATGCCGGGACCTCCATTGTTCAGCGACGCGCCATCGCATTGGCGACGATCCGGTTGAGATGCTCCAGGTCGAACTCGCATTCCTCCATCCAGTGGAAGATCGCGTCGTTGGCGCCCTGCCAGTCCAGGACCCCAAGCGGAGCCGCCCGAAAGGCCGTGGAGCCGTGCCAGTTCTCCTGCGCCCACCGGGAGAAGTCGTACTGGTCCTTGAACAACGCCCGCCCACGCTCGTCGGCGAGGATCATCAGGCTGAGCCAGCCAAAGTCGTCCATCCACTCGCGAAGCAAGCCGATGTCCACGTCCTCGGCTTCCCGGCGCGCGTCCTCGATAGCGCGCTCGCGGGCCTCGAGTTCGTCCGCGACATCCTCGGCTCCAGACACCTCTCCCTCGACCAGCGTGGCGCCGAAGCGCTCTGCGATCGCCTCCAGCGTCGGCTTTTGGGTCGCGACCGTGCGCTCGATCAGCGCGTCGAGGGCCGTGCCCCCCGTGATGTTGTTGGCGATGCCCGCGTCCGTCACGACCTTTCGGAACTCGGCGAACTGCTTCTTCGGCAGCGTCAGGTTCTGATAGAGCCAGCGGGCGACGTCGGCGGCTTGGGCGCCCTTGATGAGGCCGCAGACCATCTGGCTGGGCGGCTCCTGCCCCTTGCGGATCGCCGACGGCAAGCTGCGGAACCGCTCAGCGGCGACCGCCGCCATGCGGTCCAGCGTCTCAGTGTCGAGGTGTGCCTTCGGCGTGAACTTCAAGATCTTGGCCATTCCTGTTTTCCTTCCGTTGAGGTGCTGAGGGGCACCCGATTGCCCGCGAGTCGGACGCCGTCGTGCCGCCTATGCGGCGGACCTCGACTGCGTGCTCTGGGCGGAAGGAGAGAATGGCGGCGGGATGCATGATGAGCCTTCTTAGGGGTTGGGTTGGGCACCGAGGCCCCGGCTGATGGTGCCGGCCGGGGCCTCGGTCGTTCAGCGGTTCTTCAGGACGAAGTCGACCTGCCAGAGGACGTTGACCGTGGTGTGCGAGAGCCAGTGGGAGAGCGTCGACCGGACCACCGATGCCGGCATGCCCTCGATGGGCACCTTCACCTCGGGCGTGACCGCCAGCATCTTGTCGATGTTCGCCTCCATGAAGGCGGCGAGGCGCTCGGTGGAGCCGAACGGCTGCGGCTGCGGGCGCGCCTTGAAGACCGTGATGGCGACGATCGCCAGGCCAGCACCCTCCTCAAGCCAGTCGAGGAGGCGGAGCACCTGCTGGCGCTCCCCTTCGATGCTAGCGGCGCGCGCCGCGCCGTCGTTGTTGTCGTTGCTGATCATGTTGTCCGCAGTTCCTTCCAAATCGCGCATAGGGGCGCGTGTCCCGCGAGTCCGACGAATTCGAGCCGCCTATCAGGCGGACCTCGGCATCGTGCTCGGGGCGGAAGGAAAGGAGGGCGGCGGCGGACATGATGGCCTCGTTGAAGTGGACGGCCTGGATGACAGGAGTCGCCCGGGGGAGTCTAGCCCAGGCCGAAACGGTGTCGAAACTCGGTTCTCGCGCGCCTTACGTCGTCCCTTGCATTTTAGACGTCCACCATCCTCCGACACCCAGAAGGAGGGACACCCCCATGCTCGCCGCCATCCTGTCCGCCATGCGCGCTATGGCATCCGCCGCCGCCCACCTCGCCGCGCAGGGTTTCCGCTACGCTTGGTGGGCCGTCGAGTGGACGGTTTCCCTCCCCGGCCGCATGCTCAGCGGTGGCGGAGGCGGCTCCCTCCCCCTGCCGCCCGATGCAGCCCCACCGCCGGACACGGCAGGCGAGATCGCCGCGATGGTCGCCAAGCGCGGCAAGGGGCGCGCCCTGCCCGGCGCGCTGCCGTCCGATCTCGACCCGGCGCCCGACGGCACCGACCCGGTGTCAGCAACGGTGCACGCTTACGCCCGCGCGTCGGCGACCGACCGCCGGCAGGTGTCCCTTGAGGCCCTGTCGCCGGACCAAGTGTCGTGGCTGCTTCGGCTCCAGCCGCACGACCTCGACCGCCTCGCGGCAGCGGGCGGCTTGGTGTGTGGGCGCCTAGCGCGCGGACTGGGCGGTGGGGCGCTGGGTGTCGAACCGTGCAGGCGTCGGGAGCCGGAGCTGACGGAGGCGGAGGTCGCCGGCCGGGAGGAGGTGCCGGTGGTCGAGGGGTTCGCCGAGCGGGTGCGGCGTCGAAGGGCGGGCGGGCCTCGGCTCGTCATGGGGTGACGGATGTCGCTGGGGGCTTGTCTGGGGCAAGCCCGCCGGCGTGACTGGCATCACACGGTCGGTGGCGACATTACGATGAAGCTTGCTCCCCATGCGGGATACCGGAAGGGTCTAAACGAGGGGCGGTCCGGAGACGGGCCGCCCCTCTTCGTTTCTCCTCTTCGAGGACCAGCCACGATTGTGCCCGCTTTCAAAAAGGCTTTCTGACGCCTCAGTGATAACAATACGTTACTGGGATGTCCGCAAGGGATTGCGCGATCCCTGCAATGACTTCGGCCTCCTAAGATCGCCCGATTGAAGCAGTTAGAGTGACTGACCGTCTTTGCCCTACCGCATCTACTCTTTGACATAGCCTAAGGGGTGCCGTGGCGCGAGTTCCATCGCCGCCGCTACCGCGGTGGCGGCCCGGTGCCATATCCGCCGAGCGGAATGTCAGGTTGCAGTTCGCCCTCCTCGCAGAAGCGAACGCTCCACGCCTCCTTGCCGCCCGCCCATCTGACGGCCTCGACGAATGCCTTAGAGTGACCGGCGTCGCGAAGCTTCTGCAACCTGTCCTCCAGGATAATTCCTGGTCGCCACCACCCGCCGGTGCCTACCGTGAAGCCATCGTCATCATTCATGACCGTGATCGGAGCGTCGATCCGCCAGACCGACAAAAGATCTGCGTCTTCCTGAGTGAAATGCTGCCACGAGATTTTGAGGCGCTCCTGGCTCATATGGTCCTCCCTGATGCACGATCAGGCTACGGGCGAAGTACGCAAGGGACACGGCTGGCCGGAAGCTAACCTCCCGCCGGGTAGCCGGCGAACGTTCGCAGCGAGTGTATTCCGACGTGATCATCTTCCGCTCGAGCCGTTGCAGCCAGCACTTCGCATCCCACTCAAACTCGCCGGCCTCGGCGCTTTCGATCGATCTGCCACGAAGTCGATCGGCGGTCTTGGCGGATGGCAGCCTCAGTTCGAATGCGAGGGAGACAGCGTTCGCGACACCATCGGCGCGCCGACGGAACAAAGGGCGTCTGCAATCGAGCAAATCAGGTTGTCCAGATGTGCACGAGCGTATCGGTTTAGTGCCTTGCTGTAGTGCATTTGTTCGATGGGGATTGCCGAACACATGAACTTTCGACAGCTCCGGTGACCACACTGGATCTCCCAAAGTTACTTAGTGAGGCAATCCTCGATTTCTCAGCGTCTGAGCGACGCGATCCGGTCGGGCCGACGCGACCCCGGCTCGGGTTCCGGGCGAATTCGGTTGACCGGCCCTAACAATCCGCCCGATCAGACCTCGCCAGTCGGGACACACGGCCGCGTCCGTCTGCTATCGACTGCCCCCTTGCGGTCTTCTCCGAAGCGGTCGCAAGCCGAACACCAACCGCATAGCGCTCGCCATGGGCGATGAACACCGCTCCGAGAGCCTCGAGAGCTTCGCGGATCCTTGCGGCGCTACTAGCCTTCGGGACCCTCAGACCGTTTTCGAAATCGTTCAGCAGGCTGCGCCCGCAACCCGCTCGCTCGCACAGCTTGCCTTGGCTGATGCCAAGCATTGCTCGTGCGCCCCGGCATGCGATGCCATCGATGGGCGGATACTCAGGCATGGCGAATCCTTGCAATCCGGATCGCTCCAGTCGGGTCCCATTCCTGTCCGCCTTACCTCCAGACTGACGTTCCAGCATTCGCTCCAAGGATCCATGCGCGACGCATGTCAGTCGACGTTTCAGCCAATATGCCCGAATCCTCATCTCGCGTCGACGGCGCCAGCGTTCGCTGAGCATGAGCGGCCCACCGTAACGCAACCAACCGGCCTTTCTAACCCCCGTCGGCTGATGCGAACGGTAGAAGA
>PACL01000065.1 GCA_002700095.1 Fulvimarina sp. | reverse complement strand
GGCCGCCTTCGCCGCGACCTTCAAACCGCGACGGGCTCCGGCGCTGCACTCGATGGATGGCTCCGCGCCGAAGCCCGTCGCATACCCTGCCCATCAGGGCAAAAAAAACGCCGGAAACGAACTCCCGGCTGGATAAAACTTGGGGCCAACGTCAGGGCGTCCCAATCACGTTGAAGAAAGACGCGTTGCCATGCGTCCAACGCGGCTTGGACTTGCGGATTGTGGCCCCGTCCGTCAGCGTCTGAGTTGGTCATGCTCATGGAAGTCTCCTAATTTTCTGAGTCTGCGCGATTAAGAGACGTAGCGGTCACGTGATTCCACGCGATCGGCCTCTCCGCGCAGGGATCATGTGGCCTTCTCGCGGCCAACTTTCCCTTCCACCTCAGCCGTTGTGAGAATCGCGTGGGCGTAGGTCGGGCCGTTGATGTCATGGGCGGCGTGCATCGCCTCCGCCGACATGGCGGCCGTTGCATCGCGGACCAGCGTCACATGGTAGCCAAGTTCGGCCGCATGGCGCGCTGACGTCTCAATACAGGTATTGGCGATCAGCCCGACGAAGATGACGTGCGTGATCCCGTGCTGGCGCAACTGCACGTCGAGGTCGGTATTGGCGAAGCTGGATGCTCCCCAATGTTCTTTGATGACGATATCGCCGGTTTCCGGGCCGAAACCCTCGTACCATTCACCACCCCAGCTGCCTTCGGCGAACAACTGGTATTCGTGCGCCGCGGCCTGTGACGGTGTGAGGTGCGCCCATCCCTCGAAGTCCGAGGCGTGGTGCCGGTGATGCGGCAGGATGAAGATCGGCATGCCGGCCTCGCGGGCCGTCGCACGGATCCGAGCCAGGTTGGCATGCAGGCCAACCGACGTGGCGACCTCGCTCAGGGCCGGCCACATTTTGCCGCCCTCCGCCAGGAAATCGTTGTAGGGGTCGATGCAGAGAAGCGCCGTCTTGCCGGTGGGGTATGTGGTCATGGTCGGGTCTTTCATAGGCTGTGGCGGGACAGTTCCGCCCGGTCTTTGTGGCGAGGGCTTCACTATGCGGGGCACGGCATCCCGGCGGCTGTCCAGATCGCCATATCCTCCAGATGCGCCTGCAGGCTGCCCGGGGCTGGATCCCGGCCCACGCCGGGGTCGAAGCTCCAGGTGATGAAGCCGATCAATTCGGCATCGTGCAGGATGTGTTCGAGCAGCCCGGCAGCGTCGCGGCCGCCATTCCGGTCGGGGTCGCGCATCTGGGCGCAGATCTCGGCGCTCGTGCGGTCGGTCCACTGGAATTCGGCCGGGGCAAGCCGCCAGTCCATTCCGGTGTGCGGGGCCGCGTGCGGCATGGTGTTTGCCCTTGTCGAGGTCTGGTGACATGCGTTGCAGGACAGCGTCTCGGCCCCGAACCGGCTGTCGCCCGCATTGATCGCCATGCCGTGGACGCGGTCAGGGGCGTCGGGCGTACCCCAGAGCGGGACGTTTTCCGCGCCCACATGGCAATTGAGGCAGCGCGGGTGGGTCAGCACCGTGTGGATGCTGTCCCAGGCGGCCAGCCCGTCCTCGGGCGCGACCTCTCCGGCCTCCGGCAGCGCGGAGAGGTCGAGGCTGTGCTCGCCTTGCGCCAGCGCACGCGTTCCAACCGCCAGACCGGCGGCAACGATCAGGGACAGGTGCACGGGGTGGTTCATGCGAAATCCACCGACCGGCTGAACGGCATCTCGCGCAGGCGCTCGCCTGTGGCGGCGAAGATGGCGTCGGCCAAGGCTGGCGCGGCAGGGGCAGTTGCGGGCTCGCCCAGGCCGCGGACGCGTTCGGCGAGGCCCAGCAGCCGCGTATGAAACCGTGGTGTCTGGTGCAAGCGCATCCCCTCGAAGGCGTGGAAGTTGGTCTGCCGCACCGCATGGTTCTCGTAGGTCAGCTCGCAGTTCATAGCGTGGCCGAGGCCGAAGATGGCAGCGCCGGTCAGCTGCGCCTCGGCGTTCACTGGGTCGAAGACCGTGCCGCAATCGGCGGCGATCCAGACCTCGTCGATGCGGATGCCTTGATCGGTCATGGTCACGTCGATGACCTCGGCCACGGGCACGCCATGCGTGTAGGAAAAAGCGAGGCCGCGCCCGCGCGCCGGCCCGATGTCGGCGCCCGCCCAGTTCGAAATATCGCCCACGGCCTCCAACACGCGGCGCGAGTCCGCGTGCTCGATCAGGCGCAGCCGTTCCTCCAGAGGATCGGCGCCCGCTGCGTGGATCAGCTCGGACAGGAAGCTTTCGTGGAAGAAGCTGTTGGAGCAGGCCCCGGGAGAGCGCCACGAGCCAATGGGCATCATCGGCGGCGCGGCATAGCCCGTCACGCGGTAATTCGGGATGGCATAGGGCTGGTCGAAGGCCCCCCAGACCAGCATCGCATCCGGGCCGGGCGGCACGATGAAGACGCGCCCGAACCAGGACGAGATGAGGGAGGGGCTGATCGTGTCCAGATCGCAGGCCAGCACGCGGCCCTCTGCCACCGCCCCCCGGCCGCGCGCCATGTGCAGGGGACGCGGAAAATCGTGGGTCATGTCCTCTTCGCGGCTCCATATCGTCTTGACCGGCGTGCCGGGCATGGTGGCGGCGATCTGAATGGCTTGCACCACGTAATCATGGTCGAGCCTGCGCCCGAAGCTGCCGCCTGCAGGCAGGGCGTGAAGGATGACATTGGCCGCGTCGACGCCTGTCACCTCGGCGGCTGCATCCCGCACCACGTGGGGGATCTGCGTCGCGGTCCAGATCGTCACGGCGTCGTCCTCGACCAGCACAGTGGCGTTCAGTGGCTCGAGCGCGGCATGGGCGAGGAAGGGCGTGCGGTACTCCGCCTCGATCACGGTGGCGCCGGTCAGCGCCGCCTCTACATCGCCGTCTTCACGCAGACGGCTGTTCTGAAACTCTTCCGTGTGTGCATCGGACAGCGCCTGCCACATCTCGGCGCTGCTGGCGGGATAGTCGGGGGGCAGCCAGTCGACCTCCAGCGCCGCTGCCGCCTGAAAGGCAAACCAGGTGTTGTCGGCGATGACCGCCAGCCCCTCGTTCACCTCGACGACAGACCGCACGCCCATCATCGCCAGCGCGGCATCGGCTGAATAGCGCGCCATGCCGCCGCCGCGTCCCGGATTGGCGCGCACGGTGGCGTAGAGCATGCCGGGCAGGGCCACGTCGACGCCGTAGTTCTGCGTGCCGGTCGATTTCGCCCCCACGTCGAGCCGCCGATGGGGCTTGCCCAGCCGCGTCCAGTCGGATGCGGGGCGCAGGGCCACGTAGGTCACCGGCTCGATCGCTGCTGCCTCCCCGGCAAGCTCGGTGTAGGGAATGCGCGTTCCGTCTGGCAGGATGACGTGTCCGTCCTCGGTCCGCAGATCGGCTCTCGGCACGCCGGTGCGTGCCATGGCTGCGGCCTTGAGGGTTTCGCGCGCGGTGGCGCCGGCCTGCCGCAAGGTCTCGTGCAGGTCGGCGGTTGAGGACGACCCGCCGGTGAACTGCGACCCGGACAGCCGTGCGACGTTCATCATCAGATCGCGCACCGTTTCCGCGACGAACCCCTCATCCCATCCCGGGAAAGACAGACCGTCCGCCGCAACGGTGCCGTTGAAATAGGCCCGATGCGGCTGGCCGGGGTCGAGCGTGGCGGTGGCCGGGTCGATGTCCAGTTCTTCCGCGATGAGCATAGCTTGGGTCGAGGCGATCCCCTGGCCCACATCGGCACGCGGCACGATCAGCGTGATGCCCTGCGGCGTGATCTTGACGAAGGGCGTGAGGGCGGCCTCGCCCGTCCCAAGACCGTCAAGCAGGGGATTTGGTGTCGGGCGAGTGACGAGATACGCCCCGAAGGCGACGCCGCCGAGGATTGCGGCCGACCCGATCAGGAAGCTGCGGCGGGCAATGGTTCTGACGCGTCCCATGGCTCAGACCTCCCGCAGTGCGCTGGCCGCAGCGTGGACGGCGGCGCGGATGCGGGGATAGGTCCCGCAACGGCAAAGGTTGCCCGACATCGCGGCGTCGATATCCTCATCGGATGGCTCCGGGTTGCGGGCCAGAAGGTCGGCGGCCTGCATGATCTGGCCGGATTGGCAGTAGCCGCATTGCGCCACTTGGTGGTCGATCCACGCCGTCTGAATGGCATGTAGCGCGTCTGGCGTGCCCAGCCCTTCGATCGTTGTGATCTCGCCCCACACATCGGCCAGCGCCACCTGGCAGGATCGCACGGCCTCGCCGCCGATATGGACGGTACAGGCACCGCACTGCGCGATCCCGCAGCCATATTTGACGCTGGTGATATTCAGACCGTCCCGCAGCGCCCAGAGCAGCGGAATGTCGTCTGGCAGCTCAAGCGTGTGACTGGTGCCGTTGATCGTAAGGTCCATGGCTTTCTCCAGTCGGCTGGTGGACGATACTTGGCTTATCAATGCCTTTAAGCTATGTCCGACAATCCAGTGCGGCTATATGCATATGTGGTCAGGCGCATGCAGATTGGGTCAGTCGGCATTCAGCGTCTGGTCCGAACCGTGTGCCCGTGGCATCCAGCGAATGACCGTGAAAGACCGGGCACATGGACACATCGCAAACCTACTCGCTCTACATGGCGACCGACGTGGCGTGCCGCATCCTCGGCGTCGATCCGAAGCTGATGCTCGAGACTGCGGGGCTTGGAGCGCTTCCTTATGGCCGGGCCGAGATACGCGGAACGGCGAAGCAGTACTTCGACTGCTGGAACACGATGGAGGTGCTGTCGCCGCGCCCCGATTATGTGCCCTACCTCGGCGTTGCGATCTCGCGCGGGCCGGTGATCCCGGTCTTTTTCACGCTGTCCTGCGCGCCCGATCTGGAAACCGGGATGATGCGTCTGGCGCAGTTCAAGTCGCTCCTTGGCCCGACTGTCATGCGGGTGTTCCGGGATGGCCCCTTGCTGCGGCTTGAGTTCGAGTCCGTCGATGTCCGCGTGCCCATGCCGCCAAGTCTTGGCGCCCTGCAACTGGTCACCGCGGTAGAGAATGTTCGGGGTGCTACAGCCTATCCGGTGTGCGCCGTCGCCTCCGGTTTCGACGGGTCCGAGGAGGACCGGCGCATGATCGCGGGGAATCTTGGGGTGATGCCCGAACGGTCGGCGGCCGCTTATGTCTCTTTTTCGCCCGAGGATGCCAAGCGCCGGTTCATTTCCGAGAACTCTTCCCTTTGGGCCGATATCGAGGCCGACCTCACGCTGCAGCTGGCCGCCCAGAACGAGCGCTGGCCGGTCGCCGATCGGGTGCGCGGCGTCCTGGTGGATTTGATGCCTGCAGGGCGCACGGGGGCAGAGGATGTTGCCCAGGCGCTCTGGATCAGCCGCAGCACGCTTCAGCGACGCCTGCGCGAGGAAGGCACTTCTTATCAGGATGTTCTGGATGCCACGCGGCGCGACATGGCGATCCGGTATCTCACAAAGACCACCCTGCGGGCCGATGAGATCGCAAGTATCCTCGCCTACCGCGATGCCAACAGCTTTTCGAGAAGCTTCCGCAGGTGGACGGGCCAAGCGCCTGTTGCCTTTCGCGAGACGCTGACGCGTTCGAAATGGCAGGGCGGAGAGTAGGAGTGATGTCGAAGTCATTGCGGCACGCGCATTGGATGTGGGCAGATGCTCGCGCATCAGCTCCACCCCTTGAACTCTGCGATCACCCCGCGGCGGAACAGCAGTCCGAGCGCCAAAAGCTGAAAGCACATGAACACGCCAATCCCAATATGGACCGTCGCGGCCGAGGCCATTTCGACCGGCATGGGGCTGATCGCCTGTGTGATCAAGCCTTGCGAATAATCGAACGCTCCCACGGCGTTATAAGCGATGAGTGTGCCCCAGACTGCCACGCTGCGCCGGGTCCAGAACAGGAAGAGCATCACCGGCAGAAGAAAGCCGATGATCGTGTCGCTGAGCCAGGGGCCGAACCAGCCATCGGGCGCGGGGCCGCCGAACATCTGCAAATCGGACAGGAACAGGCCGGCCTGAACGCGGAAGATCGTGGCCCCCATCAAGAGGGCTATGGCCCATTTGATTGTTGGTGTCATGTAGGGGACCTCTCAGAGTGTTTGTGCACGGCCAGCAGGGCACAAACCGGCACGGCCAAAGCGATCGCCACACGGATGACATGCAGCGACAGCCACGTCGCACGCACGTTCGATGCCTCGGCGGGAGTATAAGTGTCCCAGATCAGCAGTATATTCTGGGGGATGAAATAGCCCAGCGTGAACAGGGTATTGGCAACATAAAGCCAGACCGCCCCCATCCAGATCCGGCGCACCGGGCGATCCTGCCAGTCCAGCCGCACCGAAAGGACCAGTCCGACCAACGTGAGCAGGTTGACCGGAATGATCGTGATGGCAAAGTTCATGAACTCGTCCCAGAAGCCCACCCTCCAGACCAGCGGATCGGTCCCCAGCCACCGGATACCGTAGGAGACGAGGATGAGCAGGCCGCCGCCCGCGAATGCCGCAGAAGCCACGATGGCGATGATATTGACGGTCCTGCGATAGGTAACGTCGGGCATGGGCGCAGTCTCCGCGTTCAGCGTGTGGGGCCAGCGGCAAGCGCGCGCAGAGCGTAGACGGGGATGGCAAGCGTGAGCAGGACGCGGGGGATATGGCCAAATAGCCAAGTCGTGCGGATCGTGGACGCGTTCTCCTCGGTCACCGGACCGACCAGAGCGATGGACTTGTAGAAATCCAGCGCATCCCCAATGGGTGACCCGATCGCCGCCGCAAGGCGCACGTTGAGGGGCATGTGGTAGAAGATGGTGATCAGCGAGACGGCCAGGCAAAGCCACAGCGCGATGACCCAGTTCCGCCGCGCCGGGGCATTGTGCCAATCGAGCCGGGCCGACAGGATCAGGCCAACCAGCATCGCCAGAAACAGAGGCATGATCGTGTAGAGAAAATTGCTGAACTGGGGGAAGAATTGCGCGACAAAATCGGCGGGAGGGAGGGTCAGCCAGTAAACCCCCATTGACAGCCCGATGAACAGATTGGCGCCGAAAAAGGCGGCAGCGGTAAGGAACGCCAGCGCGTTGACGCGGGCGCGGTACGTATCGGATTGCACGACGGTGGCCCTGGCGGTGGAGGTCAATGAAATTCGGTTCTTGCGAACTGACGAAACAGGAATGCGGGCGCGATCCGGCTCATCCACTTGATCTGGCGCGATTGTCCCAGCAGCATCTCGGTCTGATTTCGGCGCAGCCCGTCGAGGATGTCGCGCACCAGGTCGGCGGGCTTCATCTTCTTGAAATTGTCGGACTTCAGCACCGATGCCATGTCGGTATCGACGACGGGGGGCAACGCTTCGAAAACGGTGATGCCGTGCGGCTTCAACTGGTGGCGCAAGGTTTGCGCGCAATGATGGATCAGCGCCTTGGTCCCGGAATAGACCGGCGTTCCGGGCGACGCCACGAAGGCGACGCCTGATCCGATGAACAGCACCCCAGGCTGCGCGCTCTTTTCGAGGAGCGGCAACGCCCGTCGAGTCAGGGTCAGCGGCGCCGTCGCGTTGATCGCGATCTCGCGCTCGATCCTTTGCAGCGTATCTGGATCGGTCCTGAAATCATAGGCTAGAAAAATGCCCGCGTTGTTGATCAAAAGATCAAGGCGACCATGCTGCGCCTGAATATCTGACAATATCCGCTCCTGATCCTCCGCAACCGTC
The DNA here is from genome assembly GCA_002700095.1 of Fulvimarina sp. GTDB lineage: Bacteria > Pseudomonadota > Alphaproteobacteria > Rhizobiales > Rhizobiaceae > Jiella. Next base: position 44,146 of record PACL01000065.1, on the reverse strand, counting down.
ACATCCCCCGCGATAGCCTGCGCCCCGGTCAGGCGCGCGGCCTCGGCAAGCCTGTCAGCGTCGCGCCCGCAGATGATGANCGTGTTNCCAAGNNCCNCNAGNTGCCGGGTCANNTCNAGNCCGATNCCCGANCCGCCGCCGGTGACGAGTATGATCTTCGATGTCAGGTCCAAGCCGGTCTCTCCTAGCGACAGTGTCATCGCCTAGGTAGGCTTGTTGGATGGCCTTCTTCCACCGCTTGCGACTTGCAGATCGTATCAATGACTTGCAGATCGGCTCAAAGCCCTTGCATGGCATGAGCCGCGCGTTTCTAGTGCGTCTGGCGGGGTCCCTGCGCGAAAGGCCGTCGGCATGCAGTCGCAAGAGCGATCCCCGATCTACACTTCCGCCGTCCTGTCGGGCCCGATCTGCGGGATGCTTGGTGTCGGCTGGGACGAGGTTCTGACCCGTGCGGGCTTCGTTGCGACCGAGCAAAACGACCGGGCCTTTCTCGTGACCGCCGAGGAGTATCTGCGTCTCTGGAACGCCATGATGAACCTCTCGGGGCAGCAGGATGTCTCGAAGCTTCTCGGATTGCGGATGGCGGGCGGCCCGGCGATCCCGGTTCTTTTTGCGCTATCCACTGCTCCGGATTTCGAGACCGGCATCACGCGCATGGCACAATTCAAAAGCCTGTTTGGGCCGATGCAATTCGTCGTGTCGCGCAACGCGTCCGAGTTCACCGTACGCGTCGCTCCTGACGTGGCCACCGCGCCTTTGCCCGGATCGTTTAGCAGCCCACAGATCATCTACCTGCACGCGCAGGCCAATGCGCTGGCGCGTCATGCGATCCGCCCGCTGCGGGTGTTCCTGCCGCTGCCGCAGGACGAGCGCGAGCGCTTGGAGGAGACCTTCAGCCAGGTCCCAGAGCATGGTAACGCGACGCTGACCTATGCCCGCGCCGATGCGCGTGTGCCGTTCGTCTCCGACAATCCCGAGCTTTGGGAGGCCACCGAAGCGGACCTCCAGAGCCAGGCCATGATCCAGTCCAAGAGTATGCCCCTGTCGGACCGGGTTCGCGCGACGATGCTGGAGGCGTTCTCGATCACCGAACCCACGATCGCTCATGTATGCGGGCGCATGAAACTCAGCCGAAGCACGCTTCTGAGGCGTCTGGACGACGAGGGGATCACGTTCCAGTCGCTGCTGGACGAAACACGAAAAGAGCTGGCGATTCGCTATCTGGTAAAGAGCGACCTCACCAACCAGCAGATTGCGCATCTCGTGGGGTATCGCGATCCGAATGCCTTCCAGCGCGCCTTCCGGAAATGGACCGGGATGACGCCACAGGACTTGCGTGCCGAGCAGATGTGACGCAGCCACAACGCGGCGACATATTTGTATTATAATTCAGCGTCTTAAGTGGAGAAGGTTCGACGTCAGGCCCATCCCCTCCGCCATGAGTTTTCCACTCTCCGCCATTAAGAATCCCGCTTATCCAGGCGTTTGACCCGGTCGACACACCCGTTTCGGGAGTGTGAGAGTGTCAATCTTCGCTGGTGTATCGTCCGGCGTATCGTGCCGTGTATCGCGTGGCGGATCATCGAAGCCAATCGAGTCGAGCGTCAGTCGGCGCGGGGCGGGCCCGTATCTGGTCCGGTCGGGGACGATCTATCTCTTCCAGATCCGCCTGCCGAAGGATCTGGGTGGCGGACGGTCGAAACCGCCGATCCGGATCAGCCTCGGCGCCGGTACGGTGCGCGAGGCGCGCAGGAAAGCCGATCTCCTTGCAGCGCATGCACGGCGTGGGTTTGAGGAATTGAGGGAAAGACGATTGATCGAAGATGAAGACAGCGACGGTCGACGGGTAAAGGACAGGACTCCGACCTTTTCTGGAGAGACTCCTGAGGAGGCGCTGGTGGAGGTCTGAACCGCACTTTTCGAAGGGACATCTCCAGCTGAGCTGCGTTTTTATCAAGCCTGCATATTGCAAGAAGCAAGAATCCCGATTCCAGATTATCAGTCCCTCATGCTGCCTGTTTCTGCGCCTCGCCGCCGAAGGAGAAAGCCGCGTGGCCGACGTCGCGGAGCTCATCGCCGATGATTTGGGAATGACGCAGGCAGACCGGGAGGAACTTCTGCCGAGTTGGCCGCCAGCGAGTGCTGCACAACTCGCCGGTTGCCCCCGGTGCGGAGGATCGGATCAAAATGTCGGCGAAATGGAACGTTCGAATGCGCTTGATCTCAACACACCGGATAGAAGAGGCCCGATCACAACCGCAGCCTGTTAAGCACAGACGGTTGGCAGGCTGATCGTCAGCTCATGGTCGGTATCATCGATCGGGACGCGGATTCCCCCTGTGTCTCCGGCGGCCAGATCGTTGCCGTCGAGCACGGCACAGATCACAGTCGATCCCGTCTTGGTCCGATTGTCGACCGTCACCCGACAACAGGCTCTGCCGATTCGGATCGTCGCGGTGAAGCCCGGCCATGTCTTCGGAATGCAGGGGGCGATGACGAGGAACGCGCCCTCCCGGCGGATGCCGAGAATGCCCTCCACGCCGGCGCGGTACATCCAGCCGGCTGCACCGGTGTACCAGGTCCAACCGCCGCGGCCTTCGTGTGGCGCCACCGAATAGATGTCGGCGGCCACCGCATAGGGTTCGACCTTGTAGCGCCCGGCGGCATCGCGGCTCGCCGCATGGTTGATCGGGTTCAGCATGGCGAAGAGTTCGGCCGCCTTGTCGCCGGCTCCGAGCCCGGCGAAGGCGAGGATCGCCCACATCGCCGCATGGCTGTACTGGCCACCGTTCTCGCGCAGGCCCGGGGGATAGCCCTTGATGTAGCCGGGCTCGGTGGGTCCCTTGTCGAAGGGCGGCTCGAACAGCAGCGCCAGGCCGGCCTCGCGGCGGATGAGATGCGTGTCGAGGGACGCCATCGCCATAGCGGCCCGGTCCCGGTCCGCGCGGTCCGAGAGAACCGCCCAGGACTGCGCGATGGAATCGATCTGGCAGGCCTCGTTGCCGCGCGCGCCGAGCCAGCTTCCGTCGTCGAAGGTGGCGCGCCGGTACCATTCGCCGTCCCAGGCGGTGGCCTCGATCGCCGCGAGAACGCGGGATCCATGGGCCCGCCAGCGGGCGGCGCGTTCGCCGTCCCGGGTGTCGGCGAGCGGGGCGAACAGGTCGATCGTGCGCACCAGCAGCCAGCCGAGCCAGACGCTTTCGCCCCGGCCGGCCTCGCCGACCCGGTTCATGCCGTCGTTCCAGTCGCCCGTCCCCATCAGCGGCAGGCCGTTCGCGCCGGTCAGTTCCAGGCACTGGTCGAGGCCGCGGGCGCAGTGCTCGAACAGCGAGGCGGAAGTGGCGGCGACGGAGGGCAGATAGAAGGCGTCGTCCTCGCCCTCGCGCAGTTCCGGCCCGTCCAGGAACGGAACGTCCTCGTCGAGAACCCCGACGTCGCCGGAGCTGGCGACATAGGTCGCCGCCGCGAAGGCGAGCCAGACGCGGTCGTCGGAGATGCGCGTGCGCACGCCCTGGCCGGAATGCGGCAGCCACCAATGCTGGACGTCGCCGGCCTCGAACTGCCGCCCGGCGGCCCGCAGGAGATGCCGCCGCGTCTCGTCCGGCTGGACGAAGGTCAGCGCCATCCCATCCTGCAACTGGTCCCGGAAGCCATAGGCGCCGCTCGCCTGGTAGAAGGCCGAGCGGGCGGTGATCCGGCAGGCGATGGTCTGGTAGAGCAGCCAACCGTTGAGCATGATGTCCATGGACCGGTCGGGCGTTGCGACCTCGACCGCGCCGAGCATCCTGCGCCAATGGGCATGGACCTCGTCCAGGACCGCGTCGAGATCGGCCTCGCGGTATCGCGAAACCAGCGCCCGGACGGCCTCGACGGTCTCGCATTGTCCGAGGAACCAGACGATTTCGACCGTTTCACCCGGTGCGATCGTCACGGACCGTTGCAGCGCGGCGCAGGGATCGAGACCCGAGCCGCTGGCGCGCGAGAGGCTGGCGCCCGGCATCAGGGCGGCGGGCGCGGCCGGCGTTCCGCCATCGCCGAGAAAGGCGCGGCGATCGGCCGTCCATGCGGTCTGCCGCCCGGCGAGGTCGGCGAAGGCGACGCGGTCCGGAAACGCCATGTTCCAGGGATTGCGGACGAGGAGCACGCCTCTCGTCCCGTCGAATTCGCTCGACAGGAATGGGCCGGAGGCGCCCCGCGCCGTGCCGAGCACCCATTCGGCATAGGCAGTCACCGTCAGCCGGCGCGACACATTCGAGCGATTGCGCAGTGTCAGGCGGGAGATCTTCACCGGGTCGGCCAGCGGCACGAACTGGGTGAGGGTGCTGGCGATGCCCTGCGCCTCGTGGGTGAAGCGGCTGTATCCGAAACCGTGGCGGGCGACATAGACGCCGTCGTCGCGGATCGGCTGGGGGGTGGGGCTCCACAGGGCCCCGCTCGCCTCGTCGCGGATATAGATCGCCTCGCCCGAGGGATCGACGACCGGATCGTTCGACCATTGGGTCAGCTGGTTCTCGCGGCTGTTCTCGCACCACGTGTAGCCGCTGCCCCTCGCCGAGACCTGAAAGCCGAAGCCGGCATTGGCGATGACGTTGATCCAGGGAGCGGGGGTGGCATCCCCCGCCTTCAGGATCGTCACATATTCGCGCCCGTCCGCGGCAAAGCCGCCCAGGCCGTTGAAGAATTCGAGTTCCTCGCCCGGCTCGTCTGCGACAGGGACGACAGCGTCGCTGTACGTCGGCCTCGCCGGTGCATGAGGGACGGCTTCCACGATCGGCATCGGTTCGAACAGTCGCGTGAGCTGCTGATCGATCGCCCCGAGGCGGGCCGTCAGCATCACCCGGGCGCAGGACCGGATGAGGCCCCGGCTCTGCGGGGTCATCCTGTCGGAGCGCAGCGAGAAGACCGAGCCCCTGGCCGGCGAGCCGCCCAGCCTCGGACGGGACTGGCTGCTCCTGACCGCCGTTTCGATCGCGATCTGGAGATCGTCCTGATAGGTCGAGCCATGGTCGTTGAGGATGATCAGATCGACGGCGAGCTGCTTGGACCGCCAATATTCGTGGGCTCTGAGGAGCTGACGGATCTGGGCGATATCCTCGACGTCGTCGATCGAGACGACGACCAGCGGCAGGTCGCCGGAGATGCCGAGCGGCCAGAGCCCCGACTGCGGACCGGCGCCGCTCGTGATCGCCTCCGAAGGAGGCCGGAACCGGCTGTCGGTATACAGGATCGGGCCGGCCAGGCGTTGGAAGTCGGCGGCTTCGCTCGCACCGACGCCGAGATGGCGAAGCTGTACCTGCGCCTGGGTCCAGGCGAGCGTCTTGGCGCGCTCGAAGGCGCTGCGCTCGTGATGGGTGTCGATGAGATCCATCAACTCGTCGCGGCTGGATGCCACGACGGTCCAGAAGGCGACCCGGACGGTCTTGCCCGCCGGAACGGCCACCCGCTGACGCAGCGAGAAGATCGGGTCAAGGACGGTTCCGACGGTGTTCGACAAGGGCTTGCCGTCGGCAACCGGTGCTGCGGCTGCAAGGGTCGTTGCTGATCCGAAGAAGCGCGCCCGGTCGGTCTCGAACTGGGGCTCGGCGACGATCTCCCCCTCGACGACGGCGAAATGCGCCGCAAAGATGCGGGGCTCGTCCGTCGATCGGGGCCGACGCGTGGCGAGCACGGCGCCGAATTCCGGCAGGTGCTCGGTCTCGACGAACATCTTGGCGAAGGCCGGATGCGCGGCGTCGGTCGCGGCGGTTGTCAGGACCAACTCGGCATAGCTCGTGAGTTCGATCTCGCGCGCCCGCCGCCCGGTGTTGACCAGCGAGACCCGGCGGACCTCGCCCTCGTGCTCGCCGGAAACGAGAACGTCCATCAGGGTCGAAAGCGTCTCGTTGCGATGGTGGAACTCGGCATGATCCTCGCCAAAGGTCACGCTGGACGTCGCGGTGCCCTTGCGGCCCGGGCGCTGGGCGGCCGTCCAGGTCAGGCCGCTCTGGGTGTCCCGCAGAAAGATCCTCGCGCCTGCGTCGTCGCGGGTCGCGTCCTCCTTCCAGCGGGTCACGGCGATTTCGCCCCAGCGGCTGTAGCCGCCGCCGGTCGCGGTCAGCATCACCGAATACTGGCCGTTGGACAGGAGGTGGGTGACGGGCGGCCCGGCCGGGGTTGCGACGAGGCGCCGGACGGCGGGAGCGCCCTCGTCCGAGGTGGAGGCAGGCGAGCGCACCTCTTCGGCCCGCACGCGCAGCACCGCGACATCGCGCGGGATGCGCTCCTGCAGCAGGAGTTCACTGGCCTTGATCATCGGCTCGCGGTGGAAGCGGTTCCGCATCAGGCCGTCCTGAAGGGTGTTGAGGATCGCGACGATGGTCATTCCCTGGTGATGGGCCATGACGTTGCGGACGATGGCGAAGGCCTCGCCCTTGGCGAGGCGCGATCGGGTGAAGTCCAGCGCCTCGAAGAAGCCGAAGCGGCCGAGCGCGCCCATGGCGGCGAGGCGGCCGTAATTTTGAAGCGCCGCAACCGGGTCGATCATCGTCGCGAGGCCGGTGGCATAGGGGGCGATGACGGTATTGTCGGAAAGGCCACGCTTCAGGCCGAGGCCCGGCACGCCGAAATTCGAGTACTGATAGGTGAATTCGAAATCCCGGGCGTTGAAGGCGGATTCCGAGATGCCCCATGGGATGCCACGTTCGCGGCCGTAGGACCGCTGACGCCGGACGGCAAGGCGGCAGGTCTGTTCCAAAAGGCTGCCGGTCGGCGCCCGCATCACCAGCGGCGGCATGAGGTACTCGAACATCGAGCCGGACCAGGAAACCAGCGCCGATCCGTTGCCGACCGGCGTCGCGGCGCGGCCGAGCCTGAACCAGTGGCGCGTTTCGACGTCGCCCTTGGCGATCGCAAAGAGGCTGGCAAGTCGGGCCTCAGAGGCGAGGAGATCGTAGCAGCTGCGGTCGAGCGCATTGTCGTTCACGGCATAGCCGATCGACAGGAGGCTGCGCTCGCGATCGACGAGGAAGGTGAAATCCATGGCCATGGCAAAGCCGCGCGCTTCGCGGGCGATCGCCCGGAGCCGTTCGGGAAGAGATGCCTCGCCGAGGCTCTGTGCCTGTCTGTCGCGCGCATCCTCGGTCGCAAGCTGGGCGAGGGCGGTGGTCCAGAAGACGATGTCCGGCGGCAATTGGCCGGGTTCGGTGCGGGCGAGAGACTTCGCCGCATCGGCGGCCTTGCCGGCGAGGCGTGCGATGAGCGGCAGGACGGCCTCGATGACGACGGGATCGTCCAGCCTCGTTCTGATCTCTTCCAGCGTGACCGCGATCTGCCGCTTGGCGGGCCCGCCACCGGCGGCGGTCTCGAGCGCCTCGCATGCGAGCGACAGCGCATCCATCATGCCGCCACGCGCACTCTGCCCTAAGGGAGCCGCGCTCCATTCCTCGCAGGCGTTGGCAAGGGCGATCAGGTGGCCGGCCAGGTTGCCGCTGTCCACCGAGGAGACGTAGGGCGGTTCGAGCACGGCAAGGCTCGTCGTCTCGTACCAGTTCAGGAAATGCCCGTTGACGCGCCGCATACGCCGCATCGACGCGAAGGTCGCCTCAATGCGGTCCGCCGTCGCGGTCGTGCCGGCCCAGCCGAAGTCGCGGGCGCTCGCCGCGGCCAGAAGATAGAGGCCGATATTGGTCGGCGACGTCCGGTGGGCGACGGCCGGGTGCGGGTCTTCCTGGAAGTTGTCCGGCGGCAGCATGTTCTCTTCGGCCGTCACGAAGGTCTCGAAATATCGCCAGGTCCGGCGAGCCACCAGCCGCAGGGCCAAGGCGTTCTCGGAACCGGGCGCCGTCGCGGCATTTGCCTTCGGGGCCTGGCTGGCCCGCCATGCGATCAAGGGTGCAGCGGTCCAGAGGATGGCGAACGACAGCGCCAGAGGCCAGGAAGCCGGAGCGAGGACGACGGCGCTCGCCGTGACCAGAGCGGCGAGCATCGTTCCGCCTGCCATGCTCCGGGCAAAGCCGCGCAGGCCGGATCGCGCCGCCGCCGATGAGCGCTCGGACGTCGTCCATTCCAGCAGCAGCCGGCGCGTCACCAGGAGACGGTGGAGCGTGCGGGCGATCGCGTCGCCCATGAGCCAGGCATGATCGGGCAGGAAGGCAACCAGCAGCGCGGCCTGCAGCACCGCCATCTTGATCTCGCCGGCGATGCGGACGAGATGGCCGCGCAGCATGACGCCGGAGCGGTGCGGGACGATCGACAGGGCGATCGGCATCAGCGTCGGCGTGCCGATCGCCGCCAGAACGGCGAGCGTGCCGATCAGGGCGGCGGTCGGAGGCATCAGCCAGCACAGCCACAGTGCCGCCAGCGCCAGCGGCGAGATCAGCGATCGCCTCAGATTATCGATCATCTTCCAGCGACCGACGGCCGGCAGATGCTCCCGTCCTCGGCCAAAGCTCAGGATCCAGGGGAGGAGCTGCCAGTCGCCGCGCACCCAGCGGTGCTGGCGCCGCGTCGAGACGTCATAGCGGGACGGAAACTCCTCGACGACCTCGATGTCGGAGACGAGGCCGGATCGTGCGAGCGCGCCCTCGAACAGGTCGTGGCTCAGCATGGTGTTGTCGGGGACGCGCCCCGCGAGCGCCGCCTCGAAGGCGTCGACATCGTAGATGCCCTTGCCCGTGAACGAGCCTTCGTCGAAGAGATCCTGGTAGACGTCGGACGCGGCGGCGGAATAGGCGTCGATTCCACCGGGAGCCGAGAAGACCCGCTGATAGAGCGAGCCTTCGCTCCCGATCGGCAGCGACGCGGTGACGCGCGGCTGCAGGATCGCGTGGCCGCCGACGACGCGCTGTGCCGACGGCGACCACCGCGGCCGGTTCAGGGGATGCGCCATCTTGGCGATCAGGCGGTTGGCGGTGTCGCGTGGCAGCCGGGTATCGGCATCGAGCGTGATCACGTAGCGCACGCCGGCGGGCACGCTCGGCACGGAGCCGTCGGTGCCCGCAAAGGACGTGTCGGTGGCGCCCCGCAGCAGACGGTTCAACTCGTGCAGCTTGCCGCGCTTGCGCTCCCATCCCATCCAGACGCCTTCCGATGCGTTGAAGAGGCGGCGGCGGTGAAGGAACAGGAACCGTGGACCTGAGGCACCTTCGCCATGACGCGCATTGAGGCGCGCAATCTCGGCGGCGGCGATGCCAAGAAGTTCGGCGTCTCCGTCAACGACCTCGGACGCCGCGTCGACACCGTCGGCCAGAAGCGCGAAGGCGATGTCCCCGCCGGTGCCGGACAGGAAATGCACCTCGAGCCGCTCGATCTGCTCACGCAGATCCCTAGCGCCGGTCAGAAGCGTCGGCACCACGACGAGGGTGCGCAGCGACGATGGCACACCCTCCTTGAGATCGAGAGATGGGAGCGCGTTGGCACCGAAGCCGACGGTCAGCGCCCGGTTGACGACGACGGTGGCGACTTCGCTCGCCGGAACGATCGCGACGAGGGCGAAGAGCGCGACCAGCACGATGCCGGCCCCCGCGCTCGCCATCGCAACGGCCGCCAGGAGCGAGAGGAACGTGGCGAGGAGAAGGATCGCGCCGACATAGCCGGTAATGCCGAGACGCATGCCGAAGCGGCTCCACGAGAGCCGCACGGACGGGCGAAAGTCGATCGCCCGTTCGAGCGCTGCGCGACCCTCGGCAATCAGGTGATAGCCGGGGTCGGCGACCCGCTCGCCGTCGGCCTCGCCCGTCGTCGCGGCGCGTTCGGCCGCGTCGAGGGCCCGTTCGGCGATTTCCAGTTCGCTGGCGTCAGAGCCGCGCGACAACTGCTCGATGGCGCTGCGGTAGAGATTGCGGGTGGCGAAGTCCATGTCGGCAAAGCCGCTTCTTGCCCGAAACCGCGCGTCGACGAGGCTGACACTTTCGAACAGATCGGCCCACTCGATGTCCGAGGCCAGCCGCATGCTGGTGACGATGTTGCGGACCGTGACATTCGAGGCACCCTGGCGTAGCTGGACATGGTGCACGACCTCTTCGCTCGAGGTCGACTGCTGGCGCAGCCGCTCCTCCAGCCAGGCGAGCGCCGGGGTGGTCGAGGGGTCGAGATCCCGCAACCGCTTGGCAAGTTGCGCGGCGAAGCGTTCCGACAGGAGCTCGCTGGAAAGGGTCGAGACCAGCGCGCCGAGTGCGCTCGGGGTTGCGCCGACGGCGCGCAGACTGTCGGCCCAACGGTCGGCCTCCTGCCGCGCCAGCCGACCGGCCGTGATCTGGTCCGCCAGGCGCCGCAGATTTTCGACGAGAACGATGCGCAGCGTGATCGGAACCGCCCAAAGCTCACCGATCGTCAACGGCTGGACCCGCTGATAGGCCGCCACGAAACGACGCAGCGACTCCACTTCCATGTTGCTGTCGGTGTGGGCGACATAGGCCCAGGCGAGGCCGAGGATGCGCGGATAGCCGGCGAAGGGGCCGGCGGCGAGCTTGGGCAGCTTGCGATAGTAGCCGCTGGGCAGATCGTCCCTGATGTCGCGGATCTGCGCTTCGGCAATGTGATAGTTGTCGAGCAGCCATTCGGCGGCGGGAACGACGCTCCGGCCTTGCTCGAGTTCCGCCGCGCTTTCCCGGTAGGCGGCGAGCAGCACGGCGGCGTTCCGCCTGAGCCTGACGTGCAGGGACAGGACGGCGCTCGGATGGTCGGTGACGGTCTGGGCCCGCGCGAGGCTTTCGGCGTGCTGTTCGAGGCGCTCCACGCCGAACAGCTCCTGGCGAACCGGCGCCTTGTCGGACCAGAGGGGGCGGCTCTCGGCGCGGTTCAGCAACTGGCCGAGCCAGTGCTCGGAAAATCGCTCCCGCGTCTCGACGGGATCTGTTTCTGCATAGGCCTCGGGAATCATCAGGGCCGGTCCTTCGTACGATGCGGGCTGGAGGCCGGAGTTCGGTCGAAGGCGCCTTGCGGTTCGTCGCGGACGAACGAAGACAAAAACGGAGCGGCCGCCGGCATGCACGGCCGCCCGAACGGTTCCCTCATCTGAGGGTGATCATGCGCCTTGCTTGGTGCGGCGGCTCTTCCCGGGCTTGTCCGGCGCGACGACGATGGTCGCGTCCCGCGCCAGGCGGAGTTCTTTCAGCTTTGCGGACTTGGCCTGGACGAGAACCCGGCTGGCTTCGATCGTGCGCAGCGCGGAGCCCTTGTCGCTGCGCTCGCCCTTCGGCTGGAAGCTGCCTTCGGCGCGCTCGCGCGTCATCCGGGAATTGATCATGGGCTTGGCCTTTCGCATCCGCTGGACTGTTTCAGACGGTCCACATCGACGATCGGCGCCGGCGTGGTCGCCCGGTCCGGGCCGGCTGGCGGCGAGGCCGGGATCTGCGTGGCGGTCAGCCGTCATCTCCGGGCGTATTCAGCGATCGGATCGGGGTTCGTCGGCGAGGTGCCGATCAGTGACGTCGTTCGATGTCGAACTCTTCGGTCCCAGTCGGCCGAAGGAAGCCCGGAGCCGGTCGCTGCGCTAGGCCTTCTTCTTCTTCATCGGCTTGAGCGGCTCCAGGGAGCCCTTGCCCAGAACCGCCGAAGCCGCTTCGGCGGCAGCAACTTTGGGCTTCTCGGCTTTCGGCTTGCGGACTTCGCGATTGCCTTGTCGCTTGGACATGTTCGTCTCCGTGCGCCGGTCCGGCGCCATGTCGGTCGCGGCGCGGGGCGGGCATCTGCTTACGACATAGGTGCGACGTAGCGCGGGGGATCGAAGCGCTGCGTCCGTCGGATCGAGAGTGGATTTCCGGGACATTTGTCTCCGACCCCATCCCGACCCCGTAGGGGACTCGCGGCGCTCGCGCGCCGCAAGACAGATCGTCAGGCGATGGCGGAGAGGTTTTCAGCCGACATCTTGCCGCTCTTGCGATCGGCGACGAGTTCGTAGGAGACCTTCTGGCCATCCTGCAGGCTGCTCAGCCCCGAGCGCTCGACGGCGCTGATGTGGACGAAGGCATCGCCGCCGCCATTGTCAGGCTCGATGAAGCCGAAGCCCTTGTCGGAATTAAACCATTTGACGGTTCCCGTGGTCATGGGACACCCTTTCGTTATAAAAAGTCGCAGTAAGCCTAGAAGTATTTCTTGGCGGGGATGATCGATTTTCAGCAGGAAATGCCGGAATTGAATGTCGGGACTGCTCTCAAGTCAATTCGTTTATCCGCCTACTATCAGTAAATTGGGAATTTTATTTCGACTTACAAGTGCCGATGGAATCAACAGGCGCGCCGACATCGCCCCGGCATCGGCACCATCGCCGCTGTGGCGAGGGGGCGGACGTCGGATCAGGCAAAGTCCTTGTCGGTGAGAACGTACATCTTCTTGCGGCTGCGGGCATAGGCTTTTGCGGCGACCCTGAGAACGACATCGCGCGCCGCGTCGAACGCCTTGAGCAAGCCGGTTTCCGAACCGGTCTGCGTCGTTCCGCTGGAAGAAAGCGCGGTCTCCTCGACGAAGAAGGGCACCTCCATCATCCCGTCATAACCGACGAAGCGGACCCGGTGGCCCTGCGCGTCGTAACTGCGCGATCGATTGGGGAAGGTGAGTGCCATGATGATGAACGTCTCGTATTGGAGGAGAGCTGCGCGGTGGATAACCCAAGAACGAGGATGCGGAGCATGGACCGGGAACCGGTCCGACGACCAGCCCGACCGCGCGGCCGGGAGCCTTTCCGAAAGAAAAACTCCCACTCTTACATGGCTTGTGTCTGGTCGCGTTCAATGAAGACGACCGATTCAAAATAAAACGCGCCGGCTTAAAAGTTCTGGCACTCCTATCAATCGAGTGCCAGCCGGCCTATGTAACCTCTGCGGCCTGCTCTCAACGCCCGCCGCAGAAAGAACGCTCCGATGAAATTCCGACCGCTCCACGATCGCGTCGTCCTGCGCCGCATCGACGCCGAAGCCAAATCCTCGGGCGGGATCATCATTCCCGATACCGCTCAAAAAAAGCCCCAGCAGGGCGAAGTCCTGGCGGTTGGGCCAGGGGCGCGCAACGAAGCCGGCGCGCTGGTTCCGGTCGACGCCAGGGCCGGCGACATCGTGCTTTTCGGCCAGTGGTCGGGCACCGAGGTCAAGATCGAGGGCGAGGACCTGATCATCATGAAGGAATCCGACCTCATGGGGATCGTCGACAATCCCGCAGCGGCCGCCGGCGCCTGACGGCCGAACGCAGCCCCTTCGATTGACCTCCTTCTATCCGCACTGGAACATCCGATGTCCGCCAAGGAAATTCGCTTCAATGCTCATGCCCGCGACAGTCTTCTGCGCGGCGTGGAACTGCTCAACAATGCCGTCAAGGTGACGTTGGGTCCGAAGGGCCGCAACGTCGTCATCGACCGGTCGTTCGGCTCGCCGCGCATCACCAAGGACGGCGTCACCGTCGCAAAGGAGATGGAGCTTGAGGACAAGTTCGAGAACATGGGCGCCCAAATGGTGCGCGAAGTGGCCTCGAAGACCAACGACAAGGCCGGTGACGGCACCACCACCGCGACCGTCCTCGCTTCCTCCATCCTGCGCGAGGGGATCAAGCTCGTCGCCGCCGGCATGAATCCGATGGATCTGAAGCGCGGCATCGACTTGGCCGTCGCCGCCGTCGTCAAGGATATCGGCGAGCGCGCCGCCAAGGTGAATTCCTCCGCCGAGATCGCCCAGGTCGGCACCATCGCCGCCAATGGCGACGGCTCCATCGGCGAAATGATCGCCAAGGCGATGGACAAGGTCGGCAAGGAGGGTGTCATCACCGTCGAGGAAGCCAAGTCCGCTGAGACCGAGCTCGAAGTCGTCGAAGGCATGCAGTTCGACCGGGGCTATCTCAGCCCGTATTTCGTCACCAATGCGGAGAAGATGCGCGCCGAACTGGAAGAGCCCTACATTCTCCTGCATGAGAAGAAGCTCTCCAACCTCCAGGCGCTGCTGCCGATCCTTGAGGCAGTCGTCCAGTCCGGACGGCCGCTTCTGATCGTTTCGGAAGACGTCGAGGGTGAGGCGCTCGCCGCCCTGGTGGTCAACAAGCTGCGCGGCGGCCTGAAGGTCGCGGCCGTCAAGGCACCGGGCTTCGGCGACCGCCGCAAGGCGATGCTCGAGGATCTCGCGATCCTCACCGGCGGCACCGTCATTTCCGAAGATGTCGGCATCAAGCTCGAGAACGTGACGATCGAGATGCTCGGCCGCACCAAGCGTGTCATCATCGACAAGGACACGACGACCGTCGTCGATGGCGCCGGCGACGCCGAGGCGATCAAGGGGCGTATCGCCCAGCTGAAGGCGCAGGTCGAGGAGACCACCTCGGACTATGACAAGGAGAAGCTGCAGGAGCGGCTCGCCAAGCTTGCCGGCGGCGTCGCGGTGATCCGCGTCGGCGGCGTGACGGAGACGGAGGTCAAGGAGCGCAAGGACCGGATCGACGACGCGCTCAACGCCACCCGAGCGGCGGTCGAGGAGGGCATCGTGCCCGGCGGCGGCATGGCCCTGCTGCGTGCCAGAGCATCGCTGAAGGGCCTTGCCGGCGGCAATGCGGACATCGTGGCCGGCATCTCGGTCGTCGCGAGAGCCCTCGAGGCACCGATCCGGCAGATTGCCGAGAATGCCGGCGTCGAGGGATCGATCGTGATCGGCAAGCTGGAGGACGCCGCTGCCAGTTTCGGCTTCGACGCCCAGAGCGAGACCTATGTCGACATGATCGCGGCCGGCATCGTCGATCCGGCGAAGGTGGTGCGCACGGCGCTGCAGGATGCCGGCTCCATCGCCGCGATGCTCATCACCGCCGAGGCGATGATCGCCAACGTTCCCGAGGGCCGTGTTCCGGCGACAAGCGGCATGGCCGGCATGGGCTACTGAGTCCGATCGACCGCATCGGGCGCCCGGAACGACCCACGGTCGTTCCGGATTGCTCCCAAAGAGGTGATGTCCGTCAACGTGATGGAACTTGCGCTGTGACTGAAGCGGCTCCGAAGCAGGCGACAGCGGTGGAAAGCAGATTCGCCGGCACGTCGGTCTCGCTGTCGTCGATGAAGCTGCCGAGCTTGGGGCCTTTTCTTCGGAGCTGGTCGGCGACTTGGCGCAACTTGCTCAGCTCTGGCGCGATCGGGCTGTATGAACGCCTGGCGCAGGGCCGCGGCCGACATGCTCTGGTGCGCCTTGAGGACATAGGACAGGGCGTTGCGCATCCAGTAGACCCGGTAGCGCTTGCCGATAGGTAAACCGACGCTGCTCTCCTCGGACTGTCGGACCGAAACGGCCAAGGCCGCGTCGAGGCGATCGACGCGGCCCTGATCTGATCTTTGATCTGGAACGGGCACCCGTCCGGATGACTCTTTGTGAACGGCATCCTTGGCGGCGTTTTCCACCTCGCCAGCGTTCTTTTCGGTCTTGCCTGGTCGGATGAAAGCGGACTTCGCCTCCACGGACAGCGTCACCGGCCGCGGCTTGCGTGAACGGACGCGAGCATGCGCGGCCGCCTCGGCGGGCGGGATGTTGGCGATCGGCTTGAGCAGCCGGCGATGATTGAACCAGTCGACCCAGTCGAGGGTGGCGAACTCGACGGCTTCGTAGCTGCGCCACGGCCCGCACCGGTGGATCAACTCGGCCTCGAAAAGGCCGTTGATCGTCTCGGCCAGAGCATTGTCATATGAAACTCCTACACCGCCGAGGGAAGGCTCGATGCCCGCCTCGGCCAGACGCTCGGCGTAGCGAATGCTGACATATTGCGAGCCCCTATCGCTATGGTGCACGAGCCCGCTACCGGCGAAGGGGCGCCGGGCGTGAAGCGCCTGTTCCAGAGCATCGAGGACGAAGTCGGCATGAGCGGTCCGTGAGACACGCCAGCCGACAATCCGGCGGGCGAAGGTATCGATGACCAAGGCGACGTAAACGAAACCTTCCATGTGGCCACAAGCGTGAAGTCGCTGCCCCACAGGGCATTCGGCCGCGGCTCCTGGAACTGCCGGTTCACCCGGTCGAGTGGACAGGGCGTGGCTTTATCGCTGATCGTCGTCTTCACCGGATTACCGCGAACGACGCCCTTCAGGCCCATGACTTTCATCCTGGCGACCATGCAGCGGGCGACGTCGATGCCCTCGCGCTTCATCTGGCGCCAGACCTTGCGAACCCCGTAGACACCGACGTTCGTCTCGAAGACGCGGCGGATCTCGCCGCAGAGGTCGCCATCGCGGCGTTCTCGGGCGGGCCTTCGAGATGGATTTCGCTGGCGGGCGGCATGTTCATGATACGTGGATGGGGCGATCGGCAGAACCCGGCAGATCGGCTCGACCCCATCGGCATCGCGATGGTCGTCGATGAACCTCTTCATGGCTTGAACCGGCGCCCAAGGTTCTCGGCTCGCTCCGCCTGGGCAAAATACGCCGATGCCTTGTGCAGGATCTCATCGGCTCGGCGCAGCTCGCGAACCTCGCGTTCGAGACCCTTGATCCGGTCGCGCTCCTCGCTCGTCTGCCCGGCGCGCACGCCCTGATCGTGCTCAGCCTGCTGCACCCATTTTGCGCAACGTCTCGCCCGACCCTTCGACTTCGCTCAGGCTTCGATCTTCGCCGCTATGGAGGAAATCGCCTTTCACTGCGACGCCTGATCGGCGCGATGCGCCCGAACCATTCGGACAGCCCGCTCCCGGACCTCCGGCGGATATCTCTTCGATGTCGGTTTCGTCACGATGACCCCATTCTCTCAGGAAATGAGGTCACCGGGAAAGCCGGTGCGGTTCAGATCGCCGCGTGTCGTAAACGAGGAAGGCTGGCGACAGAGATGTGAGACGTTGACTCCCGCAAGTCGTCAGGACAACATATGGACGTCATGGTCCGCCGGATCGCCAGATCCGGTGGCTAAGAGGGAATTCGGTGAGTCCGGTGCAAAAGCGCTGAACGAATCCGAGGCTGCCCCCGCAACTGTGAGCGGTTAGCTCCGTGCCCATTCCAAGCCACTGAAGCCCTCGTGCTTCGGGAAGGCAGGGCAAGGAGCGGCGATCCGCGAGCCAGGAGACCTGCCATGGCCGAACGTAACCTTCCCTGGGCGGGGTGTCCCGGTGGATCGTATGCTTGCGACGCGGCCCCCTGACAGGCGGGATCGCTGCGTCCCGTGCCAGCATGCATCCGCTCGGCCTTTGCCTCCTTTGTTTCTGGAGCGGCCGGATGCCCTTCTCTTCTGACTTTCAAGGTTTGCACCGGCTGTCTGCACGGCATGTTCTGCCTTTGGCCCTGAACGGCGATGGCGGCAGTGCGACTTTCGTCCGTCCCTCTTCAGCGATCATCGGATGAATGCCACGATACGATCTTGTAATGTTATACAATTACGCTACAAGGCCTCTGCTTATCGCGAATCGAGCCCGCGCTACGGATCTCAAAGGCAACCGGCTCCGGCCTTAGGCCCAGAGATGCGACCTCTCAATGCTCGTCTCGTCCGATGCGCAAAAACCGGGGAAACCTGGCCCTGTCGAAAAATGGAAAGAAGCATGCTCAAATCGCGTCTTGCAGCCGCCAGCCTTCTGGCATCGCTCTGCATCCTGGCTCCGTCTCAGGTCGTCGCGCAGGCCCGCACGAGTGTCGCCGTGGCAGCGTCCTGGCACGTCACCAGCCTCGATCCGTCGAGCGACGGCTATACCTACCAGCGCATGGGCATCGGCGAGACGCTGGTCGATGCCGACGCGAGCGGTGCTCTGGTGCCGGGGCTGGCGCGTGAATGGTCGTCGAGCGAGGACGGTCTGACCTGGCGGTTCAGGCTCAGGCCGAACGTCGAATTCCACGACGGAACGGGGCTCGACGCCGCGAAGGCAACTGCGAGCCTCAATCGCGCTCTCTCCCATCCGGGCATCCTCTCTCTGGCGCCGATCGCGGATATAACCGCCGATGGCGATGATGTGGTCGTTCGCCTCGAAAAGCCCTTTGCGCCGCTGCCGGCGCTGATGGCGAATTATGCGACGATGATCCTCGCGCCGGCTTCCTTTGCCGAGGACGGCTCCACGGTCGCAGTGATCGGCACCGGGCCTTTCCGCATCACCTTCGTCGCGCCGCCGATCAGCCTGGAGGTCGAGCGCTTTTCCGATTATTGGGGCGAGCCGGCCTTGATCGAGACCGCGAGCTATATGTCCGCCAGCCGCGCCGAGGCGCGGGCGCTGATGGTCGAAAGCGGTGATACGGACCTCGCCGTCACGCTCGATCCGGCCGGCATCCGGCAGCTTTCGCCGCTCGACGACGTCGAGGTCGAAGTCGTGCCCATTCCCCGCACCATCGCCTTGAAACTCAATCTTGCCCGGCCGCAGCTCGCCGAGGCAAAGGCGCGCCGCGCGCTGTCGCTCGCCATCGATCGGGAAGGCATCGCCGCCGGCATTCTCGGCTTTCCGGAAGCTGCTGCGACCCAGCTTTTTCCGCCGACGCTGGAAGATTGGCATTCGGACAGTCTCGCCCCGCTGAGCACCAACTTCAGCGAAGCCAAGTCATTGCTGGCCGAACTTGGCTGGGAGCCGGGGCCCGACGGCATCCTCATGCGCGACGGCAAGCGGTTCGAACTAACCCTGCGCACCTTTCCCAACCGCCCCGAACTGCCGCTGATCGCCGCCGCCGTGCAGGACCAGTGGCGCCAAATCGGCGTTGATCTGAACGTGTCCGTCGGCAACTCCTCCGATATTCCCGCCGGCCATCAGGACGGCTCGCTCGACGTCGCACTCTATGCCCGCAATTACGGCCTGACGCCGGACCCGATCGTCAATGCGGCGGACGATTTCGGCTCCGGGGGCGGCGACTGGGGTGCCATGAACTGGGACAGCCCGAAGGTCGCAGAAGCCCTTGCTGCGGCATTGGAGACGACGGACGAAGCGGCTCGCGCTGATGCGGTTGAGAGCGTGATCGAAAGCGTTCAGGCTGAACTGCCGGTGATCCCGATCGCCTGGTATCAGCAGACGGTCGCCCATCCGAAGGCCCTTCAGGGCGTAGTGGTCGATCCGCTCGAGCGCAGCTACGGCCTCTCCAAGCTGCGGTGGGCCGAATGACAATGTCCGAAACCCTGACACCTGCGCGGCGCGCCGAAGCGCGCCGCCTGCGGGCCAGTTTCGTCAAGCTCCTCGCGGCCCGCCTGTTTCAGGCACTCGTCGTTGCGCTGATCGTCGGCATCGTCGGCTTCGCCATGATGCAGGCTCTGCCGGGCGACGCGGCCTATCGCATCGCGGCCGGACGCTATGGCTACGACGTGGTCGACGCTGCGGCGGCCGAGGCCATGCGCCTTCAATTGGGGCTCGACCGCCCGGCCCTGGAAATGCTCATGGTCTGGATCGGTCAGGCACTGACCTTCGATCTCGGGCACTCCTTCGTGACGGGGGCACCGGTGGTGGACGAGATCCTCCATCAGCTTGGCCATTCGGTCGGATTGGCGTTCATCTCGATCCTGGTGGCGCTCGCCCTCGCGGTCCCGGTCGGCACGCTTGCGGGTCTCCGTCCCGGAAGTCTGTTCGACCGCATCTCCGGCGGCGCGGCCCTTGTTCTACGCGCAACGCCCGCCTTCCTGATCGGCATCCTCCTGATCCTCTTTATCGCCGTGGAACTGCGTTTGACCCCAGCCTCGGGACATGGGCACGGGACGCATTTCGTCCTGCCGGCGCTGACGCTCGGCCTTGTGCTCGGCTCGGTGCTCTCGCGTGTGGTGCGCAATGCGGTGGCGGAGGCGGTGGCGAGCGAGCCGTTCCGATTTGCCCGCCAGAAGGGGCTGTCGTTGCCCGCTGCGCTCAGACGCCATGCCTTCCGCAACGCCGCCGTTCCGGTCATCACCTATCTCGGCGTCCAGACGGCGCTGCTGCTCGAAGGCGTCGTCGTGGTCGAAAGCGTGTTCTCCTGGCCGGGGATCGGCCACGCGCTGACCCATGCGGTCTTCGAGCGCGACATTCCGATGGTGCAGGGGACCGCGCTGGTGCTCGGCCTCGGCTTCGTCGTCCTGTCCTTCGTGGTCGACATCAGCTGCCGCATGCTCGATCCGAGGCTTGCCCAATGACCCCGATGCGAATCCTCGGCCTCCTCGGCCTTTTCACTCTCGCTCTTTTAGCCGTGATCGGTCCCGATCTCATCGGTTTCGATCCGGCGCGGCAGGATCTTCGCGCCATTCTCGTGTCGCCCGGCACCGACGGACATCTCCTCGGCACCGATCATCTGGGCCGCGATCTTGCCGCACGCCTCCTAGAAGGGGCACGGATCACGCTGGCCTTGACCGCCTTTGCCGTCGCGAGCGCGGCGATCATCGGGGTGGCGCTCGGCATCCTCGCCGCTTGGGCGGGCGGGCTGATCGACGGCGGGCTGGTGACCCTGTCGAACGGCGTTCTCGCGCTGCCCGGCCTGCTTCTGGTCCTCCTGATGGCGGCGATCGTTCCCGACAGTTGGTGGACGCTTTACGCCGGGCTGGCGCTGACGCTCTGGGTCGAGTTCTTCCGGCTGGCCCGCACGCGCTCGCAGGTGATCCTGCGCTCCCCCGCCGTCGAGGCCGCCCGCATGATGGGGCTGACCCGGTCCCACATCGTGCGCCGTCATATCTGGCCCGATCTCGCGTCACAGATCCTCAGCCTCGCGGCCTTTGGAGCCGCGACGGCGGTGACGGCGCTGGCCACGCTCGGCTTCATCTCCATCGGGCTTCGTCCGCCGACCCCCGAATGGGGCATCATGATGTCGGAACTCCTGCCGAGCTGGCGCATCGCGCCCTGGGCGATCGGCGCGCCGATCATCGCGCTCGCCATCACCGTCCTCAGCCTGCGCCTCGTCGCCGGACCCGAAACGGAGCTCGAAGCATGAGCCTCGAAGTCAGTGATTTCACCGTTGCCGCAGGCACGACCCGGCTTCTTGGGCCCCTCGACGTCACGGTCGAACCGGGTGAGCCGCTCTGCATTCTCGGCGAGACGGGCGCCGGCAAGAGCCTTCTCGCCCAGGCCATCATGGGAACGCTCCCCGCCGGCCTGTCGGCGAGCGGCCGGATCGTTCTGGGCAGGACACGCCTCGACGATCTGCCGGTAAAGAAGCGCGAGGCTCTATGGGGCCGGCGCATCGCGATCCTGCCGCAGGAGCCCTGGCGCGCCCTCGACCCGCTGATGCGCGGCAACGAGCAGGTCGCCGAGAGCCATGCCATCGTCGCCGGGCGTTCCTGGGAGGATGCGCATTGCCGGGCCGAGGCCGATCTGACAGGCCTCGGCCTGCCGGTCGCGTCCCACGACGCCTATCCTGGCGTGCTTTCGGGCGGCATGGCTCAGCGCGTCGCCTTTGCGGCGGCGACGGCGGCCGGCGCGACGACCCTCCTTGCCGATGAGCCCACCAAGGGCCTCGACGATGCGCGGCGCGACGACGTGGTGCGCCTGTTGCGCGACGTGGCGCGCCAAGGCGGCATTCTGCTTTGCATCACCCACGACGTCGCGGTCGCCCGCGCGCTCGGCGGGCGCGTGAAGATCCTGCGTCATGGCGATGTCGTGGAGTCTGGTTCGTCCGAGACGGTTCTGACGGCGCCGCAAAGCGCCTATGGCAAGGCGCTGGTCGAGGCCGACCCGGTGAACTGGCCCGCTGTGGAAGGGATGAGCGGCGAGAGCCCCATTCTTGTCGCAGAAGACCTCGCCATCGCGCGTGGTGGGCGGACCCTGGTGGAAGGGATCGACCTGTCGCTCGGCTCAGGGGGGCGGCTGGCGATCGCCGGCCCCTCGGGGCTCGGCAAGTCGACACTTCTCGACACCTTCGCGGGTCTGATCCCGCCGGCGAGTGGCCGCGTGGAGCGCCATGGGAGTGCCCGCAGACCGCTGGCCCTCCAGAAGCTCTACCAGGATCCGCCCTCGGCCTTCGCGTCCCGGGTGTCCCTGAAGGCCGGCTTCGACGACCTCCTGCGCCGCCACAGGATCAGCCGGGAGACGATCGACGGCCTGATCGAGCGTCTCGGCCTTTCGCCGGCGCTTCTGGAAAGACGGCCGACGGCCGTCTCTGGCGGTGAACTCCAGCGTCTCGCCCTGGCACGCGTCCTTGCGCTGAACCCCAGCATTATACTGGCCGACGAGCCGACCTCGCGGCTCGATCCGGTCACCCAACGCTCGGTCATGGAAGTGATCGGCGAAATTCACAGGGAGGCCGACACCGCAGTCGTCCTCGTCACCCACAATCTGACCCTGGCAAAGCGCTGGGCCGGCACCGTCGTCGATCTCCAGGGCTTTGCGAAACAGGAAGCCACCCATTGATCGCGCTTCCTCGCTTTGAAGGGAAACGGGGACGTCTCGACCTCGCCGCGGTCGATCTGAAGACCCGGGACGCCAGCAGGATCCTGTTGGCGGTCGATCTCACGGTCGAGCCCGGGGAGCGGCTGGCGATCGTCGGACCGAACGGCGCAGGCAAGACCTCGCTGCTGCGCCTTCTCTTCGGCCGTATGCGTCCGACCGGCGGTTCCGTCTCGATCGACGGACGCGACGTCGCCTGCATTTCCATGGCCGAGCGCAGCCGCCTGATCGCCGTGGTCGGACAAAGCGACCATCCCGACGGGCGCCTGACGGTTGCCGACTATGTGGGTCTCGGGCGCATTCCTCATCGGAGTCGTTCTTCGGCCGGTCACCACACGGCGGTGGTCGCGAAAGCCTGCGAGCGTCTGGGGCTTTCCGACCTCAAGGGGCGCCAGCTGGCGACCCTGTCCGGCGGAGAGCAACAGCGCGCCGCAATTGCCCGGGCGATGGCGCAGGAACCGGTCGTCCTCGTCCTCGACGAACCCACCAATCACCTCGATCCGCGCGCCCGCGCCGACATGCTCGATCTGGCGCGCTCCCTCGGCATTACGGTCGTCGCGGTGCTTCACGATCTGGCGCTCGTCTCGCCCTTTGCCGACAGGGTCGCCGTGCTGCGCCATGGCCGTCTGGTCGCCCATGGGACGCCGGACGAAGCGCTGTCGGCCGCAACGGTCCGCACCGTCTTCGCCATGGACTGCTTTCCCTTCACCAATCCGACGACCGGCCGTTCGCTGCTGGTCTTCGACACACCCGCCGAATAAATCCCTCCAATCCGGGAGACCTCAATGCGCCGCATCACGCAGCTTCTGACCTTTCTGACGCCGCTCGTCCTCACGGCACCTGCCTTGGCCTATCCGGTAACGGTCGAGAACTGCGGCCGGACGCTGACCTTCGACGAGGCGCCGAGCCATGCGGTGATCCATGACCTCAACATGAGCGAGATGGCCTTCGCGCTCGATCTTCAGCCAAACATGGCGGGCGTCACGGGGGTTAGCGGCTGGTACAAGACGACACCGGGCTTCGACGCGGCCAAGGGCGACATCCCCGAGCTCGCGCCGAAATATCCGACGATGGAAACGCTGCTTGCGGCCGATGCCGACTTCTTCTTCGCCGGCTGGTATTACGGCATGAAGCCCGGCGGCGAGGTGACGCCCGATACGCTGG
Organism: Fulvimarina sp.; assembly: GCA_002700095.1. Taxonomy (GTDB): domain Bacteria; phylum Pseudomonadota; class Alphaproteobacteria; order Rhizobiales; family Rhizobiaceae; genus Jiella. The sequence continues at coordinate 20,770 of PACL01000065.1, read as the reverse complement.
CAGCCAAGGGCATCGAGACCTATGTCCTGACCGAGAGCTGCGCCCAGGTCGACAAATCGCGACCCAAGGCCTCGATGGATCTCCTTTACGGCGACGAGCTCGCCCTCGGCACCATTTTCGGCAAGGAGAACGCGGCAAGGGAACTCGTCGATGGCTGGAAGGCGCGTGTTGCGGCGGTTTCCGAGGCGGTCGAGGGCGAGGAGCCGGTTTCGGTCTTTCTCTATGATTCCGGCGAGGACAAGCCGTTCACGGCCGGCAGGTTCGCCATGCCGACGGCGCTGATCGAGGCGGCGGGCGGCACCAACATTCTGGGCGATCTCGACATGAGCTGGGGCACGACCTCGTGGGAGGACGTGGCGGTGAAGAACCCGCAATTCCTGATCCTTCTCGATTATCAGGACGGCGCCGGCTACCAAAAGCTTCTCGATTTCCTGAAGAACCATCCGGCGATGAAGGAAACGGACGCGGTCCGCAACGAGCGCTTCCTGCCGCTGCGCTATGAGCAGATCACGCCAGGTCCCGCCAATATCGATGCCGTCGAGGCACTCGCCAAGGCGCTCCATCCCAAGCAATTCGAGGGGCAATGACCGTCGGCCGGCTTGCGCTGATCTGGACCGCCGGAAGCGTTCTTCTCCTGGTTCTCTCGATCGCCGGTGTCGCCTTCGGCTCCACGCCGATCGCGACGGGCGACGTGATCGGAGTCCTCTGGTCCGCGATCGGGCTCGGGGACCAGACTTCCGGGCCGGTCGCGCGGATCGTGATCGATCTCAGGCTGCCTCGGATCGGTCTTGCGATCGCGGTCGGCTCGGGGCTCGCCGTCGTCGGCGCGCTTTTGCAGACCACCACCCGCAACGATCTGGCCGATCCGTTCCTGTTCGGTCTCTCGTCGGGCGCGGCGGCCGGAGCCGTCTCCGTCATCACGGTGTTCGGTGACAGGCTCGGCGTCTGGACGCTGCCGATCGCTGCCTTCGCGGGCGCGCTGCTTTCGGCCTTCACCGTTCTGGCCCTGATGATGCGGCAGGAGGGCAGGGGGCCGGAGCGCCTCGTGATCGCCGGGCTCGCGGTTTCGTTTCTCTTCGGCGCCCTGACCACCTGGATGGTCTTTGCGGGCGATCAGAGGGCGGCCTATTCCGTGCTGTTCTGGACGGCAGGGGGCCTCGGTCTTGCAGGCTGGGGGAACCTGCCGCTCGCTCTGTTCGGGACGGCCCTCGCGCTTGCGACCGGTCTCTGCCTTCGCGATCGGCTGGATGCCCTGCTCGGCGGCGAAGAAACGGCGACGTCGCTCGGCGTCGACGTCGGCCGGCTCCGGCTCCTGGTCTTCGGTCTCGCGGCGCTGTCTACGGCGGCGCTGGTCGCGTTGTCCGGCGTGATCGGTTTTGTCGGACTCATGGTGCCGCATATCGCACGCGCCCTTGTCGGCGTGCGCCATGGCCCCCTCGTCCTCACCTCCGCCTTGTTCGGGGCCATGCTTCTCGTAGCCAGCGATCTTCTCAGCCGGGTGATCCTGGCGCCCCAGGAACTGCCGGTCGGCATCATCACGTCGGCCGCCGGCGCCCTCTTCGTTCTCGCCATCGTGCTGCGTCGGTGAGGTCGAAAGACTTTCGGTTGCGCATCGAAAGGGCGTCGCTCAAGACGCGGGACCGAATGTGTGGCGTCTGCAGGCCTGAGGATCGCGGACGCGTGCGGACTTTGGGCAGCCTGAATGCCGTCGTCATCGAAGAGGGCCGGACAGGGACGGGCGGCGCGACCTTGGTAAGCGATTTGAAACCTCGTCGATTTACGGTTCGCTTACCGAATTCGTCACGTTGGCCCCGTGGGTGCATCCATCGGGCCTTCGAGGCGGTTTTGGGCCGGCAGGACGGTCGAATTGGGGGCGTCGCACGAATGCCCGGATGGAGTGGTTGTCACATCCCGACCGGCGAGGCCGCCCCGACCGTTTTCCGGCCTCGTCCTGCGACGAACAGGTTATCGATGCAGACTGCGTCGAAGCGTGCGGACTTTGAATGATGCTGACAGGAGAGTACTCGAGATGACCGCCAACCGTCTCCTGCCAGCCCTGACATCCGGCTTGCTGCTCTTGCTGACAGGCTGCACGGTGACAGACATTGCCCCGTCGGCAGCCGCAGAGCCACAGAACGATCTGCCGGGATGGCTGGCAGCCCATATTGGCGACGAGGACGGCAAGATTTCCGATGTCGTTCTGCAGAGGGCACGGGCGCTTTATCAGCGCAAGACCCGCGAGGGCAGGATCGACAATGGATGCTACTTCGCGATGGATGCGACGAGGCCCAGCGTGTCGCCCAATGGCGAGCGCGGTCGCCGCTTCTATATGATCTGCGAAGCACAGCACACGTTCCGGGCGATGTCGTCCGGCTACGGCAGCGGCCGCAAGCTCGCCGGTGTCGTCGACTTCTCCAATAGGCAGCAGTGCGCTCAGAATTTCGGCAACGCTCAGGATTCATCGCTCACCACCGGTGGCGGCTATGTGACCGCCGAGATTCGCGACTCGTTCAAGGGCTATTACCGGTCGGCTTCCGGCAAGGATGTGCCTTTCGTCCGCTCCTTCGTGCAGTTCGAAGGGCAGGGCGCCACCTCGAACGCTCGTGAGCGAGCGATTGGCGGCCATCAGGCGACCCTTCTGCGGGCCGAGTGTCGCCGCCTGAGCCCCGGAGACCCTTACGCCAACGACGAAGGCTACGTCGCTTTCGGCAAACTCGTCGACTATGCGGCCGGACGCAGCAACGGCTGCACGAGTTGGTCGGGGGCCGAGGACAAGGTCATCCTCTCCACCGTCAAGAACGACCCGACGACGGTCTACATCTATCCGGAGGCTAGAGACATCGACGCCGTCTCGCAGGCCGTCACCTCCGGCCGCTCGCCTTCCGCGGCTGGCAGTTACTGGAATGCGATGTGCCTCAAAGCCATCGGCAAGCCGCGCTACTGGCCGGCTTCTACGCTGGAGCCATTGATCGCCCGGTTCAAGGCCAGCCAGCCGGACAGGCCCGCGACGCCTCTGCCGATCTGCGCTGAACCGTGACAGCTTTTGGCAGGTGGGACGTTTCATGGTTCACGCCCATCTCGCGGCGTTCGCTGATCGAGTCCTTCGTCTTAAGCCGCTTCGGCTGACGGTTTCAAGCCGAAGGCGTCAGGTTGCACCAAGTGGGCAAAAACCGCTCGGTGCCTGAGCCTGTTCCGCTGTCCTGGTCGTTACGAATCGAACGGTCTGTCGGGTGCATTGGCGTCGCGCGAGGATGATTGCGAGAGTTCGTCCTCAAAAATGCGTTAGATCATAAGAAGTTGTTACAGCCATCACAGTCTTGTCCGATCCGTCCGACATATGTTGAACATTGTCGCAACTGTTCAGTAGCGACGCAGGAGAGTTTCGCATGTATCGAACATCGCTGAACCGAAGAACGCTTCTGACGGCGGGCGCGGCGGGTGTCGGCACCGTCCTCGTGGCAGGCGCTTCTCGTCTCGTGGTCCCAGCCCGCGCGCAAGGACTGGCGCCAACGCCGTCCATGCGCGGCGGGTCGAACAACTATCGCCCCGGCGCGCCGATCGTCGAGCGGATCGGCAATGGCGGCTTCTGGATGAGCGGCAGCGTGCGCCGGGCCGGCGACGGAGCCCCTTTGGAAGGAATTCGTATCCAGATCTGGGCCCATACGACGGAGGGCTATGAGCGCGATCCGGAGAGCCACGGCGCGACGCTGACCCGTGCCGACGGGACGTTTCGCTTGGAGATGCCGCAGATTGTTCCCGCCTTCGGCCAGGCGCACGGCCACCTCGCCTATGACGACGAGGCGTTTAAAACCGTCTTCCTGCGCCCGGTCATGGCGAGCCCGAAACAGACGAGCCTCAGCGCCGACTTCGTCCTGCAACCGGCCTGACATGCCGCATCGAATTCGGGCCGCGCTCGTCTGGGCCCTGCTGGCGGGCGTCCTGGTCGTTCCGATCGCGATCGCGGCGACCAGCGAGTATCTCGCCTACCGAAGCCCGGTCTACATTGCGGCAGGCTTTGCCGGGATCGTGGCGATGGCGCTCGTCCTCCTCCAGCCGCTGCTCGCCGCCGGCAATCTGCCGGGGTTTGGACTGCGCATTGGGCGGCAGGTGCATCGCTGGGTGGGGCTTCTCCTCGTCGCCGCGATCCTCGTCCATGTCGCAGGTCTTTGGCTGACCAGCCCGCCCGACGTCATCGACGCCCTGACCTTCGCCTCGCCGACACCCTTTTCCGCCTGGGGCGTCGTTGCTATGTGGGCGCTGTTCGCAGCCGCCATCCTCGCGGCCTTGCGAAAGCGGCTGCGGATCCGCCCGCCGATCTTCCGTTTCGCCCATACGGCGCTGGCCGCGCTGGTGGTCGTGACCGGTGCGATCCATGCGATGCTGATCGAGGGCACGATGGGCACGACTTCCAAGGCAGTGCTCTGCGGCCTGGCCATCGCAGCCACGCTCAAGGTGTTGGTGGATCTGCGCAGCTGGGCGCTGCTCACCAGGCTCAGGGGCCGGGCTTAGTCACACGGCCGGCCGTCGGCCGCACCATGCTGATGACGGCCGACCGTGACCGTTCGTGGCAAAGGTCGTTGGCGCCGGCGTGAGCAAGGCGACTTCACATTCAAAAACAAGTTGGGCCACCCATTTGGGTCGGCCGGATCGAACGCTCCTTTCGAAGGGCCGCCCGACCTTACCGGCCGGACGGAAGCTTGCATCGGACCGGCGCGATCAGTGCGCCAGCATCTCGCTGACGATCTCGTCGGCATCGAGCGAGGAGGGGTAGTAGGTCGGCCAGTTCGTCACGTTCTCCAAGAGAGCGGCCCGATCGTCGCCCCAGTAGAGGTGATAGTGGCTGGCCTTGGCCGGGAAGATGCTATGGTCGCTGAACTGGATGAACTGCGGCGCCTCGGCGTCTCCCTCCTTTTTCTCGAAGATGAAGCGGACGCCGCGATTGCCCTTCTTGTAAGTCAGGACCTCGTAGCCGTCATAGGTGTACTGGCCCGAAAGCGGCTGGCCGTTCTTGTAGAAGGTCACCGTGTCGCCCTCGATGGTGATCCGTTCGACATCCGTCCGGTAGCCGGTCTCGTATTCGGCCTCGTATTCCTTGGCGCTCATCGTGCCGGTCTCGGCCTTGTGCTCCCAGACCGGATCGAGCGTGCCGTCCTGCAGGTAGGGATAGAGCGACTGCCAGGCGCCGGCATAGTCCGACAGGGGACGGTCCTTGATCTGGCTGTCCTCGAAATAGCCCTTGTAGATCTGCGGATCGCCATGGCTGTGGGCGTGTTCGGCGCTGCCGTGATCATGGCCCGCATGGTCGTGGCCCTCACCCTCGTGGACCACGCCGCTGCCGCCGACGACCGCGATGTTATAGGGCATGCCGCCGACCTTGATCGTGCCAGCCTCTTTCAGCGTGTCCTTGGCGACTCGGCGCACCAAGCCGGCCTTCGGATCGCTCATCACGATTTCATCGCCGGCCATGGCGAGGCGCGGGCGCGGATCGTTCCAGTGTCCGTCCATGGAATAGGGCTCGGTCACCTTGGCGCTGTCAGTCACCTCGGCTTTGAAAATGTCGAGCTTGTGGAGCGTGCCGTCCTCGGTCAGGACGTAGCCGAAGCGGGCATTGGCCGGATCGAGCGCGAAGTCGATGCGCCGGAAGGGCAGTTCGACATAGCTAAAATGCGGTTCGTCGGCAGGATCGACGACGACCACACCCTTGGCGCCGTAATTGCCGAGGAACACCTGCATGCTCTTGGAGCCAATCAGCGTGCCGGTGCTTTCGCCGGCGGGCAGGTCGGCCGGGTATTCGAGCATCGCAAATTCCGGTCCGTCGCTGCCGGCCTTGACGGTCAGGACGCCTTCCTCACAGCCGGTGGCGAGATAGGTGCCGGAAAAGGCCTCGCCATGGATGGCGGTGCAGGTCTCGACGTCGCCGGTGGGCGTGCCGTCCTCGGCGACCGGCTGCAGGCCGACGCGCTCGGGCGCCTTGTCGCCTTCGGTCGGAGTGTCAGAGGCAACGCTCGTGACCCAGCCCTTGCCGATCGGCGCGGCATAGCCGTGATGGGCACGGGCCTGGGGCAGGCGCTTCGTCTCGAGCTCGCCTTCGGACAGCTCATGGGCATCGACGATCTCGGCATAGCCACCGCGGTCGAAATTGATCACCACCTTGCCGGCATGGTCGATGATGTGGAACGGGCGCGGACCGGTGAGGGTCTCGTTGAGCGCGGTCGGTTCTTCGATGTCGATGTCGGAATGATCGCCGTGGGAGTGGAGCGAGATGCCGCTGTCGATGAAGTTGACCTGATCGTCGTCGGACTGGACGGCGACGACGGCCGCGCCGTCATCGACGCCATAGAGCTTGCTCTGTCCTTTCGTCTCGAAGGTCCAGCGATTGTCTGGCTCGCCCAGATCGAAGGCGGTGATCTTCGGGTCGGCATGATCGCCGACGAAGACGCGATAGAGGGTGACATCCTCTCGATCGGTCTCCTGTGCCAGCGCACTGCCGGACATGACGAGCGCGAGGGCCGTCGTGGTGGCGATGGATCGCAGCATTCTTGCTCCTTGTGATGATGGTGTTGGACGTCGTGCCACACCCGCCATCGGGGCGAGGCTTCTCATGTCGGGACGCGCGCCGTCGAAGCCGCAAGCCGAAAGGGCCGCGAGCGTCGTTGCACGTATCGGTTTTGAAGTTGGTTCAGAGAGAGCGACGGCGGTTCGGCCGCCGTCGCTCCTTCAGACCCGGGACGTCAGCTGCCGAGGATGTCGTTCTTGATCGTCTCGACGTTGTGCCGCATCATGTCGATGTAGGTCGATGCCGGGCCGTCCTCGTCGGACAGAGCATCCGAATAGAGTTCGCCGCCGACCTTGAGACCCGTCTCATTGGCAATCTGCTCGATCAGGCGCGGATTGGTGATGTTCTCGACGAAGACGGCCGAGGCTTGGTCTTCCTTGACCTGGTTCACCAGCGCCGCGACGTCCGCCGCGGAAGCCTCCGATTCCGTCGAGATGCCCTCGGGCGCCAGGAATTTCAGGCCGTATTCGTGCTGGAAATAGCCGAAGGCGTCATGGGAGGTGATGACCGTGCGCTTGTTCTCCGGGATCTCGGCGACCTGCTCCTTGACGTAGGTGTCGAGCTCCGCGAGCTTCTTCTCGTAGGCGTCGGCATTGGCACGATAGGTGTCGCAACCGTCCGCGTCAGCCTCGCAGAAGGCGTCGGCGATGTTCTTCACGTAGACTTCGGCATTGTGGACCGACTGCCAGGCATGAGGGTCGTATTCGCCATGATGGTGGTGACCGTGACCCTCGGCATGGTCATGGTCGGCTTCCTCAGCCTCGTGATCATGATCGTGGTCATGGCCATCGGCGGAGGCTTCCTCGTGGTCGTGATGATGCTCTTCTTCCGAATTGCGCAGCACCTCGCCGCCTTTCGTCAGTTCGATGACCGGAGCCTCCGTTCCGCTCGCCTCGATGAGGCGCGGAAGGAAGCCTTCGAACTGCAGACCATTGGCGAGAACCACGTCGGCTTCGGCGAGCGCTCTCGCATCGGCCGGCTTCGGCTCGTAGACATGGGCGTCGCCATTCGGGCCGACGAGGGTGGTGATCTCGACGCGGTCGCCGCCGACATTCTTGGCGAAGTCGGCGATGACCGAGAAGCTCGCGACGACCTTCAATTCCTGAGCCGACGCCTGGGAGAAGGCTGCGGTCGACAGTGTCAGCGCGCTGACGGCGGCCGCAAGTGTCATGGTCTTGACCATTCGATAGTCCTTTGGCTGGATCTAGGCAGTGCGGTGGAGAGAGGGCCGGACCCAGGACGCGAGAATGCCGCGGGTTCCGACAAGGGTGGAGAGGAGGTAGACCGCCCCGGCAAACAGGATGATCGCCGGCCCGGAGGCGAGGGAGGCGTGATAGGAGAGGAGCAGCCCGCCGATGCAGGAGGCGATTCCGATCACGATCGCGAGAAGGCACATCGGGGCGACGCGCGAGGTCCAGAAGCGTGCGGCGGCGGCCGGCAGCATCATCAGCCCGACGGCGAGAAGCGTGCCGAGCGCCTGAAAGCCGCCGACGAGATTGAGCACCACCAGACCGAGGAAGACGAAGTGGACCGGCGGTCCGAGGCGCGAGACCGAGCGCAGGAAGAGCGGATCGAGGCATTCCGCAACGAGGGCGCGCCAGAAGACCGCCAGCGACGCGAGCGTCACCACGCTGATCATCGCGATCAGCGTCAGGGCTTCGTCGTTGAGCGCGAGCACCGTGCCGAACAGGACGTGCATCAGATCGACATTGGAGCCGCGCAGCGAGACGATCATCACGCCGAGAGCCAGCGATATCAGGTAGAAGGCGGCCATGGAGGCATCCTCCTTCTGGATCGTCAGGCGCGAGACGAAGCCGGAGCCGAGCGCGACGACGACGCCGGCGACAAGGCCTCCCAACGTCATCGGAATGAGCTGCAGCCCGTAGAACAGGAAGCCGATGGCGGCTCCGGGCAGGATGGCGTGGGCCATGGCATCGCCGGTCAGGCTCATGCGGCGCAGCATCAGGAAGACCCCGACCGGGCAGGCGCTGACCGACAGCATGATCGCGCCGCCAAGCGCCCGCTGCATGAAGCCGAATTCGGCGAAGGGCGCGACGATCCATTCAAAGAGAATGCTCATCACGCCGCATTCTCGGGCTGGAGCGGATCGGACGACAGGGCCGAGCGTTGCGTCGGCGTCGCGGTCGTTCCCGACGGGCACCAGGGCGCGTTCTCGTCCCAGGCCTCGTGAAACTGGCGGGCGCGCAGGAGGTTTGCAGATGACAACGTCTCGCGGGCGTCGCCCCAGGCCACCGGCTCGCGGGCGAGAAGCAGGGCCTCCGGAAAATGCTGCCGGACGAGATCGAGGTCGTGCACCACGACCATCACCGTCCGCTTTTCGCCGTGCCAGCGCGAGATGAGGGCGATGAGATCCGTCACCGTCCGTGCGTCGATCGCATTGAAGGGCTCGTCGAGCAGGATGAGATTGGCATCCTGGACGAGCACGCGGGCGAAGAGGGTGCGCTGCAACTGGCCGCCCGACAGGGAATCGATCGGGCGCTTCTCGAAGCCTTCGAGACCGACGGCCGACAGGGCTTCGCCTACCCGGCGGCGATCGTCCGCCCGGTGCCGACCCAGAAGACCGCGCTGCGGCCAGAGGCCGAGCGAGACGAGATCGATGACCCGGGCCGGAAAGGTGCGGTCGAGTTCCGACTGTTGCGGCAGATAGGCAAGCTTGTGTCCCGGTGCGACGACACAGCTCCCCGACATCGGCTTCAGGATGCCGACGATCCCCTTCATCAGGGTCGACTTGCCCGATCCGTTGGCCCCGACGACGGCGGTGAGCGAGCCCATGCGAACCGCGCCGTTCAGATGATGAACGGCAGGGTGCCGGTTGTAGCCCAGCGTCAGGTCCTTGAATGTCAGGCAGTCCTGCATGCGGAAGTCTCCGAGAAGAATCGGACGAACGTCGCCCGCTCTTGACGGCTGACTATGTTATGTTATCACATTCGTCAATAATAAATGTTATATCATAACAGACATGGAGCCGTGGGCGTGTGGGAGGTGGAGGATCGGCAGGCGGCGCGGACCGGTCGCAATCAGCAACTCGTCTATGAGGCCATGGTGAAGTCCGGCAAGCCTATGCGCGCCTACGAACTGCTCAAGCTTCTGAATGCCGACGGCATTCGATCTCCGCTCCAGGTCTACCGCGTGCTGGACAAGCTCGTCCGCGAGGGCAAGGCGCGCAAGATCGAGACCCTTCGCGCCTTCGCGGTCTGCGGAGAGCCTAGTGGAGGAGGGCAGATGGCGGTGGCGATCTGCATCCAGTGCGGCCAGACCGACGCGATCGCGGATGCGGGGCTGAAACGGCAGCTCGTGGAACTGTCACGCGGCTCCGGCTCCTTGGCCCAGACGGCGGCCATATCGAATGTCTGGGCGACGGCGCCGAAATCGGCGCCCCAGAGCGACAGGACCGGACAGGCGATCTTGACCTCGGCGTCGTCCATATCCCGGGCGATGTCCTCGGCGTTGGCGCGGTAGTCTGCCATGGCGCTCCGCACGGCGCCGGGTCCCCTATAGGCCGCAACATAGGTGTCGAAGTCCTTGCCCGAAATCGCATGGGGTTGAAGGACCCGTCGGAGAAGAAGTGGCGCAGCCAGATGTCCTCCCGGCCAGCGATCAAGGCTTCGGGGAGATCGGGAACGAGGTGGAAGAAGAAGAACCAGTAGGCCCTGGCCGTCTCGGTACTCATGTTTCGCGAGACCAGGCGGGCCGGGACGTTGTCCATCACCACGAGACGGTCGACGATCTGCGGATGGTCCTTGGCAAGACGCGTCGCGACACGGGCGCCGCGGTCGTGACCGACAGGGGCGAATGTCTCGATTCCGAGCGAACGGGCGAGTTCGACGATGTCGCGCGCCATGTTGCGCTTGTCGTAGCCCGTTGCAGGCTTGTCCGTCTCGCCGTAGCCGCGCAGGTCTGGCGCGATCACCCGGAAGCGGGTCGAAAGCACGGGGATCTGGTGGCGCCAGGCAAAGGACGCCTCCGGGAAGCCGTGCAGCAGAATGACGCGCGGGCCTTCGCCGGCATCGAGATAATGCTGGCGAATGCCATTCGCCCGGACGGTCCGATGCTGGATGGTCATCAGCAATCCTCTTCTCCGGCCGGGCGCGCGAAGACGGGCTTTTCGCCCTACGCTGCGCCCGTGCTGCCAGCGTCTGGAGGGGTCTGCGCTGTCGCCTGATGTCCGCGAAGATTTGCCGGGATGGTCAGGAAGTGGCGCACGACCGGGTCGGCGGGGCCGATATGGTACTTGCGCAGGCTCGCCTGCACGTCGGCATCCTCGTGCGACACCCGGCGGTGCTGACGCAGGTGCTCGGCCCAGGATTCGACCATGAACTACTCGACGAGCTTTTCCGGAAAAGGCGCCGGATCGATGCCAGGAAGTGATGACGGTCGGTCTCGGCCACGCGATACTCGATGAGGACGAGAACCGGCCCCCGGTCGTTCGGCACGGGAGCTGCGGTGAGCGGCTCCGGCCAGTGGCTCGACGGGACGAGATCGGCCTCGCCGGTCGGCAGCTTCACCCGGTGGAGGACGAGGCTGACGGCAATGAGCGCGGCCGCGCCGATGAGAAGCGTCGGGGCGATGCCGACCTCCTGGGCGACGAGGCCCCAGCCGAGACTGCCGACGGTCATCGCGCCGTTGAAGACGGTCAGGTAGACGGCAAGGGCCCTGCCGCGCACCCAGTTCGGCAAAATCGCCTGGGCCGTGCCGTTGAGGGTGGTGAGGGCGACGACCCAGGCTGCGCCGAGGAGCAGCAGCGCCACGATCGCCAGCCACTGGGGCGGGGCAAGGGCGAGGCACGCCATGACGGCGGAGGCGACAGCTGCGGCCAGCAGCACCAGGCCGTCGCCGCCCAGCCGTCCGCGGATCCGCGGCAGCACCAGCGCGCCGCCGATCGCCCCCGCTCCGACGGCGCCGAGAAGGACGCCGTAGAAGCTCGGGCCGCCGCCGAGGACGTTGCGGGCGACCAGCGGCAGTAGAGCCCAGACCGCGCTTGAGAAGACGAAGAAGACGAAGGCCCGGAACAGGACGACATGCAGCGTACGGCTGGCGCGCGCATAGCGCAGGCCGGCGCGGAACGCCCCGAAGAACTGTTCCGACAGTGCGTCGGCCTCGTCTTTCGGCCGCTTCCACCAGATGAGTGCGCCGATGACTAAGACGTAGCTCGCGACGTCGATCCCATAGGTCACGGCGGCGCCCGCCGCCGCCAGAACGAGGCCGCCGGCGGCGGGGCCGATCGAGCGCGAGATGTTGATGCCGAGCGAGTTCAGCGCCACGGCGTTCTTGAGTTCGCCGCGGGGCACGAGTTCGGGCACGATGGACTGCCAGACGGGCCCCATGAGAGCAGTGCCGATGCCGCCGACAAAGGTCAGGGCAACGAGGGAGGAGACGGTCAGGGCGCCGGCATGGGCAAGCAGCATCATGGTGATCGAGACGCCGGCGAGAGAACCTGGATGAAGATCAGCAGCTTGCGCCGGTCGAGGATGTCGGAGAGGACGCCCGCCGGGATCGCCAGCAGAAAGATCAGGAGGGTTGCCGCCGCCTGCACGAGCGCGACGGCCGCAGGCTCGCCGGAGAGGTCGGTGACCAGCCAGGCGCTGGCGGTGTCACGAACGAAGCTGCCGACATTGCCGAATATCGTCGCGATCCAGAGGATCAGGAAGGCCTTGTGCTTCAACGGTCCGAAGCCACCGGTAGGGCTTGCCGGCGGGTTCGGCAGCGGGGCCTGCGAGGGGGAGGTGGCGGCGCTCATCGTCCGTCGTCCCTGTCTGTGCCCAACGTGGCTTGGCGCAAGCTGTCTCGCCGCGATGCCAAATCCGACCAGGCGACGAGGAGAAACCCGCCGGCAAGGCCGAGATGCTCGAAGAAGGCGTTGGCGGCCATGGTGCGGCCCGGGGGTGCCATCTCCCAGAAGCGCAGGGCGACGAAGGTCGCCGCGAGCGTGAAGCCGGCGAGCGCCAGCGCACCGAGCCAGCGATAGAAGCCGGAAAGGATCAGGGCCGAGGCGCAAAGCTCGAAACCGATGACGAGAACCGCGAAGGGGGCGGCCGGGGCGAGGCCGAAATGCTGCATCTCGGCGATGGCGGCGGGAAAGTCGAAGGCCTTGGTCAGGGCGCCCTGGAGATAGGCGGCGCAAAGGCCGAGAAGGGCGATCCAGCGGACGGCCGGCGAGGCTACGAGGCCGGTGATCAGCCGGCTTTCGGCGGGACGGTCAAAGCTGGTCATCGGTCGTGCCATCCAACTCGTTTCGGAGCGCCCCCAGATTGGCCTCCTCTCCGGCGATGGTTCCGATGCCATCCGCCTGGCGGTCCGGCCTGCCGGCCTCGTGGGACGTGGTGACGACGAAGGAGGTGAGGCGATCGAGCGATCTGAGCGCGGAGGCCTCGCAGTCGGGAATGTGTCGCCTGACTTCCGCGACCAGGGTTTGAAGAACGTCGGGAGGCAGATCCGGCGACCCACTCATTCCCGTTCGGGCACGTGGGGACCAATGCGGGGCGATGGCAGATGTCATCAGGAATATCCTTTCCGATGAAGGCTTCGGAAGGGATAGGCTGGTCGGCCGGCCAGCCCAATTATACGCAGGGGTTAGTGCCGATCGCCGGTGCAGCGCGTGTCGACGTGAGGTGGCTGCCTTGCGCCTTTGCGCCTCTTCAAGGGGACTTCATGCCTCCCGTTGCCTCGGATCGTCTGGTGCTCGCGGTGCGCATCCGATCCCGGTCATCAAAACGTTCCAGCATTGATCATGGCAGACAAGACAGCCGGCCAGAACGTCGCCAAGCTGGCTCTTCAAAAGCCCGAAGACGCTGCGACCCAGAAGAGGACGGGATCTGCCAGCGTCGCCGGCAGACCGTCACTGCGGAGCGTGTCCATGGACGAGCGAAGAAAAGCCGAGACCGAGGCCCTGAAAGAGGGTTTGGTCTTCGTCATCGATGACGACGCGGATGTCCTGACCGCTCTCGGGTCGCTCTTGCGGGCGGTCGGATGCCAGGTCTGCGGCCGGTCCGGCGTCGAGGGCTTCGCCGAGACGGGCCTGCCGGAGCGGCCGTGCTGTCTGCTTCTCGACATCCATCTTCGCTGCAGCAGCGGGCTCGACTTTCAACGTTCGCTCACTGAGCGCCGGGTCGCCATTCCCGTCGTGCTTTTGACCGGCGCGGGCACGATCCCGATGAGCGTGCGCGGCATGAAGGCCGGCGCGATCGACTTCCTGTCGAAGCCGCTGCGGGCCTAGGCCGTGCTCGGCGGAGTCGCCGAAGCGCTCGACATCGATCGCCGGCGCCGCCAGGGCCGCTCCTTCGAGCGGGAGGTGCGCGATGGGTTCGGCACGCTGTCGCCGCGGGAACGCGAGGTGTTGGGGTATGTCGCCGCCGGCCTGATGAACAAGCAGATCGCCGGGCAACTTGGCCTTTCCGAGATCACCGTGAAGATCCAAAGCGGCAACGTCATGCGCAAGATGCGAGCGCAGTCGCTGCCCGATCTCGTCCTGATGGCCGAACTTCTGGACGTGCGTGCCGCGACCGGGCGCTACGGGACGAAGGGCAGCGATCTGCGAGAGGCGTTCGAGCCGAACATGCTGCCTCGGCGGACGTCGAACTGATGGGCGGCGAGGAACCCGCCGGAAGGCCGCTGATCTGCCTCGTCGACGACGAGGTCGGCATCCTCGCCGCGGTCTCTGCGGCAATTCGCAGCCGGGGCGACTACGAGGTCCAGGGCTTCGATCGCGCCGCCGCCTTTCTCGGCTTCGTCCGGGCGCCTTCGACCAGCTGTCTGGTGACGGACTACAAGATGACTGCGATGAGCGGGCTTCAGCTCGTCAAGGAAGTGCGGCGACGGGGATGGACGTTTCCGGTCGTCGTCAGTAGCGGCGTCGTTGGCCAAGACATTCCGCGCGGTTTTGCCGGCTTGAACGTCGCAGCATTCATCGAGAAGGCCGCCGGCTCGGACCTTCTGATCGCGACGGTGTTTCGGCTTCTCCCGTCCCTGCCTTGACTGTCGATGCGGCGTCCAGCCGGTGGCGAAGCGGCGTCGTTCCGAAGGCCGACCGGAAGGCGTGGGTGAAGTGGCTCTGGTCGGCGAAGCCGCATTCGGACGCGACCGCTGCGATCGGCCGGTTCGTCTCCGCCAGCATCTGCCTCGCCGTCTCGAGGCGATGGCGCTGGGGCCATCGGTAGGGCGAAATGCCGACCGTGCGGCGAAAGCCCCGCGTGAATGTCGCGATCGGCATGCCGCACACCGCCGCCACCTCGGCGAGCGAGACGTCGCGGGCGAGATCGGCCGAAAGCTGCTCGATGGCCTGTCTTACCTGCCAGCCCGAAATTTCGCCCCGATCTCCTGCCGCGACCCCCGGCTTCGTCGCATAGTGCGCCAGGAGATGAGCGCAGAAGGCGATGAGGATGTGATCGACGAATGCCTGGCTCACTGCCTCCGGATTGGCAAAGGCCGGCAGCAGCGAACCGCCGATGGCCGCGGCGGTCGGGTCCACCTCCGGCCGATCGGCGGCGAGGCCATCGAGGACGGGGAAGTCCTCGGTTCCTGCGATCTCCCGCAGCGCGAGTTCCTTGATATGATAGTGCAGACAGTCATGGTCGTGCGACGCACGAGGCTGCGGCGCCGCTTCAGTCTGGCTGCAACTCGTCTCGCCGAGCCAGATGCTGTTGGGCGAGCCTGAGGGTGCCGAGCTTGCAGATATCATCGCGCCTCAGCCGGTTGATAGGCTGGCTGACGATCCAGCTCCGCTCGGGTGGAATGCGAGCGACGGTCTTGGCTCGGCCTGCCGCGGCGGGCGGCGCCGAGAGACGCGTGACGCTCACCTGCGCGGTCTTCAGCGAGGCGGTCGACAGGGGCCGCCTATCCGGCAGATCGAGGCGTGACGCCATGCACTCGCCGGTAGCCTGACCACCACCTTGCGTCGGCCTCATCGCTCCCGCCTCCAGTGCCGGGCGTCATGCCGACCTCACACGAAAAGACGCGAGTGAAGTGGCTGTGATCGGCAAAGCCGCAGCGATACGCGAGCGTCGTGTGATCCGGTGAGAAGCCGAGCCCGTGCACGTTGACCTCGCCTTTGTAGAGCGGGCTCAGAACGTCCGGACGCGGATTGCCGAGCCGGATCTGGCCGAGCAGCTTGTTCGCAACGGGGTCGATGACCGAGACCGTGTTCGAATTCTGGTCGGCGGTGTAGACGCGGTCGGAGGCGGCCGGCAGCGCGAAGGCCGAGGTCGAAACGAGCAGCGCGGCAGCGAGGATGGCGGTGCGGGTCATGGTGTCTCCGGGGCGGGTGCGGCCTTGTCGGCGGATGCGGCGAGCATCGAGCGCATGAGGGCGATCTCGTAGGTCTGCTCGGTGATGATGGATTGGGCGAGGTTGCGGATCGCGGGATCCTCGCTCGAGCCGAGCACGGCCTTCGCCATGTCGACCGCGCCCTGATGATGCGGGATCATCTGCGACAGGAAGTCGTGTTCGGGAGCGCCCGTCACCGGGGCGGACATCATGCCGGCATGCATCGTCTCCATCGCCTCGGCGACGGCTTCGGCATAATTCGAACCGAGGGATGTGGCCGGCGCCATCGCCGAGTGCCGGTGGGCGGGCGCCTCTCGCGCCTCGGCCCGGGAGAGCGACACCCCGGCGCAGGCAAGGGAAAGGAAGAGCATCTTCAACATGGATCGGAGGGTCCTCGAAGCATGGGTCGAAGAGAAGACGTCGGCCGATCCCGTTCATTCCCATGGTGGTGATTTTTATTTTCGAGAGCCTGCGCGATGGCCTGGCTTTCACCATCGGTCATGGGGGCTACACGTCCCCGCCCAGCGGATACCCGTCGCGGTGCTGACGCTCGGCACGTTCCTGCCGATCGCCCCCATTCACACTGTCGGGGTGCTTCGTCTCGTGCTCACGCCCGGGCACGACCCGATGGATGCTGGTCGGGCGTCACAGCGTACGGCCGGACGGGCTCGGCACCGGTCGGTTCAGGCTTTCGTAGACGGTCGTCGCTGCCTGCATCAGCCGCTCCCGCGAGGCCTGCGCCGACACGACGTAGCCGAGGGCCGCGTCGCGCCAGAAGAGGGCGGAGACGCCGTCCTCCTCGACGAACTGGAACGACGTCTCGTCCTTCTCGTCGGTCTTGATGAATAGCGTCAGCCGCGTGCCCCGGTCGTCGTCATACATCAGCATCGCAGCGGGACCCGCGCCCGCCGGCAGGAGCCGCCCGCCCATCAGCCGATAGCCGAGCGCCGTCAGGTCCGGGGCCGACAGCCGTGTTCCCAGTCGCTTCGACAGCCATTGCAGGAGATGCGCCTTTTCGTCGGCGCGCACTTCGACGGGATGAACCACCTCGACCACGAAAGTGCGATGCGCCGCGATCGCCTCGTCGGCCATGACGGCCACGCTTGTCGGCAGCACCGGCGCGCGCAGTACGTCGTTCGCCCCCCACCCGACCGTGCTGCCGAGGATCACCCAGCCCATGACGACCGCGATCCGCAGGCGGGTGGCTACGAAGCGGCCGCGCCGGGCCTCGCGGATGTTCGCGATGCGCAGCCGCGCGGGGATTGGCTCATCCGCCTTGAAGGCCAGCCGCTGGCGCAGCCCCTCGGCGATCTCGCGGTCGCGCTCCAGAGCCGCGGCGGTGTCCGGTCGCTCGGCGAGATAAGCTTCGACCTTGGGCTGGCGCTCGGCGGGCAGCCGTCCATCCACATAGGCTTGCAGGTCGTCCTCGCCGATGGGCGTGTCCCTGCCACTCATTTGATTCTCCTCAAGGGCGAACGCGTCCCGGTCTCCAGGAAGCTCCGCAACCTCTCGCGCGCCCGCGACAGGCGCGACATGACCGTGCCGACAGGCAAGCCGATCACCCGCGCGGCCTCGTCGTAGCTCATGTCCTCGACGCCGACGAGCAGGAGGACAGTGCGGTGTCCCGGCGGCGAGGATGGCGATGGCTGCGAGGAGGGTCTTCATGGCTCGGTGTCCTTGGGTTCCGCCGCGATTGGCGAACGAAAGACGCCGATGAACGGCGCATATTTCGTCCCGATCGAAAATTTGAGACGAGCAGGGTCCCTTTGGCTCAGGTGGGAACACGCGATCGGGGGTAAGTCGCGCCAGACAGTTCGCATGGGTCGAAACCCGAAGGGCAGCTATCTGCCACTGAAACTCGGAAGCCGAGGTCTTCTTTCGGTCCCTTGACCACATCGGGAAAAATTTCCGTTCTGCGCCCAAGCTGGACGCTCGAGCGCAGCTGGCGGCAGCTTCGAAGCGGTCGCTCGGCCAGACGACGCCGCCTCCCAGATTGGACCACGCACGTTCACCGCGAAGTGGCGATCACAGATCATTTTTAATCCGGTCCGTCTTCTCCGGCCGGTTCGCCCAGCCGACAGAGTTCGCTCAGCGTCGGGCATAGCCGTGATGCAGCGGGAACACGTGGCGCTGGGACCTCCCGATTCCATTCTCGCCGGACGATTCCGGACGATCTCGCCCCGCGATCAGGTCGCTCTGAAATCTACCGTTCGCCGCATAACGGCGAGCGGTAGACGGCGATCGCCCTGGGCGCTCTCGCTGCGAGATTGCATCGGAAGAAACTCTGCGCTAATGAATGATCGTTCATGCAGTGGAAGAGTGCATGCTGAAGAGCGAGGCGATCATTTCCGGCCAACCCAAGGCCAGCACGAAACAGGCGATCGAGCGTGCCGCGCTCAGCCTGTTCGCCGAGCGAGGCTATCCGGCTGTTTCCATGCGCGAGATTGCCGAGCGGGTCGGGATCCGCCAAGGCGGCATCTACAACCACTTCGGAAGCAAGCAGGCGCTTTTGGTGCATCTGATGGAAGGGCATATGCGTGCGCTTCTCGTCGCACTCGATGCCTCGGTCCCGAAGGGGGGCAACCCTCGGGAAAGGCTCGCCCAGTTCGTGCGATTTCACGTGCTCTACCACCTGGCGCAGCCGGATGATGTCTTCATCGCATACATGGAACTGAGAAGCCTGGAAGCGGACGGGCTTGCTCGCCTGAAGGAACTCAGGCGCGCCTATGAGGAGCGCCTGCGTCGAATCCTCGAGGCAGGGCAACGGCTCGGTGTTTTCGCAATTACGGACGTGCCGGTCCAGGCGATGGGGCTGATCGCGATGCTGACGGGCGTGACCACCTGGTATCGCGACGGCAGCCGATTGTCGCGCGAAGCGGTGGCAGAAATCTACGTGACGATGGTCATGCGAAGTCTCGGCGTGGAGGAGACGCCGACAATGTGAACGCCGCCGGTTGTGGGAGTGGCCGGCGGTTTCTTGTGGGAGGCAAGAAATGTTCGACAAGACGATGAATTTTGCCCTCGGTGAGGACATCGAGGCCTTGCGCGACATGGTGCATCGCTTCGCGCAGGAGAAGATCGCGCCACGAGCCGGCGACATCGACGCCAGCAACGACTTTCCGGCTGAGCTCTGGCGCGAGATGGGCGAGCTAGGCCTTCTCGGCGTCACGGTCGAGGAAGAGTTCGGCGGATCGGGGCTCGGCTATGTCGCCCATTGCGTCGCGGTGGAGGAGATCTCCCGGGCCTCGGCTTCGGTGGGCCTGTCCTACGGCGCCCATTCCAATCTTTGCGTCAACCAGATCCGCCGCAACGGCACCGATGAACAGAAGCGGAAATATCTGCCGAAGCTGATTTCCGGCGAACATGTGGGCTCGCTGGCGATGTCCGAGAGCGGCGCCGGCTCGGACGTCGTCTCGATGAAGCTCAAGGCCGAGCCGAAGAACGACCGCTTCGTTCTCAACGGCACCAAGATGTGGATCACCAACGGCCCCGACGCCTCGACCCTCGTCGTCTACGCCAAGACCGATCCGCAGGCCGGCCCGCGCGGCATCACCGCCTTCCTGATCGAGAAGGGGATGGCTGGTTTTTCCACCGCCCAGAAACTCGACAAGCTCGGGATGCGCGGCTCCAACACCTGCGAACTCGTCTTCGAGGATTGCGAGGTGCCCTACGAGAATGTCCTGGGCGAGGTCGGCGGCGGCGTGAAAGTGCTGATGAGCGGGCTCGATTACGAGCGCGTGGTGCTGGCGGCGGGGCCGGTCGGCATCATGGCCGCCTGTCTCGACGTGGTGGTGCCCTACGTTCACGAGCGCAAGCAGTTCGGCCAGGCGATCGGCGAGTTCCAGCTGATGCAGGCGAAACTTGCCGACATGTATGTCACCACCAATGCCTGCCGGTCATATGTCTATGCCGTCGCCGCTGCTTGTGACCGGGGCGAGGTCAGCCGCAAGGACGCCGCCGGCTGCATCCTCTATGCCGCAGAGGCCGCGACACAGATGGCGCTGCAGGCGATTCAGGCGCTCGGCGGCAACGGCTACATCAACGACTACCCGACCGGCCGACTTTTGCGCGACGCCAAGCTCTACGAGATCGGCGCCGGGACGAGTGAGATCCGACGCATGCTGATCGGCCGCGAGCTCTTCGCGGAGACAGCTTGATGCCGGCTATTCAGAGCCAGATTTCCCCGCGCTCCGAAGCCTTCGCCGAAAACCGCGAGGTGATGCTGGCGCAACTCGATGTCGCGCGCGAGGCTGCCGATGTGGCGCTGGCGGGTGGCGGCGAGCGGGCGCGCGAGCGGCATCTGTCGCGGGGCAAGCTTCTGCCGCGCGACCGGGTGGAGGGGCTTCTCGACCGCGGTTCGCCCTTTCTCGAAATCGGCCTCTTCGCCGCTCATGGACTTTATGGCGACGAGGTGCCGGCGGCCGGCGCGATCGCCGGCATCGGCCGGGTGAAAGGCCGCGAGGTCATGGTTCTCGCCAATGACGCGACGGTGAAGGGCGGCAGCTATTTCCCGCTGACGGTCAAGAAGCACCTTCGCGCCCAGGAGATCGCTGAGGCGAACCGGCTGCCTTGCGTCTATCTCGTTGATTCCGGTGGCGCGAATTTGCCGAACCAGGACGAGGTGTTTCCCGACCGCGATCATTTCGGGCGCATCTTCTTCAATCAGGCGCAGATGAGCGCCAAGGGCATCGCCCAGATCGCCGTTGTCATGGGGTCATGCACCGCTGGCGGCGCTTACGTTCCGGCGATGAGCGACGAGACCATCATCGTGAAGGACCAGGGCACGATCTTTCTGGCCGGCCCGCCGCTCGTCAAGGCGGCGACGGGCGAGGAAGTCGCGGCGGAGGAACTCGGCGGCGGCGATGTCCACACAAGGCTGTCCGGCGTCGCGGATCATCTTGCCCATGACGATCTTCATGCGCTGGAGCTTGCACG
>PACL01000064.1 GCA_002700095.1 Fulvimarina sp. | reverse complement strand
GCCTTCGCGAAGTGTCGGGTGCTGCCGACCAGATGGACAAGGTGACCCAGCAGAACGCCGCGATGGTGGAAGAATCCACCGCCGCCGCCCAGACGCTCATGGCGGAGACCGACGGCCTGGCGAGGACGGTGGAGCGGTTCCGGACGGGCCGCGCCATGCAGTCTGCCGGTGAACGGGCTGCTCCCGACCGCGCCGGGCGGCATGTCGCGGAGAGGAAGGCCGCCGCTAAGCCGGTGCCGCAGCTGCGGGCCAGCGGAACCGGCGGCGCGGCCCGCAGGCCGGCGCAGGCGGAAGAGAGCTGGGCCGAGTTCTGACGCGGGCCTGGGGTCCCTCGCTGCAAGCTGCGGCCCGCAGCATCGCGGTCCGGTCCGGTAACGCCGATCGAAAGTTCAAGCGGGGATGGCGACGCCGTCCCCGCTTTTGTGCGTCTTGCCGGATCGACAATCGCGAGCGGATGCGGCGCTCAAATTCCTCCCCGGCGGAGCGCCTTAAACTTTCGTCATGTGGTCCGACCGCCTTGCTGTGCAGCGGCTCCCGTCCATTTGCTGCAGGAGCGAACAGCAAGGGACCGAGACAATGCAGATGCAAGGTAACGTCGCCGTCGTCACCGGCGCGAGCTCCGGGATCGGCCGGGTGATCGCCGAGACGTTCGTGCGCGAGGGCGGCAAGGTCGCGATCTGCGACATCAACATGGACGGGGCCGAAAAGGTCGCGGCCGAAATCCGGGCCGCGGGCGGCGAGGCGATGGCCGTCGCCATGGACGTGACCAACGAGGATGCGGTGAACCGCGGCGTCGATGAGGTGGCCGAGCGCTACGGACGAATCGACACGATGGTCTCCAATGCCGGCATCCAGATCGTCCATCCGATCGAAGAGTTTCCTTATTCGGAATTCCGCAAGCTGGTGACGATCCACCTCGACGGCTCGTTCCTGCTCACCAAGGCCTGCGTCAAATACATGTATCCGCAGAAGTCCGGATCGCTGATCTACATGGGCTCGGTCCACAGCCACGAGCCCTCGGCGCTGAAGACCGCCTATGTGGCGGCCAAGCACGGTATTCTCGGGCTTGCCCGGGTGATGGCCAAGGAAGGCGCCAAGCACGGCGTCCGGTCGAACACCATCTGCCCCGGCTTCGTGAAGACGCCGCTGGTGGAAAAGCAGATCCCGGAACAGGCAAAAAGCCTCGGCATCTCCGAAGACGAAGTCGTCAACAAGATCATGCTGGGCGAGACGGTCGACCAGGAGTTCACCACCATGGAAGACGTCGCCGAAGTGGCGCTGTTCCTGGCGAGCTTCAAGTCGAACGCCCTGACCGGCCAGTCGATCGTGCCGAGCCACGGCTGGTACATGGGCTGAACACGCCGCCCCCGGTCGCACCGGCGCTCCGGCCCGCCTCAGTGCGGGGCGGCGATCATGAGGGCGCTCGCGGCGGCCATGCCCGCCTTTCGCGGCTGCGGCGATGCCGGCCTGCCGAAGCTTCTTCCCGAAACCCCGTCGCCTGCCAGCGGCGGGGTTTTGTCGTTGACGGGGCGGGATGGAAGCGCTCGCGGACCGCCAACCGGCTCGCGGCCGACCGCAGGGCCGCGCCGGTTTGGCCGCAGGACGCGCGCGGCGAATGGACATATGCCTGCTGCCCAATGATAATATACATTGTATAATATAAGACAATAAATCAAAGTATCGTCAGAACAATTCCGATTTGTGTTACGCGTAAAAGATATATTCACGATCTGCGGTGATGGTCTGAAATACAGACTGACACAGCGCTGCAGTCGTTGCACCAAAGCCGACTATCAGAAAATCGAACGGGAGTGAAATCGAGATGCAGAAAACGCACATCCTTGCGCATGTTCTTCCGCTGGCCATGGCCGGTTGCTTGTGGGTATCGCCTGCCGGTGCGCAAGAAGCGCATATCGCTCCGATCACCGAACTCGTCAACGCCAAGCTCAAGCAGGGGCTGAGCGACCCGGCGGTCGTCGCCGCCATCAAGGCGCAGAACGCGGCGAACGCGGCGATCACCCAGGCCGACATCGACGCCCGCGACAAGCAGTGGCGTTCCGAAGTCGAGGCAGGCGGCGGCGAGATGATCGAGACGGGGCTCAACTCGCCGGCCTCGAATTATCTCAAGACGTTCCGCGACGATGCCGGCGGGATGATCACCGAGGTGTTCGTCATGGACGCCCACGGACTGAACGTCGCCCAGAGCGATCCGACCTCCGACTACTGGCAGGGCGACGAGGCCAAGTGGCAGAAGACCTATGGCAGCGGCGGCGAAGCCGTCTTCGTCGATGGCGTCGAACAGGACGAGTCGACCCAGATGCTGCAGTCGCAGGCCTCGTTCACGATTGTGGATCCGGAGACGGGCCAGCCGATCGGTGCTGCGACCGTCGGCATCAATCTCGACATGCTCGAACTCTGAGCCGTCCACGAAAGAAGGCCTTGCCCCATGGCTCACCACCGGAATTCCGGCCGCAGAAGCATTTCCCTCAGCCTCAAGGCCGCGCTCGTCACGGCGATCCCTGTCGTCGTCGGCATGGTCGCCCTCGTCGGCATCGAACTGCAGCAGCTCCGCTCGATGCTACATGACGAGGCCAGGGAAAAGGCGACGATCGAAACCAGGCTGATGGCCGACCAGATGGCCGGCGGCGTGAAGTGGGGCAAGGTCGAAGTCGTCGAGAGCGTCTATGCCGATCTGGTCCAGGACGCCGGCAACGCCCTGTCGGACATCCTGGTCGTCGACCGGACCGGCAAGCCGCTGACGAGCTACACTTCGGCGACCCTTGCCTCGGCGGGCAGTCTCGAAGCCTTCGCCACGGCCGTGACCGGAACACAGAGCCAGTGGATCGACGGCCACATCGTCGTCGCCATTCCCATCGGCAAGGGGGACCAGCCGGTGGGCGTCCTCGTCACCGCGACCGATACCTCGTCCGTCAGCACGGCGATGGCGGGTCAGATGACCATGGCCATCGCCTTCGGCCTGATCATCGCCGGCTTCGTCGTCGCGACCGTCGCCTTCTTCCTGAAGCGCAGCGTGACCGGGCCGATCCGCGAGGTCACCGCCGTCATGTCGGCCCTGGCTCAGGGCGACAAATCCGTCGACATCCCCGATCTTGGCCGCGGCGACGAGATCGGCGAGATGGCGAGCGCGGTCCGGGTGTTCAAGGAAGCGGCGCTGAAGCAGGAGGCGTTCGAGCGCGAGGCGGCGGCCGCCCGCGTCTCCGAGGCGGAAGCCAAGCAGCGGCAGGCCGAGCTGGAACACGCCAAGGCGGAGGACCTTCGGGCCTTCATGGGCATCGTCGATGCCGGCTTCGACCGGCTGTCGGGCGGCGACCTGACGGTGCGCATGTCGGGGCAGGTGGCGCAGGAGTTCGAACCGATCAAGGCGAAGTTCAACGCCTCGGTCGAAGCGCTGGAAGCGGCGATCGGCAGCGTCGTCGGCACCGTCGGCGTGATCCGCACCGGGCTTGCCGAGATCACGGTGGCCTCCAACGACCTCGCCCACCGCACCGAGCAGCAGGCGGCGAGCCTCGAGGAGACCGTCGCGGCGATCAGCCAGGTGTCGAGCGCCGTCAACCAGTCGGCCGACGGCGCCACCGAGGCGCGCGAGACGGCGCAGTCGGCACGGACCAAGGCCGAGAAGGGCGGCGAAATCGTCGCCCAGGCGGTGACGGCGATGAGCGAGATCGAGGGCTCGTCCCAGAAGATCTCGCAGATCATCGGCGTCATCGACGAGATCGCCTTCCAGACCAACCTCCTCGCTTTGAACGCCGGAGTTGAAGCCGCCCGCGCCGGCGAGGCCGGCAAGGGCTTTGCGGTGGTCGCCCAGGAAGTGCGGGCGCTGGCCCAGCGCTCGGCCGAGGCGGCCAAGGAGATCAAGGGCCTGATCACCGCCTCGTCGGAGCAGGTGGAACGCGGCGTCGATCTGGTCACGGCGTCGGGCAAGAGCCTCGACGAGATCGTCACCGTCGTCGCCAGCATGGCCGACGTGGTGGCGAAGATCGCCGACTCGGCCCGCGAGCAGGCGATCAACCTGCGCGAAGTCTCCAGCGCTGCCGACCAGATGGACAAGGTGACCCAGCAGAACGCCGCGATGGTGGAAGAATCCACCGCTGCCGCCCAGACGCTGTCATCCGAGACCGAAGACCTCGCGCGGACCGTCGCACGGTTCAAGGTTAAGGCGCCCGACGGCGCGCCGGCGCCTGTCGCCAGGTCCGTTGCCAGATCCGTTGCCGAGACGGCGAGGCGCGACTCCCGGCCGGTCGCAAAGCAGCCGGTGCCGCAGATGCGGGCCACCGGATCCGGCGGGGCGGCGAGAAAAGCGGCGCCCGTCGCGGAGGGCTGGACCGAGTTCTGACGGGGCCGCCGTCTGCGAGGAAAGGATCGCGCCGAACGTCTCTTCCGGATGGGGAGATCGCTGGGAGAGGCACGGGAAGGAGCCGCAGCTCCTTCCCGTCGGCGTTCGGTCGCGGGAGTTCCCGGCGGCCGCTCCCGCCGGGCCGCCGCCTTCCCTGTCTCTCCCTTTCTGGCGCGCGCATCCTGGCTCTTTGACCGTCAGCGCCGCGCACTAATTACGACCCTCCCACGGAGGTCGTCATGGAAATCATTGCCATTCAACCGCTCGTCGCGCTGGTCGCCGGGATTCTCATCCTGATCGTCCCGCGGCTCCTGAACATCATCGTTGCCGTCTATCTGATCGTCGTCGGCCTGATGGGCCTCTTCCCCGGCCTGATCAATCTCTCGGGCGGAGGGTGAGCATGAGCGGCCGCCCGCAGGTCCTGATCCTCGGTGGCGGGGCGGGCGGCGTCGAACTCGCCGCCCGGATCGGCCTGCGCGACGACCTCCAGGTGACCCTGGTCGATCGCCACCCCTCCCACCTGTGGAAGCCTCGGCTGCATGAATTCGCCGCGGGCACGATCGACTCGACCCTGTCGGAGCTCAGCTACTACATGCTCGCCCGCATGCGCGGTTTCGAGTTCCAGCAGGGCGAGGTCGAGGCGATCGATCCGGCGCGGCGCATCGTCCGCCTGTCCGGACCGAAAGCCCCCGGCGGTGACGGCGCATCGCCGCGGGACCTCGCCTTCGACCATCTCGTCGTGGCGCTGGGCGGCATGACGCCCGATTTCGGCACCAAGGGCGTCGGCGAGCACGCCGTGCGTCTCGACGAGCGCGCCGACGCCGACCGCTTCCGCGCCCGTTTCATCGCGGCGATGATCGACGCCCGCGAGAGCGGGAAGGCGGCCCGCATCGTTATCATCGGCTCCGGCGCCACCGGGACGGAACTCGCCGCCAATCTGCGCCAGGTGGAGGCGGGGTTCTTCCGGGGCGAGGGCAGGGCGCCGCGCGACATGCTTGAGATCCTGATCGCGGAAGCCGCGCCCCAGCTCATGCCAGGGGCCGAGGAGACGCTGCGCGAGGCGGTCCGCTCGCGGCTGGCCGAGCTCGAGATCGACACGCTGACCGGCGCCAAGATTGCGGAGATCGCCGCCGACGGCGTCGTCGCAGCGGACGGCACCCGCTATCCCGCCGACATCTCGGTCTGGGCGGCGGGGCTCGTGGGCAATCCGGTGCTGGGCAGGCTCGCTGCCTTCGACCTCGACAACAAGGGCCGCATCGTCGTCGATTCGCGGCTTCGAAGCGAGCTCGATCCGCGGATCCAGGCGTTCGGCGATGCGGCGTCCTTCACGCCCGAGGGCGCCGGCGCGCCGTTGCCGCCGACGGCGCAATGTGCCAGCCAGCAGGCCGACTATCTCGCCGCCGCCATCCCTCTGCTCCTCGCCGGCAAGGAGCCCGAGCCCTTCGTCTACGACGACCGGGGCCGTCTGCTCTCGCTGGCGCGCGCCGGCTCGGTCGGCCAGATCGGATTTGGCCGCAGGAACGATCTCCTGGTCAAGGGCCGCTTCGCCAACGCCGCCTACAAGAGCCTGCAGCGTCGCCACCAGTGGACGCTGCTCGGCCCGTTGCGCGGCGGTGTCGCGATCTTCGCCGACTGGCTCTCGCCGGCCAAGGGCGCGCAGCTGAAACTGCACGGCTGAGCCGGAGCTCGGCGAATGGGCGAGCTGAGAGAAGCGCCTGGAGGCGGCGGTTTCGGCCCCGCGGCGCCCTGCGCCTGTTTCGCCGGATGCCGTCATCATTCTCGCTCACGCCGTTTGAAATGATGCTGAAAGATTTCGGCCGCATCGTCTCCTTCGTCCAGGAACGGCCGGGTGCCGTGGATCGTCGCCACAGGAGGACACATTGGATTTCGAGCCGGTCAAGCTTGGCGACATGCCTCGGGGTTCGGGGCGCGCCACCTTCATCCGCCGCCTGTTGACCAATCCTGCCACGGCAGCCCCGGCCGAACTCTACGACACCAAGGTGTTCTCGCCGAAATTCGCCGCGGGCAAGCTCGTCTACGTCGCCGATGCGGCGCTCATCGAGACGATCTTCGTCGACCGTCCGGACGACTTTCCCAAAGGCAGCATCGACCAGCGGATCCTCAGGCCGATCTTCAACGACGGGCTGCTCCTGGCCGAGGGCGGCGACTGGCGCTGGAAGCGCCGGCTCACCGCACCGGTGTTTTCGCCGGCTGCGATGAAGCGCTTCCTGCCGGATATCGTTGCTCCCTTCGCTGCGACGGCGGATGCGTTTCTTGGAGCCTCGGACCGGCCCGCCGACGCCTCCGACGCGATGAAGTCGGCGACCCTCCAGGTCATTGACCGGCTGCTCTTCGGCGGCGAGCGGGAGATCGATCCCGATGCGATCATGACCCATGTCGAGGACTATCTGGCGCCGACGCCCTGGATGGTCGCCTATGCCCTGTTCGGCGTGCCGCAGGGCATGCCCTTTCCCGGTCACAAGCGGCAATCGCGGGCAAGGTTCGCCGCCCGCGACATGCTGGATCGCTTCGTGAAGAAGCGCCGGGCGGGCGACCGTTCGAGCGACGATCTGACCAATCGCCTGCTCGCCGCCAGCGACCCGGAGACCGGCCGTGGCCTCAGCGACGACGACATGGTGGACATGCTGCTGACGCTTCAATCGGCCGGCCACGAGACTTCGGCCAATGCGCTGACCTGGGCGCTCTACCTCCTGACCAGGATGCCGGCGGTGCAGGAGCGGCTCGCCGCCGAGGTCGACGCGGTCACCGCCGGCGAACCGATCACCCATGATCACATGCCGCGCCTCGTCGCGGTCCGGGCCTTCATCGAGGAGACGATGCGGCTTTATCCGCCGGCACCCTCCCTGTCGCGCATGGCCCGCAAGGCCGAGGCGCTCGGCGGCGTCGCCGTCGAGGCCGGCGCGGCGGTGCTGGTGCCGGTCCATCTGATCCACCGCCATCCCGCCTATTGGGAACGCCCGGACGTCTTCGATCTCGACCGCTTCATGGCGCCCGCCGCCGGGCGGCCGGCGCGCACCGTCTACATGCCCTTCGGCGCCGGGCCGAAGATCTGCGTCGGCGCCCAGCTGGCGATGACCGAGATGACGGCGGGCCTCGCGACCCTCCTGCAGCATGTCCGGTTCGCCTCGTCGGGCGAAGCAGAGCCGCGGCCGCTGCACCGGGTGACGCTGCGCCCGGCGGGCAGGCTGATGGTCATCGCCGAGCCGCGGCGGGGCGCCCCGAGACCCGGCTTCGCCGACCCGCTTCCAAGGGTCGCATAGAGCCGGCCACAGCGCGGGAAATCGGCAACAGGATGCCACGCTCTTGCCGGATTTTGCTAACGGGCTCTTAATCTTAAGGGCGCCTTAACCTCGATGACGTATCGATTCCGGCAGGTAGGGGAAGGTCGGCCGATGCCTGGCCGGCTCCGTCTTGGAAATGTCGTGACAGGTCGAGTAATGGCGTACTTAGCGGTCGGCGAACAGCATAATTCCCTCTTTCGGCGCGGCATCGAGGTGGCGGGCGCGGGGCTGCTCCTGTGCCTTGCGGCCTATCTATGCCTGGCCTGTGCCACCTGGTCGGTCACCGACCCGTCGCTCAGCCAGTCCAACCAGAACATGATCGAGAACGCCGCCGGCGCGACCGGCGCGATCGTCGCCGACCTGATGATGCAGATCTTCGGCATCGGGGCGGCGCTGGTGATCGGCCTGCCGGTGATCTGGGCGCTGCGGCTGATCGGCGGGCGCAGCGTCGACCACATCTGGAAGCGCGGCTGGTTCGCGGTGGGCGGCGTCGTTCTCGCCTGCGCTGCCCTCAGCTGCCTCGAGGCGCCCCAGAGCTGGCCGCTGCCGATCGGCATCGGCGGCGTCGCAGGCGACCTCCTTTTGAAGATCCCGGCGGGCCTCTTCGGCGGCTATCCGAGCGGCATCTGGGCGCTGCCGCTGGCGGCGCTGCTCGCGGTCCCCGCCGGCTGGCTCTATCTCAACGGCGCCGCGGTGATCGGCCGCTATGCCAGCAAGGCCGAAAGGCGGGCTCTTGACGAGGACGATGGCGAGGGACGCCTGTCGCTCCTCATCGGCGCCGCCACCCACATGCTGTTTTCCGCAAGGGCCGCCTGGCAGCGCCGCAGCGAACAGCGCCGCACGGTCCGCGAACCCGACTTCGGCGAACGCTTCGACCACTGGCGCGACGAGGACGACGTCGTCTTCGCGCCGCCGCAGCCGGCGCTGGTCGAGCCGACCGGCCGCTCGATCCGCGTGTCGATGCCCGCCAATGATGGCCAGAGCTTCGTCGATCCGACCGACTGGCAGGACGACGACGACGACGACAGCGTCGCCGTCTGGGCGGCCGACGAAACCGCCGGCTGGCAGGACGAGGACCGCGGCAACGAACTCGGCCAGGAGTTTGGCCAGGATCGGGGCCAGAACTGGGACAACCACGATCTCGGCGGTGATGATTTCGAGGCGGAGATCCGGGCCGCAGCAGCAGCACCCGCGGCGATGTCCACCGGCGGGGCCGACGATGCCATGTCGATGACGGCCGACGACCGGGTCGCCGGCCGCGGCGAGGAGCGCGAGGGCGAGGGCGGCTGGCGCGGCCTCCTGTCCGGCAACATCGTCGCCTTTCCCGGCCGCAAGGCCAGCCAGCAGAAGCAGCGCACCGACCCGGAGCCCGCCGCGACGAGCGGCCGCGAGCGCGCCGGCGCATCCCCTTCGGTCCAGAATTCTCACGGCCAGCCTTCCGCTGAGCAGACCTCGCCGGCTCGCACCATGCCGGGAAGAGACGGCGCCGCCGAGGCGCCGGTCCGCGTCGTCGCCCAGCAGCGCACGGTGACGGCCGACCAGCAGCGGCTGCGATCCGGCTCGGGCCGCGCCGTGGCGATGAAGCCGCAGCCGATGACGGTGGCCGATTCGGCGAGCTTCGAACTCCCCTCGATCGACTTCCTGTCGCCGCCGAAGGCGACCAGCCGCGACACCTCGATGTCGCCCGAGGCGCTGCAGGAAAATGCCCGGCTGCTCGAAGGCGTGCTCGAGGACTTCGGCGTCAAGGGTGAGATCATCGAGGTGCGTCCGGGCCCGGTCGTCACGCTGTATGAACTGGAGCCGGCTCCCGGTATCAAGTCGTCCCGCGTCATCGGCCTTGCCGACGACATCGCCCGCTCGATGTCGGCGATCGCCGCCCGCGTGGCCGTCATTCCCGGCAAGAACGCCATCGGCATCGAACTGCCCAACCAGCGCCGCGAGACCGTCTACTACCGCGAGATGATCGCGTCCGAAGCCTTCGCCCAGAACAAGGGCAAGCTGCCGCTCGTCCTCGGCAAGACCATCGGCGGCGAGGCGGTGATCGCCGACCTCGCCAAGATGCCGCATCTGCTCGTCGCCGGTACGACCGGCTCGGGCAAGTCCGTGTCGATCAACACGATGATCCTGTCGCTGCTCTACCGGTTCACGCCGGCCGAGTGCCGGCTGATCATGATCGATCCGAAGATGCTGGAACTGTCGATCTACGACGGCATCCCGCATCTCCTCTCGCCGGTCGTCACCGACCCGAAGAAGGCCGTCGTCGCGCTGAAATGGACGGTCCGCGAGATGGAGGACCGCTATCGCAAGATGTCGAAGGTGGGCGTCAGGAACATCGACGGCTTCAACACCCGGGTGAAGAGCGCGCTCGACAAGGGCGAGACGATGTCGCGCACGGTCCAGACGGGCTTCGACCGCGAGACCGGCGAGCCGATCTTCGAGACCGAGGAATTCGATCTCGAGCCGTTGCCCTACATCGTCGTGATCATCGACGAGATGGCCGACCTGATGATGGTCGCCGGCAAGGACATCGAAGGCGCCGTCCAGCGCCTCGCCCAGATGGCCCGTGCCGCCGGTATCCACGTGATCATGGCGACCCAGCGTCCCTCGGTCGACGTCATCACCGGCACGATCAAGGCGAACTTCCCGACCCGCATCTCCTTCCAGGTGACGTCCAAGATCGATTCGCGCACGATCCTCGGCGAACAGGGCGCCGAGCAGCTGCTCGGCATGGGCGACATGCTGTTCATGGCCGGTGGCGGCCGCACCCAGCGCGTCCATGGACCCTTCGTCGACGACCAGGAAGTCGAGGCGATCGTCAGCCATCTGAAGTCGCAGGGCGTGCCGGATTATCTCGACGCGATCCTCGTGGACGAAGACGAGGACGAGGATGGCGGGTCCTCCGGAGGCGGCTCCTCGAACGGCGGCGGCGGCTCGGCCGGCGGCGACGATTCCGACGATCCCTACGATCAGGCTGTGGCGGTGGTCCTGCGGGACGGCAAGGCGTCCACCTCCTACATCCAGCGCCGGCTCGGCATCGGCTACAACCGCGCCGCCTCGATCATCGAGAAGATGGAGAAGGAGGGAATCGTCGGCCCGGCCAATCATGCCGGCAAGCGCGAGATCCTGGTGCCGACGGAAGACGAGATCTAGTCGGCGCTCGGGCGGGGAGGGCCGGGCTTGCCGCCTGCCTTTGCCCGTTCGCCGGCCGGTTCGGCGGCCGGTCCGGTCGGCTTTCCTGCCACCGCGAACGCGCTATTCTGCACTGATGCGGGCTTTTTGCCTGCCGGTGGAGGTCGCCATGTATCTCGACGAGAAGAACCAGTGGCGCCCGCCCGAGCCGTCAGCATCCGGCCCGCGCCTCACCGACCGCGAGGAGCGGATCATGCTCTGGTCGGTGGGCGTCTTTCTGGTTTCGCTGGTGGTCGCGCCGATCGGCGGCGCCAGCGTCATCCATGCGCTGCTCTCAGCTCTCGGCCTTTGAGCGGGATGAGACCTGCTTCGATCGGCATCCCGCTCGATCCACCCGGTTCCGCATGATCTTGTCCGAACACCGGTTCCGACCTTTCGGAATCGTTCTCCAGCAGTGCCTCTCCGGGGCAACGATCTCCGGCGACGCTCACCTGCCATGGCCGAGGGATCTCACGGCCTTCGTGGCGCCGGGAGGGTGACGAGATAGCGCTTGGCGAAGGCGATCTGGACGAGCGGAGCCATGGGGGTGATCCTCTGTCGGGCGTGGCTGGCTCCTTCGCAGTGGAAGCGCCAGAGGCGCACCACCTGCCCACGGTGCGTCGCCCCCGGCCGCAGACCGCGCTGCAGGCGGGGTGTCGAGGTGGCGCAGAGCGGGCGGTCCTTCGGCCTGCGGTCGATCGCCGGAGCGGCAGGCGACGCACGCCGTGGATGCGACACCCGCGATCCGGCATCGACCGGCATCGACCGGCATCGTTCGGGCACTCCGGGCGACTGCGATCTCGGCAAATCCGATGTCAGGAAGCGGCGGCGAGGGTGGCCCGCTCGACCGGAAGGCCGGCGCCCGCGTCGCGGGCCGCCTCGGCCAACACCACCCTGTCGCGGCCGCCGTCCTTGGCCTGGTAGAGCGCCTCGTCGGCGGCCTTGAACAGGCTCTTGAAGTTCAGCGCCTCGCCGCGATGGTCGGCGACGCCGATGCTGACGGTGACGCTGCAGCTGTCGCCATTGACGGCGAAGACCTTGCGGCCGATCGCCTCGCGGATGCGTTCGGCGACCCGCGACGCCTCGGCGAGCGCGGTGCGGGGCAGGAGCACGACGATCTCCTCGCCGCCATAGCGGGCGGCGGCGTCACCGGCTCTCAGATGGGTGACGATGGTCGCGGCGACCTGCTTCAGCACCTCGTCGCCGGCGTCGTGTCCATAGCGGTCGTTCATCCGCTTGAAGTGGTCGATGTCGATGACGAGTGCGGCGACGCATTCGTCGCGGCGCCGGGCCTTGTCGATGATCGCGGTGCTGTTGCGCTCGAGGCTGCGGCGGTTGGGCAGGCCGGTCAGGGGATCCAGCATCGCCTGGCGCTCGAGCGCCTGGGTGGCGATGAGAAATTCCCGGGCGGAGCTCAGGAACCGCCCCAGTACGACGACGCCGAAGACCTTCGCGACGCCGAGGGGCAAGAGGACGTAGAGGGCGATCTGCGGCAGATCCGCGGCCAGTGCGTTGCAGAGCAGGACCGAGGCCGGCAGGCAGGCGAGAAGGCCGAGATGGAAGAAGTGGTGGGTCTTGCTCGGACGCCCGCCCGGCGCGACGATCCGGGCGAAGACGAGGCTGGTGATGGCCGTGATCCAGATCAGCGCGATCCCCTGCAGCATGCTGCCGCCGCCCAAAAGCAGACGGACGAAGGTGGCGATGAGGGCGGTGACTGCGGCCGCGATGGGGCCGCCGAACGCGCCCGAAAGGGCCAGCATGACGCCGCGCGCATCGACGATGTTGCCATTGGGAAAGTGCACGCCGCCCACCATGGCGAAACTCGCGCCGGCCCCGAACAGGCAGCCGATGCCGGCAAAGCGCAGCGGGCCGCGGGACAGGTATTGCAGAAGAGACCCGTAGCCCATGGTCAGGAGGGCGAAGACGCCAAGATTGTTGACCAGAGCGAACAGGAATTCTTCGAACGGTATGGGCACCGGCTTGTGCTCCTCCTCACGACGCTGGACGAGATGTGCCGTGGAGATAGCGGAGCCGGGTTACGATCCGGTGAGCGAGGTCTGGGGGAGGCAGCATGAAGCCTCCGCAATCCCTGCGCCCGCAGCCGGGCCTGAGGCCGGACAAAGAATACATATTACGCGCTGTGGCTAGTTTTTCAGATGCGTCCGTCTCCGTGTCCGAACACACCCGCTCTGTGGTCAATCACCTGAAAGGTGCTGACGTCGAATGAAATCGGCGAAAAGCGGAACTGTGAAGTCGAGATAGCCGTGATCAGTGCTGTAAATCATTCCCTTATAAATGATGCTTGCGCGAGCGGGGCCAATGGACTTCTGTGTTCTTTTCATGGCTTTGGCGATGTCAGAGACTTGATAGGGACCGTCTCCCAGCGCCGCCATAGACTTGACGAAATGGACCTCGGCCTTGGTCAGACGGTCCAATCGGACGCGGAAGAACCCCTCGTCCAGCGATTTGAGCGTTTCCGCATATGATACTTTAACGTCGAGCTCTCCGATCTCCGGACCTTGTGCGTTATTCCAAGAGAAGGAGGCGAGTTCCTGCAGAAAGAACGGGTAGCCTTTTGTCATTTCGAAGACTGATTTTATTGCGTCTTTCGAGATTGTTGCACCCTCGTCCTTGATTGGCTTCTCGATAGCCTTCGCAGCCGCTTCGGTATCAAGTGCACCGACCGCCGGATAGCTGAAGAGCCGTTCGGCGTATGATTTTGCGTCGCCCGCAAGACGCGCTACTTGCGGTAAGCCGGCCCCAATAAAGATGATCGGGAGCCCATCTTGTGACATACGATGTAGGGCTACAATCAGGGCGGAGAGATCTTTTTGTGACAGATATTGTACCTCGTCGATCAGAATGACCCAGCCCTTGTTCGCAGCTTGAGCCGCGCGACCGATCTGCCCAAAGAGGTCTGGAAGGTCGTGCTGAAGATCACCGCTTTCGGCAAGTCCCGGTTCGACCGCCGGCTCGACTCCGACGCTCACGCCGGCAATCTCGATGCTGAATACGGAGGCGAAGTTTCGCAATCCGCCGAGGGCACGCGATGCGAAATGCTTGGCCGCTTCGACGCCTGAGAGAGAACGAGAGACCTTTCGCATTTCCGGAAAGAGGAGGTTCGCGAGATTGGTTTCTTCTGGCGCCTCGACCTTTGATACGAGAAAGCCCTCTGCCTCGGCTATGCGTCCGATCTCGCTCAAGAGAACGGTCTTACCGGTGCCTCGGAGACCTAAAAGCATGATCGAACGGGCGGATCGCCCCTTTATCGCTCGCCCGCATGAGATTTTTGCGGCTTGCAGGATCGCATCTCGACCAGCAAGTTCAGGCGGCCGGCTTCCGGCGCCCGGTGCAAATGGATTTGCAAACGGATCCATGTAGCGTCCCCAGATTGAAGTCTATCGACAGATAGGGAAGACTAGGAAAAAATGCTAGTTTATTCTAGTTTTCAGTAGGCGCGAGATCATGCCATTCGGCGGGAATCCGGCAAGGCGTACAAATCGCATAGCCAACCGCCGTGCCAACGGGGCTCACTATCCGATCATCGCCGCGAGTCCAGCCGATGGCCGACGTTAAGGACCGAACGTGAACGATGTGCAGTCTTTCTGCGCATGACCAGGGGAACTCCAGTTCTGAAGCATCACCTTCGATGCACTCTGGGAGACACCCGCAGGGGAAGCCTCTCGTAGCTGCGCAGGTTGGGGTCGAGGGTCAGTGTCGGCGGCGACGCGGCGGGGACGATCTGCCAGGCGGACAGGAGGGCTTCGATGAGGCTGACGGCCTGGAGCAGCCCCATGCTGGTCCCCTGGCAGGCATGGGCGCCGGCGCCGAAGCCGAAGCTGGCCTTCTGGCGCCGGTCCGGAACGATCCGCTCCGGGTCACTGTAGACCGAAGGGTCGCGATGCACCCTGTCGAGATCGATCGCCACGCTGGCGCCGCGCGGCAGGCTTGCGCCGGCGATGATCCTCGCTTCGCCGAGGACGCGGTGCAGCCGGCGATTCGGACCATTGAGGCGCAGGGCCTCGCCAACGAAGCCGGGCATCGCGGAAGGGCGGTCGCGCAGGAATGCCTGCAGGCCCGGGTCGGCCGACAGGAGTTCGAGCGCTCCGGAAATGGTCCCGGCGGTGCTGTCCACCGGCATGCTGACCAGAAAGAGCAGGAGATCGTGGAGCGGATAGTCCAGCTCGGCACCCGCCTCGGCTCGAAGGTCGCCGAAATGAACGCGCCCGGCGATTGCCTGGCGGGCCGCTCGGCAGGCTGCGTCCAGTTCGCCATAGAGGCTTATGGGCGGCATGGGGCGCCACAGCGCCTTCAGCGCCCGTCCGGTCTCGCGGAGGAGGCGGATCGTGTCTGCGTCCAGATCCAGGCTTTCGGCGAATATCGCGATGGGCAGCGGGTCGGCCAGCGCGGAGACGGCCTCCACCTCGCCCGCCTGCAGCCCCTCGGCCAGCCGCCGGGCGTCCGCATCGAGGCGGGCCTTCGCGAACCGTGCCCGCATCCTGGCCTGGAACGCGCGCACCACCTGCCGCGTCCCGGCATGGATCGGTCCGGACTGGAAGATCTGCGTGCCGGACAGGACGGCGTCGAGATCGGGATAGTCCCGGCCGAGCCTTGCTGCAACGCGGCGCAGGGTGTGGGCGGGCTGGACCGCCTGGAACGCGGGATCGCCCAGGACCAGCGCTGCCGTGGCGTGGTCGTCGATGATCCACGCCTGGTCGCGCACCGACCAGAGGGGTGGCTCGGGTGCTGTGAGAACGTCGCGTTCAGCCGGGGTCGGAGACATTGCCCCCATCCGCGGAAGAGACCGCATCGCCCTTGAAGATGACGTCGATGCCCTGGCGGAGGGCCCGGGCATGGCGGCGCAGGGCGGCGGGGNGGAAGTCGGCTTCCGGCTCCGTTTCCAGATCGAAGATGCCATGGTCGCGGCCGCGCACCAGTGTCGCCGAATTGCGCAGGCCGGCCCGTTGGCCGATGTCGCCGGCGATGTAGCGGATGGCGAAGCCGATGCGCCGCTCGTCCGACATGTTGGCATCGGAGCCGTGGACGATGAGCGGATCGTGCAGCGACATCTCGCCGGGGGCAAGGGTGACGTCCACGGCTTTCTCTTCATCCACCTCGGCCACCACTTCCTCCCGCCGGCCGAGCATGTTGCGCGCGTCGCCGTTGTCGCGGTGCTCGAGCACGGTGTGGTTGGTGCCGGGCAGCATGCGGACGCCGCCGTTTTCCGGCGTGCTGGGCGTGAAGGCGAGCCAGGCGGTGACGGCGCGAATACCGGTCAGGCGCCAGTGCGTCGCGTCCTGGTGCCAGGTGACATAGCGGTCGGCGCGGGGGTTCTTGATGATGAAGCTGGTGCCCCAGCACAGGATGTCCGGGCCGAGCAGATCCTCGACCGGATCGACGATTGCGGGCGCATGGACCAGCGACCAGGCCCAGGGCAGGAGGAGGTGGATCTTGGCGTTGAGCGTCGGCGGGATCCGCCCGGCCCGCGCGGCCTCGAGGGCTTCGAGCGCGGCGCGGCGTTCGGCGATCTCGGTTTCCGGGAGGGCGCGCAGCGGGAAGAGCAACCCGTCTTCCCGGAAGCGGGCGATCTCGGCCTCAGTCAGGCGTTTGGGCATGGCGCATCTCGATGGCGAGGGAGAGGACCCGCCCTTCCATGAAGTCTTGTCGGGCCGTCTGGCGGCGGATCTTGCCGCTGGTCGTGCGCGGCAGGGCCCCGTGGCGCATCCATACGATCTGAGGCCGCACGCCGCAATCGGCGCCGATCGCCGCCGCGAGCCGGCGTTCGAGGGCCGGATCGAGAGAGGCGCGCTCTCGCGCCGGCACCTCGCAGAGGAGAACGACATGCTCTTTCGCGTCGTCGTCTACCGCGAAGGCCGCGGCGGCGGCGATCGCGCCACCACCGGCCGCGACCGCGGCGCTCTCCACATCGACCGCATGGATATTGCGGCCCTGAAGGCAGATCATGTCCTTGATGCGGTCGACAACGACGAGGCCCTCCGGCGCCACGAAGCCTAGATCGCCGGTGCGCAGGTAGCGCTCGCCGTCTTCGGACAATGCCGCGTTGGCAAGCGGGACGATCCGGCCGCTCGCGGCCCGCCATTCCCCCGCCGCGACGTGGGCGCCCGAGACGCAGATCTCGCCGGTTTCGCCGGGGGGCAGCGGCGCACCGCTCTGCGGATCGCGGATCGTGACCGTGCAGCCGGGCGGCGGCGTGCCGCAGATCGCCCGCTCGGCCTTGCGTCCGAAGACCACGGTGCTCTCGGTGAGCAGGCCGCGGCCCGNCGTGCCGCTGACGAGGAGGGTCGCCTCGGCAAGGCCGTAGCAGGGCAGCAGCGCCTCCGGCCGGAACCCCGCGGGGGCGGTGTGCGCCGCGAAGGCAGCGAGGCTCGCGGCACGGACGGGCTCCGCCCCGCAATAGGCGACGCGAAGGCGCGACAGGTCGAGGCGGGCAAGATCGACCTCGCCGATCCGGCGCAGACAGAGCTCATAGGCGAAATTGGGGCCGCCGGTGATGGTGCCGCCATGGCCGGAGATGGCGGCAAGCCAGCGCAGCGGCTTCTGCAGGAAGGCGAAAGCCGGCATCAGCACCGCCTCCGCCCCGAACCAGAGCGGTGCCAGAATGGCGCCGAACAGCCCCATGTCGTGATGCGGCGGCAGCCAGTGGACACAGACGCTGGTCCGGTCGAGCGCGAAGCCGTCCGCCATCATCGCGACATTGGCGGCGATGTTGCCATGGGTGACGACGATGCCGCGCGGCTGCGCGGTCGAGCCCGAACTGAACTGGATGACGGCAGGAGCGTCGGGCCCCGGTTGGTCTGGCGGGGTTGCCGGCCCGTCAAAGGCTTGCATGAGCGCGCCGAGGTCCAGGAGGCGTTCGCCGAGCGCTGGATCACCGGCTTCCACGATGCCGGGCGTCGCAGCGAGGATCATCGCATCCGGGATGGCGCGGACGATCGTGCGGAAGCGGTTTCGCCCCTCGCCGAGCGGGGGAAACGGCACCGGCACGGCGATGGCGCCGGCCGAGATGACGGCGAGGAGCGCCGTCACGAAGGCGGTGCCGGCCGGTATCGCGAGGATCACCGGACGACCGGCGATGCCCCGGGCGCGCAGGCCGCCGGCAAGGCGCGCCGTCTCGGATGCGAGTTCGGCGTAGGTGAGGCTTTGCGTCTCCCGCTCGCCCTTTTCGAGGAAGCGCACCGCAGTCTTGTCGGGGGTGGCCGCGGCATGGGCGGCGAGCCGCTGGAAAAGGCCGCCCGTCATGAAGCCGTGCCGCGCGAAAACTCGCTGAAGACGTCCCGCATCCATTGCCGCTGGATCACGGCGTAGCGGGCGAGGGCGTCGGGATGAAAGGCCGATTCGGGTGGCTGTTCCAGCGCGAAGTGGCCGTGATCGCGCCCGGCGACGAGGGTCGCGCTCCCGGTTTCGCTGCTTTTGCGGGTCACGTGGCCGGGGATGTAGCGAATAGCGAGGCCGCAGCGGCGCTGCCCGGAGGTGTTGGGCTGCGAGCCATGGATCAGCAGGGAGTGGTGGAGGGACATCTCGCCCGGCGACAGGCGGATGTCGACCGCCGCCGCCTCGTCCACCTCGGCGACGACGATCTCCCGGCCGGGCAGCATGTTGGACCGGTCACCGGTATCGGCATGGGCGAGGGGAACGTGATGGGTGCGCGGGCTGACCCGCATGCAGCCGTTTTCGGGCATCGACGGCGTGAGCGCTACCCAGGCGGTCAGCCCCGTGGGCTCGGAGAGGCCCCAATAGGTCGAATCCTGATGCCAGGAGACGTATTTCTGATCTCCTGGCCGCTTGTCGAAGAAGCCGGCCGCCCAGCACAGGACGTCGGGACCGAGCAGCGCGCGGACCGGCCCGACGATTTCGGGGTGATGCACGAGGTCCCAGACCCAGGGGATGAGGAGATGGGCCTTGATGTTGTGATGCGGGGCAAGGCGCCCGGCCCGCGACTGCTCGATCTCCTCCAGCGCGCGGAGGCGGATGGCCATGTCGCTTTCCGTCATCACGCGGAGGGGCGACAGGAAGCCTTCGCGGCGGTAGCGGGCGATGTCGTCGGGATCAAGCGTCATTCCCATCTCCTGCGGCCGGTCCGTGCATCGAAGAGCCAACCCGGCGTGCGGGTCGTGCGAAGTGGTACCCCGCGGCGCCGCTGATAGGCGATGGCGCCGCGCTTCAGCACGGCGATCGCCTTGTCATGGGTACTCGTGGAAAGTCCACCGTGGAACTGGTGGAACGTGCCTTCGCCTAGGAGGCGGATGAGCTGGGTTCCGGGCAGGGCGCAGGCTCGCAGCAGAGTGTCGGCGTTGACCACCCCGCCGCCGGGCTCGGTGAAGGCGGTGTCGTAGCCGCCGAGCTCGTCCCACAGGGCGCGCGGCAGGAAGAGGCCGTTGCTCTCCAGGATGGGACCCGCCTCGCCGGCGCGAAATTCCGGCGTCGAGACCTCGAAGAGCCGGGTGCCGTCCGCTGGCCAGCCGATGCCCGCGAGAAGCCGGTCCTCCGCCGCCTGGTCGTAGCCGTGGCTTGCCGCGTCGTAATGCAGAGCGGGCCCGAGCTGGTAGTTCAAGGTGGCGACGACCGGCCGCGGATGCAGCGCCGCCGCTGCGAGCGCGCCCGCGACCAGGCCGGGCGAGGCGAGGCGGGCCCCGTCGATGAAGACACCGACGAGCGGCGCCCTGGCCGCAGCGAGGCCTGTATTGACGGCCGCCACGGGGGAGACGGTGGGGCTTTCCTGGTGCAGCACGCGCAGGTCGGCGTCGAGATCTGCGAAGGCAGCTGCTTCCGGCGGCCGGGAAGAGCCGTTGTCGACCACGATGATCTCAGAGCGACCGCGCGGGCAAGCACGCTGATAGGGAGGCGCAAGGGAGCGCAGCGTGCGGGGCAATTCGCGCGCGATCTCGTAGCTGACGACGACGAGCGAGACCTCGGGCGCGGTCATGAGGCGGGCGGCGATGCCGTCGCCGGCGTCTCTTCGCGGGCGTAGCGCGCTGAAAAATCCGCGATGGTCGGATGTTCGAACAGCTGGATGGGATCGACGGGGACGCCGAACTCCTCCTCCATCACCCCGGCCATGACGACGGCCTCGACGGAATCGAAGCCGTAGCTGTCGAAGGCGGCATTCGCGTCGATTTTCTCGGCGGGGATCGCCAGCACGGCCGTAATGTAGTCGATCATCCAGCTGCGCAGCTGCGCGCGATCGCAGGGCAGGCGGCTACCGGCGTCCATGGGTCTGTTCTCCTTCGGCGCCGGGAGCGGCGCGCATGCGGCGATTGAGGAAGGGGTCCAACGCCCAGCCCGGCCCCTCTGAGGCGAGCCCCGACTTGAGGAGGGCGAGGGCGAACTCGCCGCCGGACGGCGGCGGCGCATCGAAGGCGGCGGCGATCGCCCGCCAATGGGCGTCGAGGGCGTCATGGGCAGTGGCGGGCGGGCGGGCGTCGGTCTCGGGTCCAAGCGCCGCGGCGATCTCGAAGGCCTCCGGCCAGCTTCCGGCGAGATCGCTCTCGCGGCCGGTGTGGGCGAGGAAGCCGGAGAACTTGTGGTAGGCCGGACGCCCCACCAGAACGCCCGGCACGCCATAGGCCGTGCTGACGATATAGCCGTGCAGCGAGGCGCCGAGATAGAGGCGGCTGTGGGCGAGGGCGGCGGTGATCTCGCGCAGTCTGCCGGCCTCGTCCAGAAGCAGGTGCGGCATCCCGAGGAAGGGGGCGAGGCTGCGGGCGACGGCGGGATCGTCATGGCTCGCGCCGATGCCGATCAGCATCGGGGTCAGGCCGCGCGCGGCGGCGAAGCGACCGATCTCGGCGCCGAGCCATGCCGGCTCCAGCCCCTTCATGGAGCGGTTGCGCACATGCACGGCGAGGAGCCGTGTTTCTCCCGAAAAGCCGTTGCGCGCGAGGAGAGAGCGGAAATCATCAGCGAGGCCGGCCCGTGGCCAGAGCCGTGGCAGATCGATGATCGGATCCGGCACGACGGCGAGGGGAAGATCGGCCGGCGCGGCGATGAGGCGCGCGCTGCCGGCGTCGCGGACCGAGCGATAGGCGAGGCTTGCCAGCATCGGGCGGATGAGGCTCGCCTGCCGGCTGGTGAAGGGATGCGGCACGCCGGGCGCGTTCCAGGCCACCGGCAGGCCGTGGAGGGCGCCGGCGAGCGCCGCGCCCAGCCAGAGCCCCACCCCGGCCGAGGGGCCGACATCCGAGGCCCGGTAGTGATCGAGGAAATCGGTGGAGCCGGCATGGATGATGTAGCCGCCGCCGACGAGGATGCCCGCGGCCTTTGTCTCGCCCGCCAGCATGTCCGTCGTCGCGATGGGGGACAGCGCGTCGGCAAAGGCCGGGCGGCTGGCGCTCGGAGCCACCGGCTGGACGCGCAAGCCCGCGGGCTGCAGGCGGTGGGCCGCAACCAGCGGGAAGAGCAGATCCCCGTAATTGTCCATGTCGAACATGCCGGTCATCAGGATCGTGCGGTCGCTCATGGCCGCCCGCCCTTGATCGCGCGTTCGATGATGGTGAAGAAGCTGCCATCGGCGATCATGTGCTCGATGGCGAAATGGTCGGCGCAGCCTGGCACGGGAATGAGCACGGCATTGGGCAGGCCGCGCAGCAGCTCCGCATCGGCGACGTCGGGTGCGAAATCCGCGCCGTAGCATTGGTAGACGGGGACGTCCGGGTGCTGGCGCACCCGCTCGACGAGGCTGAGATCGGCGGCGGCGAACTGGCCGAAGATCGTGGTCCTGGCGTCGGCGCCGGGCTGGTCCTCCTCCTCTTCCACCAGGGCGCCGAGATGGATCGGCCCGGCGAAGGAGATCGCCGCATGGGCGCGAAGATCGAGAGCGGTGCGGATCGCGGCGACCCCGCCGATGGAGGAGCCGAAGGTGACGACCGGCAGGCCCCAAGGCTCGGTGATGCTTCGCAGCCCGGCGATCATGTCCGCCGGCCCCGGGCCGAGGCCGCGCATGCCACCCGTGAAGCCGCGATGGTCGAGATCGCGCAGATAGACGACATTGACGGGCAGCCTGGCCATCAGGGCGTCCGTGTGATCCATCGGCAGATAGCCGAGCCCGCCCTGCACCCCGGCGAGGAGCACCAGCGTCGCGCAGGCGCCGGGCCGGGTGACGACCTGCCCCTCCCGCGCCGGATCGTTGACGATGCCGCGGGTCGACCGCCAATCCTCTGCCGGCAGCCGGGCGAGGGCGGCGCGCAGCGGCGCGGCCATGGAGCCTGCCGGCCCCGTGTCCTGCACGAGGGCAAGCGCCTCCAGTGCTTCCGCCGTGCGGCCGTGGCG
Organism: Fulvimarina sp.; assembly: GCA_002700095.1. GTDB lineage: Bacteria > Pseudomonadota > Alphaproteobacteria > Rhizobiales > Rhizobiaceae > Jiella. The sequence continues at coordinate 147,979 of PACL01000064.1, read as the reverse complement.
CAGGCAGGCGACGACGTATTGAAACAGCCAGCGCTGGTTTTCGCCCATCACCGGCCGCTGGGCCGCAAGCCTCGCGAAAAGCCGCCGGTCGTCGGCCATCGGCACCGTGCATCGATTGTAGCGGAAGACCATCAGCCAGTCGCCCGGCCAGCGCTCCAGCGCCTCGTCGAGGAGCTCGACCATTTCCTCGCGCCGGCCGAGGAAATGCGCTGCCTGGATGGCCCGGCGGGCGAAATCCGCACGGTCCGGAAAGCGGGCTCGCAGGTCGTTGGCCAGCGCCAGCGCTTCCTCGAACCGCGTCGCGGTGATCATGATCTCGAGGGCGAGAACCTGCGCGTCGTCCGGAAGGGGCCCGAGGGCGCGGGCCCGGTCGAGCAGCGCTTCCGCCTCGACCCGGTCGCGCGCCCTGATACTGAGGGCGGCTCGTTTGGCAAGGACGAAGCGATCGTCCTGGGTGCCGCGCATCAGCGCGTCGAGGAAGCGGCGTCGCTCGGCAAGATCGCCGATCGCGCTGGTGATGCGGGAGAGGAAGGGGAGCCGCGTCTGCACCGGGGCCGGGCCGGGCCAGACCGTCGACGCGAACAGCGCTGCGGCCTCGGCGATCCTCTTGCCGGCGAGAAGCAGTTCGAGCAGCCGGACCGCGGGCCAGGGATTGGAGGGATGGCTGGCCATCGCGGATCTGAAGCAGCCTTCCGCCGCGGCCGTCCGCCCGGTCGCCGCGAGATGGGCGCCCTCGAAGAGGACGAGGCGAAGCTCCTTCGGCCAGCGCGCGCGGGCCTCGGCGATCATCGGGCCCAAAGCATCGGTATCGCCGGATTTCAATCCGGCGTCGATCGCCGCGATCGAAGCGGAGAGCGCCGCTGCAGCCGGGATTGCGGCCTCCGGATGGTCGCTCATGGGGCTGCCGATTTCGCTCCGCCCGGCAGGCCCTGTGCGACGATCCAGGCGTGGCGGGCGGCCGACCATGTGACGAGGCACAGCATCGTCTCGCTGCCGGCATGGGGGTCGGTCGGGCGCAGCACCGTCAGATGCGCGTCCGGCAGATGGCGTTTCAGCGTTTCGACCACGTCCTCGCCGAAGGCCCGGCGGCAGCCCGGCTCGTCGCCCCGCGCAAAGCCCCAGTCGAGCGTTTCGCCGCGGCCCGGGACGGTGCGGAAGGAGAGCAGCAGCACGCCCTCCTCGGCAGTCGCGGCTGCCAAAGCCGCGAGCGCGGCGCCGGGGTCGCGGACATCCTCCAGGACGTCGAGGCAGATCACCATGGCGAAGCGGCGGTTTTCCGGAGGCGGGGTCAGGCGGCCGTCCGCATGGGCCGGATGGATGAGGGCGAAATCGGCGAACCAGCCGCCGGCCGCGACCCGGTGGCGGCCATATTGCAGGCCGCTGGCGCGCAGCGTCGGTTCCTTGCGCAGCTGGTCGGTTACCTGGTGCATGGCGCGGTGGCGGGCGGTGGAATTGCAGGAAGCGCAGCGCTGGCCATGGCCGCGCAGACTGTCCGCCAGGCGGCGGTCTGGACGCAGGGTGGTGCCGCCGCAGATCGAGCAGTGAAAGGGCTTGTCCGCCGGCGCGGCGCCTTGCGACGCCGGAGCCGAGAGGACGCTGGTGAAGGCCCGCCAGTCCCGCGGCGGGGCGGGCTGCCGCTCCATCCAGAGCCGAAGCTCCTGCATGGCAAGCTGACAGCTGGCCGGCAAAAGGGCGCCGAAGAGGCCGCGCAGCTTTGCCCAATGCGCATCGATGCGGCTGCGTGCCTCGCCGATCGCCTGCAGCCCTTCGGCCGGCAGGGGATCGAGCAGGGCGCCTGCCTCGACGGCCTCCGCCCAGGACCGGACCAGCCGCTCCGGCATGCCGAGATGGGCGAGGAAGCCGGCGAACTTGATCATCCGCGGGCGGGCGACGGCGATCGCCGGCCGTCCGTAGGCAAGGGCCGTGATCAGTCCGTGCATCGAGGAGCCGACATAGCCGGTCGCATGGGCGATCAGCCCGGCGATCTCGCGCAGGCCCCGTGGCTGGACGAGGACGAGGGCGGGGATCGTCAGCTCCGAGCGCAGCGCGACCGCCAGCCGGTGGTCACCATGGCAGGGGCCGATGGCGATCAGCACAGGCAGCGCATCCATCCGCCTGGCCAAGGCCTCGATCTGCCGGGCCTGGAGCGCCACGTCGCCGTCGAGGTAGCGGTCGTTGACATGCAGCGCGAGCCAGCGCTCGGGCACGCTCAGCCCATGGCGGGCGAAGGCGGCCTCGGCAGGCGCGCGCAGCGTCCCGGCTGGCCAGAGGGCGGCAAGATCGAGCGCCGTGTCGGGCAGGGTGTCGATGCCGGGCCGGGTCCCCACACCCCAGAATTCCCGGCTGGCATCGTCGCGCAGCGTCACGCAGGGGCTGGCGGCCAGGATGCGGTCGCGCAGGATCTGGGCCGGGCCCGGCTCCATCGGATAGGGCACGCCGGGCGCGTTAAAGGCGAGCGGCCTGTCCTGCCCTGCCGCGATCAGCCCGGCGCCGAGCCAGAGCGCCGCATAGGCGCCGCGCTGGCCGAAGCGGCCGTTCGCATAATCGGACAGGCTGGTGACCCTGTCGTGCAGGATGTTGCCGCCGGCGATGACATGCAGATCGGCGGCGAAGTCTGCCGCGCTGTCGATCGGCAGGGCCGTGACGGCGTCGTCCCAGGCGAGGGTTCCGCCGACCGGCGAAAAGGCGCGCATCTGCTCTTCAGCGAGGCCCAACCGGTCGCGCAGCAGCAGCGGGAAGAGCAGGTCGCCGTAATTCAGGACGTCGAAGGTGCCGTAGACCGCAAGGCTCGGCCGGCGGGTCTGACAGGTGGAGACTGGCGGCCGTTCCGCTTCGAGACCCTGAATCATCGCACCATGGTCAACCCGAACCCTTGCCCCGCCGGGTCGCCCGGGAGTATCGATCTGGTAACCAATCCCCCATCCTTAGTAAAGGTGTCAGCCATCATGCTGGAGCGGCTCAGCGACCCGCGGTTCAAGGCGATCTCGACGCCCTGCAAGGAAGCGACCATGCTGGCCGAGCGCGTCCTGTCGATCAACGAAAACCCGGTCTTTGCAGAAGTCGGCATCGGTATCGGGGCCACCTCCCTGGAGCTTTGCCGGGCGCTCGATCATCGCGGCTCGCTCTGGCTGTTCGATTTCGACAACCGGGTGAACGAGCTGATCGTCGACCTCAACGACCTCGGCTTCACCAACGTCGAGATCGTCGGCAATTCGCGCCGCACCTTCGACAGCTATGGCTGGACGCTGGCGATGCTGACGCGCCAGGCGCGCGAGCAGGCGCCAGAGGGCATGTTCGACTTCATCTATCTGGATGGCGGCCACGTCTACCAGTACGACACGCTGGCCGCGGTGTGCTGCAAGGAACTGCTGAAGTCCGGCGGCTATCTCCTCGTCGATGACTACGACTGGACCATCGCCAAGTCGCCGACCATGCGCCCGTCGGAGAACCCCTCGATCCTCCTCGACTACACCGAGACGCAGATCGAGCTGTCCCATGTCGAGATGATCTGCAGCCTGCTGCTCGACGTCGATCCGGCCTTCGAGCCCGTGCCGCTCGGCTATCGCGACGTCGAGCATCGCCGCGCCTATCGCAAGCGTTGAGCGCTCGCCGATGGTGACGGTGTCCTCGGCCGAAGACCTCGCGAAGGCGTTGCGCACGGCGCCGGAAGGGGCGGTGATCGGTCTCGACGCGCCGCTCTACAGGATCACCGAGAGCCTGGCGCTCACCCGGCGATTGACGCTTATCGGTCGCGATCCGGATGCCCCGCCGCTGCTGATCTTCGCCGATGGTCACTGCGACCTTTCCGTCGCGGCCGAGGGGTGCGGGCTCGAAAACCTCGCCTTTACCGCCAGCGGCCATCGCGGCACGGCCCTGCTGCGGATCGCCGCCGACGGGTGCAGCCTCTCGGCACTGACGCTCCTGCGCGCGCAGGGAGCCGGGATTTCCTTCGAGCGATGCCACGAGGTGTCGGCAAAGGGGCTGGTGCTGCAGGATCTCGGCCAGGAGGCGGTGGTGGCGACGGACTGCCGCGGCCTCAGCCTGTCGCTGCTGGCCCGGGATATCGGCCGGCGGGTCGCGGCGGCCGCCATCCGCCTGGTCGACTGCGAGGGCTTCGACGTTGACGCCGAGGTCGTCGGCGTTTCGGGCAGTGCCGTCACCATCGAGGCGACGCAGGACCGATCGTCGCCGATGGCGGGCCGGATCGAACTGCGGGCCCGGGGGGTGCAACGGGCCCTCACGGTGCTGGGGCGGCGCGATGCGCCGGCCTCCGGCCTCTCCGGCCATATCCGGGCGCGGGACTGGTGGGAGGCGGCGCTGCTTCTGTCGAATGTCGAGAGCGTGTCGTTCCATCTCGCAATGCCGGACGTCGCCAAAACGCCCGCCTTGAAGATCAACGGCGCCTTTGGTCTGCGCGACTCCACCGTGGTGCTGTCCTGGCCTGGGGCGGAAGCAAGCGGGGTGCTGCCGGACGGCATGATGGTGGGGGGCGGCGAGACGTCGGGCGGCACCGTGATCCGGACGGAAAATCAGGCCTTCGATGATGGCGAGGCGCCGCCATCGCCCGTCACCGAGGCGCTGCTCGGACTTGTCGGCGAGGCGGCCGGGCCGGGCTTCCAGTTCTATGAGGTGAGCGGCACCTGCAGCCTTTGCGGCTGGCAGGGCCGCTTTCAGCGCACGCATCGAAGCGAACGCGAGACGCTCGCCTGCGGCGGCTGCCGCGCCACGCTGCGCTATCGCGGTCAGGCGGAGGTGATCTGCCGGGAGATCGCCGCCGGCCGCTTCGAGACGCTCGCCGATCTCGCGACAAGCGGCGCCCTGTCCATACTTGCGATCTACGAGCCCGGCATCACCGGGCCGCTCAGGCCCTTTCTCCGGCAGGCGGGGCGCTACGAGCAGTCGATCTACGACCCGGACCAGCCGAGCGGGACGCGGCGCGCCGACGGGATCGTCCATCAGGATCTGATGGCGACAGCTTTTTGCGATGCCAGCTTCGACCTCGTGGTGACCTCGGACATCTTCGAGCATGTCCGCAGGCCCTTCCTCGCCTTCGCGGAGATCCGCCGCATCCTGAAGCCGGGCGGGCTGCATGTCTGGACCGTCCCGATCGGCATGCCGCCGCCGGACGAGACCCGGGCGCGCGTCGATACCTCGGGCCCGGAAGACCGGATGATCCTGCCGCCGGTCTATCACGGCTCGGGCACGGACGGGCTGTCGCTGGTCTATACGGATTTCGGCCGTGACATCGGCCGGCTGCTGGCGGAAATGGGTCTGCCGACCCGGGCCGTCCGGCATGTCGCGGGCGGGGACGATCACATCGCCGGCGTCACCTTCGTCTCGGTGCGCGAGGATTCGAACACCTTGGTGACGTGAGCCATGATGTCGCGCATGCGCTGGGGCCAGAGCAGGGATTCAAACTTGGCCGGATCGGGGAGGTCGCGCCCGTGCTCGGCGCGCCGGATGAGAGCGGTGTCGAGCTTGGCGATGAAATCCGCCGGATCCCGGCCGATCAGGACGTCGTTCGAGAGATCGTCGATATTGGCGATGTCGGTGGTGACGACGGGAATGCCGAGCGCCCGATAGACATAGAGCTTCAGAGGGTTCATCCGCTGCGTCAGGCCGCTGTCGCGATGCGGGATCATCGCCGCGTCGAAGGCTGCGATGTGCCGGACCGCCTGCTCGTAGGGCACGACACCGAGGGCCGTGACGTTGCGCCGGGCGAGCACAGGGCCAGCCTCCGCCATTTTCGGGACCGCGCCGATCAAGACGATCGACCAGTCCGGCCGGGCATCGGCGACGGCGGAGATCAGGTCCCAGTCGATCCGGTCGCCGAGATTGCCGCAATAGCCGACGATCGGCCGCGGCAGGCGGGCGAGAGCGTCCGGGACCTCCCATTCGAGCACGCCGGGAAAGCTGTCGGCGCCGTTCGCGACCATTCGCGTCGACAGGCCCGCAAGGCGCAGCCAGTCGGCCACGGGCTGGCAATTGGCGAGGGCGACGTCCGTCGCCGCGAAGGTGCGGTCGTAGTTCTCCTGCAGGGCGCGGCGCTGGTCCGGCGATACCGGCCATTCGCGCTGGTCGTCGATGACGTCGCTGACGACGAAGGAGAAGCCGATGTGCTCCTGCACCTCCGGGAACAGCGGGACCACGGGGCAGACCCAGGCGAGGGCATTGTCGCGCATGCCGAGTTCGGCGATCCAGCGCTCGACCTGGCGGGGGAAATCTCCGGGCTCGGGGAGTGACTGGCCGAGCAGGTCCTTCGTCCGGCCGGCATGGACGAAGCTGCGCCGGAAGACCTTGGCCGTGTCCCGGTTCCGCAGGAAGCGCTGGACGGTTTCGCCGACGACATGGCGCGCGCCGTCGAGCGGATTGGAGCGAGCCGCCTCCAGCCGTCGCTCGACCACATCCACTGAGATCGGCGCGTCGATCTGCAGGATGCGGCGGATGGACGGCATGCGGGCGAATTCGGCGAGCAGCATGTCGTGGCGCCGGCCGTAGAGCCCGGTGTCGTTCTGCTTCCAGAAGAAGACGAGATTGACGCCCTCGTCCAGCCTCTGCAACGGGCGAACCTTCGGCTGCCGGCCTTCGCTGCGGGACATGCGGGCGTGCCAGGCCGATGAGAGGCTTCCCGGCATGGCGTCGCGGATATGGGAGAGAAGCGGCGCGAGATGGTCGGCGGACGTCGGCTCTGCCTCCAGCAGGCGGTCGGCGAGGGCCTTCATCGCCGGAGCGTGGGACCGGACCGACAGGGCCTGCCGGAAGAACGCCTGCCGCGCCGTGCCCTTCGCCGCGTCATCCGCTGAACAGGCCCGGCGGATCGCGGCGGCAAGCGCCGGGATGTCCTTGCCGTCCGCCACCGTGACGACATGGCCGGGCACGACGAGGTCTTCGATCGGCGGTACGGCGGTCGCGATCACCTGGGTGCCGCTGGCGAGAGCGTCGGTCAGCTTGGCCGGCGTCTGGGAGGCCGCGATGCGGCTTTCCGGGTCCTGCAGCAGGCAGACGATGTCGGCCATGGCGTTGAACTCGGCGACCTTGTCCATCGGCTGGTCCGGCAAGAGGATGAGGCGCAGGCCAGGCCGGGCGCGCAGCTCCCGCTCGAGGTCGGCCTCGGTGAAGGTGCCGATGACGCAGAGCACGAGCCGCGGATCGGCGATCATTTCCAGCGCCGAAGCGATCTCCAGCAGCCCCTTGTGGCGGCGCGGCGTGCCGAGAAACAGGACGACCTTGTCTTCGGGATCAAGGGCGAACCGGCGGCGGATATCCGCGCGCGCCGCTGCCGCGCCAGCGAAGAGCTGCTCGTCCCGCGCATGGCGCACGAGGCTGCCCCCGTGGCGCGCCTGCAGCACGGGATTGCAGGTCGTCACGTGATCGGCCTCGGCAACGAGCCCCGCCGCGAGCTGGGTCCAGCGGCGGCCGTAGGGGGCGTCCCAGTCGGCGGCTTCGGCGGTTTCGACGAAGTCGGCGATCGCCAGCGGCCCGGGCGCGTCGACGAAGGCCAACTCGTCGTCGTCGATGTCGACGATGAGCCGCGCCCCATGCACGAGCTTGTAGAGGAGGCCGATGAACAGGCTCGGGAACCGCGCCTTGGAGACCCAGGCGATGTCGCAGGGGTGCTCGATCACGAGGCGCAGGGCGCCGTTGACGAAGCTGGCGAAATCCCCGCAGGCGAAACTGCGGATCACACTTCTTCGGGTGGACCCTGCGAGCGGTGGCCAGAGATCGCCGCCGTAGCGCGGGAAGAGAGGACCGACCAGTTCCACCGCGCCGGCGCAGGCGGCGATCTCGGCCAGCACCGCGGCGCGGCCGACGGGATTGTGGCCGAGATCCCAGGCAATGATGTTGATGCGTGGCCCGCCGGAAGCGGCGGCGCCTCGCTCGCCTCCGGCCGGCCAGCAGCGCAGCGTCGGGCCCTTGTCGTCCTTCGGGGCATTGCGGAGACTGAGCTGCAACTCGGCCCGGCGCTGCCCGATGGGCTGGGAACCCGGCAGCAGCCGATGCGCCTCGTCGAGGTCGACCAAGGCTTCCTCGAAGCGCAGCAGGGCCTTGAGGGTCTCGGCGCGGCCCACATAGGTCCACACGAAGTCCTTCGAGAGGGCCTGCGCTTGCGCAAAACACTCCAGGGCCTCGATCGGCCTGTCGCCTCCGGTCAGCGCGTTGCCGAGCTTGCACAAGAGCGCCGGCGACGCGCCGTAAACCTCCTTCATCTCGGTGAGAAGGGTGGCCGCTTCGGTGAATTTGCGTGAATTCGCCAGTTCATCCGCGAGGCGGAACTGCAACTGCCGAAAGGACTCACTGTCCGGTCCCGCCTTTGGCTGCGAACCCGTGGCCGGGTCGCGTTGCCCCAAGAGCGTCGTCAGGAAATCCGTCAGGGCGCGTCGGTCGGGTTCGAGCGCGACGGCGGTTGCGCAAGCGGCGATCGCCTCGTCGGTGCGCCCGAGCCTTGCCGAGGCGCGGGCGCGGCCGAAATGTCCCCAGACGAACCGGGCGTCCGACGCAACGGCGGCGGAGAAGTGCGTCTCCGCCGTTTCGAGATCGCCGTCTCGAAGCGCGATGTCGCCGAGGCGGCAGCGCACGACCGCGCTCTCGCCATGGGCAAGCAGAGCTTCGTAGGCCGCCTTTGCCGCGACGAAGTCACCGCGCTCCCGCAGCTGGTCGGCAGCCCGCAGATCGATCGAGGTGTCGCGCTCCTGAGCCGACGCGTTCGGCTGCAGCTCTGTCAAAGGGCACTTCCGAGGGCACTGGGACGATGGAATAGAACGACCCTGCCTATGCGGCGTTGCCCCGTGGCGCAAGCCCGAGGGCTGCCTTCGCCCGGCCACGAGGCGGCCTCGACACGTCGGGCACGGCAGGGACAACCCGGCAGACGCCGCACTCTGCCAAAGCAGTTTCAGGCGGCAGGATTGCAGGGTCGTCCTGGCCGCGCGGGCGAGCGACGTTCGCGCCTTCTTCCCATTTCGGGTGTCCCTGAATGGGGGTAATAGTGGCGACCAGCGGCGTCCGAATCAGGTCGGTATCGGAGATCCGATTTTCGTTCTAGATATTGATGGTCAGAGATGGTTATCAAGCTCGGACATCCCAGCCCGTCGATGGGAGCCAGGTGCAGTTCTGCCTGTAACTCGGCAGCGATTTCAACAGGATGATAGAGTGAAACCGCAACTTCCCCTTGGGGTCCGCCGACTCGTCGCCTGCGAAGGAGCCGTCTGGTTGTCGACGGACGCCGCGTTCACGGAGGCCGATCTCAAACTCTTCGAGGCGAACGACGAAAAGCCGGTCACGACCGTGCCCCCCGTTGGCGACCGGTCACGCATCGACCTCATCTCCGGTCACGACATCGAGCAGTCGCAGATCGTTTCGCGGATCGGCCAGATCCCCTTTCTGTCGATCAACAGCCTGCCGGACTGGACCGTGCCCAAGGGGACGACGTTGATGCTGCGTCTCGACGGCGCGCGCGCCGGCGACAGGTTCGAACTGACATTGGGGCGGAAGCGGATCCTCCAGGCGTGCCCGGACGCTCTCGTCTTCAGAGCGCTTCTCGCCGCGCACCGCATGTCGGCCAACATCACGATCGAACTGCGCGACGCGGCCGGCAGCATCGTGCAATCCAGCGAAGGCTACATCACGCCGGACCATCCCGGCGGACGCGACGTCTCCCTCCACAAGCCGTTGCTGGCCACCTTCGCCCGCGCGGTCGATGCAGCGACACTGACCGTGTCGGTCGAGATCGACCACGCCGACGAGACATCGGTGGTCCCGCCCTATCTGTTCATCAGCAACCCGCAACTCCATCCGGCCACGCAGAGCGAAGGCCCGGCGCCCTACGTGCTGGGGGCCAGCCAGGCAGGCACGCAGGAATTCATGGCAAAGTTGAATCCCTATGTGGTCGGGGCGAGCAGCGTCGTCGTCAAGGATCAGGTCATCACGCTGCCCGAGCGGCCCCGTGGCGCCTTCTCCGACCCGAGCTTCAGCGGCAGATCGCTCCATGTGAACGCCACCGAGGACGGGGTCTACACGCTCTATGTCGACGGGGCCTATGTCTCGGATGCCCATCTGGGGATCGGCAGGGGAAGCGTGCCGCTGCCGGAGTTCCTGCTCGACGGCGGGATCCACCACGTGGCGATCCGTGACAGGCATGGCCTCTTCGTCCTCTACGAAACCTACGAAGCCTTCCCGGCGGTGATGACGAGCTACGACATCATCTGTCGGGAAACCCGCTCGCCGCTTCCCTACCGCCTGGCCCAGCAGGCCTCGCACCGCTACACGTCGCTCGGCCGGGCTGTCGCCAAGATCTCGGACAAGGGCGAGGCCGAGCAGCTCGCCCATGCCCACGACGTGGTGACCAAGGGGTTCGATTTCCTGACGAGGCGGGACTATCGCCCGCTGGCATTCAAGATCTACACCGCCCCGCAGGTCTCCATCGTGATTCCCGCCCACAACAAGTTCAACATCACCTATTCCTGCCTCTGCGCGCTGCTTCTCGCCGCGAATGAGGCGACCTTCGAGGTCGTGGTCGTCGACGACGGCTCGTCCGACGAGACCGCCCGGCTCGGCGAACTCGTCAGCGGGATCACCGTGATCCACAACGAGATGCCCCAGCGTTTCATCCGCGCCTGCAACGAGGGCGTGGCGGCGGCGCGCGGCGAATACGTCGTCCTGTTGAACAACGACACGGAACCGACGGCGGGCTGGCTCGACGAACTGATCGAGCCCTTCAGGCGCTTCGACGACGTCGGCCTGACCGGCTCCAAGCTGGTCTATCCCGACGGCCGCCTGCAGGATGCCGGCGGCATCGTCTGGCGGTCCGGCAATCCGTGGAACTACGGCCGCGGCGCCAACCCCTTCGAGCCGCGCTTCTCCTATACGCGCCAGGCCGACTATCTGTCCGGCGCCGCCATGATGGTCCGCAAGTCCGTCTGGGACGAGATCGGCGGCCTGTCGAGCTATCTCGAGCCGATGTATTTCGAGGACACGGACGTCGCCTTCAAGGTTCGCGCGGCGGGATACAAGACGATGTTCGCGCCCCTGTCCCTCGTCTATCACTACGAGGGCAGGACCAGCGGCACCGAAATCACCTCCGGCATGAAGCGGTATCAGGAGGTCAATCGGCCGAAGTTCAAGCAGCGCTGGGCGTCGGCCTATCGATCGGCAGGAGAAGAAGGCCAGAATGTCGACATCGAAAAGGACCGCGGCATCGTCGGCCGCGTCGCCTTCATCGACTACGCGACCCCGCGTCCGGACCGGGACGCGGGAAGCTATGCGGCCCTCGAAGAGATCAAGCTCGTGCAGTCGCTCGGCTTCAAGGTCACCTTCGTTCCCGACAACGTCGCCTATCTCGGTCACTACACCGACGAGCTGTCGCGGCAGGGGGTCGAGACCATCCATGCCCCCTTTGCGATCTCGGTGGCGGATTTTCTCGAGAAGCGGGCTGCCGAGTTCGACGTCTTCTACATCACCCGCTACCAGATCGCGGCGAAATACATCGACATGATCCGCCGGCTGGCGCCGCGCGCGAAGATCCTGTTCATGAATGCCGACCTGCACTTCCTGCGCGAGCTGCGCTCGGCGATCGAGACCAGGGACGACGCGAGGCTGGCCGATGTCGCCAGGATCCGCGACGACGAGCTGGCGGTGATGCGCAAGGCGGATCTGACCTTGTCCTACAACGACGTCGAGCACAGCGTGATCATGTCCCACGCCTTGAACGCGGTGAAGGTCGTCCGGGCGCCCTGGGTCGTTCGGGCGAGCGAGACGATCGCTCCGCTCGCGGGGCGTCAGGGCTTCTCGTTTCTCGGCAGCTACGGGCATCCGCCGAACGTCCAGGCGGTCGAGTGGTTCACGGAAGCGGTGCTGCCGATCGTCCTCAGCCAGCGGCCGAGCGAGGTGTTCCACATCTATGGCAGCGCCATGGGCGCGAATATCCGGGCGCTGGAAGGTGACAACGTCACGGCCCATGGCTTCGCCGAGGATCTCGCCGACGTCTACGATCGTCACCGCGTCTTCATCGCGCCGCTGCGCAGCGGCGCGGGCATCAAGGGCAAGGTGCTCGGCGCCCTGGCGAGGGGCGTTCCCTGCGTCCTTTCGCCGGTGGCGGCCGAGGGGACCGGGCTGCGAAGCGGCTATGACTGCCTGATCGCGGAGGATCCTTCCATGTGGGCCGACCACATCGTCAGCCTGCTGACGAAGGACGACCTCTGGATGAAGCTCTCCACCAACGGGCGGGACTTCGTGAAGGAGAGCTTCTCAGTGCAGCGGGGACAGCAGACCATGCGCAAGGCCTTCCAGGCGGCGGACATCTACTTCACGCTGTAGGAGAAAAGGGAGGGCGGTCATCGCCGGACCGGCCCTGCTCCAGGATCCGCCGCCGCCTTCCGGCCGCCGCGATGCCTTCGAGGCACGTCGCCTTGCCGGAAGGCGAACGGCCGACAAGCCAATGATGCGGAAGACGCAATGACGCGCAAAGCATTCTTCGTGATCGGCATGCACCGATCGGGAACGTCCGCCGTGGCGGGTGCCTTGAGCCTTGCTCGATTGCAGCCTGGAGTGGAAACCGCCCCGCTCGCACAGGACGGCGCGGATGCGGCCTTCGATCCCGCGGCGGCGGTCATGCGTCTCAACGACCGGCTGCTCCATCTGGCCGGCGGCAGCTGGGACCACATTCCGCTCTGGCTGCAGTGGGAAGACTTTTCCAGCGTGGACTTCGCCGCCTGGTGTGCCGGGTCATTCGGCGCGGTGGCGGAAAGGGTCTGGGACGAGGCTTTCGCCGCCAGCGAAGACGACGTCGTCTGCCATGATCCCCGGCTCGCTTTGACGCTGCCGATGTGGCTGAGCATCGCGTCGTCGCGAGGATTTTCGCCGCAGGTCCTGCTGGTCCACCGTTCACCCCTGGCGATCATGGCCTCCTTGTCTCGCCATGATGGTCTCTCCTTCGCGCGAGCGGCGGATCTCCTCGCCGACTATTGGGCCGAGATGCTGTGCCATGCGCCGGACGATGCGCGGGTCATCGGCTGGGAACGGTTCTGCGCCGATCCGGTCGCCACTTTCGAAGGGCTGGGCCTCAAAGGAGGATCGCCCGACAGGCTGCGGAGATGGGTGCGTCCTCCAGCACAGGCGGCGTCTCTCGGCGTCGTCCCGCCACCCTTCATGCCGCGATTCCTGCGTGACTGCGACGCGCTCCTGTCTTCAGCCCATGGTGCGCCGGTGCCGCAGGAGGCGGTCACGCTCGCCGGGCGTTGCCTCATCGAGCGCGGCGACCAGAAGCAGCTGACCGGCCGGACCCACCTGCTTACGAATGCGAGGAGCGTTTCGGCCTTCAACGTCATCACGCGGCGGCAGCGGACAGTCGTGCTCCACTGCCATATCTTCAAGAACGCCGGTTCTTCGGTCGACGAGCTGTTGAAACGCAACTTCGGCAAGCGCTGGACGGAGGTGGAGTTTCCCGGGCGGGGCGGCTTTTCCAACGCCGACCTCACCAACGGCTTCATCCGCACCTTCGACCAGTACGACGCCGTCTCCACCCATACCGGGGACTGGTGGCTCGGCCATGACGATGCCGCCCTGTCGGTCCGGCCGATCGTCTTCCTGCGTCATCCGATCCTGCGGATCCGCTCGGCCTATGCCTTCGAACGCCAGCAGAACGCCGACACGCTGGGTGCGAGGCTGGCGAAGCAGCATGGCTTTTCGGACTATGTGAAGGCGCGTCTGGACATCCCCGGCGACCTCGCCTTCCGGAATTTCCAGGCGCGTCGCTTCGCGGCCTTCGACGACCGCACCTACACCGACGTCCGATCGGCGGCGTTCCGGGCGCTGGAGCGCCTGCCCTTCGTCGGGCTGGTGGAAGATTTCGCCGGCGCCAGCCAGCGGATGGAGACCTATCTCAAGCAGGACTTTCCGAGTTTCGAAGCGGCCGACATCCGCGCCAATGCGACGGATGCCTCGCATGCGAGCATCGCGGAGAAGCTCGAACGGGCGCTGGCCGAACTGAGTGACGACGTTCGCGAACGCATCCTGGCGGAGAACGCCGTCGACCTCGCACTGTACGAGGCCGCTGGTCAAAAGTATCCGGCAAGCTAGAGATCGCTCCCGCCGTATGAGCGATCGAGCGCCTGCCGGGCGCCGCTGCAGAGCGGCCAGGCATGGCGGAGCGATAGGCCGGTTCTACCGGACAGGCCGGGGTGTCGCATGGCGGACATCAGCGCCTGGAACGCTCGGTCCCTTATCAGGTGGTCCGATCACATCATCGGTTTGGATGTTGGGCGCGCGCTTGCGACACGCAGGCGCGGCGCCGCTTCTCAAACTGCCGCGAAACAAGGGGATCCCCGGTAAAGTCCGGAATCCCGGCATGGCGCACGGAGACGCGCCGTTTTTCCTGATAAACCATTGATTTCGTTGGTGGGCGCGCAGGGACTCGAACCCTGGACCTACAGATTAAAAGTCCGTTGCTCTACCAACTGAGCTACGCGCCCGCGACGGACGATGTGTCCGTGACAGGGGGCCTGATACGGAATCGCCGGCCAACAATCAACACCGAAGGCGCCGGAATGGCGAAGGCCGGCGATTGTGCGCCGGCCTTGGTGGGGTTTCGGACGCCGCGCTGGCTGCCCGAGGATGGACTGCCAGCAAAGCGCGCATGTCCTGCATCTGCCCTTCGCGAGCCTCGGACGAGCCCGAGCCGCCTCGGGCATGCCCCGGCCGAACCGGCCGTCTGGCCGTGATCGATGAGGGCCGAGGCAGGATCCGCGAGGCGCGAAGGCCTCGCGCGAGCCCTCACATGTCCTTCATCTTGTCGGTGACCTTGGTGGTCCAGGCGCCCTCCGGCTTCTTCGTGATCACCGGGTCCGAGCCGCCGCCCATCAGGACGGAGACGGTGGTCTCGGCGGCGGCGGGGTCGAGGGTGCCGTCGGAGCCGTCGACCAGCTTGTTGATCTCGCGGACCATGCGTTTCTGGTGCTCTTCGGTCTGGGCGCCGGTCATGTCGTTGTCGAGGACGATGCCGGCCGCCTCGTCGGGGTTTTCGGCGGCGTAGGCCCAGCCCTTCATAGAGGCCGCGACGAAGCGGGCGAGCTTGTCGACGGTCGCCGGGTCGGCAAGGCTGTCCTCGAGGACGTAGAGGCCGTCTTCCAGGGTGGCGACGCCCTGGTCCTCGTATTTGAACACCGTCAGCTCGTCCTCGGGGATGCCGGCGTCGATGACCTGCCAGTATTCGTTGTAGGTCATGGTCGAGATGCAGTCGGCCTGCTTCTGGATCAGCGGGTCGACGTTGAAGCCCTGCTTGATGACGGTGACGCCGCCCTCGCCGCCTTCGGTGGAGAGGCCGAGCTTCGACATCCAGGACAGAAACGGATATTCGTTGCCGGAGAACCAGACGCCGAGGGTCTTGCCTTTGAAATCCTCGGGGCTCGCGATGCCCGTCTCCTTGCGGCAGGTCAGCTCCATGCCGGATTTGGCGAAGGGCTGGGCGATGTTGACCAGCGGCAGCCCCTTCTCGCGGGCCGCCAGCGCGGCCGGCATCCAGTCGACGATGACGTCGGCGCCGCCGCCGGCGATCACCTGCTCAGGCGCGATGTCCGGGCCGCCGGGCTTGATCGTCACGTCGAGGCCGACCTCGTCGTAATAGCCCTTCTCCTTGGCGACGTAATAGCCGGCGAACTGGCCTTGCGTGACCCATTTCAGCTGCAGGGTCAAAGGGTCGGCGGCGCTGGCGGAGCCGGCGAGACTGGCGGCGCCGAGAAGGACGGCCGCGCCGATCAGTGATGCTTTCATGGCGATGTTTCCCTGTTGCTGGTTGCGGTGACGGCGCGCCTATCCCTTGCGGATCGACGGATGCCAGAAGGTCGCGCGCCGCTCGATCAGTGCGACGAGGCCGTAGGATAGCGAGCCGACAAGGGCGGCCATGGCGATCTCCGACCAGACCATGGCGGTGTTCATGCGGCCGATCTCGGCGGAGATGCGAAAGCCCATGCCGACGATCGGCGTTCCGAAGAACTCCGCGACGATGGCGCCGATGAGGGCGAGGGTGGCGTTGATCTTCAGGGCGTTGAAGACGAAGGGCAGCGCCGCCGGCAGCCTGAGCTTCATCAGCGTCTGTCCGTGGCTGGCGGCATAGGTGCGCATCAGGTCGCGCTCCATGGCAGAGGAGGCGTTCAGGCCCGCCACCGTGTTCACCAGCATCGGGAAGAAGGTCATGACGATGACGACGGCGGCCTTGGACGGCCAGTCGAAGCCGAACCACATGACCATGATCGGCGCGACGCCGACGATCGGGAGCGCCGAGACGAGATTGCCGATGGGCAGGAGGCCGCGCTTCAGAACGGGGGAGCGGTCGACGAGCAGGGCTGTGAGGAAGCCGGCACCGCAGCCGAGGACGTAGCCGGCGAGAACGGCCTTGAGGAAGGTCTGGACGAAATCGGCCCAGAGGAGATGCGTCGAGGCGGCGATCGTTGCGGCGATGGCCGACGGCGGCGGCAGCAGGACCGAGGGCACGGCGAGCCCGCGCACCGCGAACTCCCAGAGAAGGAGGAGCGTCAGGCCGAAGACCAGCGGGATGAGCAGCGAGAGCGCCCGGCGCGCAGCGGGCGATGTCGGCTCGAGGCGCGCCAGCGTGGCGGTCAGCGCCGAGGCCGAGATCCAGAAGGCGAGGGACGCCAGCACGATCAGCCAGCCGCCGTCCGGCAGGAGGACGAGGGCGGCGACGGCGAAGAGGCCGGCAAGGAGCGCCAGCGCCCCGATCCGCCCGGTGGGCGGTGCCTTGCTATCTGAACGCAGGGCCGGGGCGAGGCGGGCGGGGCTCATGGCCGCGCCCCCTGTCGCTTGAGCGCCGCCTTTTCGGCGAGCCCCACCAGCCAGACCAGCACGGCGGCCATGACCGACGCCATCACCAGCGCCGACCAGATCTGGATGGTCTGGCCGTAGTAGGAGCCGGCGAGAAGCCGCGCGCCGAGGCCGGCGACGGCGCCGGTCGGCAGCTCGCCGACGATGGCACCGACCAGGCTGGCGGCGACCGCCACCTTCATCGAGGTGAAGAGGAACGGCAGCGAGGCCGGAAACCGCAGCTTGAGAAGCGTCTGCAGCGGGCTCGCCGAATAGGTGCGCATCAGGTCGGTGAGCATGCGGTCGGGCGCGCGCAGGCCCTTCACCATGCCGATGGTGACCGGGAAGAAGGACAGATAGGTGGAGATGAAGGCCTTGGGCAGAAGCCCCTGAATGCCGACGGCGTTCAGCACCACGATGACCATCGGCGCGATGGCGAGGATCGGGATCGTCTGGGAGATCACCACCCAGGGCATCAGCGCCTTGTCGAGGGTCCTCGAAAACAGAATGCCGACGGCGATGAGAACGCCGAGGACGGAGCCGAAGACGAAGCCGAGCAGTGTTGAGGAGAGCGTCACCCAACCATGGAAGACGAGCGAGCGCGGCGAGGTCGGGCTGACATCCACCGTGGTTTTCCAGAGCTCCGCGACGATCTGATGCGGGGCGGGCAGCACCGGACGCTGGGCGGACCATGTCGCTGCGACGACGTCGAGGCTGGTGTAGTCGCCGGCCCGGGCGAGCTTGTCGGTCTCGGTCGCAAAGTTCATGCCGATCGCCGCGAGATACCAGACGGCGACGATGGCGAGCGTGACCGCCAGAACGGGAAGAGTGCGGCCCCTGGCGCGGCGCCTGACGAAGCGGGCGACCGGCCCGGACGAACCGATGCCGGCAAAGGGTGCGGCGATGGGCGGCGAAGCGCTTATGGCAGGTCTCTTCCGGCTGAACCCGGCGCATCTGGTGCGGGCATTCGCCCACCGTCGCCGGGAGACTGGAAAAGGTCAAGGGTGGGATGGGAAAGGCGGAGTGTGTCCCGCATCACCGTGCCAGCGGCCAAAGGCGGCGCTATCCCCGCATCCCTCACCCCCGCATCATCGCCGCCACCTTCGGCGAGAAATAGGTGAGGATGCCGGAAGCGCCGGCGCGCTTGTAGGCGGTCAGCGTCTCGACCATCGCCTTGTCGCCGTCGAGCCAGCCGTTCTGGACCGCTGCCATGATCATCGAATATTCGCCGGAGGTCTGGTAGGCGAAGGTGGGCACGCCGAACTCCCGGGCGAGGCGGGCGAGGATGTCGAGATAGGGCAGGCCCGGCTTGACCATGATCATGTCGGCGCCCTCGGCGAGATCCTGGGCCGCCTCGCGCACCGCCTCGTCGCTGTTGCCGTAGTCCATCTGGTAGGTCCGCTTGTCGCCCTTCAGCATGCCGCCGGAGCCGACCGCCTCGCGGAACGGGCCATAGAAGGCGGAGGCGTATTTGGCGCTGTAGGCCATGATCATCGCGTCGCGGCAGCCGGCCCCGTCGAGCGCGCCGCGGATGCAGGCGACGCGGCCGTCCATCATGTCCGATGGGCCGATGATGTCGCAGCCCGCCTCGGCCTGGACGACCGCCTGGCGGCAGAGGATCTCGACGGATTCGTCGTTGAGGATGCGGTCTCCCGCCATCACCCCGTCATGGCCGTGGCTGGTATAGGGATCGAGGGCGACGTCGCACAGGATGCCGACCTCGGGCACCGCCTGCTTGATCGCCCGGGTCGCCCGGCAGATCAGGTTGTCGGGGTTGAGCGCCTCGCTTCCGGTCTCGTCGCGCAGGGCGGGGTCGGTATAGGGAAACAGCGCGACGACGGGGATGGCGAGATCGCGGGCCCGTTTCGCCGCCTCGACGCAGTCCTCGACCGACAGCCGCGAGACGCCGGGCATTGAGGCGACGGGTTGCGGCTCGCCGGAGCCCTCGCGCACGAAGATCGGCCAGATCAGGTCGGCCGGCGACAGGACGCTCTCGCGGACCAGCCGGCGGCTCCAGTCGGCCTGGCGCAGGCGGCGCAGGCGCATGCCTCCCGTTGCGGTGTCGATGCGGTCGGTGATCGAGACGGGAACATTCGTCATGGCGGCTGTCCGTTGTTGCGAACGCGCTGGTACGGCGCGGGGGGCCGCGCGGTGAGCGATGCGCGGAAAGGTTCGTTGCCCTTTTCTGCGTATGCCCTCGCGGCGATCGCTGCAAGATTGACCTTGGCCGTTGCCGGGAACTAAGGTCCGCGATCCGGCGGACGGGCCGGATCTGGAGCCGAGCCGCCCGTCTCCCGCGTGCCAGTTCCCGAGGCGAGGCCACCCATGACCATCGAGCTTGCGGGCGAGACCGCCGCCACCAGCCTCAACCGCCGCCTGACGGTCTGGCTCTGCCGGCTGGCGGGCCTGCTGCTGTTCGGCGCCGGCGTGTTCTACTGGGCCCGGCTGATCGGCATCGACCCCGTCCATCTCGGCCGCTTCGACCTGATGCCGATCTGGTGGCGCATCGCCGCGCCCGCGCTGGCGGTGCTCTATCCCGTCGCCGGTATCGGGCTGTGGATGACGGCGGGCTGGGGCGGGGTGATCTGGGTGCTCATCGCCATCATCGAGGCGGTGATGCATCTGGGCTTTCCGGCGCTGTTCGGCGAGAACCTTCTCGGCCTCGCCGCCCATGCCTGGGGCCTCGGCATGCTGGCCGCCCTGCGGATCGTCGCCTGGCGCGACGACGGCCGGCGGACGCGACGGTGAGGCCGGCTTCCACCCGCGAAGGCGAAAATCGTTAAGCAAGAAATTCGTTCGATCGCCGTAAGATCGTGTTAAGTCTGAGGTTTAAGTCGAATTTTAGATGCGCCGCGTAGATTGGTCTCCAAGATGGATAGACAAAACAATAATCCATCACTTCAACAGCGGAGCAAGATCATGGTCACGACCAACAAGACGCAGATGGTTCCCGTCCAGGAAGAGAAGACGGAACTGAAGTCGCTCTATCTGGAGACCCTGCAACTGGTCGAGCGGCTGCACCGCCGGCTCCTGGACGTGATCAAGGACGAGTTCGACCGGGCCGGTCGCACCGACATCAACGCCGTGCAGGCTCTCCTCCTGTTCAACATCGGCGATTCGGTGCTGACCGCCGGCGAGCTGCGCAGCCGCGGCTTCTATCTCGGCTCGAACGTCTCCTACAATCTGAAGAAGCTCGTCGAGCTCGGCTTCATCGACCACCAGAAGTCCCGCGTCGACCGCCGCGCCGTGCGGGTGTCGCTCACCGAGAGCGGCATGGAGATCGCCCGGGTCGTCGCCGAGCTCTACGACCGCCACATCGGCTCGATCGACAAGGTCGGCGGTCTCGACGAGCAGGAATTCTCCAAGATGAACAAGGCGCTGCAGCGTCTCGACCGGTTCTGGAACGACCAGATCCTCTATCGCCTCTGATCGGCCCGGCTGCCTGACCTCACCGAACCGTCGCCACCCGCCCCGGAGCGCGAGCTCCGCGGGCGCGGTCGGCGTTGGAGGGCACGCTCTGGGAACCGCTGCGGACCGCGTTGATCCGGGCTGGTGCAACGCGCTTTTCGCTTGAGGCACAGAAAGACTCTTCGGCATCGAAGCGGCGCCTGCGCCTCGTGCCCGATGCCCGATGCCCGAGCGCTATGCTTGCCTCGCGCCGTCCCTGCCGAACAGGCTTCGCAGCCGGCGGTCGATGGATCGAAGATCACCCCGCCCGGGATCGGCCGAGCCGCGACCGACGACGCCGCGAGCGGTCGGGGCCCGCGCTCCTGGCCGGAACAGCGCCGCATCCAGCGCCTCCAGTTCGCGCTCCGGCGACAGGCCGCGCCGCGACAGGCGACGGGCGGCGATCGTCCGGTAGGCGCGCGCGTCGCCGCGCAGGAGCGCCGTCCGCATCGCAATCGTATCGCGCTCGGGGAGCCGCGCCCGCAGCCGGGCGAGGATTTCGCGCGGCCGCAGCGGCCGGCGGCCGGCAAGCCCGGCGGCGACGGGCAAAGCGAGGCCGAGACCGAGCGGCAGCAGCCAGGCGGCAAGGCTGGTGCGGGCAACGTCCCCCTCGGGGGCTGTGATCGTCGCATAGGCGAAGCGGCGCGACTTCATCACGACGTTGCGCATCTGCCGGCTTTTCGTGTCGAACCAGGGAATGTCGTAGGCCGGCAGGCGTCCGGGCTCGGCCTTGGAAGGTCGCATCCGCCACTGCCAGCGCACCGTGGCGACCGGGCCGTCGCGGGTGATCTGCGTCGAGCGGACCTCCGGGGCTATGAAGGCGATCAGCCAGGGCGCCACCACCTTCGGCGGCGGCGGCAGGGCGCCGGCCGTCTGACCGGTGGCGGTGATCGTCACGGTCCGCGTCGCCGTCGCGCCGTCGGCGAGCCGGGCCGTGTCCATGTCGAAGTGGTCGTCGATGGTGATGTTGCGCGCCGGCAGCCACCAGCCGGCGATGGTGGCGGGCTTCGGCCGGACGGTGAGGCTGGCGGCGTTGGAGACGACGACGGTCTCGCTGCGCCGGCCCTTGCCGTCGTCGATCGTGAGGTGGTGGCGGAACGGGCCGATGGCGAGCGTCCCGGCCTTTTCCGGATAGAGTGCCAGCCGGCGCTCGACGCTGGTATATTCGCGGCCGTTCTTGCGGCCCTTCGACCAGACGTCGCGGCCGAGCTGCAGCCAGGTGAAGTTCGCCAGCTGGATGCCCTCGAAGCGCTCCAGCGTGATGAAGGCGTCGTAGTAGCCCTTGAGGGTGACGAGCACCATCTCGCCGACATAGGGCTCGGGCGCATCCGCCTCGATCGTCGCCGTCAGGGTCAGATCCTGCGCGGCGGCAGGAGCGGGCGCCGCAGCGCCGACGCAGAGGACGAGCCAGAGAAGCGTGGCGGTCAGCCGGCCTACCATGCGGTGTCCTCCGGGGGATTGGCGAGGCCGAGATCCTGGCGGCGCTGGTATTCCGCCTTGATCCGGCGCTTGAGGTAGAGCGCCGGCTCGTCCTCCAGCGTCGTCAGCCAGCTTTCGCTCGCCGCAGTCATGCTCTTCACCCGCGGATCGAGGATGCTCAGCTGGATGGCGACGCTCTTGGCCTGGATCAGGTCCCGCTCCGAGGCGACGGCCTCCGATGGTCCGTCGGCCACCGCATTGGCGGCGACGCCGTCGATCGCGTTGGACTCGCCGACGACGTCGGGCACCTTCGCGGCGACCAGATCCCGATTGAAGCGGGCGTCGGCGTCGGCCGGGTCGACGAACAGCACCGCCTCGAAATAGGCGAGCGCGAGAGCGTATTCGCCGGTCGCCGCCAGCGAGAGGCCGCGGTCGTAGGTGGCCGCCCGGCCGGCCTCGGCGAAGGCGCGGTCCGCCCCGGCATAGTCGCCCGCCGCGTAGAGCGCGACGCCGCGGGCATGGGGGTCGGCGAGAAGCGGCAGCGCCAGCTTCGGTGCGCCGAGATCGAGCGCCAGCCTGCCGAAGGCCTCGCGCCCGGCCGTCAGGGCCGCGGCGCCGGCGGCTGTCAGGCAGACGAGAGCGAGGACGAGGCGCATCTCAATTGGCCTTGCGAAACAGGAGCAGCGCCGGAAACAGCGCCAGCACCAGGAGATACCGGCCGAAATCGGCAAAGAACAGGGCGGCGGTGTCGCCCCTGGCGAGTTCGCTCGCGCTGCGCCGGCCGACCGCGTCGGCGAGCGCGAAGGGATCGCTGGCCTCGCCGAAGCTGCCGTCGCCCGCTTCCGTCAGCCGTTGCAGGGAGGCCGCGTCGGCCGGCGGCAGGTCGCCGTTCACGGCGCTCGGCCGCACCAGATAGGCATCCACATGGATGCCGCGCCCAGCAAGGTCGCGGGCCGCCTGAAAGGCGTCGGGGGAGAGATTGTCGCCATCGGTGACGAGGACGACGTCGCCTTTCAGCACATTGGCCTCGGCGAACATGCGGGCCGCCAGCGCCAGCGCCCGGTCGGTGCGCGAGCCGGGATTGGGCACGACTTCGCCGTCGAGGACCGCCAGCAACGGCGACAGGGCGGCGGCATCGGAGGTGAAGGCGCTCGCCACATAGGCCTCGCCGGCATAGACGATCATCGCGACGGGGCGTCCGGCGGCGCGCTGCAGCACGAGCTGGCCGGCGGCCGCCGCGTCGGCGAGGCCGCCCCCCTCGACGATCGAGCGGGAGAGGTCGATGGCGAGGACGATGCCATCGAGATTTCGGAACGTCTCGGGATCGGCGATCCGTCGCGCCGGCCCCGACAAGGCGAGCGCCACCAGCGCGGCGATGGCGGCGGGAACCAAGAGCCTGCGGCCGCGGCCGGGAACGACGCGGCCGAAGCGGGCCATCGCCCGCATCAGGGCCGGATCCACCGCCTGCTCCCAGGCGCCGAGGCCGCGGGCCCGGCGCAGCGCCAGGAAGGCGAGGGCGGCCAGCGCCGGCAGCGCGAGCAGCCAGAGCGGGCGCAAGAGGACGAGGGCGCCGAGCGTCGCCATCACAGCGCCCGCCGGCTGACGACGAGGAACAGCGAACAGGCGAAGGCCGCCATCGCCGGATAGATCCAGAGGTCGCGCCGCACCGTCGCCGGCGGCCGGTCGAGGCCGCTCGCCTCGAGCCGGTCGATCGCCGCGGTGACGGCTTCGAGGTCGGCGGTGTCCTTGACCCGGAACGTCCGGCCGCCGCTCTCTTCGGCGATCAGCCGGAGGGTCGCGCTGTCGACCGCATCGGGATCGTTGGGGCGGGTTTCCTGGTCTTCCGGGCCGAGGGCGATGGTGTAGACCCGGATGCCGAGGCGCCTCGCCAGCTTGGCGACGTCGGCCGGCAAGACGTTGCCGGAGGTGTCGGCGCCATCGGAGAGGAGGATGACGACGCGCGAGCGGGCATCGCCCTTTTCCAGGCGCTTCAGCGCGATGCCGAGGCCGCCGGCGATCGAGGTCGAGCGCCCCGAAATGCCGATCGCCGCCTCGTCCACCGCCCGCGAGACGGCCGCGACGTCGAAGGTCAGGGGCGTGGCGACATAGGCCTTCTCGGCAAACAGCACGAGGCCGACCCGGTCGCCGCCCCGCCCCGAGACGAAGCGTCGGCCCACCGCCTTCACCGCATCGAGCCTTGAGACGGTGACGCCGTCGAGGGTGAAGTCCTCCTGCTCCATCGAGCCCGACAGGTCGATGGCCAGCATCAGGTCGCGGCCGGAGACCGGCAGCGCGGCCACCGCCTCCAGCCGCTGGGGGCCGGCGAGCGCCGTGACGAGACAGAGCCAGAGGAGCAGGGGCACCGCGCGCCGGGCCCTGACGCGGACGCCGCCCTGCGCGGCGGAGGGCAGTGCCCGGGCGAGGCTTTCTGGAAGCACCAGCGCGCCGGTCGCAGCCTCGCGGCCGGGCAGGAGGCGCATCGCCAGCAGCGGCAGCGGCAGGAGGAGGAAGGCGAAGGGGAGCGCGAAGCCGATCATCGTCCCACCCCCCTGCCGAAAGTCTGCAGGATCGCCGCGTCGAGGGCGTCGGGATCGAGGCTCGGGCTCGGCCGGTAGAGTTCGGCGTCGATCGCCGCGCGGATCTCCGCGAGTTGCCGGCGCGCCGCCTCGGTGTGCCGGCCCTTCTCCTCGGCCCGCTGCTTCAGGGCGGCGACGAGCCGCGACTGGCGCACGAGCCGCTGATCCGGGGCGAGGCTGCGGGCGAGTGCGAGCTCCCGCGCGGCGGCCGCTTTCGCCGAGACCCGCGCCTGCGTGAAGACGCGCAGGGCGAAGGCCAGGGCAAGGCCGGCAATGAGCGCCAGGGCAAAGATCGCCAGCCCGCCATGCCAGTCGTAGGCGGTGAAGTCCGGCGGCAGGCGGACGGGCCGCAGCTGTGCGACGAGATCAGGATCGGCGGCCATCGACCCCCTCCAGATCGGCGGCGATGGCTTCCCAGCCGCCATCGGCGGCAATCCGGCGCACCGTCACGCCGGCGGATGCGAGTCGTTCGACGCGCTCGTCGGAGCGGTCTGCCTCAGCGCCGGTGGTGTCGGGCGTCTTGGCATCGTTTTTGCCCTTAATCCTGCGCCGGGCGACGACGGCCCAGCCCATCGGCCCGGCGCCGCCCTCGCCGGCGATGCGATAGGGATAGGCGCCCTCGGGCGGCGCGGCCTCGAAGCGATCGCACACGAGGAGCACCGTCAGGGAAAATCGCCGGCAGGCAGCGCCGGCAAGCCGGTAGAAATCCTCCCCGGTATCGTCGAGCCCGGTTGCGACGACGAGGCTCGTGCCGGGGGAGGCCCGGCCGACGGCCTCTTCCAGAAGTTCGGCAAGGCTCGACTCGCGCCGGTGCAACCCCGCCGCAAGTGATTCCGCCCCTGCCGCGTGGGCGCTTTCGAGGTCGCCGGCGATGGCGGCCATCGCCCGTTCCCGCGGTCGCGGCGGCAGGAAGCGGGTTTCGCCGGCCGCCGCCGCCAGAAGGCCAACGCGTCCGCCCGCCTCGACGACGCGCCAGCCAGTAAGGGCCAGGGCGCCGGCCGCCGCGACCGAACGCAGCCGGACGCGGGTGCCGAAATACATCGGCGCCCGGAAGTCGGCGATCAGCAGGGCGGCCCGGTCGCGCTCGTCGCGAAAGGTGCGCACGTGGGTTCTGGCGGTCCGGGCCGTCGCCGCGGCATCGATGTGGCGCATGTCGTCGCCGTCGCAGAACTGCCGCACATCGACGATCTCGAGGCCGTTGCCGCGCCGCTTTCCGGCAAAGCCGCCCGGCCTGCCGGTGGGCGCCAGCGCCCGTTCCGGAACATGGCGGACGATGTGGCGCATGGCGAAGAGCCTGGCCGCATCCACCCGAACCGCATCGCCGTCCAGATCCGCCAGCGGGGCCAGCATCAGAGCGGCTCGACGGCGGCGAGGAGGCTGCGAACGAGGCTGCGGCCGGTGACGC
The DNA here is from genome assembly GCA_002700095.1 of Fulvimarina sp. Lineage (GTDB taxonomy): Bacteria > Pseudomonadota > Alphaproteobacteria > Rhizobiales > Rhizobiaceae > Jiella. Next base: position 122,326 of record PACL01000064.1, on the reverse strand, counting down.
CCTCGGCGCTGGCCCGCCAGGTCGGGATGACCCGGTGGGCGAGGATGTCGGGAGCGAGCTCGGACACGTCCTCCGGCACGGCATAGTCGCGTCCGGCGAGGAAGGCGCGGGCCCTTGCGGCGGCGGCGAGCGCCAGGGAGCCGCGCGGCGAGACGGCGTGTTCGATGCGCCCCTTCAGCTCCGGGATGGCCGAGGTGTCGCGGGTCGCCATGACGAGGCGCACGACATAGTCCTTCAGCGCCGGCGCGAGATGGATGGCGGCCACCCGGCGCCGCGCCTCGAGGAGGGCGCTGGTCTCCAGCGGCGCCGCCTGCGGCGGCGATTCGCCGGCGGCCTCGCGCTCGACGAGGTCGAGGATGGCGAGCTCCGAGGCGGCATCCGGCAGCTCGACGAGGACATGCATGAGGAAGCGGTCGAGCTGCGCCTCGGGAAGGGGGAAGGTGCCCTCGTGCTCGATCGAGTTCTGGGTCGCCACCACCATGAAGGGCTGTGGCAGCCTGTAGGTGACGCCGCCGGCGGTGACCTGCGCCTCGCCCATGGCTTCCAGCAGCGCCGACTGGACCTTGGGCGGGGCGCGGTTGATCTCGTCGACGAGGACGAGGGAGTGGAAGATCGGCCCTTCGACGAATTCGAACCGGCCGGCCTCGGGGCGGAACACCTGCGTGCCGGTGAGGTCCGCGGGCATCAGGTCGGGCGTGCACTGGATGCGCGAGAAGGAGGCTTCGAGGCCGCCGGCGAGGAGCTTCACGGCCCTTGTCTTGGCAAGGCCGGGCGGACCCTCGACGAGCAGGTGACCCCCGGTGAGCAGCGCGATCATCAGCCGCTCGACCAGCGAGGTGCGGCCGATCAGCCCGGCTTCGACGCTCGCGCGCAGGCTGGCGAGCGGCGTGGCTCCGGCGGGCACCGCTTCGCCAGCAACGGACGGCACGCGGAATTCGGCATGCGAACGATCCAATCATCCCTCCCAGATGCCGCGTCAGGGCGGTGCCAGACCCTCGCGCGACGAAACGGACGTATCACGACAGGCGCTTGGAAGGAAAATGACAAAGTGTCCGGCGGTGCGGGAACGACGACGCGCTGCGACCATGATGGGTCTCCGGTGCGAACGCTGGAGCCATCGGGTCACGGAAGACGGGTCATTCAAGTCGGCTTTAATATGAGGGGCCAAATTAAAGTCTCGCGACGAAGACTTTAATTTGGCAGCCACCTCACAGCGCTGGCCGGCTCGTGTGGACTGTCCGGCAGCGGGCGTCGGAATGCCCACGGATGGGCGGGTGCCCGGCCCCGGCCTCCCCGCCGCGAGGCGTCACGCCGCCTCGGTGCCGCCCACCGTCACCTGGTTCATCCTGAGATGCGGCTGGCCGACCCCGACCGGCACGCCCTGGCCCTGCTTGCCGCACATGCCGATGCCGGTGTCGAGCGCTACGTCATTGCCGACCATCGAGACGCGATGCATGGCCTCCGGGCCGTTGCCGATCAGCATGGCGCCCTTCAGGGGCTCGGCGACCTTGCCGTTTCGGATCCGGTAGGCCTCGGTGCAGCCGAAGACGAATTTGCCGGAGGTGATGTCGACCTGGCCGCCGCCGAAGGAGACGGCGTAGATGCCGTCCTTCACCGAGGCGATGATCTCCTCGGAGCTGTGCGGGCCTTCCAGCATCATGGTGTTGGTCATGCGGGGCATCGGGACATGGGCATAGGACTGACGCCGGCCGTTGCCGGTGGCGGCCATGCCCATCAGCCGGGCGTTCTGCCGGTCCTGCATGTAGCCGACGAGCTTGCCGTCCTCGATCAGCACCGTGCGGTTGGTCGGCGTGCCCTCGTCGTCGATGGTCAGGGAGCCCCGGCGCTCGGCGATGGTGCCGTCGTCGACGACGGTGACGCCCCTGGCGGCCACTTGGCTGCCCATCAGGCCGGCGAAGGCGGAGGTCTTCTTGCGGTTGAAGTCGCCCTCGAGACCGTGGCCCACCGCCTCGTGCAGCATGACGCCCGGCCAGCCGGCGCCGAGCACGATGTCGAAGCTGCCGGCCGGCGCCGGCACCGCCTCGAGATTGACCCGGGCCTGGCGCAGCGCCTCGTCGGCAATGTGCTGCCAGGAGCCGTCGGCGAGGAATTCACCGAAGCCGCGCCGGCCGCCGGCGCCATAGGAGCCGGTCTCCTGGCGGTCGCCCTTGCCGCAGACCACCGAGACATTGACCCGGACCAGCGGCCGCACGTCCTTCACCAGCCGCCCGTCGGCGCGCAGGATCTCCACCGTCTGCCAGGTGGCGCCAAGGGTGGCGGAGACCTGGCGGACGTCGTCGCCCCTGGCGCGCAGATAGGCGTCGATCTCCGTCAGGAGCTTCACCTTGGCCTCGAAGCCGGGGGAGGGGATCGGATTCTCGTCGCCGTAGAGCTTGCGGTTGGTGCCGGCCGGCGGCTCGGCGACGGTGCCTGTATGCCCCGTCTTGACCGCGGCGACGGCGTCGGCGGCGCGCTTCAGGGCGCTGACCGAAAAGTCGCCGGCATGGGCATAGCCGACCGCCTCGCCGGCGACTGCCCGCAGGCCGAAGCCCTGGTCGATCGAGAAGTTGCCGGACTTCAGCCGGCCATTGTCGAAGGCGAGCGATTCCGACTCGCGGTATTCGAGGAACAGCTCGCCGTCGTCGGCGCCGTTCAGCGTGTCGGCAAGCACGGCCTCGACGCCTTCGCGGGAGAGGTCGAAGCGCTCGAGAAGGGAGATGGACATGGGCTGTTCTTCCTCGCGGTCGAAGCCGCATTGATGGGGAGGGGCGGCTAAAGTCGGGGCGGTGAGGGCGCCCGGTGGCCCCTGAGGCTCGAGATCGAGCCTCAAGATAGGGTCGCGCCATCGGCGTTGCCACGCCGGGCCCCCGTGCCCGGCGCGGTGCCGCAGCCCTACAGGGCGCCGAAGCCTTCCTGGAAGCCGGCAAGGTCGACCGAGATGCCGACGCCGCCATTCGGCTCGGCCGACTGGAAGAAGGTGAACACCGCCTCCTTGCCGGTCGAAAGGAGATTGAGGAGCGTGTCGTCGAGCGGCACCTCGGCGTAGCAGCCGTCGCCAAAGCAGCGGGTGAACTGCGTCCGGCCGACGCTCTTGCCGTCGATGATCAGGCCGAGACCATAGTCCGGCAAGGGCAGCAGGACGCCGAGGGGCGCCAGGACGCGGAGGATGCGCGCCTTGCCGTCGGCGGTCTTCAGCGCCACGACCGAGAGGCTGAGCTCCGGCCGGTTGTCGGACACGACGTTCTGCAGGAGCGCGCACTGCTCGTCGCTGGCGCCGGCCGGATTGTCGCAGACAACGGCCCAGGCGCCGTGCCGCGACTTCACCGTGCCGGTGGCGCCGGCCTGTGCGGCCGCCTCGCCCGCCGAAAACAGGCCGCCGGCAAGGGCAACCGCGAGCGAGACGGCGATGGCGAGCGATCTCGGCGCTTTTGTCATTTCAACATCCGAATCAGTTGCAAGGGGCCGCCCCGCGGCTCGGGGCATCGGGCGAGGCCTCGCCCCGGCACTGGCCGGCAGGCGACTGGTTCCCGTCCCGCAGGCGGCGAACTTACGACGCCAGCGGCCGGGGCGGAAGCCCCGGACGCTCCGCCGCGGCGGCAAGCGTCGGCTCGGCCCCGCGAGCCGAAAGGGCGAATGGCGGCGACCGGCACATTTCCAGCTTGCACATTTGCCGCAACCAGCGAGGCGGGATATGGAGTTGCGGTCGGGCGGGTTTCGTGATTTGAAGCGTCGGAGTTTCCGGAGTTTGGGACGATTCTACGCTGGAACTGCGCCATAATGGGCGGGGTCTTGGGGTACTCCATCCGGTATGGCGTGCGTGTGAGGGAGAACATGCGAGTGAGACGATCGACCATTGCCGCGGCGTCTGTGCTCTCGTCGGCGAGTGCCGCGATGGCTCAGGATGCGGCCGAAGTCCTGCCGGGCCAGCCGCACGACTGGCAGATCAACCTGCAGGAAGCGCTGTCGCCGATCGAGGAGCAGATCCACTGGTTCAGCGACTACACGCTGGCCTTCATCATCCCGATCACGATCCTCGTCGCCGCCCTGCTCGGCTGGTGCATCTATCGTTACAACGCCACCCGCAACCCGACGCCGTCCCGCACCAGCCACAACACCACGATCGAGGTGATCTGGACGCTGGCGCCGGTGATCGTGCTGTTGTTCCTGGCGATCCCCTCCTTCCAGCTGCTCACCGCGCAGTACAACCCGCCGAGCGAGCCGGAGCTGACGGTCAAGGCGACCGGCTACCAGTGGTACTGGGGCTACGAATACCAGCCGGGCGACACCTCGCAGGAGGCCCAGGCCGAGCCGGTGTCGTTCGATTCCTACCCGCTGGCGCAGCTGACCGATTCGCTCGCCGACCAGGATGCCGCCGCCGAGGCCAAGGGTGACCTGCGCGCCTATCCGCGGCTGCTCGCCGTCGACAACGAGATGGTGGTGCCGGTCGATACGGTCATCCGCATCCTGTCGACCTCGGGCGACGTGATCCACTCCTTCGCGCTGCCGTCGATGGGCGTGAAGGTCGACGCGGTGCCCGGCCGGCTGAACGAATACTGGTTCGAGGCCAGGCGCGAAGGCATCTTCTACGGCCAGTGCTCGGAGCTGTGCGGGCAGAACCACGCCAACATGCCGATCGGTCTGCGCGTCGTCTCCAAGGAAGAGTTCGCCAACTGGTACGCGGCCGCAGGCAGCGATCTCGACGGCGCCAACCAGGCGCTGACCGCAGCGATCGCCGCCAAGCGCGGCGCCACGGTCGCGTCGCGCTGAAGATTTCGGGTAAGAGGGAAACGATCATGGCATATGGTGCCGCCCACGAGGCCCACGACGATCACAAGCCGCAGGGCTGGACGCGTTGGGTCTATTCGACCAATCACAAGGACATCGGCACGCTCTACCTGATCTTCGCGATCTGTGCCGGCATCATCGGCGGCGCGCTGTCGGTCGCGATGCGGATGGAGCTGCAGGAGCCGGGGATGCAGATCTTCGGCGACCCGCAGCTGTACAACGTCTTCACCACGGGTCACGGCCTGATCATGATCTTCTTCATGGTCATGCCGGCGCTGATCGGCGGCTTCGCCAACTGGATGGTGCCGATCATGATCGGCGCGCCGGACATGGCGTTCCCGCGTCTGAACAACATCTCTTTCTGGCTGCTTGCCGCCGCCTTCCCGCTGCTCATCCTGTCGATGTTCGTCGAGGGTGCGCCGGGCTCCAACGGCGTCGGCACCGGCTGGACGATGTATCCGCCGCTGTCGACTTCCGGGCATCCTGGCCCGGCGGTGGATCTCGCGATCTTCTCGCTGCACATCGCCGGTGCCTCGTCGATCCTCGGTGCGATCAACTTCATCACCACGATCCTCAACATGCGCGCCCCGGGCATGACGCTGCACAAGATGCCGCTCTTCGCCTGGTCGGTGCTGGTGACGGCATTCCTGCTGCTCCTGTCTCTGCCGGTGCTCGCCGGCGCGATCACCATGCTGCTCACCGACCGCAACTTCGGCACGACCTTCTTCGCGCCGTCCGGTGGCGGCGACCCGATCCTGTTCCAGCACCTGTTCTGGTTCTTCGGTCACCCCGAGGTCTACATCCTGATCCTGCCGGCCTTCGGCATCATCAGCCACATCATCTCGACCTTCTCGAAGAAGCCGGTCTTCGGCTATCTCGGCATGGCCTACGCCATGGTGGCGATCGGCGTCGTCGGCTTCGTCGTGTGGGCGCACCACATGTACACCACCGGCCTGTCGCTCAACACGCAGCGCTACTTCGTCTTCGCGACCATGGTCATCGCGGTGCCGACCGGCATCAAGATCTTCTCCTGGATCGCGACCATGTGGGGCGGTTCGATCTCCTTCCGGGTCCCCATGCTCTGGGCGGTCGGCTTCATCTTCCTGTTCACCGTCGGCGGCGTGACGGGCGTCAAGCTCGCCAATGCCGGCATGGACCGGGTGCTGCACGACACCTACTACGTCGTCGCCCACTTCCACTACGTGCTGTCGCTGGGCGCGGTCTTCGCCATCTTCGCGGCGTGGTACTACTGGTTCCCGAAGATGAGCGGCTACATGTACAACGAGCGTGTCGGCCAGATCCATTTCTGGATGACCTTCGTCGGCGTGAACCTCGTCTTCTTCCCGCAGCACTTCCTGGGCGCTGCCGGCATGCCCCGCCGCTATGTCGACTATCCCGACGCCTATGCCGGCTGGAACTTCATCTCGTCCATCGGCTCCTACATCTCCGGCGTTGCCGTCCTGGTCTTCCTCTATGGCGTCTTCGAAGCCTTCTCGAAGAAGCGGGTCGCCGGCGCCAATCCCTGGGGCGAGGGTGCGACCACGCTGGAATGGCAGCTGCCGTCCCCGCCGCCCTACCATCAGTGGGAAGAGCTGCCGCGCATCCGCTGAGCGGGGCGAGGGGAAAAGAGAGTCGGCTGGCGCGCCTTCGTCGGGCGCGCCTTTGCCAAGTGGCCGGCCTCTCGGCTGCCCTGCCGCAAGCAGTCTCGCTCTGAGATGGCACGGGCGAACCGGAGGCCGGACGACGATGCGCCCGGTGCCTTTGGCTGGTCCCGGCGTTCGGACCATTTAGGGACGGGCAGGTCGGGACTGACGGCTCGGGCCGGGCGGGCACCGGCAGAAGAACGCGGCGTCCCATTCGCCTGAGGGCGGGCGAGACAGTCTGCCGGAAGACGGCGATCCGGCCGGCGACGATCGAGGTTGAGTGAAGTGACCCTGGTAGACGTGAACCCACCCATCGCGGCGCGCGAGGCCATCAGCCTCGCCGAGCCGAAGGACTTCATCGAGCTGCTGAAGCCGCGGGTGATGTCGCTCGTCATCCTGACGGCGGTGAGCGGCCTCGTCGTGGCGCCGGGGCAGATGAACCCGATGCTGGCGGTGATCTCGATCCTCGCCATCGCGATCGGCGCGGGCGCCGCCGGCGCCCTCAACATGTGGTACGACGCCGACATCGACGCCGTCATGAGCCGCACGGCCAAGCGCCCGGTCCCGACGGGCCGGGTGAGCGGCGAGGCGGCGCTGACCTTCGGCTTGACGCTGTCACTCCTGTCGGTCTGCCTCCTCGGCCTCGCCTCCAACTGGTTCGCTGCCGGATTCCTCGCCTTCACCATCTTTTTCTACGCCGTCATCTACACGATGGGGCTGAAGCGCTCGACGCCGCAGAATATCGTCATCGGTGGCGCTGCCGGCGCCTTCCCGCCGATGATCGGCTATGCCGCGGTGACCGGTTCGGTGTCGGTGGAGAGCACCATCCTCTTCCTGATCATCTTTCTTTGGACGCCGCCGCACTTCTGGGCCCTCGCGCTGTTCAAGCTGCGGGACTACGGCTCGGCGGGCGTGCCGATGCTGCCGAACGTTTCGGGCGAGCGGACGACGCGCATCCAGATCTTCGCCTATTCCCTGGTCCTGGCGCCCGTCGGCGCGGCGCCCTTCCTTTTCGGCTATGCCGGTCCGGCCTATGGCGCCGTGTCGATCCTCCTCGGGCTCAACTTCCTGCGCCATGCGTTCGGCGTCCTGAAGATGGCCGACGGCGACACGGCGATGCTGCCGGCCAAGAAGCTCTTCGGCTTCTCGATCCTCTATCTCTTCGGCCTCTTCGCCATGCTGCTCGTCGATGCGGCGATCATGGCATTCCTCCAGGGCGGAGCGTGATCTTGGCAGAGCCGGAGCGGGTCAAGCTGACAGATGCGGAACAACGGGCGCGGCGCAACCGCTCGATCGCCATCGGCGTCGTTCTGGTGTCCCTCGTCGTGATCTTCTACCTGGTCTCACTCGCGAAGATGGCATCATGAGCGATCAGCGGACGAACGAGGCGCCGAGACGCCAGGCCGGGGCGAGCGGAGTCGTCATCGCGGTCGCCTGTGCGGCCTTCGCCTTCGGCATGCTCGGCGCAGCCTTCGCATCGGTGCCGCTCTACCGCCTGTTCTGCCAGGTGACGGGTTATGGTGGCACCACCCAGCGCGCGGAAGCTGCGCCGGCGTCGGTGAGCGACAAGCAGGTGACCGTGCGCTTTGACGGCAACGTCGCCGAGGGGCTGCCCTGGACGTTCCGTCCGAACCAGCGCGAGGTCCGGGTCAATCTCGGAGCCCAGTCGACGGTCAGCTACCATGTGGAGAACACCTCCGACCGGGCGATCACCGGGCAGGCGCTGTTCAACGTGACGCCGGAGGCGGCCGGGCTCTACTTCAACAAGATCGCCTGCTTCTGCTTCTCGAACCAGACGCTGCAGCCGGGCGAGAAGGTCGAGATGCCGATCGTCTTCTATGTCGATCCGGAGATGGCGGACACCGAAGAGCTGAAGAGCCTGCAGGCCATCACCTTGTCCTACACCTTCTTCCCGGTGGACGATCCGGCACCGGTGGTGGCCGCGCCGAAGCCGGGCTCGCAAGGCGCGGGAACAGATAGTTGACGATGGCGCGGCTCCGTCGGGGCGGCGCGACGAGAATGCTGGAATCCCTCGGTCCGCTGGGGTAGAGACGGTTCAGGCAGGTGAGTGGGAGACAGCGGGGAGAGCCATGGCGGACGCGCACGCAAAGAAACACGACTATCACATCATCGATCCGAGCCCCTGGCCGTTCGTAGCGTCGGTCGGCGCGCTGATCATGATGATCGGCGCCGTCTCCCTGATGCGCTGGAACAGCGGCGCCGAGTTCGTTCTCTTCGGCCTCAACCTTGCCACGCCGTGGATCTTCCTCCTCGGCCTCGCGATCGTGCTCTACGTCATGTATGCGTGGTGGTCCGACACGATCAAGGAGGGCCAGGAAGGCGCTCACACCCGCGTCGTGTCGCTGCATCTGCGCTACGGCATGATCATGTTCATCGCCTCCGAGGTGATGTTCTTCGTCGCCTGGTTCTGGGCCTTCTTCGACGCCAGCCTGTTTCCCAACGAGGCGATCCAGGCGGAGCGGATGCAGGTCCTCGGCGGGCAATGGCCGCCGGTCGGCATCGAGGTGCTCGACCCGCTGCATCTGCCGCTGTTCAACACGATCACGCTGCTGCTCTCCGGCACGACGGTGACCTGGGCCCATCACGCCCTGCTGCACAACGACCGCAAGAGCCTGAAGCTTGGTCTCGCCTTGACCGTGGTGCTCGGCGTCATCTTTTCCTACGTCCAGTATATCGAATACGCCCACGCGCCGTTTGCGTTCTCGGGCTCGATCTATGGCTCGACCTTCTTCATGGCGACGGGCTTCCACGGCTTCCACGTCCTGATCGGAACGATCTTCCTCGTCGTCTGCCTGATCCGCGCCATGTCGGGGCAGTTCACGCCGGAGAAGCACTTCGGGTTCGAGGCGGCCGCCTGGTACTGGCACTTCGTCGACGTCGTCTGGCTGTTCCTGTTCTTTGCCGTCTATGTCTGGGGTGGCTGGGGCGCTCCGGTCTTCGACGCCTGAGTCCGCAATGATCGCTGGCGGCCGAGCCGCCAGCTCCGGTGACGATCACGAAGGCGGCGCGGCCTCTCCCGCCGCCTTCTTCGTTTGAAGGGATATCGGTAATGGCCGAGGACAGGGCATTCCACGCCGAGGCCGATCCGGTGAAGGCGGCGACGCGCGGCCGCTGCCCACGCTGCGGCGAGGGCCGGCTGTTCGCGGGCTTCCTGTCGCTGCGCAAGCGGTGCAGCCATTGCGACCTCGACTACGCCTTTGCCGATTCCGGCGACGGGCCGGCAGTCTTCGTCATCCTGATCATCGGCTTCGTCGTATGCGGTCTCGCTTTGTGGATGGAGGTCAGCGTCGCGCCGCCGCTCTGGGTGCATTTCCTGTTGTGGCTGCCGCTGACGCTCATTCTCGCCTTGCCGCTGCTGCGGCTTCTCAAGGGCACGATGATCGGCCTGCAATATCGTAACCGCGCCGCCGAGGGCCGCCTCGAGGATGCCGGCGAGCGGGGCGAGTGAGGGGCCGATGAGCAAGGGAGCAACGACCCCGAGCGAGGGCCGCGGCGACGCTCTGCGGCAAGGCGCCGGACCCGCGAACACGGGTCCCATCGCGGGCGGATCCGACAGCGACGTCGCTGCCACGGGCGAGCCGCGCATGGGCCGCGGGCGGTTCGCCCTGGCGCTGGGCTTCTGCCTCGTCGGCATCGCGATCCTCTTTGCCCTCGGCACCTGGCAGCTGGAGCGCCTCTACTGGAAGGACGCGCTGATCGCCGAGATCGACAGCCGCATCCATGCCGAGCCCATCGACCTCGCTGCGCTTAAGACCCGCTTCGCAGCGGGCGAGCCGATCGACTACACGCCCGTCACCGTGACGGGCCGGTTCCTCAACGAGCACGAGCGCTATTTCCTCTCGACCTTCGAGGGCCAGGCAGGATGGAACGTCTACGCGCCGCTGAGGCTCGAGAACGGCGACGTCGTCTTCGTCAATCGCGGCTTCGTGCCCTACGACATGCGCGATCCGGACAGGCGGCGCGCCGGCCAGCCGGAAGAGGAGGTGACCGTCACCGGCCTCGCCCGGGCGGCGCCGACGGAGAAGCCCGGCTATTTCACCCCGGAGAACGAGCCGGCCAAGGACACCTTCTTCTGGCAGGACCTGCCGGTGATGGCCGAGGGGGTGCCCCTCGCCGAGGGTGCCCGGCTGGTCCCTTTCCTCGTCGCCGCCGGGCCCGGGCGCGCAGAGGGCGGCTGGCCGGTCGGCGGCACGACGGTGGTGTCGCTTCCCAACAATCACCTGCAATATGTCGTCACATGGTACGGCATCTGCCTTGTCCTGGTGGTGATGACCGGCATGATGATCGTGCGGCGATATCGCGGCCGCGCTTGACAGGCCGGGCCGGGATGCCTTCATTCGGGCCGTCGGCTGAAGCCTTCGCAACGGCGCCGCTGGCCGACCGGACAGCCGCCGACCGCCGACAGACCGCCCGCCGACAGACCACCGACCCGCGTTGGAGAATTCGTGTCCCTTCTGGAGCCGACGAAGCCGAAGCTGACCCTGCGCCTGTGCGAGCCGCGCGGCTTCTGCGCGGGCGTCGACCGGGCGATCCAGATCGTTGTTCTGGCGCTGAAGAAATACGGCGCGCCGGTCTATGTCCGGCACGAGATCGTCCATAACAAATACGTCGTCGACGGCCTGCGCGACATGGGCGCGATCTTCGTCAAGGAGCTCGACGACATCCCCGACGACGGCCAGCCGGTGGTGTTCTCCGCCCATGGCGTGCCGAAATCGGTGCCGGCGGCGGCAGCCGAGCGCGAGATGCTCTATCTCGACGCCACCTGCCCGCTGGTCTCCAAGGTTCACAAGCAGGCGATGCTGCACGTGAAACGCGGCCGCCACGTCGTGCTGATCGGCCATCGCGGACATCCCGAGGTGGTCGGCACGATGGGCCAGCTTGCTCCCGGCACCGTCAGCCTGATCGAGACGGTCGCGGACGTCGCTAACTTCGAGCCGGAGGATCCGCTGGCGCTCGGCTTCGTCACCCAGACGACGCTGTCGCTGGACGACACCGCGGACATCGTTGCGGCACTCCAGGCGAAATTTCCGGCGATGACGGCGCCGTCTTCGGAATCGATCTGCTATGCGACGACCAACCGCCAGGAGGCGGTGAAGGCCTCGGCGCTGGGTACGTCCCTCTTCCTGATCGTGGGGGCGCCGAATTCCTCCAATTCCAAGCGCCTCGTCGAAGTGGCCGAAAAGGCGGGATCGGCCAAGGGCGTGCTCGTTCAGGGACCGCAGGAGATCCCGTTCGATGCGCTTTCCGGTGACACGCCGGTGGTCGGCATGTCGGCCGGGGCCTCGGCGCCGGAAGTCCTGGTCGATGCGATCATTTCGGCGCTTCGCGAACGCTTCGATGTTTCGGTCGAACTGGTGCAGACCGTCGAGGAGAACGAGAACTTCCCGGTGATGCGCGCCTTGCGCGACGTTCCCCTGACGAGCGCCGACATGGCCTTCGTCAACGGCGGAGCCTGAACTTGGCCGTCTACACCGACGTCACCGAGCCGCAGCTCGCCGCCTTCCTCGATCGCTACGATCTCGGTGATCTCGCCAGCTACAAGGGGATCGCCGAGGGGGTGGAAAATTCCAACTTCCTGCTGCGCACCACCGGCGGCACCTACATCCTCACCCTCTACGAGAAGCGGGTCAATCGCGGCGACCTGCCGTTCTTCGTCGGGCTGATGGAGCATCTGGCGGAACGCGGCCTGTCCTGCCCGCTGCCGGTCCATGACCGGGACGGCAATGCCCTCGGCGAACTGGCGGGTCGGCCTGCGGCGGTCTTTACCTTTCTCGACGGCATGTGGACGCGGCGCCCAAGCCCAGACCACTGCCGCGCCGTCGGCGTAGCGCTTGCCCGCATGCACGGCAGCGCCGCGGACTTTGAGCTGACGCGGCGCAACGGCCTGTCTCCGGCCGACTGGCGCCCGCTCTACGAGAGCTGCGGCGGGCGCGCCGACGAGGTCGAGCCGGGACTGTCGGCCGAGATCGAGGCGGAACTCTCGCATTTCGAGGCGCAGTGGCCAGCCGGGCTTCCCGCCGGCGTCATCCATGCCGACCTCTTTCCCGACAACGTCTTCTTCCTGTCCGGGCAGCTGTCGGGCCTCATCGACTTCTACTTCGCCTGCAACGACCTCCTCGCCTACGACCTCGCCATCACGCTCTCGGCCTGGTGCTTCGAGCAGGACGGCAGCTACAACGTCACCAAGGGCCGGGCGCTGATGTCGGGCTACGCCTCGGTGCGGCCGCTCGAAGCGGCGGAATATGACAGCCTGCCGCTGCTCTGCCGGGGCGCCGCGATGCGCTTCATGCTGACGCGGCTGTACGATTGGCTGAACGTGCCGGACGACAGCTTCGTCACCAAGAAGGATCCGCGGGAGTATCTGAAGAAACTGCGCTTCCACCGGGGCGTGCGCGATGCCTCGGAATACGGGCTGGAGAAGGCGGCGGTGACGGAGCCGACGAAGGGACTTTCATGAGCGAGAGCGGCGAACGCGTCGAGATCTTCACCGACGGGGCCTGTTCGGGCAATCCCGGCCCCGGCGGCTGGGGCGCAATCCTGCGCTTCCGCGGCCAGGAGAAGGAGTTGAAGGGCGGCGAGCCTGACACCACCAACAACCGGATGGAGCTTCTGGCGGCGATCTCGGCGCTGAAGGCCCTGAACCGGGCCTGCGCCGTCGATCTCTATTCGGATTCGAACTACATGCGCGATGGCATCACCAAATGGATCTTCGGCTGGAAGAAGAAGGGCTGGCGGACTGCCGACGGCAAGCCGGTGAAGAATGTCGAGCTCTGGCAGCAGCTGGAAGCCGAAAAGGACCGCCACGACGTCACTTTCCACTGGGTCCGCGGCCATGCCGGCCATGCGGAAAACGAGCGGGCTGACGAGTTGGCACGGGCCGGGATGGAACCGTTCAAGAGGAAGCGCGCCGGCTGAGAGAGGCAGGCGAGATGACGCTGCCGACGAACGAAGGGCTGGGAGTCCCCCAAGAACCGCGACAATGCAGCCGATGCCGATCGTGAGGTGGCCAAGCTGACGGCGACTTTTCTGAATGGCTTGGCCGTCGGGCTCGCAGTCGTGGGCGGCGTCGCACCTATCCTCAATTCGTTCCTCGTCGCCCAGCCGCCGTCCGGTGAGGGATGGGTGCGCGCTCTGATCAGCATCGTTTGCTTCGTTGCCTCAGGCGCCATACATTCGGGAACGAGAACGTATCTCAGAAGAGAGCTACGAAAATGACCAATCCCGACGTCTGGCTGATGCTGCTCTACCCGTTCGGCATTCTCACGCTTGCCCTCGTGACGGTCTACTTCGCCAGCAGTTCCCGCTGATCCAGGGAACCGCTCAGGCGGGTCCGAGCCGACCGTCGCGACCACGCGAACTGGCCAAAAAGCGAAAACACTCTGGGTCGCGGACCCCAGCGATACTCCCGTGATGCAAATTGATAGGCCGGCTGCTCCCGCCGCCGGCTGCATTGTCAAACAACAGGATTTTCCATGAATCTCGACCTTCTCAAGCGCCTCTGCGAGACACCCGGCGTGCCCGGCCGCGAGACCCGCGTGCGGGCGCTGATCGAGGCGGAGGCGAAGGGCCTCTTCGACGACATCCGCACCGACGCGCTCGGCTCGCTGATCTGCACCCGCAAGGGCAAGGGAGAGAAGCCGGAGAAGCTGCTGCTCCTCTGCCACATGGACGAGATCGGCTTTCTCGTCTCCCACGTCACCGACAAGGGCTTCGTCCATGTCGATCCGGTGGGCGGCTTCGATCCGCGCAATCTGTTCTCGCGCCGCGTCCTCGTCTGCACCGACGAGGGCGACATCAAGGGCGTGATGAACGCCGAGGGCAAGCCGATCCACATCCAGTCGCCGGAAGAGCGCAAGAAGATGCCGGAGCCGAACGAGTTCGTCGTCGACACCGGTCTCGGCGCAGCGGCGAAGGAGAGGATCCAGGTCGGCGACTATGTCGTGATGAACGAGCCCTTCGAGGAGATGGGCGAGAAGATCGTCTCCAAGGCCCTCGACAACCGCATCGCCTGCTGGCTTGGCCTGGAAGCGGTCCGCAAACTCGTCGAGGAGGGCCTGTCCCACGATTGCGAGCTGACCGTCGCCTTCACCGCCCAGGAGGAGGTCGGGCTGCGCGGCGCCAAGACCGCCTCCTATGGCGTCGCGCCGGACATCGCCATCGGCGTCGACACGACGCTCGCCTGCGACACGCCGGGCGTGCCGGAGAAGGACCGCACCACGGTCCACGGAGCGGGCTTCGGCCTGCACATGAAGGACGGGTCCTTCATCGCCGACTATGCGCTGGTCAAGGAGATCGAGGCGCTGGCGAAGGAGAAGGGCATCGCCTGCCAGCGCACCATCCTTGCCAAGGGCGGGCAGGACGGCGCGGCGGCGCAGCAGGCCGGCATCGGCGCACGGGCGATCGGCATCGTCGTCGGCACGCGCTACATCCATACCGTCGCCGAGATGATCGACAAGCGCGACCTTCAGGCGGCGCGGGAGATCCTGACGGCGTTCGTCGCCGCGCATTGATGGCATCGGCCCGGCCTCTGCCGGGCCGGCCCGCCGTTCTCAAGTGGGCGGCCAGCGACCAGTTCGCCTGGACCGCCGGACTGACGAAAGGCGAGGTGGCGGTCGGCGATCCCGGCCGACCGCTGCTTCTCACATCTGCTCGAGCAGGGCCTCGGCGCTGGACTTGTCGGCCTGGCCGGGGCTCTCCTCGATGTTGAGCTGCTTCACGACGCTGTCCTCGACCAGCATCGAATAGCGCTTGGAGCGCGTGCCGAGGCCGGCGACGGACAGGTCGATGTCGAGACCGAGCGCCTTGGTGAGCTCGCCGTTGCCGTCGGAGAGGAAGAGGATCTTGCCCGACGCCTCGCTGGACTTCTCCCAGGCGCCCATTACGAAGATGTCGTTGACCGCGACGACGGCGATGGTGTCGACGCCCTTTTCGCGGAACTCGTCGTTGTGGGTGAGGAAGCCCGGCAGGTGGTTCATCGAGCAGGTCGGCGTGAAGGCGCCGGGAACGCCGAAGAGCACGACCGTCTTGCCGGCGAAGATGTCGCCGGTCGAAAGGTCGGCCGGGCCGTCATCGGTGCGGGTCTTGACGGTGGCGTTCGGGATTTTGTCGCCGACGGCGATGGTCATGTCGAAAACTCCGCTATCAATGGAAAAGGCGGCGGCATCGTTCGATCCGCCGTTCGCCGCTCACGATCTGGCGCCCGAGGCCCGCTTGTCCAGCGGCGGTGCCGCCAGCGCGGCGATTTTTGCCCATCCCCGCGCCCCGTTCAAGGCTTGGGACAGCGGCTTCAGCCCTGCGGCGCGACGGGGACGGCGGCCGCCTCGAGCGCCGCGCCGTCGCGGGTATAGACGAGATCGACCATTTCCGGCGGCCCGCTGACCCCGGACGGGGCTTCGGCGACCGGCACCGCGAAGACGCTGATGCCTCCCTGCGTCGACACCTGCGTCGGCTCGTCGAAATACCAGCCGTCACGCGAGGTGACGAAAAGATCCGGTGCGCCGCTGCCCGGGGCTACGTCCGGATCCTTGACCGTGATGCGCAGCGCGGTCGCATCACCGGAGATGGTGACGGCGTCGTCTCCGGCCTCCCGCGGCAGTGCCGCGAAGGCCTTTGCGACGGCTGCATCCGCCTCGGCGCCGGTGGCGGAGGCCGCAAGACTGGCCTGTACGGGGATGCAGATCTCCTGGCAGACGCCCATGAACACCGAAGCCTCGATGGTCCCGATGGTCTCGCCCGGCTCGACGTCGAGTTCGAAGGCGAAGGCGACGTCGCCCTTGTAGCCGTTGGCGCGGGTTTCGGCCTCGCCGAAGCGATGCGGCGCGGGAAAACGGGCGCGGATCGTCTGGAAACCCGCGGTCTTCGACAGATCGATCTGCGGCGGAACCCCGGAGGCGCCGGGATCGAGCCAGTAGGTCTTCCAGCCGGGTGCCAGATCGACGATCAGCGCGGCCCGCACGGCACCGTCCACGGGCTCCGACGCGCGCACGAGACGCAGGCTCACCTCGCCATTGGAAAAAACGCTCGGATCGCTGGCGGCGGCAGAGGCAGGGATTGCGGGGACGGTCGCCGCAACCAGCGCAATGAGGACCAGACGCCGGATCACGCTGCCGGCATCAGCGGGAGCGTCGCTGCCGGGCGCCGCGAGGCGCGGCTTGCGGCGAGGGGGGCGACGGGCGGCGGAGAGACGATTGAAGCGCTGCATACTCGGTTTCTTCGCTGGTTTCCAGAAGTCAGATAACGGCTTTTTGTCGTTTTCGGGAAGCTCGTGACAAATCTGCTCTGGTCATTCTTCGAAGCCGATGCCACCTTTGTTGCAGCAGGATTGGTTTTCACGTGCGGTCATCGGCGCCGGCTCGGCGGGGTGATCGTTTCGCGGCCCGGCGGCGCTGTCTCTCGGGCTCGCCCGAACGCGGCCGCTGAGATGTCGCATTGACGAAAGGCCCGCTGTCGCAAACCATGCGGTGAGGTAGAATGAAGCTCGATATCGATCTCGATTCCGTCGATGGCGACGTCGCGAACTCCCTCGAAGGGCACTTCCTGATCGCGATGCCCGCGATCAGCGACGAGCCCTTCGCCCGTACGGTCGTCTATGTCTGCGCCCATTCGCCCAACGGGGCAATGGGTTTCATCATCAACAAGTCCCAGCCCATGAGCTTTCCGGCGCTCCTCACCCAGCTCGGCGTCGTCGAGAGCGAGGACGCGATCCGGCTGCCCTCGGGCGGGCGCGAGGTCTCGGTCTGCGTCGGCGGACCGGTGGAGAAGGGGCGCGGCTTCGTCCTCCATTCCGACGACTACGATTCCGAATCCACCGTCCATGTGGCGGAAAACATCGCCCTGACGCCGACCGTCGACATTCTGCGGGCCATCTCGGAAGGCATGGGGCCGCGCACGGCGATCATGGCGCTCGGCTATTCCGGCTGGGCACCGGGGCAGCTGGAAGAAGAGATCGCCGCCAATGGCTGGCTGACCTGCAAGGCCGATCTCGGCATCGTCTTCGACACCGACCTCGACGCCAAATACAAGCGGGCGCTGGGCCTTCTCGGCATCGAGCCGGCGTTTCTCGCGGTCGAGGCCGGCCACGCCTGAGAGCGGGCGAGGGCGGCAGGGTCCCCGATGGCCGTCGATAGCCGCACCGCCCTTTCTGCCTTGATCCGCCTCGGTTCAAGGGGAATGCGAGTCGCGTTGCGGTGCAGAAGAGGCGATGGCATTAACACCTGGTCTTCCCGGGCCTGACCCGGAATCCATTCCTCCGCGTCGAAGTGGCCATTCGCTTCAGAAGAACCGCGATATCGGCGGTGGGTCAGCGTAAGATCATCGACGGTTTGGAATGGATCCCGGGTCAAGCCCGGGATGACGAAGCGTCGACTTTTGCAACGACTCTTCAACCGAACTCGCGGGACATGACGTTCTGAAGGGTCGGCTGGACGAGACGCGACGATCATGTGGCGACAAGCGCTGCGAGCCTGGACCCACGCAATGCGCGTCCGAAAACCCGCCGCTTCTCAGCTCGCCCGCTTCAGACTCGCCGATCGATCCACCAGCAGCCGCCGCGCCATTTCGAAGTTGATCGGCGGCGAGAAGGCGAAGCTCTGGGCGTATTCGCAGCCGAGCTGGCGCAGCTGGACGATGTCGCTCTCGCTCTCCACGCCCTCGGCAACGACCTTGAGATCGAGGTCGTGGGCCATGGTGACGATCGAGTGAAGGATGATCGGCCGCTGCGGCTGGTCGTTGTTCCTGAGGAAGGACTGGTCGATCTTCAGCGTGTCGAAGGGAAAGCGCATCAGATAGGCGAGGGAGGAGTGGCCGGTGCCGAAGTCGTCGAGGGACAGGCCGACGCCGAGATCGCGCAGCTTGGCGAGGAGCTTGGCCGAGCGCTCCGGATTGTCCATCACCATGGATTCGGTCAATTCCAGCTTCAGGCAGCGCGGTGCGAGCTTGTAGCGGTCGAGGACGCTCCTGACGTCGGCAATGAGATCCTGGCGGATCAGCTGGCGGCTGGAAATGTTGACCGACATGAAGAAGCTGTCGTCGCCGGTTGCCCGGTGGAGGTCGCAGAGGCGCTTGGCGGCTTCCTCGAGGGCGAACTGGCCGAGGGTGACGATCAGCCCGGTGTTTTCGGCGATCGGCACGAACTCGGCCGGGGAGATCGCGCCGCGGCGCGGATGCTCCCAGCGCATCAGCGCCTCGAAGCCGTCGACCTTCTCTGATTCCAGATCGACGATCGGCTGGAAGGCGAGAGACAGCTCCGAGCGCTCGAAGGCCCGGCGAAGGTCGGATTCCAGCTGCAGCCGGCCGGAGCCGATGGTCTTGTAGGCCGGGCGGAACGGCTCGATGCGGTCGCCGCCGAAGCGTTTCGCCTGATACATGGCGAGCTCGGCCTCCTTCAGCGTCTCCTCGCTGGTCGCCCCCTCCGCCCAGCCCGACAGGCCGATCGAGCCGGTGAGAACGATCTCCCGGCCGGCGAGCGAGATCGGCGCCTTGATCGCCTCGCGCAGGGATTCGGCGAAGGACGCGACGGAGGCGACGTCGCTCTCGGAGACGAGGATCAGGCCGAACTGGTCGCTGCCGAGCCGGGCGAGCGAATCCTGGGGTTTCAGGATGCGCTTCAGCCGGCGGCCGACGGTGAGGAGGATGGTGTCGCCGACGGCGAGGCCGAAATCGTCGTTCACCTGCTTGAAGCGGTCGACGTCGATGACGAAGATGGTCGGGCGCACGTCGTCCCTTGTCGCGGCAAGGACGCCGATCGCCTCTAGCCGGTCGCCGAACAGCTCACGGTTGGGGAGCCCGGTCAGCTGGTCGTGCAGCGCGTCGTGGAGCAGCCGTTCCTCGGCCTTCTTCTGCTCGGTCACGTCCTTCAGCGTGCCGACGCAGCGCGCCACCTCGCCGTCGGAGCCGAGCACCGGCCGGGCGCGAAGCTGCATCCAGTGGTAATGGCCGTCCTCGTCCGTGACGCGAAACTCCTGGACGATGCGGCCGCGGCGATGCTCGATCACCGTGTCGAAGGTCAGCTTGAAGCGGTCGCGGTCGTCGGGATGGAGGATCGGCAGCCAGTCGCGGGCTGCGCCGTTCATCGCCCCGATCGGCATGCCGGAGAGCGTGTCGCCGTCGGCGCCGACGAAGATGCGGTCGCGTGGCACGTCCCAGTCGAACACCGCGTCGCCGGCGCCTGCGAGAGCCAGCGACCGCCGCTCCATGTCGGACAGCAGCCCCTGGGCGAAGCTGCCGCCGGCAAAGGCGTGCTGCATCACCGTGAAGCCGATCAAGAGCACGATCAGCACGAGGCCGCCGCCGAGTGCCGGCTGGATGATGTCGTTGTCGATGCGCCCGGAGACGGTCATCCAGCTGGCCACCAGCCAGAGGATGATGAGGCACCAGGTCGGGATCAGCATCACCGCCCGGTCGAAGCCGTGGAAGGACAGCCCGACGATCAGCGCCAGCCCGATGCCGGCGGTGGCGGCAAGCGACAGCCGCGCGATGCCGGAGGCGACCACCGGCTCGAAGGCGGCCAACGCCCCGAGGCCGGCGAGCAGCGCCAGCCAGACGAGGAGGGTGATCGACAGCGCCCGGTGCCATCGATTGAGGTTGAGATAGGCGAACAGGAACATCGCCAGGGTGAAGGCCAGCGCCACCTCGGTGCCGGCGCGCCAGACCCGTTCCTGCCCCGGCGCCAGCGGCAGGAGCTTCTGCCAGAAGTCGAAGTCGATGCAGATATAGCCCAGCACCGCCCAGGCGAGGGCCGCCGCGGCGGGGAACATCGCCGAACCCTTGACCACGAAGAGGATCGTCAGGAACACGGCGAGAAGGCCGGCGATGCCGAGCACGATGCCGCGATAGAGGGTGAAGGCGTTGATCGTGTCCTTGTAGCCGTTCGGCTCCCACAGGCGCAGCTCGGGAAGCTTCGGGCTCGTCAGCTCGGCGACGAAGGTGACGACCGAGCCGGGATCGAGGGTGACGAGGAAGACGTCGGCATCGGTGCTGGATTGCCGCTCCAGCGCAAAGCCCTGGCTGGGGGTGATCGAGGCGATGCGCTGGGAGCCGAGGTCGGGCGACAGGATGCCGGAGCCGACGAGGCGGAAATGCGAGGCGACGACGAGCCGGTCCAGCTGCTCGTCGGTGTTGTTGGCGAGCGCGAAGACAGCCCAGTTGCCCGAGGCGCTGGGCGATTTCGCCTCGACCTCGATGCGCCGGACGATGCCGTCGGCGCCGGGCACGGTGGTGACCTGGAAGTTGCGCCCCTGGCCGTAATAGACGTCCGTGGCGGGCTCGAGGTCGATGGCGACGTCTTCACGCGAGACGCCCACCGGCTCGAGCGCGAGTGCGGGCGAGACCAGCCCGGCAAGCGACGCGAAGGCGAGAATGATGATCAGCCAACGCTGAATGATGAACCGCATGCCCCCCGGCGCTTTCCTTCTGGCCCTTTGAGGCCTGCTGGCCGTATCCCGGCCGTATCCGGCCGGGCGCTGGACGCCCGGACCGGGATGTTTTCTGACCGCTCGCCGACGATCGGGAGCTTCCGCCCGCCCCGGTTGCCCCACTCGTCCGCCGCGGTGGAGTGTCGCAGCTTTCGGCGGGTCGGTGAAGCCGCGATCAGCCGCACGATGCAACGTCTCCGGCCGGGAGCCTCCGGTGCGCCGCGACACCGTCGCGCCGGCATCCGGGAGCGACGGTGGAAGGACGCTCGAACGCAGCCGAACTACCCATTCTGCCGACCAATGATCGCTGCGGGCCCGCGGGCCGCTGCAGTAGCGGCAGATCGCGACCATTCTTCGACAAGCAGCGCGTAGAGGCAATGGTCTTCCCATTTCCCGGCGATCTTGAGGTAACCGCGCAAGTGGCCTTCGCGTGAAAAGCCGCAACGCTCGAGCAGCTGGATGGAACGCTGGTTCCTCGGTAGGCACGCCGCCTCGATCCGGTGCAGCCCCTCGATCTCGAAGGCGAAAAGTTTCACCGCCTCGACGGCCCGGCGCATGTGGCCCTTTCCGGCATAGCGCTCGCCCATCCAGTAGCCGAGGGTCGCCGACTGGGCAACGCCGCGGCGGATGTGGCCGACGGTGATGCCGCCGAGGAGGGTGGTTCCGGCCCGGTCGAAGACGAAGAAGGAGTAGCCGGAGGCGTCCCGTGCCTCGTGATTGTATCGGGCGATGCGGCGGCGAAAGGCCGGCCAGGACAATTCGTCGTCGGTCCAGACCGGTTCCCACGGCGTCAGGAAGGCTCGGCTCTCCTCGCGCAGCCTGCGCCAGGCGGGATAGTCCGAGCGGCGCGGCAGGCGCAGGACGACGCCGTCGCCGGTCAGGACGGGGACGTTCGGCCGGCTGAGGTTGTCGATCAGGCCCATGGCGTGGGAGGTTTCAAAGCCCGGTGTCGCAGGATGGGTGCGGGGTCAGCCGAAGCGCGGATGCGCCGGCCGGACGAAGGCCCGGCTCATCGCCCGGCCGCCACCCTGGCCTGCGGCGTTGCCGCAAGGCGGCCGCAGATGTCGTCGAGATCCGGCAGCCGCGACAAGGGGCCGATGGCCGCGAGCGTCGGCCGCGAGCCGCTGAAGATCCGGCCGGCGAGATCGGCAAGGCGCGGCGCGGTGATCGCGTCGAGCCGGGCGATCAGCTCCTCGTTGGGGATGACCTCGCCGTTGAACATCAGCTGCCTGGCGATCTGGCCGGCGCGCGAGGCCGGGCTCTCCTGGGACATCAGGAGGCTGGCGCGCATCTGCGCCCGTGCCCGGGTCACCTCGGCTTCGGAGATCCCGCTCGCCGCTTCGAGCAGCTCGTCGACGATCACCGGGGCGAGCTCGGCGAGCTCCTCCTCGCCGGTCGCCGCGTGGATCCCGAAGATGCCGGTGTCGGAGAAGCTCCAGTGGAAGGCGTAGATCGCGTAGCAGAGGCCGCGGCGCTCGCGCACCTCCTGGAAGAGCCGCGACGACATGCCGCCGCCGAGAATCAGCGACAGCACCTGGGAGGCGTAGAAATCCCGCGCATAGTAGGGCCGGCCCTCGAAGCCGAGCACCATCTGGGCGTCGGCGAGATCGCGGCTCTGGCGAAATTCGCCGCCGACATAGGTGGCGGGCTCGCGTGCCCCATTCGCCGGCGGCGCAGGCGTCGCGCCCGAGCCGAGCGCCGCCGAGACCTGTTCGACGACGGCCTTGTGGGACACGGCGCCGGCCGCCGCGACGACCATGCGGTCCGGGCCGTAGTGGCGGGCAAGATAGGCCCTCAGATCGTCGGGGGTGAAGGACTTCACCGTCTGGCGCGTCCCGAGGATCGGCCGGCCGATGATCTGGCTCTTGAAGGCGGCTTCCTGGAAATGGTCGAAGACGATGTCGTCGGGCGTATCCTCCGCAGCGCCGATCTCCTGCAGGATGACCTGCTGCTCGCGCTCGAGCTCGGCCTCGTCGAAGCGCGAATCGACCAGGATGTCGGTGAGGATGTCGATCGCCAGCGGCACGTCGTTCTTCAGGACGCGGGCGTAGTAGGAGGTGGTCTCGACGCTGGTCGCGGCGTTGAGGTCGCCGCCGACGTCCTCGATCTGTTCGGCGATCTGCCGTGCGGTGCGCCGCGAGGTGCCCTTGAAGGCCATGTGTTCGAGGAGATGGGCGATACCGTGCTCATTCGCCATCTCGTCGCGGGCGCCCGCCTTGACCCAGATGCCCAGCGCCGCGCTTTCCAGCGTCGGCATGGTCTCGGTGGCGATGGTGAGGCCGTTGGCGAGCCGGGTGATCTCGACGCTCATGACCTGTCTCCCGCCGTTTCGGCTCTGGTTCGCGCCCTGATGTAGTCCTCGACCGCGGCAAGCTCGGCCGGCAGCCGGTCGAAGCGCTCGGCGCGCTCCATCAGCCCGTCATGGGCCGGCGGCAAGGCCGGTTCGGTGCCCGAGGCCTTCTTCACGGCTTCCGGAAACTTCGCCGGATGGGCGGTGCCGAGGGTGATCATCGTCGCTTCGATCGAGGCTTCGCCCCCCGCTGGATCCGGAGTTGCGCCGAGCATCGCCTCGGCGACGGCGACACCGACCGCCGTATGCGGATCGAGGAGATAGGCGGTCTCGCCGAGGACACGGCGGATCGTTTCGGCAGTGGCCGCCTCGCCGGTTGCGGCGGCGGCGAAGGTCGCACGGATCGTGGCGAGCACCTCCTGCGGCAATTCGAAGCTGCCGGACTGGGACAGCCCGTTCATCAAGCGGCGCACCAGGCCCGCGTCGCGGCCGCTGGCCTCGAAGATCAGCCGCTCGAAATTCGACGAGACCTGGATGTCCATCGACGGCGACATGGTGGCGCTGACGGTTCCGGTCTCGTAGCGGCCGGTGGCCAGGGTGCGGGCGAGAATGTCGTTGGCGTTGGTGGCGATCACCAGCTTCTCGACCGGCAGCCCCATGCGCATGGCGGCATAGCCGGCGAAGATGTCGCCGAAATTGCCGGTTGGGACGGTGAAGGCGATCTTGCGCTTCGGGGCGCCGAGGCTGGCGGCGGCGGTGAAATAGTAGACGATCTGGGCCATGATCCGGCCCCAGTTGATCGAATTCACCCCGGAAAGCCCGACCTCGCGATTGAAGCGGGTGTCGGCGAACATCGCCTTCACCAGCGCCTGGCAGTCGTCAAAATGTCCGTCGACGGCGACGGCATGGACGTTGTCCTTGCCCGACGTCGTCATCTGGCGCTGCTGCACCGGCGAAACCCGGCCGTGGGGAAAGAGGATGAACAGGTCGGTCCGCTCGCTGCCGGCAAAGGCGGCGATTGCCGCGCCGCCGGTGTCGCCCGAGGTGGCGCCGACGATGGTGGCGCGCTGGCCGCGCTCCTTCAGGACATGGTCCATCATCCGGGCGATCAGCTGCATGGCGACGTCCTTGAAAGCGAGCGTCGGGCCATGGAAGAGTTCGAGCACGAAATGCTTCGGTCCGATCTGGACCAGCGGCGCCACGGCGGGATGGGCGAAGCTGCCATAGGCCTCGTCGATCATCGCCCGCAGGGCGTCCGGCGCGATGTCGTCTCCAACGAAGGGGCGGAAGATCGCCTCCGCGACGTCGGCATAGGGACGACCGGCGAAGGACTCGATCTCGCCTTCGGAGAACTGCGGCCAGGTTTCGGGGACATAAAGACCGCCATCCGCCGCCAGCCCCTTCAGGAGGGCATCGGCAAAGCCGAGGGTCTCGGCCTCGCCGCGCGTACTCACATACCTCACGTCTTCCAAACTCCCTGCCGGACCAGCGCCGGAAAGTCGGCGGCCGGTCTTGCCGCCCCAAGGCCGTGTCGCCTATCCGGGACGGGGCTGATATAGAACGGCCCGTCACAGTAAGGGAAGAACCCAGCGATGCATACCGTGCCGGCCACCCGGAACCTCATCGTCGCAGCGCTCGCGGCGAGCCTTGCAGCCTGTACGACGGGAAGCAGCGTCGAAAACACCGATCTCGGACCCCCGCCCGCCACTTCCGCCGAAGCTGCTGCCGATCCGGCCCAGGCCGGACAGGCCCTCGGCACCGAAGCGCGCTTCTGTCCGCAGGCCTCGATCCGCGAGGGCACGTCCACCATCTCCAAGCAGGACGGCGATGCGCTCGACTATCAGGCGGTGATCGTGGATGCAAAGCGTGACTGCCGCATCGTCGACGGCAAGCTGAAGATCACCGTCGGCGTCGAAGGCCGGCTGATGCCGGGCCGGGCGGCCAAGAACCGTACGGTCGAACTGCCGATTCGCGTCGCCGTGGTCGGTCAGGACGGCGTCATCTATTCCAATCTCGCCAAGGTTTCCATCCCGGTCGAAAAGGGCGGCACCTCGCGCGCCTTCCGCTTCGTCGACGACAAGATCCAGATCGCGCCGTCGATGGGCGGGATCATCGTCTATACCGGGTTCGACGAAGGGCCGCCGAAGCAGGGGGGCTGAGCTCGAGCCGCCACCCGCCGCGAGAGGCGGCCGGCTCGGCACTCATCCGGCCGGCGCTCATCCGACTGGCGTCCACATGGCCAGATCCCTCTGGGCAGCCTGGCGGTGCGCCACCGTATCGCGCCTTGATGACCGGCATGGCCGCAAAAACGCGATCACCCGGAACCACGCCCCTGCGGGTTCCGGGTAATCGGCGTCAGTCAAGATCGGGCGGCGGGATCGCCGCCTCCGATGGAGCGATCAGAACTCCGCCCAGCTTTCCTCGCGGGGTGCGGACTTCAGCGCGGTGTTGCCGGCGCTCTGATGGCGCGGCTGGCTGGCCGAGCGCTGGCGTGCCTCCGGCTGGGCCGGCTGGGCGGCCCTGGCCTGCGGCCTGCGACCGGCGCCGGCCTTGGCGTCCGAGGCGGTGGTGAAGCGCTGCATCAGGGTCGACAGCTGTTCGGTCTCGACGCTGAGGTTCTTGGCGGCGGCTGTGGTCTCCTCGACCATCGCGGCGTTCTGCTGGGTGACCTTGTCCATCTGGTCGGCGGCACCCGAGACTTCGCGCAGCGTCGAGGCCTGCTGGTCGGCACTGCGGGCGATCGCCGAGACCAGGTGACTGACCTCCTGGACGCGGCCGACGATCTCCTCGAGCGACTTGCCGGAGGCTCGGGCGAGTTCCACGCCGCTCTCCACCTGTTCCGACGAGGTCGAGATCAGCGCCTTGATCTCCTTGGCGGCTTCCGCCGAGCGCTGGGCGAGCGCCCGCACTTCCTGAGCGACCACCGCGAAGCCCTTGCCGGCCTCGCCGGCGCGGGCGGCTTCGACGCCGGCGTTCAAAGCGAGGAGATTGGTCTGGAAGGCGATCTCGTCGATGACGCCGATGATCTGGGAGATCTGCTGAGACGACGCCTCGATCTTGCTCATCGCCTCGATCGCCTTGGAGACGACGGTGCCGCCGTTCTCGGCATCGCGAAGGGCCGTCGCCGTCGCCTGGTTGGCCTTGACGGCGTCGGCAGCGGTGCCGTTGATGCCGCGGGTGATCTCCGACAAAGCGGCGACCGTTTCCTCGAGGCTGGCCGCCTGCTGCTCGGTGCGCTGGGACAGATCGTTGGCGGCAGTGGCGATCTCGCTCATTCCTTCGCCGATGGTCGAGGTCGCACCCTTGACCTGGCCCATGGCGGCTTCCAGCCCTTCGAGCGCCTGTTGTAGTCGACCCGCAGCTGGTCGAGCTCCGGCGTCAGCGGCTTCTCGATCCGGCGGCCGAGCTTGCCGTCGGCCAGATCGGAGAGGGCGGCGCCGACCTCGGCCACGGCCTTGACGCGGGCGGTGACGTCGGTGGCGTATTTGACGACCTTGGTCACTTTACCGTTGGCATCGAAGATCGGGTTGTAGGAGCCCTGGATGAAGACCTCCTTGCCGCCCTTGCCGACGCGGCGGAACTCCGCGGCCTGATACTTGCCGTTTCGAAGAGCCTCCCAGAATTCCCGGTATTCGGCGCTGTCGCGATAGCTGGTTTCGACGAACATCGAGTGGTTCTTGCCGGCGATTTCGGCCAGCTGGTAGCCCATCGTCGTCAGAAAGTTCTCGTTGGCGGTCATGATCGTGCCGTCGGTCTTAAACTCGATGACCGCCTGGGAGCGCCCCACCGCCTGCATCTGGCCGGAATAGTCGAGGTTGAGCAGGCGCTCCTTGGCGTCGGCCCATTCGACGACGAAGCCGACGGTCGTGTTGCCCTCGCGCAGAGGCGTGACGAGGAGGTCGAACACCCGGCTGCCGACCTTGATCGAGGCGCTGTGCGGGCGCTGCAGCGTCGCCAGCATGTTGCGCTGGTGGCTGGGATTCTTATGGAAGATGTCGATGTTGCTGCCGATCAGCGTATCGACGTTAAAGCGGGACAGTTCCTGCTTCAGCTCCGGCTCCGCCTCGCGCAGCAGGCGATCGAGCTCCGGATTGAGATAGGTGATGTTCAGCTTGGCGTCGGCCATCATCACGTTGGCACGAAGTGCGTCGAGTGCCGCGATCTTGTGCTTGACCATCTGGCTGCGTCGAAAAAGGTTAGACATGGTGCGCTCTCAAAGAGGTTGAGTCGGATCCTCGAGTCCATGTCTTGGTTTGCCGATGGGTCTTCGGTCTTGGAACGGTAGGCATGGAAGCTCTCTACGCCTCCATCTTGCCAGCAACCTGTTAAGGAAGAATTTTCGCTGCATCGCGCAGGCCAATAAAAATCAATAAGATCGCTTTACAAAAACCATCAATACTTGAGTGATGCAGTCGTGAAGCGGGAATATTCAGTAAATAAGCTGAATTTACCAAGCGACCCGGCGCGGTCCCGTCGATCGAAGCCGGGTTCTTACGTCTCCTGCCAGTCGGCGAAGACTTCGATCACGGCCGGATAGTCAGCGAGGCGGCTGATCACTGTCTCGGCGCCAGCCTCGGTCAGGGCATCGGCGTGACCGGCATAGCTGTGGCCGGCGCCGGTGAAGCCGACGACCCGGCAGCCGGCGGCCCGCGCGGCCGCGACGCCATGCACAGAATCCTCGATGACGACGGCCTGGTCGCCCGTGACTTCGAAGATCTTCAGCGCATGCAGGAAGACGTCCGGGGCAGGCTTGGGCCTGCCGAAGTCGGCGGCGCTGAACACATAGGGGCGGAACCTGTCCCACAGGCCAACATGCTCGAGCTCGAGCTCGAGCCGGGCGGCGCTGGAGTTCGAGCAGATGCAGCGCGGCAGGACCAGACGGTCGAGCATCTCGTGGGCGCCGGCGATCTCCTCGGCCTCGGTGCCGAGCCGGCGGTCGATCTCGTCGTCGACGCGCTTCATGAAGGCCTGGCTGAAGCGCTGGCCGGTCTCCTCCGACAGGCGCTCGACGATCGCCGGCCAGGTGAGGCCGGCAAACCGCGCCGCAAGGTCGGCCGCGTCGAGTTCGATGCCCTCCTCACGCAGCATCTCGCACTGAACCCTCGCCGCAATCACCTCGGAATCGATGAGGACGCCGTCGCAGTCGAAGATCAGGAGCTGTGGCTGTGGCATGTCTCGGCTGTGTCCTCGTGGATGACATGAAACGGCTTCGGGGCCGGCGCGCGGGGCGTCCCGGGCGTGCGGTAGCACGGCGCGGCGACTTCGCAAACGCCCGGGCGCCATCCGCGGCGTGCGATGGGCGGCCATGCGGCGGCCGATCCGGAGGCCGGCGGCCGGTCGGCCGAAATCGTCCGGCAGTTTTATCGATTGTTTACCCCGTTCGGTAACCATGAGGGTCGTACCTGTTTCCGGCGTAATCGGTGTTTTGTCATGGCTCCTTCCCGCTCCGCACTTCTGCAACGGCCGATCGACCCGGCTTTCACCTTCAAGGACAGGATCTTCCAGGGCCACTGCGTCACCCGCATGGAAGCGCTGCCGGCCGGTTCGGTGGACGTCATCTTCGCCGACCCACCCTACAATCTCCAGCTGGCCGGAGACCTGCATCGGCCGGACCAGTCGAAGGTCGACGCCGTCGACGACGCCTGGGACCAGTTCGAGAGCTTCCAGGCCTATGACGCCTTCACCCGGGCGTGGCTGCTCGCCGCCCGGCGGGTCCTGAAGCCGAACGGCACGATCTGGGTGATCGGTTCCTATCACAACATCTTCCGGGTCGGCGCCTCGATGCAGGACCTCGGCTACTGGCTGCTCAACGACGTCGTCTGGCGCAAGTCCAACCCGATGCCGAACTTTCGGGGGCGCCGGTTCCAGAATGCCCACGAGACGCTGATCTGGGCCTCGCGCGACCAGGACGCCAAGGGCTACACCTTCAACTACGATTCTCTGAAGGCGGCGAACGACGACGTCCAGATGCGATCCGACTGGCTGTTCCCGATCTGCACCGGGGGCGAGCGGCTGAAGGACGAGGACGGCCACAAGCTTCATCCGACCCAGAAACCGGAGGCCCTCATCGCTCGCATCCTGCTCGCCTCGACCAAGCCCGGCGACATCGTGCTCGACCCGTTCTTCGGCACCGGCACGACGGGCGCCGTCGCCAGGAGGCTCGGGCGGCACTTCGTCGGCATCGAGCGGGAGGAGGCCTATATCGAGGCGGCGGAGCGGCGGATCGCGGCCGTCGAGCCGCTGTCGGCCGAAAGCCTGACGATCCAGGCCGGCAAGCGGTCCGAGCCGCGGGTGCCCTTCGCCAGCCTGATCGAGGCGGGGCTGATCGAGCCCGGCGCCGAACTCACCGATGCGGGACGCCGCCACGTCGCCCATGTGCGGGCCGACGGGACGGTGTCCGTAGCGGGAGAGGCCGCATCGATCCACCGGGTCGGGGCGAAGGTGCAGGGCCTGTCGGCCTGCAACGGCTGGACCTTCTGGCATGTCGAGGACGAAGGCCAGTTGAAGCCGATCGACGAGTTGCGCCGGCTGGTGCGGGAGCGCATGGCACTGCGGTCCCCGGCGACGTGAAACGCGATCTTGCGGCGCCGATCCGACGGCGGCGCCAGGCTTGCGGGGCTGGCCTGACGATGGCGGTCTTGCGGCATCGATCTCGCCGCACCGTCGCCTCGGGGGCGCGTCAGGCGATCAGCGGCGCCGCGGTCACCTGCTCAACGATCACTGGCGCTGCGAAGCGTCTTCGAGGATGTCGTCGGGGCCGCCGCGGTCTTCGGCTCGGTCACGCAACGGCAACGAGCACCGCTACGAACGTTGCCGCGGGCGAGCATGCGATGCTCTCGGCCCGCGACAGGCAATGGCGTGAGACGGCGGGATGGCCGGGCGGGATCAGGCCGACTGCAGGTTAACGGCCTTCGGGCCCTTGCCGCGCTTGTCGGGCTCGGTGTCGAAGGAAACCTTCTGGTTCTCCTCGAGGCCGGGAAGGCCCGATGCCTGAACGGCAGAGATGTGGACGAAGATGTCCGCCCCGCCATTGTCCGGCTTGATGAAACCGAAGCCCTTTTCGGTGTTGAAGAATTTGACCGTGCCGGTCTGTGCCATTATCGGAGTCCTCATCCTGGCATGTATGGGCGCCCCTGGGGGCGGCGGCAGGCAAGTCTTGATTAGGATTAGGAACCGACACATCGTGAGCCTGCGGCCCACCCGGGAGATGCGCTCCCGATACGCAATTCGTCCATTACCCGTGTTCGCGAATTTGCCCGAACGCGGGGAAGAATGCTAATTTCCCAGGGTCATTGCAAGTGAAAGATTTCTGACCAGTTTCACGTTTCATTGCGGGACAGCTTCCGTGCCGGTTTCTCCTTCTTCAGCAAGCAGCGGAATTCGTTAGACTATGTCGGTTCTCGTCGTTGGCTTCGCCGCCTTCCCGGGCGTCGCCCGGAACCCCTCGCAAGATCTCGTCGACGCCCTACGCCCGCGACTGGCATCGCTGGGCGCTGGCGGAGTGGTGCTCCCCGTCTCCTGGGACGAGACCTGGCCACAGCTGAAGGCGGTGATCGAGACGCAGCGGCCGAAGATGGTGCTGATGTTCGGCGCCCATCTGCGCGCCGAGCGCTTCCGGGTCGAGCTGCAAGCCCGCAACCACCGCGAACTCGGCCGTGCCGACGCTCTCGGGGCGTTTGCAGCGGGACCCTCGATCGGGGAGGGGCCGCAGCTCCTGCCCTGCCGGCTGGACTGGGCGAGCGTCGCCGCGGCGCTGCGGGGCGCCGGCGTCGATTTCGAATGGTCGAGCAATGCCGGGTCCTATCTCTGCAACGACACGCTCTACCGCCTTGCTATTGCCGCCGGAGGGCTCGGGGTCGAGCGCTTCGGCTTCTTCCACCTGCCGGCCACCGACGAGCACGTGGCCGAGCTTCTCGCCCATCCGCCGCTGCCGGAAGTCTTCATGAGCCTGCCCATGGCGCGGGTCGAGGCCGCCGCGCTGGCGCTCTTGCAAATGGAGGCCGCGGCCGGCAGACAGGCCGAGACGACAGCCTGAAGGACGTATCCGACATGACCGCCCGCCCATTCGACGAGGACGCGCTCGACGCCGTCTACAGCAAGGCGCTGGCCGAGGAGAAGGCGGGACGGCCCGAGGCGGCCGCCGCCGCCTATCGCGCCTGTCTCGACATCGATCCCGACGACCATGTCGGCGCCCGCCTGCGGCTGGCGGCGCTGGGGCTCGGCGAGACGCCGGCATCGGCGGGCGAGGCCTATGTGGCCACCCTGTTCGATCAGCAGGCGGAGATGTTCGAGGACATCCTCGTGCGCCAGCTCGGCTATGGCGTGCCGGAGCTGATCGCAGAGGGGCTGACTCAGCTCGGCCTCCATCACTTCGACCGGACGCTCGATCTCGGCTGCGGCACCGGCCTCGTCGGCACGGTTCTCGACGGTCGGGCGGACGAGATGCTGGGGGTCGACCTGTCGGAGAAGATGGTCGAAATCGCCTTCGATTCTGGATCCTACGACCATCTCTACATCGGCGAGGCGCTGGGTTTCCTGGAAGACTTCGACGAGGCCGAGCCGTTCGACCTCATCGTCGCCGCCGACGTCCTCCCTTATCTCGGCGACCTGTCGCCGCTGTTTGCGGGCGTGGCCGCAAGGCTTGCCCCGGCGGGCGTGTTCGCCGCCTCGACCGAGGCGCTGGCGGGCGGCGATGCGGCGACCGACCATGGTGCTTCGAATGGTGCTACCAATGGGACGAGCGGCCCGGCGCGCGATTTCGCCGTCGGCCGCGATCACCGGTTCCATCATGGCGAAGCCTATGTGCGGCGCGAGCTCGAGCGGGCCGGCCTCAAGATCCTCTCCGCCGAGCCGATCACCGTGCGCATGCAGGAGGGCCAGCCGGCGCCGGGGCATCTCTTCCTGGCGCAGCGGCCGGCCTGACAGCCCACCGCCACAGTATCGCGGGGACGGGCCGGCTGACCGCAAGGCTCCCCGTCATCCTGCGATGACAGGACCCGTTCGGGCGCCGTTCGCCAAGCTCGTCGAAATGCCCTAGATGATCGCCCTCGGGCACGTTTCGGCGAGGTGCGTCCTTGCCAGGCCGATGGGAGGTTCTTGAATGCAAACCGTTATGCGGACAGCGATTTTGGCGACGGCGCTGGGGCTCTGGATGGGGGCTGCCGTGGCGCAGTCGGGCGACATGTCGGGCGGGTCCGCGACGGGCGGCGCGCCCAGCGGGGAGACGAACCAGCAGGATCCCGTGCTGCCGCCGGACGCCGCCCCGAAGCCGATGTCGCCGGCCGAGACGGAGACGCCGCAAAAGCCGGCCGCCGCCGGCGGCGAGGCGAGCGATGCGACTGAGAGCGGCGCACCGCTGGGCGCCGCGCCGGCAGACACGCCCGCCGAGGGGAGCGGCCAGAACGACGCGCCGGCGACCGGGCAAAGCGGCGCGGCCGCGACCGACGGGCAGCCGCGCAATGCCGTCGGCGACAAGTTCCAGATGCCGCATCTGACCCCCGAGAACCAGACCGCGATCATCACCGATCTCTGCGGCATCCAGATCCGCGACATGACCCCGGCCGCTTGCAGCTGCCTGGCCGGCCAGGCGATGGAACAGCTCTCCTCGCCCCAGCGCGACTATCTGATCGCCAGCGTCGTCGCGCCGCCGACCGCCGACCAGCTGCTGCGGCGGGGCACCGTCACGATCGAGGACCAAAGGACGATCTTCGCCTTCCTCGACGCCACCTCCAACGCCTGCAAGTCGGGAACCTACGTGAAGCCCGATGCGGACGTCGCGCCGAAATCCGGCGGCTAGGGGCGCGCCCGGCGTGACGCCCCCGGCGACCGTTCACGCGGCCTTGCCGGTTCGCGGTGCCGTCCGGCCGCATCCGGGTTTTGCCGGGCGCGGGGGCGGCCGGTGCCGGTCGGCGGCGGCCGGCGGACAGCGATGACCGGCACCGTCGTCCTGATCTGCAACGACCTTCTGCCGGTGCCCGGCCACCCGGCGGGAGCGGCGGGCATCCGGATGGCGGCGATCCGGGAGGGTCTCGAGGCCCACGGCCTGCGTGTGGTCGCGGCGCTTCCCGATCACTTGCTGGCGCGTCTCGAACGCGATCCGGCCTTCCAATACCCGCTGCGGGACGGCACGGTCCGGCTGAACTACAACGACATCGCCGGGTTCTGCCGCTCGGAGCGGGCGGATGTCGCGATCTTCACCAACTACAACTACATGCATCAGGTGGAGAGGCCGGCCGGCACGCGCTTCGTCTACGATCTCTTCGCGCCGAAGATCCTCGAGAACGACAACCGGCTCGTCGGCCGCGACACCTGGGCCGGCGAGCGGGAGAGGCATGTGGAGCACAAGCGCCGGGCGCTCGCCAAGGCCGACGTCGTGACGGTGATGGGGGCGAAGAAGTTCGGCTATGCCGCGGGCTGGATCGCGGCCTCGCGCAGCGACGGGCGGAACGTACCGATCGTCAACATGCCGATGATCCATCCGGTGACTGCGGCCGAGCCGGCCCGGGAGCGGCGGATCTTCATCGGCGGGCACCTGCAGCCCTGGACCATCCTCGGCGACTGGCTGGTCGCCTGCTGCGAGGCCGTGCTTCGCGACGGTTGGCAGATCGACCTTCTCAGCGCCAGGCCGCATGCCGCCAACGAGAGCGAGCCCCATCCCGCTGCGCGCATCCTGGCGCAGGTGAAGGATCTTGCCGGCGTGACGAGCCATCAGGGCCTGCCCTTCCAGGACTATGTCGCGACGCTGCAGCGGGCGCGCGTCTCGCTCAACCTCGCCGGCTTTTCGCGGGAGCGGCAGTTCGCCCTTCCGGCACGTCGGATCACCAGCCTCGCCGCCGGCGTCCCGACGATCTCGCCGCCCTTCGAGGATATGGTCCAGGTGATCGCCCAGCATCGCCTCGGCGCCCTGTTCCATCCCGAGACCGAGGCGCCGGACAGGCTTCTGCGGCTTCTCGGCGACGACGAGGTCACCGGCGAGCCCGCCCGCCGGCGGGTCTGCGCCTATGCGCGCGAGCATATCGCGCCCGCCCGTGCCATCCGGCCGCTCCTGGCCCATCTGCAAGCGTGAAAGGCTCCGCCGTGATCGATCTTCCGGCCGCTCTCGCCGGCCTCCCCGCATTCCAGCGTCCGGCCTCGATTCATTCGGGCCCGGCTGCACGCGGCCTTGCGCAAGACCGCGTCTCGGCGATCGGCGCTCGTGACGAAAGGCCGTTCATCCGATGACCGTTACGTCATGGCTTCGCCCGCTGCTGCACAAGGCCGAGGGCGGCTTCGACCGCGCCCGCTGGGCTTTCAAGCGGCGGACCGGCCTGATCGGCACGCCGCTTCTCGTGCCGTATCGGGGCATGGCGACGCCGGAGGGGGTCTGGATCCGCGGCCGGGTGCTGGAGGACGAGGGGGTAATGACGGCGCCCCACAGCGATTCGACGCTGCGGAACGTCTGGCTGACCCTCAAGCGCTACGAGACCGACGAGATCAAGGGCGCGCGCATCGCATGGCGGGCGCTGGGGCAGTCCGGCGAACTCGTCAGCGACGGCGAGGGCTATTTCGATGCCGTCCTGCCGTTGCGGCCGGGGCAGGAGACCGCGCCGTGGTTCTGCGTCGAACTCGAACTCCTGTCGGCGCCGTTCCACGCGGTCAAGCCGCTCGGGGCGGAGGTGAAGGTCCGCACGCTTGGCCCGGCAGCTCGCTTCGGCGTCATCTCCGACATCGACGACACCATCGTCGAGACGGGTGCGACCAATTTCCTGAAGCACTGGCGTACCGTCGTCGCCAATTCCGCGCGTAGCCGCACGGCCTTTCCCGGCGTCTCGCATCTCTACCGGGCCCTGACCAAGGGCGCGGAGGGCCCCGAGACCAACCCGATCTTCTACGTCTCCTCGAGCCCGTGGAACCTCTACGACCTGTTCGAAAGTTTCCTGGCGCTCCGCAAGAT
Organism: Fulvimarina sp.; assembly: GCA_002700095.1. Lineage (GTDB taxonomy): Bacteria > Pseudomonadota > Alphaproteobacteria > Rhizobiales > Rhizobiaceae > Jiella. The sequence goes on along the minus strand of PACL01000064.1, from coordinate 87,244 downwards.
CCCGCATGGGCCGATGTTCCTGAAGGATTTCGGCCTCGACAGGGACAAGTGGCTGACCGGCGGTCACGACGGCCACAAGCTTCGGATGATCGAGCGGATCATGGACGCCCATCCCGAGCTCTCCTTCGTGCTGATCGGCGATTCCGGCCAGCGCGACGCGGCGATCTATGCCGAGGCCGCGCGGCGCCACGAGGGGCGGGTGCTCGCCGTCCACATCCGCGACGTCACGGGCGGGATCCTGACCGACCATGCGGCCGACGGGCTGGTGGCCCTGCGGAAGATGGGCATCCCCGTGACCAATGCCGAGACGCTGATGGAGGCGGCGACGAGCGCCCACGCGATGGGGTTGATCGATGCGGACGATGTCGAATCGGTCCGCAAGGCGATCGGGGAGCGGCAAGGGTAGGTCTGAGGTCGACGCTTTTCGGGCGACCGGCGGGGGATGATCCGGCTTTCGACCGCCAGCGGCGCCATGCGACGATTTTTCCGGCGTCCTTCAACCGATTAGAAGCCGATGCCGGTCCAGAACGGCTCTTCCGTTTTGCACCGCAAACACTATGGTGCGAACGATTCCAATCAGGCACCGGATGGAAAGACGATGGTCGAACTCGCGCTTCCGAAAAACTCGAGACTCACCGAAGGCAAGGTCTGGGACAAGCCGGCGGGCGCCAAGGAGGTTCGCGAGTTCCGGATCTATCGCTGGTCGCCCGACGACGGCAAGAATCCGCGCATCGACACCTTCTATGACGACACGGCCGATTGCGGTCCGATGGTGCTCGACGCGCTTCTGTGGATCAAGAACAAGGTCGATTCCACGCTGGCGCTGCGGCGATCCTGCCGCGAGGGGATCTGCGGCTCCTGCGCCATGAACATCGACGGGTCGAACACCCTCGCCTGTACCAAGGGCATGGACGAGATCGACGGCGACATCGCCATCTATCCCTTGCCGCACATGCCGGTGATCAAGGATCTGATCCCCGACCTGACGCTGCCCTATGCGCAGCTGCGCTCGATCGAGCCGTGGCTGAAGACCGAGACGCCGCAGCCCGAGAAGGAATGGCGCCAGAGCCATGCGGACCGGGAAAAGCTCGACGGCCTTTACGAATGCATCCTGTGCTTCTGCTGCCAGACGTCCTGCCCGTCCTACTGGTGGAACGGCGAGCGTTATCTCGGCCCGGCCGTCCTCCTGCAGGCCTATCGCTGGCTGATCGATTCCCGCGACGAGGCGACGGGTGACAGGCTCGATGCGCTGGAGGATCCCTTCAAGCTCTATCGCTGCCACACGATCATGAACTGCACCCAGGCCTGCCCAAAGGGGCTCAATCCGGCAAAGGCGATCGCCGAGATCAAGAAGATGATGGTCGAACGGCGCATCTGAGCCCGGCCGGCTCAGGGGGGGCGGGCGTCGGGCGGGCTTTGTCCGGCCGCCCCCGGGCGGCGTACCTGCCGCGTTCACAGGACGCGAAGGGCCGTTTCCGGACCGCGGGTTGGGAAGCGGACCGGCAGTGGTTGGGGTACAGTTCTGATGGTGCCATCCCCGCCGGCTTCGTCATTCTGGAGACAGTTCGAGAACCGACCGCGGCGTCGCGATGGCGCGATGTCTTCAGCAGCCGCAGGCGTCTGGAGCGCTGCCCCTGGATTGTATGGACGGGGCCCGAGAATGCGCCGGCTGCTGGCCCGGCAAACGAGCCGTCGAATATCGCGTCCCGTCTGAGCTTATCACGACAGGGCATCCCGCCCCGTCGCTGGCAGCCGACGTGAGATGAAGCGCGGTCGCACCCAGTCGGCGCCGACATTGTTGGACGCCGACACCGTTCGTCCGATTGCGGGCGAGACGCAGCGAGACGTAACTCCCGCGGAAAGGTCTCACTGGAGATAGCTGGGGAATCACGTGCGGGCGGTGTGTGTCGCCCGCAACAATCGTCAGAAAACGGCGTTTTCGGCCGCGTCTTCCGTCGCCTCATCCGGGTCGCGACGGATGAATCTGGCGAAAACTTGGCTCTCGTCGTCGAGCGCTTGGCGCAAGCTTTCGAGGGCATCGTTGTTGGCACGCAGACGAAGCAAAAGGCTTTCATCTTCAAATATATCGGGAGCTTCGACGAAGGACCATCCGATCCTCTTGGCCGTCTCCGTATGGCTCTCAACCCTCGATGCCACGGCGTTCCCTCCTGTCCGAAATCGAAGAATCCGGCACTTCCAAGGCATGGAGAGACCATATCCCACTTCGAGGTGGTTGCTAAGCGCTTTTCTTCCCGATGTTGCCTCGGCTCAACAAAACTTGACAGCCGGTGGCGCAAACGTTCAGGTCGCGCCGGGCGCGGGCGTGGCGGAATGGTAGACGCAAGGGACTTAAAATCCCTGGGCCCAGGTCATGCGGGTTCGAGTCCCGCCGCCCGTACCATCCCGGAACATCTGAAGAATTTTCTGTCGTCTCCGCCATCGTCGGCGCGTCGCCGAACGGGCGCGCAGGGGCGCCGGCGCTGGTGTCCCTGAGACGGTCCCGGCCTTCGCCGCTCCTCGCGGCTGCGACAAAATGCGCGCGGCCTTGCACAAACCCTTTGAGGCTGCGGGGACGGGCGGCATATCCTTGCGATCGCCGGACTTGTCCGGTGATCTCATTCTCCCGACAATCGCAACGCCCGGAGCGCCGCCATGACCGAGACCGAACACAGCCCCGCCGTCCTCCCCTTCGAGGCGGTTGCGGCGCGGCTGGTCGACGTTGCCATGGGGCGCGCCAAGGCCGATCTCGTCGTCAGGAACGCGCGCTGGGTCAACGTCCATTCCGGCGAGATCATCCCGGCGACGGACATCGCGGTTGCGGCCGGCCGGTTCGCCTATTGCGGGCCCGACGCCTCCCACGCGATCGGGCCGGACACGGCGGTGGTCGACGCGGCGGGCCGCTATGTCGTGCCGGGGCTGTGCGACGCCCACATGCATGTGGAGAGCGGCATGGTGACGGTGACCGAATTCTGCCGCGCCGTGATCCCCCACGGCACCACATCGATGTTCATCGATCCGCACGAGATTGCCAATGTCCTCGGCCTTGCCGGCGTGCGGCTGATGCATGACGAGGCGCTCGTCCAGCCGGTGAACGTCTGGGTCCAGATGCCGTCCTGCGTTCCCTCGGCGCCGGGCCTGGAGGAGGGCGGCGCCGTGCTGGGGCCGAAGGAGGTCGCCGAGGCGATGGAGTGGCCGGCGATCATCGGCCTCGGGGAGGTGATGAACTTTCCGGGCGTCGCCGCCAACGATCCCGGAATGGTCGGTGAGATCGCCGCAACGCGCAGGGCCGGCAAGACCGTCGGCGGCCACTACGCCTCGGCCGATCTCGGCCTCGCCTTCCACGGCTATGTCGCCGGCGGGGCGGAGGACGACCACGAGGGCACGCGGATGGAAGATGCCGCCGCGAGGGTGCGCCAGGGCATGAAGGCGGTGCTGCGGCTCGGCTCGGCCTGGTACGACGTCGCCGCTCAGGTCCGGGCGATCACCGAGATGGGCCTCGATTCGCGCCATTTCATCCTGTGCACCGACGACTGCCACTCCGGCACGCTGGTCCGCGACGGCCACATGGACCGGGTGGTGCGCCATGCCATCGCGCAAGGCCTGAAGCCGATGACGGCGATCCAGATGGCGACGATCAACACCGCCGAGCATTTCAAGCTGGAGCGCGAGATCGGCTCGGTGACGCCGGGGCGCCGCGCCGACTTCCTTATCGTGTCCGACCTCTGCGAACTGACGATCGATGCGGTCTACGGCCGCGGCGTGCGCCTCGCCTCGGCGGGCCGGCTCGAGGCCGACATGCCGGCTCATGCCTATCCGGCGAGCGCGGTCGACACGGTCCGGCTCGGGCGAGTGCTCGTCGCCGACGACTTTCGGTTGAAGGCGCCGGAGGGCTGCGGCGACAGCGCCGAAGTGCGGGTGATCGGCGTCGTCGAGAACCAGGCGCCGACGAAGGCTCTGACGGCGCGGGTGCCGGTGGTGGACGGCATCGCCCTGGCCGATCCGGGCAACGACGTCTGCCGCATCGCCCTCGTCGAGCGGCACCGGGCGAGCGGCAGCGTTACCAACGGCTTCGTCTCCGGCTTCGGCTATCGTGGACGCTGTGCCATGGCATCGACGGTCGCCCATGACAGCCACCACATGATCGTCGTCGGGACGAGCGAAGCCGACATGGCGCTCGCCGCCAATCGCCTCGGCGAGGTCGGCGGCGGTGTCGTGTTCTTCGCGGACGGGGAGGAGAAGGCTCTGATCGAGATGCCGATTGCAGGCCTCATGTCCAGCGAGCGGGCCGAGATCGTCGCGGCAAAGGCCGACCGGCTCATCGCGGCGATGCGCTCGGCCGGCTGTATGCTCAACAACGCCTACATGCAGCACTCGCTGCTGGCGCTGGTGGTCATCCCTGCCTTGCGGATATCCGACAAGGGGATCGTCGACAGCGCGAATTTCGCGATCGTCGACCTGTTCGTCTGACGGTTTCGCGTGTGGGAGGCGAGCGACGGCCGGAAGGGAGGTGCGCGACGGGGTTTATCGGGGAAAGAAACAAAAGGCGGCGGCTCCGACGATTTGGGGCGTTGATCGTCGGAGCCGTCCATCCCGGGCGCAGCGGCATGCGTTCCGGGTAGATTTGTGCAGCCTGTCTGGTGTTTAGGCAACACCGTCTGAGATGTCTCGGCTGCGATGTCCCGAAGGTTAGACGCGATATGTTTCGTGGGAATGGCGTCGCGGACTCGCCAATGTTTCGTCACCATTTCGGCCAACATTTCTATTGATCATTGAAAATGACATATTATTTCGCTGGCAGCTTGCAAGTTTGCCGGCCGAATGCGGGAGCGAAGCTGACGGTTCACCGTCCGTGTCGTCACCGGATCGGCAGGGTCTCGAGCCGCGGGAGGCTGGCTTCTGCTGACGCTCGCAGCATGCGCGGCGAAGACACCGGCTTTGACAAATCCGGCCGGCTGGCGCATCAACCGCGGCGAATGATCGGCCTGATCTCGAGAAGGGAGCGCACACGATGACGATCGATCGATTTCTGACGGCGGTTTCGCTGCAGATCGTCATCGCCGGATGCGCCATGATCCCGATTACCGGCGCCGGCGCCGCCCGGCCCGTCGGTTCCCTCGGGGACTGAGGCCCGGCCGCGACCGGCCGTCCGGCACGGCGCCGCCTCGCGCCATCGTGGACGATCCGTATCGACGACCCGCCAGAATTTTTTGCCGCGCCCGGCGCGGCTCACATCCGGTCCGAGACTGCGGCGCCAGGCCGCGCCCGTCGCCGCGAAGGCGCGGCGGGCAGGACGCAGCCGCTCCGGCCGGAGCAGACGAGACATGCGACGACCATGACCGAACCGACCTTCAATGCCCGTGTCGAAGCCGCGCAGGACGCGCTGCGCGATCTGTTTCCAGCCACGCCCCTGCAACTGAACGAACATCTCTCCGGCAAGTACGGCGCCCGCATCTTTCTGAAGCGAGAGGACCTGACGCCGGTCCGCTCCTACAAGATCCGTGGCGCGTTCAACTTCATGCGCAAGAAGATGGCCGCGGGCGGCGCAGGCGGCAAGTTCTGCTGCGCCTCCGCCGGCAACCACGCCCAAGGCTTCGCCTTCGCCTGCAAGCATTTCGGCGTGAAGGGCCGGGTGTTCATGCCGGTGACGACGCCGCAGCAGAAGATCGACAAGACCCGTGTGTTCGGCGGCGAGGCGATCGAGATCGAGCTCACCGGCGATTTTTTCGACGACTGCTATGCGGCCGCCAAGATCTATTCGGCCGCCGAAGACGCCGAATTCGTGCCGCCCTTCGATCACGAGGACATCGTCGAGGGCCAGGCGAGCGTCGCCCGGGAGATCCGCGAGCAGCTCTGCGAAGAAACCCTCGATCTGGTGGTGATGCCGGTCGGCGGCGGCGGGCTCGCTTCCGGCATGACGCGCTATTTCGACGGCGAGGCAGGCGCGCCGCCGGCGCTCCGCTTCGTCGAGCCGCTCGGTGCGCCCAGCCTCCATTCCAGCCTTCGGAACGGCAGCCTCACCCGCATGCCGCAGATCGACGGCTTCGTCGACGGCGCCGCGGTCGCCCGGATCGGCGAGATCCCCTTCGAGACTTTGACGCGCTTTTCCCCACAGGACGTCGTCCTCGCGCCTGAGGGACGGCTCTGCAACACCATGCTGGAAATGCTGAACGTCGAGGGCATCGTGCTCGAGCCGGCGGGGGCTCTCGCGATCGACGCGCTCGAGAGCCTGAAGGACGAGGTGCGGGGCAAGACGGTCGTCCTCATCGTCTCGGGCGGCAATTTCGACTTCGAGCGCCTGCCGGACGTGAAGGAACGGGCGCTGCGCTACACCGGCATGAAGAAGTATTTCATCCTGCGCCTTGCCCAGCGGCCCGGCGCGCTGAAGGACTTCCTCAACCTCCTCGGGCCGGCGGACGACATTGCCCGCTTCGAATATCTGAAGAAGTCGGCGCGCGACTTCGGCTCGATCCTGCTCGGGATCGAGACCAAGGATCCGGCGAACTTTCCGGCGCTTCTGGCGCGGTTCGAGGCCGGCGGCATCCGCTATCAGGACATCACCGAAGACCAGATCGTCGCGGACCTCCTGATCTGACGACGTCCGGCTCCTGGGCCAGAGGGTCGTCGACCGGCCCGACCTGATAGATTGTCAGGCTGTTCCTGGAATGGGGATCGACGGCGTCGGCGACGTGGTTCCGGCCGAGCCGCTTGGCCGTATAGAGCGCCCGGTCGGCCGCCGTGACGAGTTCGGTTGCGGTGTGGAAGCGCTCGTCGCGGCCAGCCTCGAAGGTGACGTGTCCGAGGCTGGCGGTGACGCTGCCCCAGCCGGCATTGCCGGGATGGTCGATGCCGAGGCCCTGGATGGCGGCCCGCGCGGCTTCCGCCACCCGTGCCGCCTCCAGACGGGTCGTATTGGGAAGCAGCACCGCGAATTCCTCGCCGCCATAGCGTGCGACCAGGCTTTCGGGGCGGCCGACGCTCCGCTCCAGCGCTTTTGCCACCTTGCGCAGGCAGCGATCGCCGATCTGGTGACCGTAGATGTCGTTGAAGGCCTTGAAGTGATCGACGTCGAGGAGAAGCAGCGAGATCGGCTCGGTGCCCCGGCGAAAGTCCTCCAGCGCCGCGGCGAGCGCCAGGTCGAAACCACGGCGGTTCGAGATGCCGGTCAGGGGGTCAAGCAAAGCGAGACGCTCGGCTTCGGCGCTCTGCATCATCCGCTCGGTGATGTCGGTCGCGATCTTCATCACCTTGACCGTGCGGCCGGCCGCATCGACCACGGGACTATAGCTCGCCTGCAGCCAGACGATCCTGCCGCACCGGTTGATGCGGGACAATTCCGCCTGCACGAACTCGCCGGACCGCAGGCGATTCCATAAGGCGGCATAGGCGGGGCTTTGGACGATCTCGGCGGGAACGAACTCTGAATGGTTGCGTCCGAGCAGTTCGTCGATGTCGTAGCCCATCAGGGCGGCGAAATTGGCGTTGGCGGCGATGATCGTGCCGTCCATGGCGAACTCCACCATCGCCGTCGAGCGGGAGATGGCGGCCAGGATGTTCTCTTGATTGGCGGTCTGCCGCTTCTTGGCGGTGACGTCGGTGGCGATCTTGCGGATGCCCTTGAGGGTGCCGTCGTCGGAAAGGATCGGGCTGTAGCTCGCCTGGAGCCAGATCTCCTGACCGTTGCCAGCAAGGCGGCGAAACTCCCGCTGGACGGATTGGCCCGCACGCAGCAGGTCCCACAGCGCCTGATATTGCGGGTCGTCCCGGTCCTCGGAGAACAGGAAGAGGCTGTGATGGCGGCCGACCACCGCCTCCTCCTCATAGTGCAGCAGCTGGAGAAACTCGGCGTTGGCCGAGAGCAGCATGCCGTCGAGGCCGAATTCCGCCAGTGCGGCGGGCCGGGAGGGGGCGTCGTGAGCCTGTGCCCCCTGCAGGGGCGGAAAAGTCTTGTCCGTCAGAACGTTGTCCATTGCCGCCTACCTCTGGGTTCCCGAGGTCGAAAGCCCCGGTCGGCTCCAAAGGTTGCCGGACGGCTCGGCGAATGAACCGTCGTGGTTAAGCGTTGATCGCCAGTGGTCAGACAGTTGTACCGGCAGGCACAGGTGCTGATCGGTGAACGAGCAACGGCCGAAAAGCGATGCATATTCAGATAATTGGCTTCGCCCGCTATTCGCCGGCGGCAACGCCTTCGCGGCGCGGGTCGGCGCCGCCTTCGAGGCCGTCGGAGGTGATCGCGATGGCGTGGATGCCGGAATTGAGGTCGCCTTCCTTGATCTCGAAGCCGATCTCCCGGAGCGCCGCCGACTGCTGCGTGGCGCTGGTGCCGGCCTCGATCTCGAAGGTCCCGAAGCGATTGACGAGATGGGGAAGCGCCACAGCTTGCTGGACGTTCATGTCCCAGTCGAGAATGGCGATCAGCGCCTGCGCGACATAGCCGATGATCTGGCTGCCGCCGGGCGAGCCGATGGCGAGCACCGGCTTGCCGTCCCTCATGACGATGGTCGGCGCCATCGAGGAGCGCGGCCGCTTGCCCGGCGCGACGGCGTTGGCGATCGTGCGGCCGTCGTCGTCATGGGTTGCGAAGGAGAAGTCGGTGAGCTCGTTGTTGAGGAGGAAGCCCTCCACCATCAGCCGCGAGCCGAAGCCGTTCTCGATCGTCGTGGTCATCGAGACGACGTTGCCGGCCGCGTCGACGATGGAAAAATGGCTCGTCGAGGGAAGCTCGGCGGCCATGTCGTCGCCGCGCAGCATGGCATGGTCCCAGGGCGGCGAGCCCGGCTGGACCTGATCCTCGGCGAGCGCCCTCTCGCCCTTGAGCAGCTCTGCGCGCGAGGCGAGATAGTCCTTGTCGAGGAGGCCCTTCAGCGGCATCGGCACGAAGTCGATGTCGGCCATGTAGCGGCCCCGATCGGCGAAGGCGAGGCGCGAGGCGTCGCCGATCAGCCGCCAGGCCTGCGGGTTCTGGGGGCCCAGAGCCTTGATATCGAAGGGCTCGATCAGGCCGAGGATCTGGCCGACGGTGAGCGCGCCGGAGGAGGGCGGGCCCATGCCGCAGACCTCCTGGACCCGGTAGGTGATGCAGACCGGCTCGCGCTCGACGATGCGGTAGTTCGCAAGGTCGGAGAGCGCCAGGCGGCCGGGATTGCCCTCGGCATTCTGGACGGTGGCGACGATCGCCTCGGCGAGCGGGCCGTCATAGAAGCCGGCGGCGCCTTCGTCGGCGATGGTCTGGAGGGTTCGTGCGAAGGCCTCGTTCTTCAGGAGCGTGCCCGGCTGCAGCGGCTCACCACCCGCATCGAAGAAATAGTCGCGCGTGCCGGCAAAGCGCTTCAGCCGGTCGGCGTCGCCGGCGATCGACTGGCTGAGCCGCGGCGACACCTCGAAGCCTGCCTTGGCGAGATCGATCGCCGGCTCAACGACGCTTTTCCAGTCGAGGGCGCCGAAGCGCGCATGGGTATCGAAGAGGAGCCGCAGCGTGCCGGGCGTTCCGACCGAGCGGCCGCCGACGACCGCGTCGTAGAAGGCGAGGGGATCGCCGGCTTCGTCCAGGAACAGCGTCGGATCGGCCGCGGCGGGCGCGGTCTCGCGGCCGTCGAAGGGGGTCAGTCGTCCCGCCTTGGCGTCGAAGAAGACCAGGAACGCCCCGCCGCCGATGCCGGAGGATTGCGGCTCGACGAGGTTGAGGATGAGCTGTGTCGTCACCATCGCGTCGATGGCGTTGCCGCCTTTCCGCAAGATCTCGAGGCCGGCCTCGGTGGCGAGAGGATTGGCTGCCGCGACCATGAATTTTTTGGCGAGCGCCGGCTCGGCGGAGACCGGCTTCAGCGACGTCGCCGCCTCGGGCTGGACCCGGTCCGCCGCCTGCTGGGCAATGGCGGGGGGTGCGAAGGCGAAGCCGGCGAGGACGACGGCGAGCATCGAGCGGATTGGCGTCACGGGCAGCTCCTTCGCGGGTTGTCGGGAGGAAGCTAGGGCCGGGGGGCGCGGGCGGAAGGCGCCTTGCGACGGCGACCTTCACTCCGCCGGTGTAACCCGCGCCTCGCCGCGTGTCGTTCGGGCGGCGTCCTCCGGCAAGAGCCTGCCCAGCCAGCGTCCGAGCACCCGCTCCAGATCGTCGACGATGGTGTAGACCACCGGCACGTAGACGAGGGACAACAGCGTCGAGGAGACCAGGCCGCCGATCACCGCGATCGCCATCGGCGCCCGGGTTTCCGCATCGGCGCCGAGGCCGAGCGCCAGGGGCGCCATGCCCGCCGCCATGGCGATCGAGGTCATGACGATCGGCCGGGCGCGCTTTCGCGCCGCGTCCATCAGGGCGCCGTAGCGGTCCTGGCCGCCGCGCCGGGCGACGATGGCGTATTCGACGAGGAGGATCGAGTTCTTCGCGGCAATGCCCATCAGGAGGAGGACGCCGATCAGCACCGAGATAGCCACCGCCGAGCCGGTCAGCCAGAGGAAGCCGAAGGCGCCGCCGATCGACAGGGGGAGAGCCGTGAGGATGGTTACCGGCTGCAGGAACGAGTTGAACAGGAGCGCCAGCGTCGCGAACATCAAGAGGACGCCCGTCGCCATCGCCATGGTGAAGCCGGAGAACATCTCGTTCATCCGCTTGGCGTCCCCTTGCGCCTTTTCGGCAATGCCCGCTGGCTTGTCCTTCATCACCGGCAGGGTGGCGATCGCCTCCCGTGCCTCGCCGAGGGTGAGGCCGGACAGTTCCGCCTCGACGCTCGCCGTGCGCTCGCCGTCGTAATGGGTGATCGTCGTCGGGCCGGCGCCGAAGCTGAAGCTGGCGATCGAGCCGAGCGGCACCGTCTGCGACATGCCGGCGATCTTCAGCGCCTTGATCCGTTCGAGATCGCCGCGCGCGTCGTCGGTGAGGGTCGGCACGATGTAGACCTGCCGGTCGCCGAGGCTGTATTTCGCCAGGGACGCATCGTTGGCGCCAATGGTCGCGACGGACAGGAGTCTGGCGACATCGCTGGCGGTGATGCCGAAGCGCGCCATGCGCTGCTTGTCCGGCGTAACGACCAGCTCCGGCTTGGCGGCGGCGGCATCCGAGATCGGATTGAGCAGCCCCGGCACCTCGCGCATCTGGGCAGCGAGGTCGTTGGCGGTCTCGGAGAGCTTCTCGCTGTCGGCTCCGGCCAGCGTGATCTTGACCTTCGAGCCCGACTGGTTGTCGGCGCCGAACTGCACCCGCGCCCCGGCGATCCCATCGAACGCGCCGGCGAGCCGCTTCTCGAACTCCTGCTGGCTTGCCTCGCGCTCGCCGCGGGGGACGAGATTGGCGGTCACCGTCGCCGAATTGACGCTCGCGGTGGTGTTGCGCTGGGGACCGCCGCCGCCTTCCGACGCCGTCCCGATCGAGGCGAAGACGCTGGCGACCTCGGGTTGCTTCGAGAGGATCGCGCTGACGGCCTTCACCACCGCGTCGGTCTCTTCCAGCGTCGAGCCGGGAACGAGCTCGATCGAGGCGAGCGCCCGGCCGCGGTCGGAGGACGGCATGAACTCGGTCGGCAGGCCGATGGCCACATAGACCGAGCCGGCGAAGAAGGCGATGCCGAGAACCGTCGTCAGCCAGCGGAACCGCAGCGCCTGGCGCAGGATCGCGAGATAGGCCGACACCCATGCGGGCGTGTCTTCCTTGGCATTGCCGCCACCGGCCTTGACCAGATAGGCACCCATCAGCGGCGTCAGAAGCCGCGCGACGACGAGGGAGAAGGTGACGGAGACGCAGACGGCGACGGCGAAGCTGACGAACAGCTTGCCGGGAATGCCCGGCATGAAGGCGACGGGCACGAAGACGGCGATGATCGTCGCGGTGGTGGCGACGACGGCGAGTCCGATCTCGTCGGCAGCCTCGATCGCCGCCTCGTACGCGCTCTTGCCGCTCTGGCGCATGTGCCGGACGATGTTCTCGATCTCGACGATGGCATCGTCGACGAGGATGCCGACGACCAGCGACAGAGCGAGCAGCGTGATGTTGTTCAGCGACATGTCGAGCCATGCCATCACCGCGAAGGTCGGGATCAGGGACAGGGGCAGGGCGGTCGCGGCGACAATGGTGGCCCGGATGTCGCGCAGGAACAGGAAGACGACGACGACGGCAAGAAGGGCGCCCAGCCAGAGCGCCTCGATCGCGGCATCGTAGCTCTCCTCGACGAAGTCCGAGGAGGAGGTGACCTCGGTGAAGCCGACGTTCTGCTTCTTCGCGTCGATCGCCTCGACGGCCGCCCGCGCGGCCTCGGTGACGGCGATCTGGCTCGACCCCTTGGCGCTGTAGACCGAGAAGGCGACGACCTCCCGGCCGTTCAGCCTCGCCCGGCTCCTTGGCTCCTCCCAGCCGTCGACGACCTGCCCGAGATCTGCGAGCCGCACGGACTTGCCGGAGCCGACCGCGATCGGGGTGTTCTCAAGTTCGGCGATCGATCCGGCGCTGCCGAGCGTGCGCACGGTCTGCTCGGTGCCGCCGATGACGGTACGCCCGCCGGCCTGGTTGAGGTTCTGGGCCGCCAGCGCCGTGGTGACGGCCCCCACCGTCGTGCCATAGGCGTCGATCCGCGCGGGGTCGAGCTTGACGAGGATCGCTCGGTCGACGCCGCCCGATCGGGTGATCTTGGAGACGCCGTCGACGGCGAGCAGCGCCTTGGAGACGTCCTCGTCGACATACCAGGAGAGGTCGTCCGGCTGCATCTGCGGCGCCTCGACCACATAGGTCAGGATCGCGAAGTCGCCGACCTCGACCCGCGAGACGAGCGGGGTGTCGGCAGCGTCGGGCAACTGGCCGGCGATGCCGTCGATGGCGTTCTGGACGTCGTCGGTCGCCTCGATCAGGTTGGTGTCGAGCTGGAACTCGATCGCCGTGACCGAGGCGCCCTCGCTGATCGTCGAGGTGACGCTCTCGACGCCGGAGATGGTCGCGACGGCGTTTTCGACGAGATCGGTTACCTGCGTCTCGATTTCCGTCGGCGAGGCGCCGGTCTGGGCGATCGTCACCCGGACCATCGGAAAGTCGATGTCCGGCATGTTGTTGACGCGCAGTTGCGTGAAGCCCCAGATGCCGGCGATCGCCAGCGTCAGGAACAGGATGATCGTCGGCAGCGGATGGCGGATCGCCCAGGCGGAGATGTTCTTCACTGCGGCTCCCCCTCGCTCGACGCCTGCTCGGTGACGAGGCGGACCTTGTTGCCGTCCTGCAGGAAACCGGCGCCGCTGGTGACCACCCGGTCGCCGATCGCCAGCTCGCCCGACACGGCGACGCGGCCCTCGCTGCGGACCCCGACCGCGACCGGGACGGCGGCGACGGTGTCGTCGGCGGCGATCCGGAAGACGGCGGTCTGGCCCTCCTGCCAGGTGAGCGCCTTGTCGGCGACGGTCAGGCTGTCGGTGCCGCCGGTTTCGATCCTGGCGGTGACGAACATGCCGGCCTTGAGGCCGGAGTTCTGGGGAAGCGGGATCACCGCGAGGGCGAGATGCGTATCGGTGTCGACGACCTCGTCGAGTGAGGCGAGGGCGGCGTCGATCGTGCGGCCGTCGGGTGCGGTGACCGTGGCGGCAGCACCCGGCGAGAGCGCGGACACGGCGTGCTCGGGAACGTCGACCCGGGCTTCCAGCGCACCGTTCTCCTGGATGCGGACGAGCTCGCTGGAAGCCTGAACGATGATGCCCGGGACCGCCGGCCGCGCCGAGACGACGCCGGCGAAGGGGGCGCGGATGACGGTGCGCGCCAGCTGCACCTCGAGCGTCTTCCTCGCGGCCTCGGCCTGGGCGAGGGCGGCGCGCGCCGTGGCGACGGTGGTGGCGTTGGCCTCGGCGGTTTCCTTCGACACGGTGCCGGACTTCACCAGCCGCTGGCTGCGATCGCTGGTCGCAACCGCATTGGCGAGCGTCGCCCGGGCGCTGTCGATGGCCGCGTCCTGCTCGGCGAGCTGGGCCATCAGGAGGGAATCGTCGAGCCGCGCGAGCACCTGGCCGGCCTCGACGGTGTCGCCCTGCTTCACCGCGACCTCGGTCAGCCTGAGGCCGCTGGATTCCGCCCCGATGATCACCTCGCGATGGGCCGCGACGACGCCGTTGGCGACGATCGAGGCGGCGATCCGCGCCTTGCGCACCGTGTCGGTCGTGACGGTGAGGCTGGCGGGCTCTCTCGTGGCGGCTGCTTCCTTCGTCGACGCGTCGCTGGCGACGGAGGCAGCGCTCCCGCCGTCCGCCGATGCCTCGCCCTCGCTGCTGGCTCCGCCGAAGCCGAGCTGGCAGGCGACGAGGATGCCCGCCCCCGCCGCAAGGAGAAGGGCGAACTTCCGGGCTTTCGAGAAGATCGTCATCGGCATTCCACGCTGGTTGTCGGCGCTGCTCACACGCAACGTAGATAAACCCTGTGGAGCGGCGCTGCCATGCGCGAGCGGTATCGATGTGTAACGAAGGGTGTCAGGCGCGGCGTCGTGACGGTCGCAGGTCGACCGCCTTACACCTCGTCGAGGCCGCCTTCTGCCGCGACCACCTGAAGATGATGATCGGCATCGCCGAGGAAGAGGTCGATCATCGACTGGCGCTTGAAGTGGTGGGCGATCTCGTACTCCATGGTGACGCCGACGCCGCCGTGGAGCTGCACCGCGTTCTGGCCGACGAAGCGGCCGGAGCGTCCGATCTGGACCTTGGCGGCCGAGATCGCCGCCCGCCGCGCCGCCGCGTCGTCGCTCGCCACGTTCATCGCGGCGAGGAACATCATCGAGCGGGCCTGTTCGAGCGCCATGTACATCTCCGCCGCCCGGTGCTGTAGCGCCTGGAAGGCGGCGATCGGCACGCCGAACTGCTTGCGCTCCTTGATGTAGGCTGTGGTCAGGCCGACCATCCGCTCCATCGAGCCGACCGCCTCGGCACAAAGCGCCGCGATCGCTTCTGCCTCGATCCGGGCCATTGTCGGCGCTGCGCCTTCCGGATCGCCGAGAACCGCCTCGGCGGGCACGAACACGCCGGCAAAGGTCAGATCCGCGGCGCGCATGCCGTCCTGCGTCGGATAGCCGCGGCGGGTCAGACCCTCGGCATCGGCCGGAACGTGGAACAGGCCGAGGCCGGAGGCCTCGCCCGGCGCGCCGGCGGTGCGGGCGGCGACGACGAAGCCGGTTGCCGCATCGCCCGAAAGCACCAGCGTCTTCTCGCCCGCAAGACGGAAGCCTTCGCCCTCGCGCTTTGCTTCCATGGCGATGCGGGAGACGTCGTAGCGGGTGCCGCGCTCGGCGAAGGCGTAGGCGAGACGGCTGGTGCCGTCGACGACGCCCGACACGATGGCGGCCCGCTGCTGGGGCGATGCGGCATGGCGCAGCGCCGCGCCGGCCATGACGACCGAGGCGAGATAGGGTTCGACGACGAGGGCGCGGCCGAAGGCCTCCATGACGATCATCGTCTCGATCGGCCCAGCGCCGAGGCCGCCGTCCTCCTCGCTGAAGGGGATGGCGAGAAGACCGAGCTCGGCGAAGGACTGCCAGATCGTCTCGGAGAAGCCGATCGGCCCGGCGCGGTGCTTCTCGCGGGCCTCGAAGCCGTATTCGGTGCGCAGGAGGCGCGTGACCGAGTCCTTGATGAGGCTCTGCTCTTCGGAAAGATCGAAATCCATGGGGTTCCTCCCAAAACATTTTCAGCGATCGGCCCGCGAGCGTTCAGCCGCCGGCGGTGCAGATGCTCGTATTGTTCAAATGGTGGCGCCAGGCGCCCCCCTCTGTCCTGCCGGACATCTCCCCCACACGGGGGGAGATCATTCGCTTCGTTGCTGCCGCCCCGTCGTCAACGCCGATGCCGGTTGCAACGCTCGAGACTGGCGCTGCCCTTTGCGCGAGATCGATCTCTCCCCTTGGGGGGAGATGGCTGGCAAGCCAGAGGGGTATCCGCGCGCGGACATAACCCGACTGAGTGGCGCCCCCCTCAAAGCCCGAGGATCGCCTTGGCGATGATGTTCTTCTGGATCTCGTTGGAGCCGCCGTAGATCGAGACCTTGCGATAGTTGAAATAGTTCGGCGCGATCGGGGCGGCGTAGTCGGGGCCGATCGGTGGCTCGTTGCGCCCCTCGCGGTCCTCGGCCTCGTAGGGCAGGGCGAAGGGGCCGATCGCCTCCATCAGGAGCTCGGTCGCCGCCTGCTGCAGCTCGGTGCCCTTGATCTTCAAAATCGAGGAGGCCGGATCGGGCTTGCCGTGGCCGCGCCGCGCCTCGGCCGAGACGACGCGCAGCTGGGTCATCTCCAGCGCCTTCAGTTCGATCTCGACGGCGGCGACCTTCTCGCGGAAGCGCGGATCGTCCCATACGACGCCGGCGCCGGACGGCTCGGCCCTGGCGATCTCCTTCAGGCGGCGGATGCGCTCTTTGGTGGCGCCGACGCCGGCGATTCCCGTGCGCTCGTTGCCGAGCAGGAACTTGGCATAGTCCCAGCCCTTGTTCTCCTCGCCGACGAGGTTTTCGACCGGCACCTTCACGTCGGTGAAGAACACCTCGTTGACCTCGTGGCCGCCCTCGATGGTCCGGATCGGGCGCACCGTGATGCCGGGCGTCGTCATGTCGATCAGGAGGAAGGAGATGCCCATCTGCTTCTTCGGCGCGGCGGGATCGGTACGCACCAGGCAGAAGATCCAGTCGGCATACTGGCCGAGCGTGGTCCAGGTCTTCTGGCCGTTGACCACATAGTGATCGCCGTCCTTCACCGCGCGCGTCGCCAGGCCGGCGAGATCCGAGCCGGCGCCGGGCTCGGAGAAGCCCTGGCACCACCAGTCGTCGAGATTGGCGATGCGCGGCAGGAAGCGGGCCTTCTGCGCATCGGAGCCGAAGGTGTAGATCACCGGCCCGACCATCGAATGGCCGAACGGCAGCATCTGCGGGGCGGGCGCCCGCTGCATCTCGTCCTGGAAGATGTATTGCCGGATCGGATCCCAACCGGTGCCGCCATGTTCCACCGGCCAGTGCGGAACCGACCAGCCTTTGTCGTTGAGGATGCGGGTCCAGCGCACCAGCCCGTCCTTGGAGACATGACGGCCGGCGAGCAGCGTCTCGTGGATGTCCCGCGGCACGTTGCTTTGGATGAAGCTGCGCACCTCCTGGCGGAATGCGGCTTCCTCGGCCGTGAATGTCAGGTCCATGGATCGTCCTCCCGATCGTTTGTCCGTAGCGCCGCCTGGCGAAACCGTCGGCGGGGCGCTCATCTTCAGTCTGGGCGCCCCGGACCGGACGCCTCGGACTGTGGGCCTTCTGGCGGGCGGCGCAAGGCTTCGGCCGGAACCGCCAGCCGTCGCCACACTCTGCTCCCGTGCCGGGCTGGCCGGGGCCGAGGCATTTCGCGGCGATCTTAATTGACGCGAACGTAAGAGTAAATTCGGAAAACCCGGCGCCCCGCCCGCGCTTGTCGCGGAAAAGATGAGCCTTTCCCTCGGCGCCGGTTGTGACTAGGGTCCGCACCGGCCGTGGTTCGGGTGGGCACCGAATCGGAAGAGGAGACGGGCCTTGTTCACACATCGGGTCTTCACCAAGCTTGCGGCGCTGGTCGTTGCGCTCATGCTCCTGCCGGGCCTTGCCGCGGCGCATGGGCCGACGCGCCAGAAGGCGAGCGAGACGATCACCATCGATGCCGCACCGGACAAGGTCTGGGCGGTGATCCAGAATTTCGGCGACATGTCCTGGCATCCGCGGATCGCCATCGCCGACGCCAGCCAGGGCAACGAGAAGGGCTCCGTGCGCACCCTCGGTTTCACCTCCGGCGGCATGATGGAGGAGGAACTCTCCAAATACGACGCCGCGAAGATGAGCTACTCGACCTTCATCGGCCATGTGGACACCGATCTCCTGCCGGCGACGAACTACTCATCGACGATCGCCGTGAAGCCGGCAGACGGCGGGGCGAAATCCGAGGTGACGTGGCGCGCGGCGTTCTATCGGGGCTATCCGAACAACGATCCCCCGGCCGAACTCAACGACGAGGCGGCGGTGAACGGGGTGACGGCGTTCATCAAAGAGGGGCTCGAGAACCTGAAGAAGAAGGTCGAATCGGGATCGTGAGCGGGACCTCCGCTGGCCGGATGGCGGCGACCGCCGCCCGTCTGGCCGCCGCCCGTCTGGCCGCTGCCTGCCTGACCGCCGTTTCCCTGACCACGGCCCTCTCTCTCGTCACCGCGTCAGACGCGGCGGCCGGCGACGTCGGCTACGTGACCAGCCAGGAAGCCGGATCGCTCTCCTTCGTCGACCTCGACTCGATGACCGTCGAGAAGACCATCGCGGTGCCCGGCAAGCCGGCCGGCATCGCGGTCAGCCGCGACGGCACCCGCGCCTATGTGTCGCAGCCGGAGTCCCGCCAGATCGCCATCGTCGACACGGTGAAGCAAGAGGTGATCGGCGAGGTGAAGGTCGGGGGCGGGCCGCTGGGCATCGCCGTCCATCCGTCCGGCTCGCCGGTCTATGTCGCCGACTGGTATTCCCATTCGCTGCTGCTGGTCGATCCCGAGAAGCGAGCCGTGGTCGGGACGTTCGAGACCGGCCAGTCGCCCTCCGGCATTGCCGTGTCGGACGACGGATCGGTGGTGGTGACGGCTGACCGGGATTCCAACCAGCTGTCGTTCTTCGCCGCCAAGACCGGCGAAGTGATTGCCCGGGTGGTCGTCGGCGAGCGGCCGTTTGGCGTCTCCTTTTCCGAGGACGGCACCCGCGTCTATGCCGCCAATGTCGGCTCGAACAGCGTCAGCGTCGTCGATGCGCGGGGCCATTTCGTCATCCGCACGGTCCCCGTCGGCTCGCATCCCTACGATGCGGTCGAGACGAAGGGGAAGGTCTTCGTCACCGACCAGTATGGCGGTACCGTCACCGTGTTCGATCCCGAGGATGGCGAGCGCCTCGCGCAGCTCGACTGCTGCGACTATCCCGAGGGGATCGCCACCGGCAGCGACGGCCGGTTCGTCTATGTCGCCAACTGGTTTGCCAACACGCTTGTGAAGCTCGATGCGGCGACCCTTGAGGAGATCGCCAGCGTCGACGTTCCGGATGGGCCGCGGGCATTCGGGGAGTTTGTGCGTGCCGCGCCGACGGTCGGGAGCGAGGCCGGGGCGGGGGCCGGAACTGGCGCAGCCAAATGATGCCGGGCGGCCGCGGCGAAGATCGGGAACCATTCCCGCCGCGATCTGCGGAGAATGACGCCGGCCGGTCGGTGGAACGATGAAGGAAGTCGCCGCCTCAAGGCGCGGTTTCGGGAGGATCAGCATGACCAATTCAAACGGGCGCGTGGCGATGCAGCGGGCGATCGGTGCGGCGCTGCTCGCGGCTCCGATGCTTCTGGTGACGGCCCCTGCCAGCCTGGCGCAGACGGCGCCGGGCATTGCGCCGCCGGCTGTTGGGGCAGGTACGGCGGGCGGCGCCGGTGCAACCGGCAATGCCGCCGCAAGTCCCGGGGCAGCCAGCACGCTCACCGGCGAGGGGGCGGGGGCGGTCCGCTTTCCGACCGATGCCGGCGAGGCGGCATCGATCACGCGCACCGACTATCCGACGACCGCCATCGCCGACTACGTCTTCGCCTGCATGGCCACCAATGGCGAGACGCGCACGGCGCTGCAGCAGTGTTCCTGCTCCTTCGACGTCGTCGCCTCGATCGTGCCCTACGAGCGCTACGTCGAGGCCTCGACCTGGCTCTCCATGGGCCAGGTGACCGGCGAGAAGGGCAGCATCTTCCGGGAGTCGGCGGAATCGAAGGCGGCGATCGGCGACCTGCGCCGCGCCCAGGCGGAAGCCGAGATCCGCTGCTTCGAGTAGGGGCTGAACGGCCTCGGCGACGAGAGCGGGTTTGCCCGTCGCCGAAACCGCGTGCTTCGGTGCATCGGCGCCGTCGGGCGCCGACGGGCGCAGCGCCGGGGCGAGGCCGGCGCGGCCGTCAGGACTCGACGCCGTCGAAGGTCTTTTCGAAGGCCTTGCCGTCGGTGTCGGACGCCTTGGCATGGAAGGGCCCGGCATCGCTCGCGCCATAGCGGAAGCGGAAGCTCGGATCTTCCGAGATCGAGATGCCGCCGGTCATGGTGAACAGTGTCTTGCCGCCCTTGTCGACCTGAAGGTCGGTGATGAAATGGGCGGGTATGTACAGAAGCGTCACCTGGTCCTTCTGCAGGCCGGAATTGTTGGGGTGGCGGATCATCAGCTGCGCCTCGTGCATCCCCGGATCGTCGGTCTCAAAGGCGCGGATCTTCATCTTGCCCATCTCGCGGGCCGCGACTTCCGGATCCTTCGCCGCCGGCGCGGCGCAGCCGCCAGCCGCCTTCACAAAGGCCTTGGTGACGTAGAGCTTGCCGTCGCCCGTCTCGGCGACGGCGTGGATGTCGGTATAGGCGTTGACCCGCACCCGCGTCGAAAGCTCGCGGATGTCGGCGCCTTGTGCGAACTCGAAGGTGGCGGCGACGGGCGAGGGGTTCTCGTCGATGACGAGCGTCACCTTGCGCACGTCCATCTTGGGGTCGAAGCTCAGCGTCACCGGCACGACGGCGGGGTCGGTCGCGCGCTTCGGGGCATCGATGGCGACCGTGTCGGTGCCTTCGATCAGCTCCTTGTCGCCGAAGAGGTCCGGCTTCAGCTCCGCCCATGCGCCTGCGGCCTCGGCAGCCGCCTGTTCCGGCGAGGTCGCGGTCTGGGCCAAGCCCGGGCCGGCGGAGCAGAGAACCATCGCGAACGAGGCGGCAAGCGCGAGGGCCGTCCTGCTGCGGGCGCCCGTGCGGGTGCATTCGGTTGCGGCCATGTCGTTTCCTCCCAAAAGATCGTGCCGGTCCCGCGAACTCCCGTTTCGCCCCGGCGCATGTCTGCCTGCATTTTGCTCGCGGCCGTCCCGGCTGCAAGAGCGCGGCTCTTCACGTCGGCGGGATAAGGCGGCGGGACGAACGGCTCGGCGAGCCAGCCTGTCCCGCTCGGGCCGCGCGAACTCGCTCGGCTCGCCTTCGCCGGTCGATGCCTCGCCGCAAGGTCATTCCCACTCGAGCTCGGCATAGGCGGCGGTGGCGTTGCGAGGATTGTAGTCGTCGAAGAGCTGCCATTTGTCTCGCTCGCTCGCCGCCGCCTGCGGTACGGCCTCGGCCATCGGCACGCCCTCGGCGATGGCCTTGCGGATGTCTGCGGCCAGCGTCTCCAGATAACGCGCCTGCGGTTCGAGCGCCTCGGGCCACGGCGCGCTGACCGGCCCGTGGCCGGGCACGACGCGCTCGGCGGGGATCGCCGTCAGGGCCGGCAGCTGCGCCAGCCAGCCGAGGATCGAGCCGTCGACGACCGGGCAATGCTCCATGAACAGGAGGTCGCCGGCGAACAGGGTGCGCGTCGCCTCGTCATAGACGGTGAGGTCGTTGTCGGTGTGGGCGGTCTCCCAGGCCTTCACGAGGATCGTCCGGCCGCCGAGGTCGATGCGCCGTTCGTCCGCCACCGTGTCGTCCGGCAAGGTGACCGTCACCGCGTCGTCCAGCGCCGGCCCCAGCTGCTCGCGCATCGACTGCTTGTAGAAATCGGCACGGGCTGCAAGAGCGGCCGGCAGCCGGCGATGGCCGAGGATGGTGGCGCCGACGGCCTTGAAGACCTGATTGCCGAAAACATGGTCGGGATGCATGTGGGTGTCGATCAGCCATTCGACCGGCTTGTCGGTGACCTGCCGAATCGCCGCCAGCGCCGCCTCCCCATCCGCGACGCTGCCGCCCGAATCGATCATCGCGACGGCTCTCGTCCCGACGATGAAGCCGAGATTGGCGATGGCGCCGTGATTTTCCGAGGTGGTCCCGGCAACGGCGCCGTGGCGGACATGGACGCCGGGCGCGATCTCGACGAAGCCGCCGTCCGGGGCGGCTGCCGCGGGCGTGACCCACGCGAACGCCAGAACCACCATGGCGGCGGCAAAGGACCAACCGCGGTTCGACATGCTGCACGTCCTTCCGGCTTCGTGTTCTGCGACCTTCGCCGGCCGCCGACTTGCGGCTCTCAGGCCGGCCGCGGCCGGCAGGATGACCGATCGCCCGCCGGTTTGGAAAGACCCGGCGCTGCCTGCGGCAAGATGACCGAGGGCGATGCTGCAGCGCGACATCGCGCATCGCAAGAAAATCTTTCCCGCGCCGGGTGCCGGGATCCGATGTTCTGCCGTCTCCCGATCGAGGGTAGTCGTTCGAAAAGCGCTATCTGGAGAACAATTGCGGTCAGGCCGATCTTCGTCGGAGAAAGAAGGTCGGCCGGACGCGGAGCTCGCGCCGGATCACGACCGGAGATGTTTCGAAGTTGCTTTCACGGCAGGGCGCGATGTGCCGAGCTCTGCGTGCCTGCCCCATGGGAATTACCTCAGGAAGATATATTAATCCACTCTCTTTGTGCGGTGCACCAAGAAATTCCCGATATCAGTGCTTGCACAGGAAAAATTCCCGCATTAGGGTGTGCCCCATGGTTTCCGGCTTCAAGATCGGCGGTGTTGGGAGCGCCCCGAATCTCGAAGGCCACTGGTAGGGTAATGATCAACGGTGCCCACCAAGACCCCTATTGGAGGTCGTGACACGCTGCCGGAAGCCTTCCCCATACATCGCTGACATCACGTTGGCGGCCCA
Organism: Fulvimarina sp.; assembly: GCA_002700095.1. GTDB lineage: Bacteria > Pseudomonadota > Alphaproteobacteria > Rhizobiales > Rhizobiaceae > Jiella. Next base: position 64,678 of record PACL01000064.1, on the reverse strand, counting down.
TCGCGGGTCGGCAAGTGAACTCGGTTCCTTGGGAGGACAATTCATGCTGAAAACGATTACCAAAGCTGCGCTCGCCTCGAGCCTTCTGATGGGGCTGGGCGGCGTCGCCTCTGCCTCCGAAGCCCTGCACGATCTGGCAAAGGATGCCAGCCAGTGGGTCATGCCGACCGGCGATTATGCCAACACCCGCTATTCGTCCCTCGACAAGATCAACAAGGACAACGTCTCCAAGATGGTCCCCGCCTGGTCGTTCTCGACCGGCGTTCTGCGTGGCCATGAAGGCAGCCCGCTCGTCATCGGCAACACGATGTACGTGCACACGCCGTTCCCGAACATCGTCTATGCCCTCGATCTCGCGGACGACGGCACGATCAAGTGGAAATACGAGCCGAAGCAGGATCCGAACGTCATTCCGGTGATGTGCTGCGACACCGTCAACCGCGGCGTCGCCTACGCTCCGGCCGAGGGCGACCGCCCGGCTCTGGTCATTCTCAATCAGGCCGACACCACGGTCGTCGCGCTCAATGCCGATTCCGGTGAAGTCGTCTGGTCGGTGAAGAACGGCGATCCGGCCAAGGGCGAGACCGGCACGATGGCCCCGCAGGTCATCAACGACAAGGTCATGGTCGGCATCTCCGGCGGCGAGTTCGGCGTGCGCGGCCGCATGACCGCCTATAGCCTCGCCGACGGCAAGGAAGTCTGGAAGGCCTATTCGACCGGCCCGGACAACGAAATGCTGATGAACCCGGAGAAGACCACCGAGCTCGGCAAGCCGGTCGGCAAGGACTCCTCGCTGAAGAGCTGGGAAGGCGATCAGTGGCAGATCGGCGGCGGCACGACCTGGGGCTGGCTCTCCTATGATCCCGAGCTGAACCTCGTCTATTACGGCACCGGCAACCCCTCCACCTGGAACCCGGCCCAGCGCCCGGGCGACAACAAGTGGTCGATGACGATCAACGCTCGCGACGCTGACACCGGCGAGGCGAAGTGGGTCTACCAGATGACCCCGCATGACGAGTGGGACTATGACGGCGTCAACGAGATGATCCTCGCCGACGTCAGCGTCGACGGCACGGACCACAAGGCGCTCGTTCACTTCGACCGCAACGGTTTCGCCTACACCCTCGACCGCGAGAGCGGCGAGCTGCTCGTCGCCGAGAAGTACGATCCGGCGGTGAATTGGGCCACCAAGGTCGACATGGACAAGAGCTCCGAGACCTACGGCCGTCCGCTGGTCGTCGACCAGTACTCGACCGAGCACAATGGCGAAGACGTGAACTCGACCGGCATCTGCCCGGCCGCGCTCGGCACCAAGGACCAGCAGCCGGCGGCCTATTCGCCGGACACCAAGCTGTTCTACGTACCGACCAACCACGTCTGCATGGACTACGAGCCGTTCCGCGTCGCCTACACCGCGGGCCAGCCTTATGTCGGCGCGACGCTGTCGATGTATCCGGCTCCGAACAGCCATGGCGGCATGGGCAACTTCATCGCCTGGGACGCCGGCAAGGGTGAGATCGTCTGGTCGCTGCCCGAGCAGTTCTCGGTGTGGTCGGGCGCTCTGGCCACCAAGGGCGGCATCGTCTTCTACGGCACGCTCGAGGGCTATCTGAAGGCCGTCGACGCCCAGACCGGCGAGGAACTCTACCGCTACAAGACCCCGTCGGGCATCATCGGCAACGTGATGACCTACGAGCAGGACGGCAAGCAGATGGTCGGCATCCTGTCGGGCATCGGCGGCTGGGCCGGCATCGGCCTCGCGGCTGGCCTCACCGATCCGAATGCCGGTCTCGGCGCGGTCGGCGGCTATGCGGCCCTGTCGAAATACACCGCCCTCGGCGGCCAGCTGACGGTCTTCACGGTCCCCGACCAGACCGCCTCGAAGTAACAGCCGACACGGCGTGACCTGGACGAGCCCCGCGAAGCGATCGCGGGGCTCGTTCGCTGAAGGGGTCCGGGAACTGGGACTTCTTCCCGAAAATTCCAGAATCCGGCGGCTCTGTCCGCCGTGCCGCGGCGTCGGGCGTTTTTCCGCAGGTGCATGGATTGCGCCGCACAATGGGAATGAAAGCCGCTGCAGCGATCGACGTTCATGAGTGGCCGGGTCGCGAACCTTCCATATCTTCCGCCCGGCAGGCAGGCGGACCGCAGGTGGGCCGACATGGCGATGCGCTTTCAGCGCCAGTAGTTGAGGACATGTATGACGACGAAGATGATTGCCCTTGCCGGCGCCCTGGTTCTTTCGGTCTCCGGCTTCGCCCTCGCCCAGAATTCCGGCACCACCATCGTGCCCCAGGGCCAGAATGCGGGGAGCCAGAACGCACAGGGCCAGGCTTCGCAGGGCCAGGCCGCGGGTGGCCAGAACGCCGCAGCCGATAGCGGCGGCGGGTCGTCCGCCCCGGCGGCAGCGGCACCGTCCGGCGGCAACGCGGATACCGCCGCCGCGGCGGGCGGAAACGCCGCCGAACCGGCAGCCCCGTCGGCCGACCAGTCCGGCGGCGCGCAGATGGCCGAGGCCGCGGATCCCGAGAAGATGAAGCCCGACGCGCATCCCTCCAAGGATACCGCGACCGAGGGCAACACCGCGACGGAAGGCGATCTCGGCAAATATGTCGATCCGGCGGGTAACCCGACCTACATCGTCGGCGCCGACGGCAAGGCCGACTGGTACACCTGGCGCGGTTACAAGAAGTACATGGCGAACTGCATGCAGTGCCATGGTCCGGATGGCCTCGGCTCGTCCTTCGCGCCCAACCTCGTCGACCAGCTGCAGGACCTCTCCTACTACGACTTCGCCGGCATCATCGTCAGCGGCCAGCAGAACAAGTGGAACCCGAGCGGCAATTCCATCATGCCGGCCTGGGGCGAGGATCCGAACGTCATGTGCTCGATGGACGCGATCTACATCTATCTGCGGGCCCGGGCCGACGGTGTCGTCGGACGCGGCGAACCCAAGCGGATCGCCAACAACAAGCCGGCGCAGGAAGAAGAATACAGCTGCCTGGGATTTTGACGATGACGGCAAACGCCAGATCGAGAGCCCCTGTCGGGCTTGACGTGCCGAGAAACCGGGCATGGCGAGGGCTGCGGCGCCTCGCTTTGGCTCTCCTCGCCGTGGCAGCGCTTCCCGGCGCCGCCCTGGCGCAGGACCGCGAATTCGGCAGCGAGGTCGAACTGGTGGATCCGGACGTTCTGCGGGTCTGTGCCGATCCGAACAACATGCCCTTCTCCAACCAGGCCGGGGAGGGCTTCGAGCAGGAGGTGGCTCAGCTTCTGGCCAGGAAGCTCGGCCGCAGCGACGTCACCTATTCCTACTTCCCGCAGGCGACCGGTTTCGTGCGGATGACGCTGGGCTCGAACCTCTGCGACATCATCATGAGCTATCCGCAGGGCGACGAACTCGTCCAGAACACCAATGCCTATTACCGGACGGCCTATGCGCTGGTCTATCCGAAGGGCGGCGAACTCGACGGCGTGACGCTGCTCGAGGATCCCAAGCTGAAGGGCAAGCGCGTCGGCATCGTCGCCGGCACGCCGCCCGGCACCTACATGGCCAAGGCCGGGTTGATGGCCACGGCGAAGGCCTATCCGCTGGTCATCGACACCCGGATCGAGAATTCCGCCCAGTCGATGATGACCGACCTTGCGAAAGGCGAGATCGACGCGGCGGTGCTGTGGGGCCCGATGGCGGGCTATTACGCCAAGAAGGCCGGCGAGGATTTCGCCGTCGTGCCGCTGACCCATGAGGAGAAGGGACCGGCGATGGCCTACCGGATCACCATGGGCGTGCGCCCGGCCGATCAGGAATGGAAGCGCACCCTCAATCGCGCCATCGCCGAGAACCAGAGCGAGATCAACGACATTCTCCTGTCCTACGGCGTGCCGCTGCTGGACGAGGAGAACCGGCCGATCGCGCCTTCCGGCAAGGCGGCGGCTTCAGGCGGGGGCAATGATGCAGACAGGGCAAATGCTCCCGCGGTCGGCCCGAAGGGCTGAGACGCGGCCGGCCCGGATCCGTCCGGGCCGTCTTCGCTTCGTCGCCGGCTTCGTCTTCGCGATGGCATGCGCGTGCGTGGCGCTCCCTGTCCTTGCTGCGGGAGACGCCGCGCCTGAGACCGAGCGATCCGCCGGCGCCCGAGCCGTCGTTCCCGAGCCCGACGGCTACCGCATGGACGACTACCGCGCCCCCGTGCCGGCGACGCTGTCCGGCGCGACCGTGGTCGATACGGCCGAGGCGGGCCGGCTGCACGATGACGGCGTGCCGTTCGTCGACGTCCTGCCCCGGGTGCCGAGGCCGAAGAACCTGCCCAAGGGCACGCTCTGGCGGCCCGAGCCGAGGCAGGACATTCCCGGCTCGATCTGGCTCGTCGACACGGGCTATGGCGAACTCGCGCCGATCATGGAGCGCTATCTCTTCGACGGGATCGAACGGATCACCGCGGGGGACAAGGCCGCCCGGATTCTCTTCTACTGCAAGCGTGACTGCTGGATGAGCTACAACGCCGCCAAGCGGGCGGTCGGAGCCGGCTATACGTCCGTCTACTGGTATCCCGACGGGACCGACGGCTGGAGCGAGGCGGGCCGGCCGCTGGAAAAGCGCGAACCCGAGCCGCGGCCGGACGAATAGAACCGGCTCGCCGGCGCCCCCGAAGGAACGGCGGCTGGCCAGGTGGACCGGCGACGAATCCGCCTCGATGCGAACTCAGCCGCCCCAGACCATCATGCGGATCGGCATCCACAGGCCCATGCCGATCATCACGAGGTTCTCCGTCAGCGAGACGAAGCCCAGCGGCACGTTCGAGCCGCCGCCGACGCAGGCGCATTTCAGCTCGCGCTTCTGGACATAGACCGCATTGAACACCGAGACGGCGCCGATCGTGCCGATGACAAGCGCGATGGGAGCCGACAGCCAGGTGAGGGCTCCGGCGATCATCAGGACGCCCGCGAACGTTTCGGCGAAGGGATAGATCTTGCCGTAGCGCACCCAGCGCCTGGCCAGGAGATCGTAGTTCAGGAACATGGTCGAGAAGCTCTCGACGTCCTGCAGCTTCTGGATTCCGAGAAGGCACATGGAGATGGCGAAGAACCATTCGATCGCCCGGCCGGTGAAGACGGTACCCTCGGCGGCATAGAAGAAGGCGAGGGCCATCAGCGCCGCGACGGAAAAGATCGCGATCACCGGCTGGTAGGTGGTCTCGTCCTTCGACTTCACCGCCTTGCCGAAATACTCGCGCAGCTCCGTGTAGCCGCCGACCCGGGCGCCGTCGATAAAGGTCTGGGGCGTCGTCGCGACGTTGTGCTCGGCCTTGAAGGCGTCGGTCGCCTCGCGGGTCTGAAGCCGGTGATCCTCGACCGCGAAGCCCTCGCGCTCGAGCAGGTCCTTGGATTTCAGCCCATAGGGGCAGACGTGCTGTTCCATGACCATCCGGTAGAGGACGGCCGTCTTCGCGCTCTCGCGAGCGGGGGACATCGGGGTCATCGGTTCATTCCATCGTCGTATGGCATTTGCGGCGGCTTGCACCGCTCCGGATCGGTCCCGGTAGATGGGGTTTCCAGTGACTGGAAGGTCAAGGCGGCCCCGGAGCTGCGGTCCCGACGGCGCGGCACAATGCCCCTTCGACGTCCCGTCCTCGGAAAGGCTTCAGCCTCCCTCGCATCGCCTGCCTCCCGGCGCCGCCCCAGAGCGTTTTTGACCAAACGATAAAAAATTTGACGGATCGGAAAAATCGAATCATTCTGATCTTCCCGCCGGGCATTCGCCGCCACCGCGCGGGGAGCCAGGGCCAGCCAGAGGGCCAGCTAGAGGGAAAACGATCGCCATGTCCGATCCGCTGCCACGCCGACCCGACATTGCCGCCGGCCGGTTGCCCGTCGAAGCGCTGGCGCAGGGCTTCGGCGACCTCCATCCGGCGCTGGAGCGGCACGAGGCGCTGGTCGAGGCCGACCGCTGCTACTTCTGCCACGACGCTCCCTGCATGACCGCCTGCCCGACCTCCATCGACATCCCGCTGTTCATCCGCGAGATCCAGGCGGGCAATCCGATCGGTGCGGCGAAGACGATCCTCTCGGCGAACATTCTCGGCGGCATGTGCGCGAGGGTCTGCCCCACCGAGACCTTGTGCGAGGAGGTCTGCGTGCGCGAGGTCGCCGAGGGCAAGCCGGTGCGGATCGGTCTCCTCCAGCGCCACGCCACCGACGCCATGATGGAGACGGGACGCCATCCCTTCCAGCGGGCGGCGCCGACCGGGCGGACGGTCGCGATCGTCGGAGCCGGGCCGGCCGGGCTCTCCGCGGCGCACCGGCTCGCCATGCTGGGCCATGACGTGACGATCTTTGACGCGCGCGAGAAGCCGGGCGGCCTCAACGAATATGGCATCGCCGCCTACAAGGCGACAGACGACTTCGCGCAGCGGGAAGTCGACTTCCTGCTGAAGATCGGCGGCATCACCGTTCAGACGGGCCGTGCGCTCGGCCGCGATATCCACCTGGCGGAGCTGCGCCGGGATTACGACGCGGTGTTCCTCGGGCTCGGCCTTGCCGGTGTCAACGCGCTGGGTGCCGAAGGCGAGGCGTCGGCCGGCTCCCACGATGCGGTGGCCTGGATCGCCGACCTGCGCCAGACGGCGGACCTGTCGCAGCTTCCCGTGGGTCGGCGGGTGGTGGTCATCGGCGGCGGCATGACGGCCATCGATGCGGCCGTGCAGGCGAGGGCTCTCGGTGCCGAGGAGGTGACGCTCGCCTATCGCCGGGGACGCGACGCGATGAATGCGAGCCTCTACGAGCAGGACGTGGCGGCGACGCGCGGCGTCCACCTGCGCTTCAACCTGCAGCCGAAGCGGATCCTGGCAGAGGGCGACCATGTGATCGGCATCGAGATGGAGCGCACCCGCATCGAGGCGGGCCGGCTCGTGCTCACCGGCGAGACCGTGACGATCGAGGCCGACCAGGTGTTCAAGGCGATCGGCCAGAGTTTCGTCGCAGACGGCACCAACGGCGAAGGAGCGGGAATCGCGTTGGAGCGTGGCCGCATTCGGGTCGATGCCGTGCGCCGCACGTCGCTGGAGGGAGTCTGGGCCGGCGGCGACTGCATCGCGGAGGGCGAGGACCTGACCGTCGTCGCCGTCGAGGACGGCAAGATCGCGGCGATGGACATCCATGCGGCGCTGACGGCGGCGGGCAGGATCGCGGCGGAGTGAGTTCAGAGACTGGCTCAGAGACTGGTGATGAGTGTCTCGACCGATAGACCCGTCTGCTTGAGGATCTGCGCCAGCGTCGCGCGCTTGAGGGCATTCCGGCCATGAACAGGGACTGTCACATTCCTCACTGGCGGGCCGTCGCGCCTCATGATGTGATGGCTGCCGCTCACTCTGACGAGATGAAATCCGTTTCGTTCCAGCGCCCGCTTTACCTCGGCTCCCGAGCAGACCGGCAGTTTCGGAGCCAAGTTCAGGCTGCGACCGTGAGATGCTCGAGCTGTGGCTCGACGTCGGCCGGGATCTGCCACCCTTCTTCGCGGTACATTGCCAGAACGCCCTCGATCGCCTCCTTCGCGTTTGCAAGGGCTTCCTCGCGCGTGTCTCCTTCAGTGACGACCTCCGGCAGCGCCGGGACGAGGACTGTGAAGCCGCCTTCCGGCTGCGGCAAGAGATTGATCGTATATCGCCGTTCCTCAGCCATGTCCGTCACTCACCTCTGCTCGAGAGCGGAGCCCGCCCAAGATTCAATTCTGCCCTGAGACAGAGGACTATCGCCGATGGCCGACCTCACGACAAGCTTCCTCGGCGTCTCCTCGCCGAACCCGTTCTGGCTCGCCTCGGCGCCGCCGACAGACAAGGAATACAACGTCCAGCGCGCCTTCGAGCAGGGCTGGGGCGGGGTCGTCTGGAAGACGCTGGGTGAGGATCCGCCGGTCGTCAACGTCAACGGGCCGCGCTACGGCGCGATGTGGGGGCCGGACCGGCGGCTGCTCGCCCTCAACAACATCGAGCTGATCACCGACCGGGCGCTCGACACGAACCTCGAGGAGATCGCCCGGGTCAAGCGGAACTGGCCGGACCGGGCGATGATCGTCTCGCTCATGGTGCCCTGCGAGGAGGCGCCCTGGCAGAAGATCCTCGGCCTGGTCGAACAGACCGGTGCCGACGGGGTGGAGCTGAATTTCGGCTGCCCGCACGGAATGAGCGAGCGCGGCATGGGCTCGGCGGTCGGCCAAGTGCCGGAATATATCGAGATGGTCGCACGCTGGTGCAAGCTGCATTCGAAGCTGCCGGTGATCGTCAAGCTGACGCCGAACATCACCGACATCCGCCATCCGGCCCGGGCCGCGAAGAAGGGCGGCGCCGACGCCGTCTCGCTGATCAATACGGTCTCGGCGATCATGTCGATCGACCTCGACAATTTCGCCCCCACTCCGACGATCGACGGCAAGGGTTCCCATGGCGGCATGTGCGGCCCGGCGGTCAAGCCCATGGCCCTCAACATGGTCGCGGAGATCGCCCGGGACGCGGAGACCCGCGGCATGCCGATCTCCGGCATCGGCGGTATCACCACCTGGCGGGACGCGGCGGAATTCATCGCCCTCGGCTGCGGCACAGTCCAGGTCTGTACGGCGGCGATGACCTACGGCTTCAAGATCGTGAAGGAGATGGCCTCCGGCCTGTCCGACTGGATGGACGAGAAGGGCTACGCCACCATCGAGGATTTTCGTGGGCGTGCCGTGCCCAACGTCACCGACTGGCAGTATCTCAACCTCAACTACGTGACCAAGGCGCGGATCGACCAGGACAAGTGTATCTCCTGCGGCCGCTGCCACATCGCCTGCGAGGACACCTCGCATCAGGCGATTACCAGCATGGTGGACGGCAGGCGGCATTTCGAGGTGATCGACGCGGAATGCGTCGGCTGCAATCTCTGCGTCAATGTCTGTCCGGTCGAGGACTGCATCACCATGGAGCGCATCGCAGGCACCGATCCGCGGACGAAAAGACCGATCCCGGACGAATACGGCAACTGGACCACTCATCCGAACAATCCGATGGCCAGGGAGAGGATCCAGCACGCGCCGGAGCCCGTGACGCTGCCGGACGCGGCGGAATAGGGCGCAGGCGGAGCGGCTTCGCTGCGCGGAGCGTCGGATCGGCTCCCGCCTGATCCGCCTGCCATCCGGGTCGGGCGTCGGCCCCCACCGCCTGGACGGCCGAAATCTGCCGGATGGCGGGAAGAGGCGACCGAGAGTGGCGGCGCGCTGGGCGCCTGCTGGATACGCACAAGTCTGCTCCCAGGTGCCGAAGATGCGACCCTTCTCGCCGGCAGCATGGCTCGCCGCAAAGCCTTTGACGTCGCATGCCTTTCGCCCTGTTCGGTCCCCTCAACAACGGGCCACATCGATGAGTGCGGCGATCCGTCCGGAGAACCAGAATCACGTGATCGTGAATCCGTAACGGCGGAGTAACTTTGGGTCGGCATAGTGCGCCAGTGGCGAGGTCTTCGGGACGATCTGACGCCGAGTATCGTGGTTCTGGTGCCGAGAAAGACGCGTCATGTCGATCAAGGTGAGGCTCATCCTGGGCTGTTTGCTGTTTGCGGGACTGACGGTTGCCTTCGGCTTCCTGTCCTATCGCGGCCAGCTCGATTCGATCGAGAAGATGAGCGCCTTCGTCGGCGTCGGTGTCGAGCCGTTGACGCAGCTGCAGACCAGCCTCGTCAACATGAACGACGTGCTCAGCGGCATCGACAGCAAGGTCCAGCTGGAGGGCGAGGCCGCAAGGCGCAGTGCGCTCGGCGGGCGTGATCTCGAGGATGTGCTCACCGCCGTGGTGGAGGTCCGCAGGGTCGTCGCCGTGGTTCTGGAAACGGAGATCGCACCGGAGGCCAAGGCAGCACTCCGCGGGCTGGTCTATTCGCTGGGCCTGATCGAGACGGGCTATGCCTCCATCTCCAAGCCGACTGTCGTGCGCGAGCTGGAAAAGGTGACCGTCGGCCTGCAGTCCGCCGTCCGCCTCATCCGCTCCGATCTCGACGAGCGCGGCGAAGTCGCCGAGCGTGCCTTCGACAGCCTGACGCTGCAGACCGAGATCGGTCTCGGCGCGGTGCTCCTTGCCATGGTCGGCCTTCTCGTCTTCCTGATCCGCTCCATCTCGACGCCCCTCAAGCGCTTCACCCAGACGGCTCGGGCGCTGGTGGCCGACGAGGAAGACATCAAGATCCAGCCGATGGGGCCGAAGGAGGTGCGCGAGGCGACGGTCGCCCTCGCGCAGATGCAGGATCGCTGCCAGTTCCTGAAGACCGATCTCGACGCCAAGACCAACATGCTGTCCGACAAGATCGAGTCCCAGAAGGGCCAGCTGCAGGCAGCGCTCGACAATATGAGCCAGGCGCTCTGCATGCTGGACGGCCAGCGGCGCCTCCTTTTGACCAACGGCGTCTTCAACGAGCGCTTCGGCGAGTTCGACATCCTCACCCCCGCCAAAAAGTTCTTCACCGAGCCCGCCCTCACCAGCGCCCTCAAGGAGAACGAGAACGATAGCCTGCAGATGACCATGCCCGACGGGACGATCCTCGAGGTCAAGCGTCGCGGCATGCCCGGCAAGGGTCTGCTGATCACCTTCGAGGACATCACCGAGCGCGAACAGATTTCCCAGCGGCTGCACTTCCTGGCGGGGCACGACCAGCTCACCGACCTGCCCAATCGCCGCCAGTTCGGCGAGGAGCTCGACCAGCTCCTGAAGACCGCCAAGAAGCCCTTCTCCGTCATCGTCGTCGACATCCGCAACTTCAAGTCGATCAACGACACCTATGGTCATCCGATCGGCGATGCGCTGCTGAAATCCTGCGGCGAACGTCTCGCCGGCCTGATCGACACGAAGTCCAGCATCGCCCGGCTGGGGGGCGACGAGTTCGGCGTCATCGCGCCGCAGTCCAAGAAGGGTGTGGACGCGACGGTCTTGGGAGACAAGATCCTCGAGGCGTTCGAGCAGCCTTTCGAGATCGACGGGCGACGGATCTTCGCCACCGCCAGCGTCGGCATCGTCGCGCACGATCCGAGCATCGATGCGGGCGAGCCGGTCAGTGCCGACATTCTGCTGCAGAATTGCGACCTCGCGCTCTACAAGGCCAAGGAGGATCGCTCGGGCAAGGGGGCCTCCCAGCTGTTCGAGCCGGCCATGCGCTCGCGGCTGAAGCAGCGCCGCGAAATGGAGCTCGACCTCAAGGCGGCCCTCGATGCCGGCGAGTTCGAGCTGTACTACCAACCCTTCGTCGACATCGCGGAGAAGCGTGTCAGCGGCTTCGAGGCGCTGCTGCGCTGGAACCATCCGGAAAAGGGCATGATCTCGCCGGGCAACTTCATCCCGCTCGCCGAGGAGGCCGGGCTGATCGAGCGGCTGGGGATCTGGTGCCTGAACACCGCCTGCGCCGAGGCCGCCAGCTGGCCGGAGACGATGACCATCTCGGTCAATCTCTCGGCCATGCAGTTCAAGAGCGATACGCTTCTGGCCGACATCGACCGGGCGCTGGCGAATTCCGGCCTGTCGGCGAGCCGGCTGCAGATCGAGGTGACGGAATCGCTGTTCCTCGACGAGAGCGACCGCGTGCTCGACATCCTCAAGCAGATGCGCAGCCGCGGCCTGACCGTTTCGATGGACGACTTCGGCACCGGCTATTCCTCGCTCGGCTATCTCAGCCGCTTCTCCTTCAACAAGATCAAGATCGACCAGTCCTTCGTCCGCGACATGGGGCGGGCCGAGAACATCGCCATCGTGCGCTCGGTGATCGGCCTGTCGAAGTCCCTGAAGATGCAGGTGATCGCGGAGGGTATCGAGACCGAGGACCAGATGCGGGCGCTTCTGGCCGAAGGCTGCCACGAGATGCAGGGCTATTTCTTCTCGACGCCGCAGCCCAAGGAAGAGTTGCCGCGCGTCATCGCCGACATCACCCGGCGCTGGGCCGCCGATCTCGAGGTGAAGATGGACTCGGTGCTGGCCGCCTGACCTGCCGCCTGACCTGCCACAGCGGGCACGGCGCGGCCGCCTGAACGGCCATCGCCCCGCCCGTGTCCGGCGATCTCGCAGATCCTCCGCCCGCGCCGGTCCGTGCCGCCGATCGAGCCGGCCGGGGCCGCGCCGCGAGCCCTCCGGCGAGCCGTCCCGATGCGCCTTACACGCGGCCGCCGCGAGGCAGGCCGCCCCGATGCGCCTTCCATCCGGCCGCCGCGAGGCGGCCGGATGTGGGACGAGGGCTTGCCTCGGGCGCCGCGATCTTGACATCGCAGGACGGCCATGCGCTTGTCCGCCACCTGTTCCAAGACGTTTTTCGCGTGCTTTCGTCTCCCGGCGAAGCGCTGCGCCATGAACCTGCGACGAGACAAGCCATGCATCGCTACCGCACCCACAGCTGCGCCGCCCTGACCAAGGAAAACGTCGGCGAGACCGTGCGCCTGTCCGGTTGGGCGCATCGCATCCGCGACCATGGCGGGCTTCTGTTCATCGACCTGCGCGATCACTACGGCCTGACCCAGGTGGTGGTCGATCCCGATTCGCCCGCCTTCAAGGCCGCCGAGACGGTGCGTGGCGAATGGGTGATCCGCGTCGACGGCGAGGTGAAGGCCCGCTCCGACGAGACGGTGAACGCCAAGCTGCCGACCGGGGCGATCGAGGTCTTCGCCCGGGAGATCGAAGTGCTCTCGCCGGCCAAGGAACTGCCGCTGCCGGTGTTCGGCGAGCCGGACTATCCCGAGGACATCCGGCTGAAGTACCGGTTCCTCGACCTCCGCCGCGAGACGCTGCACAAGAACATCATGCGGCGCACGAAGATCATCGCCAAGATCCGCTCCTTGATGCAGGATGCGGCCTTCACCGAATTCCAGACGCCGATCCTGACCGCCTCGAGCCCTGAGGGGGCGCGCGACTTCCTGGTGCCGTCGCGGCTCCACAACGGCATGTTCTACGCCCTGCCGCAGGCGCCGCAGCAGTACAAGCAGCTCCTGATGATGTCGGGCTTCGACCGCTACTTCCAGATCGCGCCGTGCTTTCGCGACGAGGATCCGCGCGCCGACCGCTTCTATGGCGAGTTCTACCAGCTCGACGTCGAGATGAGCTTCGTCGAGCAGGAAGACATCTTCCAGACCATGGAGCCGGTGATCCGCGAGGTCTTTTCGACCTTCGCCGACGGCAAGCGCGTGTCGGAGACGTTCCGGCGCATTCCCTATGCGGAATCCATGCGGAAATACGGCTCCGACAAGCCCGACCTGCGCAACCCGATCGAGATGCAGGCCGTCACCGAGCATTTCGCCGGCTCGGGCTTCAAGGTCTTTGCGAACATGATCGCCAATGACGACAAGGTCGAGGTCTGGGCGATTCCGGCCAAGACCGGCGGAAGCCGCGCCTTCTGCGACCGGATGAACGCCTGGGCGCAGGGCGAGGGCCAGCCGGGCCTCGGCTACATCTTCTGGCGCGAGGAGGCAGGGGCCGTCTCCGGCGCCGGGCCGCTGGCCAAGAACATCGGCGAGGAGCGCACCGAGGCGGTGCGAACCCAGCTCGGCCTCGAGGCCGGCGACGCCTGCTTCTTCGTCGCCGGCCGGCCGGAGAAGTTCGTCCAGTTCGCAGGCGCCGCGCGCACCCGCGTCGGCGAGGAGCTGAACCTCCTCGACCGCGACGCCTACGAGCTCGCCTGGATCATCGACTTTCCGTTCTACGAATATGACGAGGACGAGAAGACGATCGACTTCGCCCACAACCCGTTCTCGATGCCTCAGGGTGGGATCGATGCGCTGGAAAACCAGGAGCCGCTGTCGATCAAGGCGTTCCAGTACGACATCGTCTGCAACGGCTTCGAGATCGCGTCGGGCGGCATCCGCAATCAGTTGCCGGAGACGATGGTCAAGGCCTTCGAGATCGCCGGCTATTCGCGCGCCGACGTCGAGGAGCGCTTCGGCGGCCTCTACCGGGCGTTCCAGTATGGCGCCCCGCCCCATGGCGGCATGGCCGCCGGCATCGACCGCATCGTCATGCTGCTCTGCGGCGCGAAGAACCTGCGCGAGATCGCGCTCTTCCCGATGAACCAGCAGGCGTTCGATCTGTTGATGGGGGCACCGGCGGAGGCATCCCCGGCGCAGCTGCGGGAGCTGGGGCTGCGGGTCGCGCCGGTGGAGCCGAAGAAGGGGTAAGGCTCCGGCGTCTTTCCCTTACTCGGCGACGAAGTCGAACCTCTCGTGCGGGTCCGAGCCGTACATCTTGAGAAAGCGCCGGGCCGCGACATGCGATTGCTCGCGGCTGGCGTCCGAGAAATCGGCGATGCCGTCGAGATCGGGCGTGACGTGGCCCTCTTCGTCGACGAGGAGCCGCTCGATACCCAGTATCTTGCGGTCCTGGCGCTGCCACTCCCGAACATGTTGTCGGGCCACATCGTGAGTGGCGTCATTGTCGGACATGGGCATACCGCTCTACCGGGATGACTGCCAATTCGGGTCGCCGCGCCTGGAAACTTGCACGATGTCCCCCGTAACGTCGTTCCGAATGACGTAGCTCCCATTCCGATCATAGTGGATGCTTGCGGGATCGTTGTTCTGAGTTCCGTCGGGCCGCCATCTTGTCTCTTCCTCTCGCTTGGCGATGAGGCGCGCTGATGGTTCTCTCGACCTGCTCCCGCGTCCATCCGCGTCTCGGCATGTCCTTCTCGATCTTGGTGCCGTAGCNGGTCGCCAGAAGCCCGATCCCTCCTTTCCTGGCCGATCCGCCTGACAGAAATCGGGTCGTCTTGCCGCTAATCTTGCCCGCGGTGCCGAGACCAATCACCGAAAGAATGGCCATTGCAACCGCTTCACCCGCGCTGGAAGGCAGCAGCGTGAGCGTCAAGCCTGTCGCATAGGCCTTTGCATAGGCTGTCACGATGTTGCCCGCGACGAGATCGTCGGCAATGGACTCGATCGCTCCCTGTTCGATTGCATCGTGTAGCGTTTCGAACGGGTCTTTCGATCGCGGCTCCACTCGCTCTGACAGCGACCTCCGCCGAAAGGCATCGGATCTCGTACCCGGCGCGTCGCCGATGATCACCGAAGGACAGCCGCCCGTGATCGCGTTCAGCCTGTTCGATCCCTATACGACCATGTCCCCGACACGGCAGGCCGGTTGGCCGTTGATCAGCACTGTCGGCGAGCCGTCGATCACGACCCCCGTGCCGTGCCGCCGATGAGGACGTCGGGGCTGCCCGGCCCCGGCATGAAGCCGGCCGGGGATCTGGTAGGCGACGGGGTTGAGGCGGCGGGCCGCCGGGCCGGTCGGCATGGAGCACTGATGGGTTGCTTTATTGACGTTAAAGCAATCCTAGGCTGGTCAGTCAACGGACGGGGCTCTCGGGGCGCTCTGCAAAGGCGCATCCCCGCCGAAGGGAAACGTTCCCGCTTCTTCCCAGGGGCCGCCGCGATAGCGCCAGAGGAGGAGGCCGGTTCCGGTCGCCGCAAAGGGCGAGAATTCCGCCCGCAGCGTTTCGAAGGTGGCGCGGGCCTCGGCTGCCGGCACCTTGTTCTGGATCGTCACATGCGCGCGGAACCCTTGCGCGTCCTGCGGCGTCAGGTGGTCCCGCCAGCGGGCCGCAAGGTCGCGGCGGAGCTCGGCGAGGCGAGGGGCGTGGATCTCGCAAGCCGTACCACGGCCGAGAAAGCGCAGGCCCGTGACGGCGAGGGGGATCGGCGCAACGTCGCGGGCGACGGAGCGAAGCGTCGCGGCGATGTCCTGCTCCCTTTCGCCGGGCAGATGGTGGAACAGCGTCAGATGCGCCGGGATGAAATTGCGCTCGGCCGGAAAATGCCGCCGGCGCATGGCGTCGAGATGGGTGAAGCTCGCGGCGTCGAAGCCGAGCGTCAGGATCAGGGGGGCGTCTTCCATCCGGATCGGTCTCAATCGCCAGTGATCTGCTGACAGCGATATGGCGCCCGGCAAGGCGCGGCATAGCGCGTCACGTCGTTCCTGCGGACGCGCTTTCCTGATGTGGGAATGGCGAGGAGCCGGCCCTTCCGGGCCGCACCACGACGCGACGCCGGGGGGGGGCACCGCCTGAGCGCCGTTCTCACGCCTTACGGGTCGCGCTTTTCGCCTTGTCGCTGAGCTCGAACCCGGCCTCTTCCGACCCGCGCACGTGCCGCAACAGTTCCGGCGCAAAGCCGTGGCCGTGCAGGACGGAGATGTCGCCGGTGGTCTCCAGAACCACGGCGCGCACCTCGCTCATCGCCTGGATGTTGGCGCCGCGCAGCTTGGAATAGACGTCGCCGGGCGAGACCCGGCTTTCCGCCATCGCCGCGTCGATGAAGACGCCGTCGCGCATCAGGAGCAGCGGCTCGTTGTCGACCAGCGACGTCACGGCCCGGCTGTTGCGCCGGCCAAAGGCGAGGACGACCTGGATGCTCATCAGTGCTGCAATCGCCACGACAGCCTTGAGGAAGGCGGACCAGTCGGCGGACGAGGCGGCGGTCGCCACCAGCGAACCTGTGGCCAGCGTGATGATGAAGTCGAAGGCGGTCATCTTCGAGAACGACCTGAGGCCGATGGTCCGTGCGAGCACGATCACGGCGCACAGCGCGATGGCGGCGAGAAGGATGCCGCCGAGGATGGCGTCGGGAACGGGGGGTAGGCCGAAAATGGCGATCTCCTTCGGATCTTGGGTGGATCTCGCAGCATCGCCGCGTCATGCCGATGCGGCGGACGCAGTCCAAGTCGATATGCCCCTAAGTAAGAGGCCGACCGGGCACTGTTAGGCCCGGCCGGCGCGAGAATGCATGTGCGGCCACGAGTTTGGAGGCGCCTTGAGTGTCGACGCTCCGTCCTCGCCCGCGCCGAGGCGTGTCCGGAAGCCGCCTGCCGGCCTCGCCGATCACGCCGTCGGACGGAGCCCCCAGTCCTCGGTCTCTCAGTCCTCGGTCGCGTCGTTGGCCGTCACTTCCAGCGACAGAACCTGCGGCAGAGTCTGCGGGGCGCCCATCGCCGCGCCCATGATCTGCATCGCCGGGACCGGGGTCTCCGGATCGATCGACACCGACAGCGACTTCGGGTCCTTCAGGAAGGTCGAGACCGCATCCGTCGCCTGCTTCTGGAACTCCGGGTTCTGCAGTTGAGCGAGCGCTGCCGGCACCATCGCCTCGACCTGGCCGATCAGCTGCTGCGGGGTCATGCCCTGCTGCTTGGAATAGTAGTCGAGGAGCTTGCCGGTCAGCGAATCGTCGGTGAAGGTGATGTCGGCCGAGCCGAGCGACAGCTGCGACAACAGCCCCATCATCGCCATGCCGGCGTTCTGGTTGGCCTCCGGATTGTCGGCCATCTGCTTGGAGATCTGCTGCATCGACTGGATGAAGTTGGGCGTGTAGCCTGCCATTTCGTAAGTGAAGGACAGATTGCCGGCATTCTCGACAGTGATGTCGAACGGATCCAGAGACAGCGTCCCGGTCTTGGGATCCCAGCTGGCGCTACCCTCGATGGCGCCGCCGAGCGTGCCGTAGCCGAGCTCGGTCATGGTCTTGGCCGTCTCGGGATCGGCCTTGGTGAAGTCGGCGTCGAAGGTGCCGAAGTTGAAGTCCGAGGAGAAGGTTTCGTCGTCGTTGATGGTGTTCTCGACCGAGACGTTGGACAGGTCGAACACCTTGGCGCCGGCCTTCTCGACGGTCAGCTTCTCAAGCCCGGCCTTATCGAAATAAAAGGCCGAGAACTGTTTGGCCGCAGGCTGCGAGCTGCGGTCTTCCGGCAGCAATTCGACGCCCTCGATCGACATGCCGGTGGCCACGGTGTGGTTGTCGTCCTCGGTGACGTCGATGTCGGCGATCGGCACCCGCGCGACCTTCCAGCCCTCTCCGGTCGAGCCGGTTACGTCCTCGAAGGTGATGTCGCCGAGCTGCGCCGGCTCCTCGCCCTTGGGCGAAAAGGTCATGGCCTTCAGGATGACGTCGTCGCCCTCGGAGGTGGCGCTGGCATAGCCGACCGTCATGTTCTGCTCGGCGGCAACCGCCTTCAGGCGTTCGCCGAAGGCGTTCGCGTCGGCGGCGAAGGCCGCGGTCGAGCCCATCAGCGCGACGGCGATCGTTGTCAGTGACACGGAAGTCTTGGCGAACATGAATTACCTTCTTTCGAGTTTGGACCCGGAGCGCCCTGCGCCATCCGGTCATGCCCCGCGCGAGGATTAGCGCGATCGTAGCGGCCAATCTACGGACAAATCCGGCGGCGAGAAGACGGGATCGCCTCCGGATGACCGAGGAGCGGGAAATTCCGGGCTCCACGGCGTCACAAAAAGCTGAGGATCGATCCGTTCCGGTCTTGTTCCATCCCTTGACCTTCGATAGACGCGTGCAATGGGCAAGGCTGCGGAACCGCCGGGCGGCGGCGGCGACATCGAACCGATCGACCTGAAGACGGCGCTCGAGGAGCGCTATCTCGCCTATGCGCTGTCGACTATCATGGGCCGGGCGCTGCCGGACGTGCGCGACGGGCTGAAGCCGGTGCATCGGCGCATCGTCCACGCCATGCGTATCCTCAGGCTCGATCCCGGCGACGCCTACAAGAAATGTGCCCGCATCGTCGGCGACGTGATGGGCAAGTTCCATCCCCATGGCGACGCGGCGATCTACGACGCGCTGGTGCGCCTCGCCCAGGACTTTTCCGTCCGCTACCCGCTGATCGACGGTCAGGGAAATTTCGGCAATGTCGACGGGGATAGCGCCGCCGCCATGCGCTACACCGAAGCGCGCATGACCGAGGTCGCGACGCTGCTCCTGCGCGGCATCGACGAGGACGCGGTCGACTTCCGCGCTACCTACAACGAAGAGGACAGGGAGCCGGTCGTCCTGCCGGGCGCCTTCCCGAACCTTCTTGCCAACGGCTCGTCCGGCATCGCCGTCGGCATGGCGACCTCGATTCCGCCGCACAACGCCGCCGAGCTCTGCGACGCCGCGCTGAAGCTGATCGAGGACCCGGAGGCCACCACCGACCAGCTTTTGCGCTTCGTGCAGGGGCCGGATTTTCCCACCGGCGGCGTCGTCATCGACAGCCAGGCGCAGATTCGCGAGGCCTACGAGACCGGCCGCGGCGGCTTTCGCGTGCGCGCCCGCTGGGAAAAGGAGGACGTTGGCCGCGGCAACTACGTCGTCGTCGTCACGGAGATCCCCTATCAGGTGCAGAAGTCGCGGCTGATCGAGAAGATCGCCGAACTCCTGCAGGCGCGCAGACTGCCGCTGCTGGCCGATATCCGCGACGAATCCGCCGAGGACGTGCGGATCGTGCTCGAGCCGAAGAGCCGGGCGGTCGATCCCGAGCTGTTGATGGAATCGCTGTTCCGGCTGACGGATTTCGAGAGCCGCTTTCCGCTCAACATGAACGTGCTCTCCGGCGGCAAGGTGCCGAAGGTCCTGTCGCTGAAGGAGGTGCTGGCTGAATGGCTCGCCCACCAGCGCGACGTCCTGCAGCGGCGCACGCGTTATAGGCTCGGCCAGATCGAGCGGCGGCTGGAGATCGTCTCCGGCTATCTCGTGGTCTTCCTCAATGTCGACGAGGTGATCCGGATCATCCGCGAGGAGGACGAGCCGAAGAAGGAGCTGATGCGCACCTTCGAGCTGACCGACAACCAGGCCGAGGCCATCCTCAACATGCGGCTGCGCTCCCTGCGCAAGCTGGAGGAATTCGAGCTGCGGCGGGAATTCGACGGGCTGACGGCGGAAAAGGCCGAGAAGGAAGCGCTGCTCGCCTCGGACGAGAAGCAGTGGGCGGCGATCGCCGGCGAGGTCCGCGAGGTCCGCGAGACATTCTCCAAGAAGACCAAGCTTGGCCGCCGCCGGACCCGCTTCGCCGATGCGCCCAGCCACAATCTCGACGACATCACCGTCGCGCTGATCGAGAAGGAGCCGGTGACGATCGTCCTGTCGCAGAAAGGCTTCCTGCGCGGCATGAAGGGGCATCTCGCCGACGCGTCGGCGCTGAGCTTCCGGGAGGGCGATGGTCTGAAGCTCGCCTTCCACGCCATGACGACGGACAAGCTTCTGTTCCTGTCAACGCGGGGGCGGGCCTTCACGCTGTCGGCGGACAAGCTGCCGTCCGGCCGCGGTCAGGGTGAGCCGATCCGCCTCGCCATCGAGATGGAGGACGAGGACGACATCGCCGTCGCCTTCGTCGCCGATCCCGATCGCCAGCGGCTGATGGTCTCCACCGACGGCTCCGGCTTCGTCGTCGGCGAGGCGGATATGCTGTCCTCCACCCGCAAGGGCAAGCAGCTGGTCAACGTCTCGGAGCCGGCCCGGCTCGGCTTCGCCGTCACGGTGGCAGGCGGCGACACGGTTGCGATCGTCGGCGAGAACCGCAAGCTCATCGTCTTCCCGCTCTCCCAGGTGCCGCAGATGGTGCGCGGCAAGGGTGTCCGGCTGCAGCGCTACAAGGACGGCGGCGTTTCCGACGTGAAGGTGTTCAAGCTGGCGGAGGGCCTGTCATGGACCGATTCCGCCGGCCGCGCCTTCCTGCGCCGGGAAGAGGAACTGCTCGAATGGCGCGGCGACCGCGCCCAGGCCGGCCGCCTGGTGCCCAAGGGCTTCCCGAAGAACAACAGGTTTGCCGGCTAAGCAGCGGCGCTCCTCTTAGCCCGCGATCATTTTCCGGCATGCCCACCGATGCGCTTTGCCCGGCTGATGGAGCGTGGAGCCGTCCGGCGTCTCCGCCAAGCCGGCCGCGGGCTCACGACGCCCTTTGCGGCGCGCGCCTGCCCCTCAGTTCCACCAGCGAGTGGGCGAGCAGCGTCGCGATGATCAGCCCGCCGCCGGTGAGCGACAGAGCCGAGGGGCGCTCAAAGAAGATCATCCACATCCACACCGGCGCCAGCACGGTCTCGACGAGATAGCCCATGGAGACCACCGGCGAGGGCACGAACATCGGCCCGGCGGCAAGGCAGATCAGCGCGAGGGGCATGACGATGCCACCATTGATGACCAGCCAGCCGATGGCCTCCGACTGAAGGCCGCCGCCGGCGATCACGAAGGGAAGGGCGAGAAGCGCTGGAACGATCGCCGCGATGGCTGAGGCGTAGCGCATGTCCTGGCGGCTGCGGCGCGCCAGGGTGAGGGCGAGTGCGATCAGGAAGGCGGTCATCAAAGCTGCAAGGTCGCCGAGCCAGGCGCTGCCGTCGAGCCCCGCGCCGACGATGAGGAACACGCCGAGGAGCGTCGCTGGAATGGCGAGGAGCGTTGCGCGCGACGGTTTTTCGCCGGCGATCGCCCATGAGAGCAGCGCGGCGAACATCGGATTGAGGGCGAGGATGAAGACAAGGTTGGCGGCCTTTGTCATGAAGACCGCCAGAAGGAACGTCAGGGTTGCCAGTGCGTAGAGACCGGTGACTGCAAGTCCGAGCCGGCCGGCGATCAGGGGCGCGCGGCCACCCCGGCCGAGCAGCGCCCAGAGCAGCACGGCAACGAGAAAGGACAGGGCGCCCCGCACGAAGACGACCGTGGCAAAGCCGCTCTCGGAGAGGCGGATGAGGGGGATGTCGATGGAGAGGACGAGGCCGCCGAAGAAGATCAGCGAGAGCCCTGCCGCGTAGCGGGCGGCATCGTCGGCTTTGGGACCGGCCAGGGATGAGGGATGGGGCATGAAGATCCGGAAAGGGTCAGTCTTGCGGGCGCCGCCTCGCATCGGTCGCCTGCCGGGCAGCATCGTCCGCGTTGGAGCGGCTCAGCCCTCGTATCGCTCCCAGCCCTTCGGCGTCAGGTGCTGCTGGGGCTGGAAACGGATCTTGTAGGCCATCTTCTTCGAGCCATCCACCCAGTAGCCGAGATAGAGATAGGCGAGGCCGAGCTTGCGGGTGCGCTCGATGTGATCGAGGATCATCAGCGTACCCAGGCTGCGCTGATCCTGCTCCGGATCGAAGAAGGAATAGACCATCGACATGCCGTCGGCCATGACGTCCGACAGGGCGACGGCGACGAGGTCGCCGTCGGAGGTGGCGGTGAATCGCGAATCCGGGCCCTTGATGCGGTATTCAATCATCCGCGTGTCGACCTGGCTGTCCTCCACCATCATCGCATAGTCGAGGACGCTCATCTCGGCCATGCCGCCATGGGCATGCCGGTGGTCGATGTAGCGACGGAAGAGGGAATACTGCTCGCTGGTCGGGCTCGCCGGCGACATGCGCGCGATGAGGTCGCTGTTCTTCGCGAGGATCCGCCGCATCGACTTGCCCGGCTGGAATTCGTCGACGAGGATGCGCACCGAGACGCAGGCGCGGCAGCGTTCGCAGGCCGGCCGATAGGCGATGTTCTGGCTGCGCCGGAAGCCGCCCTGGCTGAGGAGGTCGAGCAGGCCGGGCGCCCGCTCGCCGACGAGATGGGTGAACACCTTCCGCTCCGAGTGCCCCGGCAAATAGGGGCATGGCGAGGGCGAGGTGAGGAAGAACTGCGGCGTCTGCGGGTGATGGACGGTCACGTGCTGTCCCGGAAATTCGTCAAAGCCCGTAATACCATGGTGCGACGATCGTGAAAGTTAACCACACCAGAAGCACGAGGGGAACACCGGCCTTCACGAAGTCGAAGAAACGATAGCGGCCGGGCCCCATCACGAGAAGATTGGTCTGGTAACCGATCGGCGTCGCGAAAGAGGCGTTGGCCCCGAAGATCACGCAGGCGAGCCAAGGCTCGGGGGGCACGCCGAGGCGCCGGGAGATGTCGAGTGCGATCGGGGTGAAGAGAACCGCCGTGGCGTTGTTCGACAGGAAATTGGTGAAGATCGCCACCACCAGGAAGAGACCGGACAACAGGACGACCGGCGAGGCCCCGTTGAGGGCTGACAGCGCGTTCTCGGCGATGAGATGGGCGCCGCCGGTGCGCTCCAGCGCCGTCGCCGCGGCGATCGAGGCACCGACCAGCATGAAGATCGACCGGTCGATGGAGCGGGCGGCCTCGCCGATGGTGAGGCAGCCCGTCGCGACCATGGCGACTGCGCCACACACCGCCAGGACCTCGATCGGCAGGATCCCGGACGCCGACAGGGAAACGATGGTGACGAAGATCAGCGTGGCGAGCAACGCCTTGGCCGATTGCGGGATGGGTTGCGCGGAATATTCAAGGAGCAGCAGGTCGTGGTTGCCGCGAAGGGCCGACAGATTCGCCTCGCGCCCGCACAGGAGCAGCGTGTCGCCCGGCTCCAGCCGGATTTCCGACAGCGCCGCCCGGGCCATGCGGCTTTTCCTCTGCAGGCCGAAGAGGGTGATGCCGAACTGGGTCCTGAGGCCGGAGAACTGCATCGTGCGGCCGGCATAGCGCGAGCCCGGCGCGACGACTGCCTCGGCCATCACCATGTCGGGGCCGATCTTGTTGGCACGCCCGCCGCTGTCGCCTCCCGACGGATCGAGGGTCTTCACTTTCAGATTGCCGCGCGAAAGCGCTCGCGAGAAGGCCCGCCGCGTCGCCGTGACGATCAGCCGGTCGCCGACGGTGAGCTCGATGTCGTCGAAGGGCGGCAGGATCGTCTGGTCGTTGCGGATGATCATCCGCGGCGTCAGGTCGCCAAGGCCGGGAAACAGGCCGGAGCGGGCCCGGAAGCCGAGGAAGGCGTGTCCCTCGGTGATGTCGATCTCGCCGAGGAACTGCTTGCCGCCGGGATCGACGACGCGGCCGTCCTGCGCCTCGCGCGGGGTGAGGATGCGCGGCATGAAGCGGATCACGTAGACCGCGCCGACGACGGCGATCATCAGCCCCGGCACGGTGATGTCGAAGAAGTTGAGGGTGATCCCGGATCGCTCGGCGACGCCCGCGACGAGAAGGTTGGTCGAGGAGCCGATCAGCGTCGTCATGCCGCCGAGGATCGACAGGAAGGACAGCGGCATGAAGACGTGGTTCGGCGAGATGCCGCGCTGGGTCGCAAGCATCGTCAGGATCGGAATGAAGATGACGACGACGGGGGTGTTGTTGAGGAAGGCCGAGAGCGTCGCTGCCGAGATCAGCACGATCGCCACCGCTCCGGCGCCGACATTGCCGCCGAGCCGCGTCAGCCAGGCCGTCGGCCGCGCCATGGCATCGGTGGCGAACAGGCCCTGGCCGACGATCAGGAGCGCCATCACGGTGATCAGCGCGGGATTGGCGAAGCCCGACAAAAGGTCTGCGCTGGTCACCGCCTGGCCGGCGGCGTCGGTATAGGGAAAGATCGAAAAGACGAGGAGAAAAGCGCCGAGAGAGGCCGCCGCGACCGCTTCGATGGGCCAGCGCTCCAAGGCATAGCCCACGATGCTCACCACGATCAGCAGATAGGTGAGCCAGATGTGCAAGAATTCCATGAAACGTCGCGAGCTGTTGTCCCCGCGACGTTATCTCCGGCAGGAGGCCGGCTGACAACCCGGCTGCTCACGAATCGTTTGCCGGGCACCGTTCGCGGGCGACATCGAAGGCCGCAATCGCCCTTCGCGGCGAAACGCAAACGGCCGCCGGCGCAACGGTCGGTTGGTCTGCGGCCGATGCCAGCCCGGCCACGCCCTAGACCACGCCTCAGTGATCCCGGTCGCGAACTACGACCGTGCCAAGGAGCAGGTCATGCAGCAGCTGCTTGCGGCGGGTGAACAGGCCGACGAGCAGCACCAACGGCGTCAAGACGGCACTGGACGCCCAGAAGAGCACGCCGTGAAGGACCGCCAGCGGCGGATCGACGATGCCGCCATCCAGCCGCACGACGCGCACGCCCGCCATGCGCATGCCCGGCGTCGCCTGGCTGGAGCCGCCCATGGTGAAAGCCAGGTAGAGAATCGCGATCACCGGCAGCAGGACCGCATAGAGCCCCCAGGCGAGGCCGAAGGTCACGATGCCGAGCAGGAAGACGACGATCGCCACCGGCACCGACAACAGAAGGACGATCGTGTAGTCGAAGACGAAGGACAGCATCCGCCTCGTCCTCACGCCGCTATAGGCGCGCGGCGCATCGAGGCTGTCCATGCGCGTCGTGTTCAGCGTGGTCTCGGTCACTCGCTTCATCCTCCGGAAAATCGTCGTCGGCCGGTCATCGGCCTCCACGAAAAGATGGTGATGCCCCGCCGCGCCCGCAATGGTTTTCGGCTGGTGCGGGCCCCTGCGGCCGGTGCCGGAAGGTCAGCCCCTGGCCTGCAGCGCCGCGACATGGGCCCTGAGGTCGAAGCCGTCGCGCGCTGCCTCGGTGCGGGCGACGGCGAGATCCTCGGCGAGGATGCGCCGGCCCAGCATGTGTTCGCCCGGCCGGTTCACCGTCTCGATGCCGATCAGCCGGTCGCCCTTGAAGCAGTAGGCGACGAGCTTGCCGGCCTCACCGAGGCTGGCGATCTCGACATGGTCGGCGCCGGCCGTCAGCCCGACGATCTGCAGCTTGAACGGCCCCTGGTCGCTCCAGAACCAGGGCACCGCCCTGTAGGGCTCGATGGTGTCGGCCGCCTCGTCGCCGGCGATGATCTTCCGGGCGACCAGCTTGGCCTGGTCGACGGCGTTCTGCACCGATTCCAGCCGGACGATCCGTTCGGCGAAGGGCGAATGGAAGGCGGCGCAGTCGCCGATCGCGAAGATGCGCGGATCTGCGGTCGTCATGTGGGAATTGACGAGGATGCCGTTATCGGCAGCAAGGCCGGCCTCGGCCGCCAGCTGGTCGTTCGGCAGGACGCCCGCGGCGATCAGGACGAGGTCGGCCGGCAATTCGCTGCCGTCCGACAGCCGCACGGCCCGCGCACGGCCGTTTCCGTCAACGTCGCCGACGATAGCGCCGAGCGCGGTGCCGAGGCGGATGTCGGTGCCCATCCGCCGGTGCTCGTCGAGAAAGAAGGCCGAGACCTCGCGCGACACGGTCCGGCCCATCAGCCGCTCGGCCGCCTCGATCACCGTCACGTCCTTCTCCAGCGAGCGCAGCGCAGCCGCAACCTCGAGGCCGATGAAGCCGCCCCCGGCGATGACGATCCGCCGGGCGCCCGCAAGGCCCGCCCGCAGCTCTTCGGCGTCCTCGGCGGTGCGCAGTTGATGGACGCCAGCGAGGTCCTTGCCCTCGATCGGCAGGACGCGGTTCGCCGCACCGGTTGCCAGCACCAGGTGGTCGTAGGCGAGATGCCCGCCGCCGGCGAGTTGGACCTTGCGGGCCTCCCGGTCGATCGCCTCGACCCATTCGCCGGCGCGAAAGCCGATGGCGTTCTTATCGAAGAAGCTCTCGGCCTTGAGCAGCAGGCTGTCGAAGGTCGCGTCGGTCTTGATGTAGGTCTTCGACAAAGGCGGGCGCTGATAGGGCAGCCGCGCCTCCTTCGAGATGATGGTGACGGGGCCGGCATAGCCACTCTGGCGCAGGCTCGCCGCGACCTGGAAACCCGCCTGGCCGCCGCCGGCAATGACGACGCCGCTGCCTGTGGATGGTGTCGTCAGGCCAATCATCGCTCGCCTTTCTCGCCGCTGCGCGGCATGTTTCCGACGGCCGGCAGGGCGGGGCAGGGCCGCTCCGCCCGGGGAACGCCAACTGCCTCAGCCGACGGCCATTCGAATCGCGCCTTCGTCATGATCCTCGTTCTGACAGGTCCGCAGCGATTGATGAAGACGCGACCTGCGGCGGGGGCGTGTGCGGGGCGTCAGTGCCTGCTCGGGCATTTGTCGGACCAACAGGTCGAGATGGCTGTCGCACCGGCAGGATCGGCGTTAACGGTGGACCTACCTTCATCCGGCACAGGAGCCCACCCGATGCAGACACCCGAAGCGCTCAACGCCGCCTTCGTCTCCGGTAACTCCCACACCGTCGTCGTCGAGAGCCTGCGCACGGCCGGGGCGCGGTCCGTCCTCGACATCGGCTGCGGCGGTGGACGGCTGGTCGCCCGGCTGAGCGCGGAGGGGTTCGCGGCAGCGGGCGTCGATCCGCATGCGCCCGCCGTCGAAGCGGCCCGGAACAAGACGCCGGCCGCGCAATTCGCGGTGAGTGGAGCCCAGTCGCTGCCCTTCGATCCGGCAAGCTTCGATGCGGCCGTCTTCCTCAACTCGCTTCACCACGTGCCGGTGGACGAGATGGGCAAGGCGCTCGACGAGGCGGGACGGGTCGTCCGCGAGGGTGGGGCGATCCTGATCGTCGAGCCGCTGGCCGAAGGCAGCTACTTCGAGACCATGCGACCCATCGAGGACGAGACGGCGATCCGCCACGCCGCCGGCGTCGCCATCGCCGACGCGGTGCGGGAGGGTCGCTTCCGGCTGCGGGGGAATGTCGTCTTCAGAGAAACGGTGCGTTTCAAGAATGTTGACGAATTCCTGTCGCGCCTGGTGGCCGTCGACGCGTCCCGGGCGGGCGCCGCCGAGCGGCTCCATGACGAAATCGAAACTCACTTTCGCTTACAGTCTCAACAGGATGGCGACCACTTCAAGCTCGTCCAGCCGCTCCGCATCTACTGGCTGGCGGTTGGAAACTGAAGTGGAATTATTCCAGACAGCAGCTGCCGTTCCGATGCCCGATATATTTTGCAATCTTTCCGTAGTCGCGGAAGCCAATCTCACCTCCTATAGTGCTTGTGACTGCTTCACGTGGTCGCAATGATGAATGGGGCGACTTGACTGGAAATGACGGAGACTGATTCCACGGAGGCCCTGACAGGGCTGCTCGAGCAGGTGGCGCGCCGCTTGCATTCCAACGGCTATGCCGCGCATCTTTTCCCGGCCCAATGGTCGGCCCTGCGCTATATCCACCAGGCCGAGGCGGATCGCCGCACCGCGATCGACCTTGCGCGCCATCAGGGGCTCGCCTCTGGCGCCGTGGCGCGGACGGTTCGCACGCTTATCGAAAAGGGGCTGGTGACGAAGATGGGGACGATCGGCCGCGGCCGCGCCGAACGCCTCGAATTGACCGAGAAAGGCAGCCAGCTCCTCAAGCGCGATCCGCTCGCCTCGATCCGCAAGGCGCTGGAAGACCTCTCCACCTATGAGCGCAGCGTTCTGGCCAAGGGGCTGGAAACCGCCATCGATGCCACCAGGACCGCGACAGGCAGGGTCTGACCCGGCCGCCGGGCGGGGCCGCCCGCGAGAGAGCGTTGGAAAGACGCTCCATGCACTCTCGATCGAGCACCGCGCCCTTGCGGTGAGCCGTCCGATCCGATCGATCGGACGGCGGATTACCGGAAGTCGCGCTCGTCCGCAGCGTCGAGCTCGTGGCGCATCCGTGTCACCAGGAGCGAGGCGTCCGGCGTGCAGTTCTCATAGGTGAGCAGCTCACCGACTGCGACCGGGCGGGTGACCCGCGCATGTTCGGCGAGCCCCAGGGGCAGGGCGCTCTCGCTCCGCGCATGGCGCCATTCCATGGCATATCCGCGATAGTCGGCGGTGCCGATGCGTCCCAGCGTCGTGCCGGGCTCGAGCGACCGCTTGGCGCGCGCACCGCATTCGGCCACGGGACGATCGACCGGCACCATGTCCGGCCGGCGGTGCATCACGACGCGCGCCGCCGAAAGCGGTGTCTCTAGGCTGGTCAAATGGAAGGGGCGGACCAGGGCGAAGCACGGGCCGGGGCCGACCTTGAGGTCGGCCATCCGCTCGATCGCGCGGGGATGGCGCGGCTTGACCACGCAGAACACCCCCGGCGCGACGCCCTTGCCGATCGTGTAGTCGACGCGGCCGGGCTTTGAGAGAACCCCGCCGTCTTCCTCGCAGCAGAGGATCTGGGCGAGGTTGTCGAGGGTCGCCTCCGGGCCGTGCATGCCCGGAACGTCCGGCACGAGGCCGGTGGAGTTGCCGATCGCCGTCATCTCCACCATCGTCTTCGACCCGTCGATGAACTCGACCAGCATGCGGGCATTCATGTTCCGCGCCCGGTCTTCCTCCTCGTATTCCTCCGGTACGGCGTCGTGGCGCAGGGGATTGTTCTTGCCCTTGCCGGCGGCGACGACCTCCATCCCCAAGGACTGGGCGAAGGCGATCAGTTCCAGCGTCGCGGCGGGTTCGTCCCCCGCCGAGCCCGTATAGACGACGCCCGCCGCCTTGGCCTTGCGGGCGAGCAGGCGCCCGACGGTAATGTCCGCCTCGACGTTCAGCATGACGATGTGCTTGCCGTTCTCGATGGCGAGGAGGGCGAGCCGCGTGCCGACTTCCGGGCTGCCGGTGGCATCGACGATGACGTCCACCCGGCCGCTGGCGCAGAGCGCCTCGATGTCGTCGGTTACGGCGATCCGGCCGGCCTCGATCGCCGCGTCGATGGCGGCGGGAGAACCGGCGACGACGCCGTGGCCCGCGTCGTAGCCGGCCATGGCGATGGCCTCCATCGGCCGCCGCGGCCCGTTGGCGGCGATCGCGCCGACCCGCACCCCGGTCATCAGGGCGGTCTGGACGACGATGTCGGTGCCCATCTGGCCGGCGCCGGCAAGCCCGATGGTCACCGGGCCGCGGGTCTCGGTATAGGCGGCGAGCTCGGCGGCAAAGCCGATGCGGTCGATCATGATCTTCATTCCCAAAGCGGGTTGCCGCATGTGGCGAGGGCGTCGCCGGCAAGAGGTGTCGAGCGCCGATCTATCCGCTCCGGCAGGGTCTTGTCACCCGGAGGCTTCGGTAACGGCGGCGTTTGCGCGAGTGTGATCGTGGCCGCGACCCGATCGATCTGGCATTTCCACTTTGGAATCGATACATCGCCTCCATGACGAAGAACCCGTCCAACGAGAGCAAGTCGGGCCGCGAGAAGCGGCTGCAGCAGGCCCTGCGGGCCAATCTTGCGCGCCGCAAGATCCAGGCCCGGGCCCGCCGGGACGCCGAGCCGGGCGAGCCTGTCCCGGAGGCGCGCGGCGCAGGGAGCGAGCCGCCGGGCGAGGCCGCGTCGCCGCGGCCCCGCGACGGCGAAACGGCGGCTTCGACCGACGGCGACGAGCGGTGAGCGGCGCCGGCGGTCGTACCCGCCCGCAGGATCTGCAAGCCACGTGCCGAAATCGTCGCCGGATTTGTCCTAAATCAACGCCTTCGTCCTAGACTTTGGAGATGATCCAGCCGAGTGTCAATTTCTGTTGTCATTATCGCTGGAATGTGTGTCATATTGTTTGGACAGTTATCGGCTGGTTCGTCTGTTGCGAATGTGGACAACGCGGCTCAGCGGACTTAGAACCGTTCCGATGAGGAGTGCACGATGATTGATTACCAGCGCCATTTCGCCTCGGCGATCGAAGCCTTGCATGCGGAGCGCAGATATCGGGTGTTCGCCGATCTCGAGCGCATCGCCGGACGGTTTCCGAAGGCGATCTGGCGCCACGACGGCGAGGCTCGCGAGATCACCGTCTGGTGCTCGAACGACTATCTGGGCATGGGGCAGCATCCGGACGTCATCGCCGCGATGACCGAGGCGACGGGCGCGATGGGCTCGGGCGCCGGCGGCACCCGCAACATCTCCGGCACCAACCATCCGCTGGTCGAGCTGGAGCTGGAACTGGCCGACCTGCACGGCAAGGAAGCGGCGCTGGTCTTCACCTCGGGATTCGTCTCCAACGAGGCGTCGATCTCGACCATCGCCAAGCTCTTGCCGAACTGCCTGATCCTCTCCGACGAGTTGAACCACGCCTCGATGATCGAGGGCGTGCGCAAGTCCGGCGCCAAGAAGCAGGTGTTCCGCCACAACGACGTCGCCCATCTGGAAGAGCTGCTCGCCGCCGCCGAGCCGGAGCGGCCGAAGCTGATCGTCTTCGAGAGCGTCTATTCGATGGACGGCGATGTCGCACCGATCGCGGCGATCTGCGATCTCGCCGATAAGTACAACGCGATGACCTACATCGACGAGGTCCATGCGGTGGGCATGTACGGCCCGCGCGGTGGCGGCATTTCCGAGCGTGACGGCGTCGCCGGCCGGATCGACGTGATCGAAGGCACGCTGGCGAAGGCCTTCGGCGTTCTCGGCGGCTACATCACCGGCTCGAAGGCGATGATCGATGCGGTCCGCTCCTATGCGCCGGGCTTCATCTTTACGACGGCGCTGCCGCCGGCGCTGGCCGCCGCGGCGACCGCCTCGATCCGCCATCTGAAGACCTCCCAGGGCGAGCGCGACGCCCAGCAGCGCCAGGCCGCCCGCGCCAAGGAAATCTTCGCCTCGGCCGGCCTGCCGGTGATGGTGTCGGACACCCACATCGTGCCGGTGGCGGTGGGCGATCCGGAGCTGTGCAAGAAGGCTAGCGATCGCCTCCTCGCCGAACACGGGATCTACATCCAGCCGATCAACTACCCGACCGTACCGCGCGGCACCGAGCGGCTGCGCATCACGCCGACGCCGCTGCACGACGACGCGCTGATCGAGGCGCTGCGCGATGCCCTCGTCGAGACCTGGCACGCGATCGGCATTCCCTTCGCCGCGGAACGGCCGGCGAGCCTCGAACGTTCGGAGAAGGTGACCCCGCTGGTCGTGTCGCAAGCCGGCGGCTGAGGCTGCCCGGCGGCGCCGCGGAGATGAGAGAGGCGGGTCTTGCCATCCTGGAGGATCCGCCGATGAAAGCCACCCTCGCCGACCTGAAGTCGCGACTGCCACTGCCGGCCACCGCCGAGTGGCCCGAAGGCCGGTTCGACGTCGAGGCTCTGGCGCACGGCACCATGTCGCTGCAGCTCTTCGTCCCCCGCGGCGAGGATCTGCGCCCCCCCCACAGCCAGGACGTTCTCTACATCGTCGCCTCCGGCCGCAGCGGCTTCCTCGAAGACGGCGAGCGGACCGAGGCAAAGGCCGGCGACGCGCTGTTCGTCGTGGCCGGCGACGTCCACCGCTTCGAGGATATGTCGGACGACTTCGCCGCCTGGGTGATCTTCTGGGGCCCGGAGGGCGGGGAAGCCGAATCGCCGAATCCCTCCGTCTTCGCCGCCATCGACGCCTGACGCCGGCGCATCCCGCACCCTCTGCCAGCTTCCTTCGGGCGCCCCTTCGCGTCCGCTTCTTGGCTTTCGCCTATTCGCCCGGTGCGCCTGCCGTCCGGCGGTCGTCGCGCGCCTCGCGCCGCGACACCCGCTTGGCGAGGAACGGCACGGCCATGGCGATGACGAAGAAGCGCACCACGTGATGGGCCGCGACATAGGCGGGATCGATGTCGAACTGGAAGGCCAGCACCGTCAGCGCCTCGAGGGCCCCTGGCGCATAGGCGAGCGCGACGTTCGGCGCCGGCAGGTCGACGAACACCACCGCCGCGATGCCGGCGAGGCCGGTGCCGAGGAGGGAGAGGGCGAAGCAGCCGAGGGACGGCACCAGCAGCCTGCCGAAGGCCTTGGCGTCGATGCCGCTCAGCCGCGCGCCGACGATGATGCCGAGAAGGACGAGGCTCGGCAGGGCGAGGAAGGCCGGCAGGGAGACGGTGACGACATTCGCCCCGTGCAGCACCGCGCTGCCGATCAGGGCGCCGAGCATCATCCCGCCCGGAACGTTGAGCCTGGCCGCCAGGAAGGCCGTGACGGCGCAGCCGGCAAACATCAGCCCGTAGTCGAACAGCCCGCCCTCGCCTCCCGGCCGGATCAAGGAGCCCATCGTGCCGCCGCCTTCAAGGGCGCCGAGCAGCGGCACCAGCGCGGCGATCAGCATGAGCAGGCGGATCGACTGGATGATCACCACCCGGCCCATGTCGGCTTTCGTCTCGGACGCTGCCGCGACGACGAAGGAGAGGGCGCCCGGCAGCGAGGCGAAGAGCGAGGAGGCATGATCCCAGCCGAGGGCGCGCCTGAGATAGGCGTAGCAGAGGACGACCGCGAGGAGCACGCCGACGAGCTGGATCAGGAACGACAGCGGCCACAGGGCGATCTGGCTCGCGACCTCCGGCGAGACGCCGGAGCCGGCCTGGACGCCGAGGACGAAGAAGGCGAAGGTCTTCAGGAATTCCGGCGGCCGCGTGTCGAGGCCGGCGAGGCTGCAGATCGTCGTGGCGACGACCGGGCCGAGCAGCCAGGCGACCGGCAGCGAGAGCGCGACGGCGGCAAGGCCGCCGAGGAGCGCCGCCGCGACGGTGATCGCAAGGTCCCGCGAGCGAAGCAGCGCCGCCCGTCTGTCGCCCGTCACACCTGGTATCCGATCCACTCCGCCAGCCGGTGCGCGGCGGCCTCGACCTCGTCGATCCGGCGATGGAAGCAGGCCCGGAAGAAGGGGGCGCCGTTCGGTCCGAAGGCCGTGCCCGGCGCGATCGCCACCTTGGCCTCGTCGACGATCCGGAAGGCGGCGGCTCTGGTGTCGGTGACGCCGTCGATTCGGAAGAAGGCGTAGAAGGCGCCGTCCGGCGGGGTGAGCTCCACCCGGTTCGTCGCCGTCAGGATGTCGCAGAAGATGTCGCGGGCGGTCTCGGCCCGGGTGATCTGGTTCTCGACGAAGTCCTCGCCGCGGGTCACGGCCGCGATTGCGCCTCGCTGCATGAACGCCGCGACGCCGGAATTGGAATACTGGATGAGGTTCTCGACGATCTGGCCGAGTGCCGGGCTCGCCTCGATCCAGCCGATGCGCCAGCCGGTCATCGCCCAGTTCTTGGAGAAGGAATTGACGAAGAGGATGGCGTCGTGGGCGGCCATCACGTCGTGGAAGGAGGGCGCCCGCGGGCCGTCATAGTAGAAGCGCGCATAGATCTCGTCGGCGATGACGGCGATGCCGGCCTCCCGCGCCATGGCGAGGATCGCGGCGAGGGTCTCGCGGTCGGCGGTCCAGCCGGTCGGGTTCGACGGCGTGTTGACGAAAAGGACGCGGGTCTTGTCGGTGATCGCGGCCTTCAGCTTGTCGAGGTCGAGGCTCCAGCGCCCGGCCACAAAGTCGAGGCTGACCTCCCGCCGAGCCGCCCCCATCAGGCCCGCTGCGGCGGAAAAATTCGGCCAGACCGGGCCGATGAACACCACCTCGTCGCCGGCACCCGCCAGCGCCATCAGCGCGATCTGGATCGCATGCATGCCCGAGCCGGTGACGAAGAAGCGCTCCGGCTCCAGGTTCTGGCCGTAGAGCCGGCCGGAATAGGCGCTGAGCGCCTCCCGCAGCTCCGGCAGCCCGCGCTGCCAGGTGTAGAAGGTCTCGCCCTCGGACAGGCTCTGCGCGGCGGCATCGGCGATGAACTTCGGCGTCGCAAGATCGCCCTCGCCGGCCCACATGGGGATGATCCCCTCGCGCCCACGGGCATGATTGACGACGGCGACGATGCCGCTTTCCGGCGCCTCCACGGCTTCGCGGCGCAGGCGGGTGAGGTCGAGCATGGGAGGAGGCTTTCGAAGGACGGGTGATACGCGCCGAACGACCGTCGCAACATCGGTCGCCGTGCCAAGGATCTCACCGTCGCTTAGCATCGGATGCGGAATCGGGAAAGCCGAGATGGTGGGGTGCGAGAGGATGTGATCAGGGAGGCCCGAGGTGGGGCAGGCGAGGATGGGCGCGCGGGTGCTCATGCCCGTGCCGCGACTTTCTGACCTATCGTGGCCCGCCGTTCCTGGCCACGAGCGATACGCCGACAGCTCTTCGTGCGACAAAAAACGCGCCCGGGTTTCCCCGAGCGCGCCTGTCATTCCGGTGAGGCTTTCGCCCCGATAGCGAGCTGGCCTTACGCCTGCTCGTCCATCGCTTCCTTGGAGAGCTCTTCGCCCGTCGTCTGGTCGACGACCTTCATCGACAGGCGGACCTTGCCGCGCTCGTCGAAGCCCATGAGCTTGACCCAGACCTTGTCGCCCTGATTGACGACGTCGGTCGTCTTGGCGACGCGGCCGGCGCCGAGCTGGGAGATGTGGACGAGACCGTCGCGCGAGCCGAAGAAGTTGACGAAGGCGCCGAACTCGACGGTCTTCACCACGGTGCCCTCGTAGATCTCGCCGACTTCCGGCTCGGCGACGATCGAGTGGATCCACTTCTTGGCGGCCTCGATCTCCTTGCCCGAGGCCGACGCGATCTTCACCGTGCCGTCGTCCTCGATGTTGATCTTGGCGCCGGTCTTCTCGACGATCTCGCGGATGATTTTGCCGCCGGCGCCGATGACGTCGCGGATCTTGTCGGTCGGGATCTGCATGACCTCGATGCGCGGGGCGAACTCGCCGAGCTCGGCGCGACCTTCCGACAGGGCCTTCGACATCTCGCCGAGAATGTGGTCACGGCCGCCCTTGGCCTGGCCGAGGGCGATCTTCATGATCTCCTCGGTGATGCCCTGGATCTTGATGTCCATCTGCAGCGAGGTGATGCCCGCCGCCGTGCCGGCGACCTTGAAGTCCATGTCGCCGAGGTGATCCTCGTCGCCGAGAATGTCGGACAGGACCGCGAAGCGCTCGCCTTCCTTGATCAGGCCCATGGCGATGCCGGCGACCGGGGACTTCAGCGGAACGCCCGCATCCATCAGCGCCAGCGAGGTGCCGCAGACCGTCGCCATCGAGGACGAGCCGTTCGACTCGGTGATCTCGGAAACGACGCGCAGCGTGTAGGGGAACTGCTCGGGCTCCGGCAGCATCGGATGGATGGCGCGCCAGGCGAGCTTGCCATGGCCGATCTCGCGGCGGCCGGGCGAACCCATGCGGCCGGTCTCACCGACCGAATAGGGCGGGAAGTTGTAATGGAGCAGGAAGCGCTCCTTGTAGGTCCCGGTCAGGGCGTCGACGAACTGCTCGTCCTCGCCGGTGCCGAGCGTCGCCACGACCAGCGCCTGGGTCTCGCCGCGGGTGAACAGGGCCGAGCCATGAGTGCGGGGCAGGAGGCCGACTTCCGACACGATCGGGCGGACCGTGTCGAGCGCGCGGCCGTCGATGCGCGAGGAGGTGTCGAGAATGTTCCAGCGGACGATCTTCGCCTGCAGCGACTTGAAGACGGCGCCGACGACTTCCTTGGAGTATTTCGGCTCTTCCACGCCCTCGGGCAGGAAGTGCGCCATGACGGTCTTCTTGACGGCGTCGACGGCGGCGTAGCGCTCCATCTTGTCGGTGTTCTTGTAGGCGTCGCGCAGCTCGGTTTCGGCGAGCTTCAGCATCTCGCCCTCGAGCTCGGCGTGATCCGGGGCGTTGTGCTCGCGCGGCTCCTTGGCGGCGACTTCGGCGAGTTTGATGATC
Source organism: Fulvimarina sp. (assembly GCA_002700095.1). GTDB lineage: Bacteria > Pseudomonadota > Alphaproteobacteria > Rhizobiales > Rhizobiaceae > Jiella. The sequence continues at coordinate 28,734 of PACL01000064.1, read as the reverse complement.
GCGTCGATGACCGGCTGGAAGCCCTTGTGCCCGTGCATCACGGCGCCGAGCATGATGTCTTCCGACAGCTCATTGGCCTCGGACTCGACCATCAGGACGGCATCTTCGGTGCCGGCGACGACGAGATCGAGCGAGGATTCGCCCATCTCGTCGACATGCGGGTTCAGCTTGTACTGGCCACCGATATAGCCGACGCGAGCCGCGCCGATCGGGCCCATGAAGGGCACGCCGGAAAGCGTCAGGGCGGCGGAAGCAGCGACCATCGCGACGACGTCCGGGTCGTTCTCGAGATCATGCTGCAGGACGGTGAGGACGACCTGGGTGTCGTTCTTGTAGCCCTCGGCAAAGAGCGGGCGGATCGGGCGGTCGATGAGGCGGGAGGTCAGGACCTCCTTCTCGCTCGGCCGGCCTTCGCGCTTGAAGAAGCCGCCGGGAATCTTGCCGGCCGCGAAGGTCTTTTCCTGATAGTTCACCGTCAGCGGGAAGAAGTCGAAGCCGACCTTCGGCTGCTTCTCGGAGACGACGGTGGCGAGAACGGCGGTCTCACCGTAGGTCGCGAGCACCGCGCCGTCGGCCTGACGGGCGATCTTGCCGGTCTCGAGTGTGAGCGGGCGGCCGGCCCAGTCGATTTCCACCTTGTGGGATTTGAACATTCGTTTGCCTTTCGTCTCCGCGCCGAAGCCGCTCATCGGCGGATCGCGCGGGATCTTTCACGTGTGTCGTCGTCGAAACGCGCCACGGGCAAGACGGCGGGAGGCTTCGCGCGGCGCCCGGTCTCGGGCGCCCGGCCTTGCGGCCATCCGGAAGCATCCGGCAATCCTGCCCCGTGACCGTTCAGTGGTCCGCGGCCGCGCCCTTGGTCGGGGCGGGGCTGCAGGGTCAGGCGTGGCCGCAGTCTGTGCGGCCGCAGATCGGGTCGGCGGGCCCTCGAGGTCGTCGAAGCCCCGCCGGTGTTTGCGTCAGCGACGCAGGCCGAGACGCTCGATCAGCGTCTGGTAGCGGGCTTCCTCGCGGGACTTCAGATAGTCGAGAAGGCGCCGGCGCTGCGAGACCATCTTGAGAAGGCCGCGGCGCGAGTGGTTGTCCTTCTTGTGCGACTTGAAGTGTTCGGTCAGGTTGTTGATCCGCTCGGTGAGGATCGCGACCTGAACCTCGGGCGAACCGGTGTCGCCCTCCTTGGTCGCATAGTCGGTGAGGAGCGCAGCCTTGCGCTCTGCGGTGATCGACATCGCGATACCCTTTCTTTTGCTTTTCGTGGGGTCGTGACGCCCTTTGCCGGGATGTCGTCCAGCACGGGCCATGAAGGCGCCCACCTGCAATGCATGGGGCGCTGGCGCGGCATATAACGGATTGTGGCGGGAAATGCTAGACGCGCCGCAAGATGCAAGGTCTGCGCGGCGCTGCGCGGACCGCAAGATCGCAAACCTGCCCGGGGACCCTGCCGGGAGTCCCGCCGGCGCCGCCCGATGCCTCGGGCAGCGCCGGCGTCGTCGCCGCGGATCGGTCGCCCCCGCCGATCACGCGGTGAAACGGGTGGCGCAGCCTATTGGCGCGTCCAGGTCTGCGACTTGCAGAAGATCTTCAAGGCGCAGCCGGTCAGCTTCATCGATTTGCCGCTGATCCTGGCGGTGCCCTCATAGGTCTTGTCGTTCGACGGATCGGTGATCTGGCCGGAATAGCTGGCGCCCGAGCCGCCCATCTGGCCGATCTGCTTGCCCTTGTGCTGGCCGGTCACGATGGTGGTGCAATAGGCCTTGCCACAGGGCGAAATCTTCGCGGTCTCGCCGCTGGCGGTGCGCCAGTTGCCGACAATCGGCTCGGCGGCGGTCGCGGCGGAAAGGCCCGCGGCAAAAATAGCGGCGGCGAGTATCACGGCGGTCTTCGGCATCTCGGTTTCCTCCCTGGTCGGCAGCCAGGCCGTTGATCGGTTCTTCCGGCTGTTTACGTAAACGTAAACGGAATTTCAGCCAATGAAAAGCCCGCTCCCCACCCGATCCGTCAATGGAGAGGATAACTCGGCCGCAGCATGAGACTTCCGGTCGCTGCGCCCGTCTTGCCGAACTGGTGCCGCCGGGCGAGCGCCGCCGTCAGATCCGGACCCAGACCTGCGTCTTGCAGAACACCTTCAGGGCGCAGCCGGTGAGCTCGAGCTGGGTCGCGCTGACGCTCGCCGATCCGGAATAGGTGCGGTCGTCGCGCGGGTCGGTGACTTGGCCGGTATAGTTGCCTGCCGATCCGCTCATCCGGCCGACCGCCTTGCCCTTGTGCTGGCCGGTGATGACGGTGGCGCAGTACTCTCCGCCGCAGGTGCTGACCTCGACGATGCCGCCGCCGGGCGCGCGCCACTTGCCGAGGATCGGGTCTGCGGAGAGCGCCGGGCTGGCGGCGGAGACTGCGAGAGCGGCTGCAAGAAGCAGGGATTTCATCGATTCGAGTCCTTCGTTTCATCGAGGCAGGTGGTAGGCGCCTGCCGGATCATCGGTGCGTGCGAGCCAGCCGCCGGTTGGCCCGGTCGGCTTTTCCGGTGTGGCCTGTCGCCGGCAGGCGCCCGGTCTTGGAGGACAGGGCAGAGATCCGCGCAAGCTCTCAGACCGACCAGCGCCGGCTCGCACAAGCGATGCGCAACGACTGCGGTCAAAGCTCTGTTGAAAGCCGATCTGGCTCCCTTCGCCTGCATGGGGAAGCCCACTCGCCCAAATGTGATGACCGTTGCGGCGCAGACCTCCCGTCGCCGCACGATCCTGCGGCGGCACGGAAGCTGCCGATAGCGCCATCTTGCCGTCGCAGGATGAATCCCGGCTGAATGCGTGCCAACGCCGTGTCGCAGTTTATTTACCGCTCCGGCAGGAAGGCCGATTCAGCTCGAATTAAGCGCAAATTTTAAGCGCCTCTTGAAGCGATGGCCGGATGATCGGTCCCACAAGAAACGAGCAACGGGACAGGGATCATGGCACATATCGACCTTACCGCCTTCGACCGGAACGCCGCCAGCGGCGCCGACTACCTCGACGGCGCCCTGCTGATGGAACTCGGCCTTGCCGCAGCGCTAGGCCGCAACGGCGCGGCCGATCTCGTCGCCGCCCACATGTACTTCAATCTTGCCGCTCACAAGGGCGTCGAAGGCGCAGCGGCGCAGCGCCAGGATGTCGCAAGCGACCTGTCGAAGGCCGAGATCGCCCGGGCGCTGCGCGCGGCGCGGGCCTGGCTGGTGCTGCACTGACTGGCCGAAATGTCGCGCCGCATCGACCGCTGCCTGCCGGATGATGCCGGGTTTCAGCCGGGCACCGGTCGGCCGACCTCCTCGATCGCACCCGCCAGCGCCGCCTCGAACAGCGCCAGATCGTCCGGCCGCCCGGCCGAGACCCGGATCATCCGGTCGAGGGGCGCGACGCCCGGCATGCGGATGAAGACGCCCCGCTTCAGGACCGCGGCCAGCAGCGCCCGCGCATGGGCGCCGTCGCCGCCGCAGTCGATGGCGACGAAGTTGGTCGCCGAGGCGAGCGGCGTCATCTCCGCCCGCCGCGCGATGGCCGCGAGTTCCTCGCGCGCGCCCGCGATCTTCTCTATTGCGTCCTGCAGATAGGCCTGGTCGGCGAGAGCCGCCAGTGCGCCCGCCTGGGCGATGCGCGACACGCCGAAATGATTGCGCACCTTGTCGAACTGGACGATCGCGCCCGGCTCGCCGACGACATAGGCGACGCGCACGCCGGCCATGCCATAGGCTTTCGAGAAGGTTCGAAAGCGCAGGAGATTGGGCCGCATCAGCGTGATCGGCGGCAGGCTGCCCTGCGGGGCGAGATCGCTGTAGGCCTCGTCGAGGACGAGGATCGTCTCTTCCGGCACCGCGTCGATCAGCCGCTCGATCGTCGCTGCGTCGTGGACGCTGCCGGTCGGATTGTCGGGATTGGCGAAGTACAGGAGCTTCGGCCGCACAGCCCGGGCGCGCTCGATCAGCGCGTCCGGATCCTCGTGGTCGTCGCCGCGATAGGAGACGAAGTCGAGCCGGGCGCCATGGCCCGCGACATGATAGTTGAAGGTCGGATAGGCGCCGTACGAGGTGACGACCGTATCGCCCGGATCCGTCGCCAGATGGACGAGATGGCCGAGCAGCCCGTCAATGCCTTCCCCGACGACGACACTCTCCACGCCGATGCCGTGATGGGCGGCGATCGCCTGCTTCAGCTCGTATTGTTCCGGGTCGCCATAGGCCCAGCTGTCCCGCGCCGCCTTCGCCATCGCCTCGACGGCGAGGGGCGAGGGCCCGAAGACGCTTTCGTTGGCGCCGAGGCGGGCGCGGAACGTCATCCCCATCCGCCGCTCCAGCGCCTCCGGGCCGACGAAGGGAACGGTGGCGGGCAGCGAGCGGGCGAGTTCGGTGAAGAGCATCGGTCGTTCCGGCGTTCGGCGGCCGGCGACGCTGCGCCGGACGAGGGGCTATCCCTGGCAAGAGGTGAGGCGTCTTACGCGGAGTTTCCCAACGGGAAAAGAGGCGGCGTGAAGATGCCGTCCCGCTCAGCCTTCGACGCGCGTCAGCCCGGCCGTGAAGCGCGCGCCGTTGGAGCGGTAGTGGCGGGCCGATTCCGCCAGCTTTTCCGCCGTCGCCGCGTCGAGGCTGCGCACCGCCTTGGCCGGCGCGCCGACGATCAGCGAGTTTTCGGGAAATTCCTTGCCCTCGGTGACGAGGGCGCCCGCGCCGACGATGGAGTTGCGGCCGATCCGGGCGCCGTTGAGGATCGTCGCGCCCATGCCGATGAGGACGTTCTCTTCCACCGTGCAGCCATGGACGATCGCCGCGTGGCCGATCGTGCAGCCGGCGCCGATGGTCAGGGGCACGCCCATGTCGCTGTGAAGGACGGCGTTGTCCTGGATGTTGGTCGCCTCGCCGATCGAGATCCACTCGTTGTCGCCGCGGATCACCGCCCCGAACCAGACGCTGGCGCCGGCGCCGAGGCGCACGCGGCCGATCACCTGGGCGTTCGGGGCGATGAAGACGTCCTCGCCGATCTGCGGGCGATCCTCGCCGAGTTGATAGACCGGCATGGCCGTCCCTCCCTTGCTGCTGGTTGCGCGGCGAACTTGCGCGAAGGCCGGGCGAGGGGTCAAGGGCGGGGCGACGCGAACCGTGGCTCCGGGGGCGGGCGTCGCCCGCGCGGCCGGCGGCCGCGATCGCCAAACAAGGCCAGACAGCCAAGAAAGCCGTTGAAAAGACGGGGCACGGGCCTGCCGGTCTTGCGCCTCCTTTCGGGCGAAGGCACCGTCCGCGCGAATTCGGCGCATCGGAAGTGATCGGAAGGCGCGCGCAATGATCCGGCTTCTCCACACCGCGGACTGGCAGATCGGCAAGCCCTTCGGCGGCTTCGACGAGGAGCGGCGGGCCGAACTGCGCGCCGCCCGCTTCGCCTCCGTCTCGCGCATGGCCGCGCTTGCCGCTGCGCGGGGCGTCGCGGCGGTGCTTGTCGCTGGCGACGCCTTCGACGACAACACGGTGCATGACCGCGACGTCAACCGCGTGCTCGATGCGATGGCGGCGTTCTCCGGCCCCTGGATCTTCTTGCCGGGCAATCACGACGCGGCAACCACCGGCAGCGTCTGGGGCCGGATGCGCGGGCTGGCGCAGCGCCGCGGCCTTGCCAACGTTGTCGTTGCCGACGAGCCGGAGCCGATCGTGACGTGCGAAGGACGGCTCGCCGTCCTCCCCGCTCCGCTGCTGCGCCGGCACGAGGGCGCCGATCTGACCCAGTGGTTCGACCATGCCGAGACGCCGTCGAGTGCTGTCCGGGTGGGCCTTGCCCATGGCGCGCTGGAAAACCGCCTGCCGGAAGGCGCCGACGCCGGCAATCCGATCGCTGAAGCCCGCGCCACGACGGCGCGGCTCGATTATCTCGCCCTCGGCGACTGGCACGGCTTCCTGGGCGATATCGCGCCGAAGACCGTCTATGCCGGAACGCCGGAGCCGGACCGCTACCCCGCCAATGAGCCTGGCTTCGTCGCCATCGTCGAGATCGACGGGCCGGGCGAGGCGCCTCGGATCGAGCGGGTGGCGGTCGCACATTATATCTGGGCGGCGCGGTCCTTGCGCCTCGATGGCGAGGCCGGCGACGTCGAGACGCTGCTCGCCGCCTTCGTCGAACCGGGGCGCACGCTTCTCCGGCTCACCCTCGCCGGCAGCCTGCCGCTGCGGGAGAGAGTGCGTCTGGAAGAGATCCTCGCCCACTGGCGCGACCGCTTCTTCCATCTCGACATTCGCGACGACGATCTCTTCGACGAACCGGACGAGGACGACCTCGACCGCATCGACGTGTCGGGCTTCGTGCGGACGGCGATCGAAACCCTGCGGACGAAGGCTGCCGATCCGACCGATCCGGGGCGGGAGGCCGCCCGGCTGGCCATCCGCATGGCCTATGTCGAGCACCGCCGGCTGACCGCCGGCGAGCGCTGAGGGTGCGTGTTACATGTATCTGAAATCGCTTCGCGTCAGCGAGTTCGCCAGCATCCTCCGTGCCGATCTGGAGGGCTTCGACCCAGGGCTCAACGTCGTCGTCGGCGACAACGAGGCCGGCAAGTCGACGCTGCTGAAAGCGCTGCGCGCGGCCTTCTTCCAGAAATATCGCGGCCGGGGCGAGGCGGTCGAGGCATTCCTGCCCTATGGCGGCGAGGGGCGGCGGCCGACGGTCTCCGTCGCCTTTTCCCACGGTGGCGCCGACTACCGTCTGACCAAGAGCTTCCTCACTCGGGCCGCGGCGGAGCTGGAGGGGCCGTGGGCCTCGCCGATCGCCGGCGATGCGGTCGAGGAAAAGCTCGCCGAGCTTCTCGGCTTTACCCATCCCGGCCGGGGCGATTCCAAGCTTGCCGAGCATCAGGGGGCCTTCGGCCTGCTCTGGGTCGAGCAGGGGCGCTCGAACACCGGGCTCGACATCGGCGCGGGCCGTGACGCGGTGACGGCGTCGCTGGAGGGCGAGGTCGGCACCATTCTCGGCGGCGAGCGCGGCCGCTCGCTGATCGCCGCCGCCAAGGGGCTGAACGACCGGCATTTCACCGCCACCGGCCGGATCGGCGCCAACGCGCCGCTGAAGACGCTCGACGACGAACTCGCCGTGCTGCGGGCCGAGCTCGTCCAGAAGCGCGCCGCCCATGCCGAACTCGAGCAGAAGCTGAAGAAGCTGGAGGATCGCCGCCGCTCGCTGAAGGGCTATGACGAGGCGCGGACCGTCGAGAAGGCCGAGGAAGCACTGCGCGCCGCCGAGGCTGGCCTGCGCCGGGCGGAGGAGCGGGACCGCGAATGGCAGGCGGCGGACACCGCGCTGAAGCAGGCCGAGGCGGTCCGGGCGGGCGCCGCCGAGGCGCTGAAGCGGCGGGACGGTCAGGCGAAGGAGGCCGCGTCGGCGCGCCGGGCCTTCGAAGCCGCCGCCGCCGATTTTGCCGAGATCGATGCAGCCGCCCGCGCGGCCGCGGATGCCGTCGGCGTCGCGGTCATGGAACAGGAGACCGCCCGCATCGCACTGAAATTGGCCGAGGCGCGCCACGAGGCGCATCGCCGGCGGTCAGATCTCGCCCGCGAGAGCGCAACGCGCGACCGGCTGCTGGCCGTCGTCGAGGCCGCCGGTGGGCTGAGCGAGCAGATTGCGCAAGTCGGCGCACGGCTGGATGTCATCGCCATCGACCGGAAGGCGCTCGATGCCATCGACAAGGCGGCGCGGCGGCTGCGCGATTGCGAGGTGCGCCTGCAGGTGACGGCTCCGGCTGTGACCTTCGAGCCGGCGAGCGGCGGGTCGGTCCGCGCGCCGGACGGATCGGCGGTCGCGGCCGGCGAGCCGCGCCGGATCCTGTCGCGCAGCCGCTTCGAGCTCGACGGCTTCGGCGCCGTGACGATCGAGCCCGGCGGCGGCGCCGCCAATCTCGAGGCCGAGCTGCGCGAGGCCGAGGCGGCGCTGGCCAGGCTGCTGCGCGGCGCCGGGGCGGCGAGCGAGGCCGAGGCGCGCCAGGCCTTCGCGCAGCGCCAGGAGCTCGACGCGGAAATGAAGCTGCTGTCGGCCCGCCGCGATGCCCTCGTGCCGGACGGGCTCGATGCGGCAAGGGCGCGGCTGCGCGCCGCCGAGGCGGCACTCGGGCGGCTTGCCGCCTTCGCCGAGGACGACACTGTCACCGATGACGCGGAAAATCCCTTTGGCGACGCCGCGCCGGGCAACGAGGATCCGTCCGCAGCGGGCGAAGCGGTGTCAGAGCGGCTGGTCGCGGCGCTGGAGGCGGCGCGCCGCCAAGCATCTGCCGCCGATCGCGCCCTCGATGCGGCGCGGCGGGGCAGCGAGGCGACGACGCTGCGACGGGTCGCCGCCGAGAGCGATCTCGCCCATCTGAAGTCCCAGGCCGAGCGCCTGTCAGCGGAGATCGCGGCGGCCGAGGCCGCGAGCCCGCGCGAGGTTCTGGTCGCCCGGCTCGCCGAGGCGGACATCGATTGCGACGCCAAGCGCGGACGGATCGCCCTGCGGGAGAGCGAGCGCGGCGCGGAGGGGCCGGATGCGGCCGAAGCCCGTCGCAGGGACGCGGAGAAGGCGCTGCGGCAGATCGGCGAGACAGTGCAGCGCCTGCGCGACGAGACGCTGGGCCTTGAAGGCGAGGTGCGCGTCGCCGGCGGCAGCGGTGTCGGCGAGGCGGCAGCGCTGCTCGAGGAGCGGATCGCCGACCTCGAGCGCCGGCGCGCGCGTGTGGCGATCGAGGCCGATGCCTCGCGGCTTCTTTATACGACGCTGCTCGAAGCCCAGCGGGCGGCGCGCGAGCACTGGCTCGGGCCGATCAAGACGCGGGTTGCGCCGTTCCTGAAGCTGATCCACCCCGAGAGCGACATCGACCTCGACGAGGAGACGCTGGAGTTGAAGGGTATTCTGAGGGCGGGCGTCGAGGAGCGCTTCGAGCGGCTTTCCGCCGGCGCCCGCGAGCAGGTGGCGGTGGTCACCCGGCTGGCCCTTGCCCAGGTGCTGAAACAGGGCGGCCATCCGGCGACGGTCATCCTCGACGATGCGCTGGTCAATACCGACGAGATCCGGCTCGAACGCATGCACCGGGTGCTGCGGGAGGCGGCGCGCGAGCTGCAGGTCATCGTTCTTACATGCCGGGAGCGAGACTTCCGCGATCTCGGCGCGCCGATGTTCAGGCTCTGAGGCCACGCGGCACGAAGCGATTCGCCCGCCGAAGAAGGCGAAAAGGCCGGAAATCGCGCCTGATTCCCGAAAGCCGACGCCGATCGCCCACCCCCGTCTACCCTGAGCGCAAACCCTCCGAGGGCCGATGGCAAGCCTGGGGCAAGCCTCAATCACGCCTTGTCCACAGCGGCACGGGGCGCAGCTCCGGCGGCTCGGGACGGGAACCGGCACCCGCAGCATGCCCAGGCCCGCCGAAACCGGCAAAAACCCGTGAAAACATCGGATTTCCGCGTGTGGTTAGCGGGCGGTGAACGAAAAAGTGGCATCCCCGCAACAGGGGTGTGTCCAAAGCGTCCCCAAGGGGCGAGTGTGGCAGTTATGCGATTGCATCAAATCCCTCGGTGGATATTGTCGTTTTCAGAAAGACCGCAGGGGCAAACGCTTCGCACTTTCGCAGAGGGGATGGGGCAGGGAAGGCTGTCCTTCATACAAGGCCCAACCCTAACCTATTAATTGACTGGAGGTCAGGACATGAACATTAAGAGCCTTCTTCTCGGCTCCGCTGCGGCTCTCGTCGCAGTCTCCGGCGCCCGCGCTGCGGACGTCATCGTACCGGTCGCCCCGGAGCCCGCCGAATACGTCAAGGTTTGCGACGTTTACGGCACCGGCTTCTACTACATCCCGGGCACCGAGACCTGCCTGTCGATCGGCGGCTACGTTCGCTACCAGATCAACGCGGCCGGTTCGATCGAAGACGACTTCGGCAACCAGTTCCTCGTCAACGACGAAGGCGACACCTACCAGGTCGGTTCGGCCGTCCGCGTTCGCCTGAACTTCGACGCCCGTGAAGAGACCGAGCTCGGCACCCTGCGCGCCTTTGCTCGTCTTCAGGCCCAGAACACCTTCGGCGCCTACTCGAACGACGCTCCATACCGCATGGACATGGGCTACATCCAGCTCGGTGGCCTGACCATGGGTTACCTCGACACCCTGTGGACCGAGGATGACGGCCTTCTGACGGACACCGACCTGCCGGTCGGCGACTACCAGACCAACCGCATCTCCTACACCTATGCCCAGGATGGTTTCTCGGCCGCCGTCTCGATCGAAGACGACGCTTCGGGCGACTGGATCCCGGACGTCGTCGGTCGTCTGGCCTATTCGGGGGGCTGGGGCCGCGTCTACATCGCCGGTTCCTATGACGAGCGTCAGTCCGGCGGCCTGATCGACAACTTCATCCCGGTCGTCGGCGGCATCGGCATCGCCGATATCGACACCGGCGGTGACGACGGCGCCTTCGCTCTGAAGGGCGGCATCAGCTTCAAGGACCTGATCGCGGCCGACTCCGAGCTGCGCATCGAGGGTTCTTACGCTTTCGATCCGTCTTCCTACTCGACCATCGGTCTTTTCAGCAACGCCCGCACGATCGGCACGGACCTCGACAACGTCCTCGACACCATCCCGGTCGAGTGGCAGGTCGGCGCCGGCTACTCGCAGGCCTTCGGCAAGCTCGGCATCGCCGTGTCGGGCGTCTACGGCGAGACCTTCGACTTCAGCTCGACCCCGCTCGTCGGCCCGTCGATCGAAGTCGGCAGCTTCAACTACTACAAGCTCGTCGGTAACGTCGGCTATGAGGTCACCAAGAACTTCGACATGCTCGCCGAAGTCTCCTACACCAATCTCGACCTCAACGGCGACAACGGCTTCGCCGACAACTCGGCCGACCAGACGGCTGGCTTCCTCCGCTTCGTTCGCTCCTTCTAATCGAAGCAGCAACAGCTGAGACAAGCTGATGATGAAGGGCCTGGCGCTATGCGCCGGGCCCTTTTTTGTGTTCAGACGCATGCTTGGTCGACGGGTCGACGAGACAAGCAGTCGCTTGGCGGATTGCGGATGACGGGGTGGCGGTGGTGAGGCGTGATCGCCAGCGGTTCGGCGCTGGCCGAAGCGCGGCGCGGGACCTCACGCGGCTCGATATCTTCCAGTGGCCGCGCAATCATCCGCCTACCGAGCACCCCTGGCGAGGATGCGAAGGCGGCCTTGGCGCCCCAGAGCTGCTCCAGATCCAGAACCAGATACAAAAAAAGGCGCGGTCGCCCGCGCCTTCTGTTGCCGCCATGTCCTTGGAAGTTCAGTCCGCCACCCAGCGCCGTCCCGTGGTCTCAAGCCCGAAGAAGCGCGGCGTCCGCGCATAGGTCGCAAGGCCCGCGAGCGCCGCCAGGGGCTCGGTGACCACATAGAGCGGGATTTCACGCATCAGCTCGCTGTGCGGCGCCTTGTCCTCGAAGGCAGCGCGGACATGCTCCTTCTTGATCACCGGGATCAGCCGCTGGAAGATGCCGCCGCCGATATACACGCCGCCCCTGGCCATGAAGACCAACGCGATGTCGCCGGCGATCCGGCCGAGATAGGTGGCGAAGAGATCGACGGCTTCGCCGGCCTCGGGATCCATCCGGTTGATCGCCGCCTCGGTGATCGCCTGCGGTGCGTCGAGCGAGGGGTCGACGCCCTTCACCGCGCAGATCGCGTTGTAGAGATTGACGAGGCCGCGGCCACAGAGGATCTGCTCGCCGGAGATGCGGCCTTCGATGGTCTGGAGATGCGGCCAGATCTGCAGGTCGCGGGGCGTGCGCGGCCCCATGTCGATGTGGCCGCCTTCTCCGGCGACCGGGATCCACATGTTGCGGGCCCGCACGAGCCCTGCGACGCCGAGCCCGGTGCCGGGCCCGAGCACGGCGCGGCTTGCGCCCTCGCGGATGACGCCGCCGCCGATCTGGGTGCGCGCCTCGTCCTTCAGCGAAGAGATCGCCAGAGCCTGCGCCTCGAAGTCGTTGAGGACGATGATCTCGGAGATGCCGAGGGACTCGATCATCACCTTCGGCCGGACGATCCACGGACAGTTGGTGAGGTCGATCTCGTCGCCGTCGATCGGCCCCGCGACGGCCAGCACCGCGGTCTTCGGCTGCACGGACGTCTTGTCGAGGACGGTGGTCTGGATCGCCTCGTCGATATTGCCGAAATCGGCCGTCTGGACGACCGGGAACATCTTCGGTTCCGCATAGGCATCGACGATGAGGGCGAAGCGGGCGTTGGTCCCGCCGATGTCGCCGATGAGAATCGGGAATTTCAGCGCGTCGTTGACGTCGCGTGTCGATACCATGGTGCCCGCCGCTTCAATCGATTCGCATGCCGATCGACATAGGACATCGCCGCGCCGAAGGCAAAGCCGAAGCGGTGTTTTCATGGTGTCAGTCGGGTCGGTCCCGGCGTCTCAGCCGGTTGCCGCGAGGCCCTGGCGGCCAGCTGGAGTCGGACCCGGCCGCCGCGCCCGCGCCGAGCGAAGCGGCCAGGCCTAGCCTTAGCGAAAGGGACGCGGCGTCGGGATGGGCACGGAACTCGCCGGCGGTGCGAAGGCGCTGGCATAGGAAGGCGCCTGCATCCCCGACGACGACCCGCCGGCTGCGACGGCCGAGCCGCCGACATCCGGCGCGCCGAGGACGGCGCTGCAGGCCTTCGGCATGCCGGCGAGCGTCAAGGGCGGCTTCGGCTTGGCCGGCTTGCCGCCGGGCTTGGGGGGTTGCAGCGCGACGTTGAACCACCAGTCGAGCTCGTTGCAACCATCTCCGGCCCCGATCGCCGGCTGCGGCTTGCAGCCGGACGAGCCCGGGCGGCAGGACAGGCGGACGTGGAAATGCTCGTGGTGGCCGTAATAGGGCCTGACCTTCGCCAGCCAGCCACGGTCGCGTCCGGCCGTCTCGCAGAGCTTCTTCTTGATGCCCGGATGGACGAAGATCCGCTCGACTTCGGCTTGCGAGGCGGCGATCTCGATGAGGTCGCGGTAGCGCGGATTCCAGATGCGATCGTCGACGGTGAACGTGCCGTTTTTCAGCACCGAGCGGAACGGATAGGTCTCGCGCTGCTCGGCGCTCAGCCGCGGGGAGGGCATCGGCTGCAGCCAGACGTCGAAGTCCAGTCCGACCTGATGGGAGGCATGGCCAGACGCCATCGGGCCGCCCCGCGGTTGCGAGACGTCGCCGACGAGGAGCCCTGGCCAGACACCGGCACGCGCCGCCTCGCCGGCGATCCGCTCGATCACGGCAACGGTGTCGGGATGACCGTAGTTGCGGTTGCGCGAGAGGCGCATCGCCTGCCAGTGAGGGCCGTCCGGCGGCAGTTCCGCGCCGCCGGCAAGGCAGCCATTGGAATAGAAGCCGATGCTCCTGGCCGCCCCCGGCGCGGGGTTCCTCTCCGCCGAAAACAAGAGCTTCGCCGGTGTTTCGGCCAAAGCGGCCGTGGCGCTGCCGAAGATCGCGCTTGCGAGGATGGCGGCAAGGAGGCGGCTCGCAGTCTTCATCGTCTCTCCTTCAATGGCGGCGTCGGCGCCCTATTACAACCGATGTGGCGCTCTGGCGTCGCGGAACGCCGGGCCGCGAGCCTGATCGCGTGAAACCTCCTTGCGGCGAGATTTCTCGAAAAGGGGACGGCTTCGCGCAACGACGATCAAGTCCGGGTCCATCGTGCCCCGGCTGGCGTGCGGGACCTTTTGTTTGAGCAGAGTTTTTGTCCCAGAACCGGTGACCACTTCTGGAAAACTCTGCTTGGTGACGTCAGACGACGAATCGCCGGCAATTGCGACCGAATGCCGACGCGGCCCACCGGTGTCATGCTTTCCATGGAGACTGTTGCGCGATGACCTACGACCTCTACTACTGGCCGGGCCTGCCGGGGCGCGGCGAATATGTCCGCCTGGTGCTTGAAGCGGTCGGCGCCGACTATCGCGACATGGCGCGGCTTCCCGCGGCGGAAGGCGGCGGCATCGAGGCGATGTCGGCCTTCCTGCGAGGCGACAAGGGACCGCACGTTCCGCTCGCGCCGCCGTTCCTGGTGGCGGGAGACCTCGTCCTGTCGCAGACCGCGGCGATCGTCGCCACTCTCGGCGAGCGGCACGGCCTTGCGCCCGAGGCGGAAGCCGACCGGCTGTTCGCCCGCGCCATTGCCCTGACCACGGCCGATCTCGTCGCCGAGGCGCATGACGTCCATCATCCGGTGGGGGTCTCGCTCTATTACGACGACCAGAGGCCGGAGGCCGCCCGCCGCGCGAAGGAGTTCCGCAACGCGCGGATGCCGAAATTCCTCGGATGGTACGAGAGGCTCTTGTCGGCGAACCCATCCGGGCCGGAGCATCTGGTTGCGGATCGCCTGACTTATGCCGATCTGGGCCTGTTCCAGACCATCGCCGGGCTCGGCTATGCCTTCCCGCGCCGGATGGCGAGCCTCATGCCGGACTATCCACTCGTCGCGGCAGTCTGTGAGCGCGTCGCCGCCGCCCCGCGCATCCGGGCTTATCTCGAGAGCGACCGACGCCTCGCCTTCAACGAGGACGGCATCTTCCGGCATTATCCGGAACTCGACGGCGATTGAGGCGAGGGGGCGGGGCGAGGTGGCCGGTCGGTCTCCGGCCCTGGCCCTCAACGACAGCGGGCCCGGCGCATGACGCACCGGGCCCGGGGCCGAAGATCTGGTGCCGCTCCGATCGTGAGAGCGGCGCTCTGCCGATCAGCCGGCGAGCTTGGAGGAGAAGAGCGCCAGGGCCTTCTGGTAGACGCCGGCCCTGTTCCATTCGCGCAGGACGGCGAAGTTCGGCTGGCCCTGCTGGTAGCCGGCGCCCGGACGCCAGCCGTGCTGGCGCAGGAAGTTCGCCGTCGAGGCGAGCACGTCGGCCTTGGAGTTGATCAGGTCGCGGCGACCGTTGCCGTCGCCGTCCACGGCGAAGCGCAGATAGTTCTTGGCGAGGAACTGGGTCTGGCCGATCTCGCCGGCCCAGGCGCCACGCATCTGGTTCGGCTGCATGTCGCCGCGGTCGACGATCGCCAGGGCGGCGAGCAGCTCTTCGGTGAAGAAGGCCGAGCGGCGGCAATCGTAGGAGAGGGTCGCCAGCGAACTGAACACAGGCATGTTGCCGGAATTGGCGCCAAAACCGGTCTCCATGCCCCAGATCGCGACAAGCACTTCCTTCTGTACGCCGTAGCGCTGCTCGATCGAGTTGAGCAGCCGGGCGTTCTGCTGGATGATCCGCTTGCCCTTGGCAACGAAGGAGGCCGGTGCGCGGCGCGCCATGAAGGCGTCGAGCGACAGGTTCATCGAATGCTGGTTGCGATCGAGGCTGACGACCTTGGAGGAATAGCGGGTCGGCATCAGGGCCGACTGGATGGTCCGCTGGGAGATGCCCGCGGCCGCGGCCTCCTGGGCCATCTGCTGCTTCCACTGGTCGAAGCCGGCAGCCGAATTGCCGCACTGGGCGGCAGCGGCCGGAAGCGCCGCAGCGCCGAGCATGACCGCGGTGATGGCCGAAACGGCGAGGCTCATGAATTTCGTGCGTCGGAGCATGTCGGGATCGTCTCTCCTCTTGAGGGTTTTCAATGTCGGCGTCGGCGTCGGGTGCTGCCGCAGGCATGCGCTCTTGTGAGCGCAACCCACAGACCCGTGGCATGGATCGACGCGAAGAACTTCGTCGCGAAACTTATCGTCTTTCGGCTCAAGACTATAGCGTCATCGACGCATCGTCGTTAACCCGCCAGAACGCTTCGGGGTCGAAAGCGGCGACAGTCGGGCGATCGGCGGAAAAAGCGACCCGCCGGAGGCCGAATTGCTCACGATCCCGGTATCTTCAGGCCATCCGTTTCGGCAAGGGCGCGTTTCTTCTCGCCGGAGATCAACATCAGGTTCCGCGTATAGATGACGAGTCCTGCCGCCTGACCGATGATGAAGACCGGGTCTTTCCGGTGCAGCGCATAGACCAGCAGCAGCGATCCGCCGAGCAGCGAGAAGGTCCAGAAGGCCACCGGCACGACGGATTTGCGCGCCCGCTCGGAGGCGATCCACTGGATCATGAACCGCCCGGTGAACATCGCCTGGGCGAGGAAGCCGAGGGCGATCCACAGATCGAACTGCTCGATGAAGACATGGTTGATGTAGGCCCACATCGCTCTGTCTACTCCTTGCTGGCCGTCACGTCCTCGACCCGGCCCGGCGTCCTGCGGCCGCGGCGCAGGATCCACCAGACGCCGAAGAGATCGAGGGCGCCCCGGGCTGCCCGGTCGAAGATGCCGTAGTTCGACTGGCCGAACCGGCGCTGACGGTCTTTCACGTCGAGATGGCCGATGGTCAATTCTTCGCGAAGCACCAGCGCCGGCAGATAACGGTGCCAGCCATCGAAATAGGGAAGCCTGCGGAACAGATCCGTCGGCAGGGCCTTCAGGCCGCAACCGGTGTCGCGGGTGGAATCCTTCAGGATCGCGGTGCGCAGCCGGTTCGCCGCCCTGGATGCGAGACGCTTGGCGGGGCTGTCAGTGCGCCCGGTGCGCTGGCCGGCGACGAGGCCGCAGGCCGGGCCGCCTTCCTCCAGCCGCTCGACCATCGCGGGAATGAAGGCCGGATCGTTCTGTCCGTCGCCGTCGATGGTGACGATGCAGTCTCCCGCCGCATGCAGGACACCGGACCGCACGGCCCGGCTCTGGCCGGCGGAACGCTCGTGGCGGATGTGGCGGACGGCGATTCGGTCGGCGCGCAGGCGCGCGATCATCGCCTCCGTGCCGTCGGTCGATCCGTCGTCGACGACGACGATCTCATGGTCTCTTCCCGCCAGCGCCGCGGCGATCTCCGGCACGAGCAAGCCGAGATTGTCGGCCTCGTTCTTTGCCGGCACGACGACGCTGACCATGGCGAAGCGCCGTGGCCGCGTCCTGCTCAGGAGGGGGAGGGTCGCGTTGTCCATCGAATGTCGGCCGTCATAGGGAAATGTCGCGAGCGCTGCAACGTCGCTCTGCGGCGGAATGTCCCTTGGCTGGGCCAGTCCGTCCCGAAGCGTCGCCGCGGCCTTCGGCAGCGGGCGGCGCAGCCGTTCACCGAGACGGGCCAGCGCCGCGTCGATCGGCCAGCCCTGCGGGCCGAGGAAGAGCGGCCGAAACGCCGCGATCAGCGCGAGAACGATGATCCAGGAGACCAGAACGTCGGAGAGGAAATGGCCGCCGGCCGCGATTCGTGCGCCCGAGATCATCGCAGCGACCGCGCCGAGGCCGAGGGCGAGGGCGAAGCGGTCGCCCCGTGGCGCGACGAAGACGAGCGCCAGGACCGAAGCCGCCGCCGCCGCCTCGCCAGACGAGAAGGAGCAGTTGCCGATGCACTGGCCGCCGAACTGCCAGATCGGCGTGAAATCCAGGCTGCCGCCGAACTGGGTGAGATCGCGGGGTCGCACCCTGCCGGAGGTGCTCTTGAGGATCGCGTTGACGATGAGGCCGGGCCCGATCGCATAGACGCAGATGATGAAGAGCCCTTCGCTCGGCCGCATCAGCCAGCGCGGGGGCCGCGCCAGGAGGCCGGCGAAGATGGCGAGGACGCTGGCCGACAGGATCGCGATCGTCATCGCGTTGCCGAACTCGCGCACGGTGGCGAGGTCGGGATTGCCGATCCCGACGAAGCCGTGGCCGTCGTCGTAGAAGCGCGCGCTGACGGCGGTGTCGATCTTAGGAAAGCTGAGGAAGAACAGGCTGACGAGGGCGAGGATGATCGTCAGCGCGGCGAGCGGACGGCGCCGCAGCCAGCCGCGCGAGCCGCCGACGCCGCCGGGGTGGCCGCTTCCGGCGTCCGCCGGCTCGCCTGCCTGGAAAAGCGTCCATCCGCTCGTCGGTCGGTGCGGCCGGGCGCCCGGCCGAGGCGGCGATGGGGCTCGTGCATCCATGGAAAACTGTCCTTGCACTGGATCGCGCCTTGGGTCAGGTTGCGCCGACCCTTGCCGCCCATCCGGTCTTCAGCCATGCGACACAGCCCGCACGCCGACCGTCAAGGCGGCCTTTATCGCCCTGATCACAAGCCATTATGACGCTCCCGACCACCGAGGCCCGCAAGGGCGCCAGAGTGACCGATCGGCTACAGGACCGCTGGCTCGGGCTGTCGTCGCTGGCCGTCATCCTCGCCGCGATCGCGGCATCGCGGGTCCTGGCGCTGTTCCTGTCGCCGAGCGAGCTCGGCTTCGACGAGGCGCAGTATGTCCTGTGGTCGCAGCATTTCGATTTCGGCTACTTCACCAAGCCGCCGCTGATCGCCTGGGTGATCGGCCTCGAGACGAAGGTCTGCGGATCGGGGGCGGCCTGCGTCCGCTCGATCGTGCCGCTTGTGAATTCGGCGACCGCCTTCGTCCTGGCGCTCGTCGCGGCAAGGCTTTACGGCCCCCGGACCGGCTTCTGGACCGGGCTGTTCTTCGTGATCATGCCGGGGATCGCGGTCTCGTCCTTCCTGATCACCACCGATCCGTTCCTGCTGTTCTTCTGGAGCATCGGGCTTTTGGCCATCCTCCTGCAGCTCGAACGGCCGGGGCTGAAGCCGGCGCTCCTCTTCGGCGTCGCGGCCGGGCTGGGGCTCAATGCCAAATATGCGATGATCTACCTGCCGGCGCTCGTCGCTTTGGCGGGGGCGATGATGCCGGAACTGCGCAGCCGGCTGTTTCGCCGCGAGAGCCTCCTCGCGCTCGCCGTGATGCTTCTCCTCATCGCGCCGAACCTCGTCTGGAACGCCCTCAACGGCTTTGCGACCTTCGAGCACACCGCCAACGACAATATCGGCTGGAGCCTGTCGCGGCTGAACGCCAAGAAGGGCTTCGAGTTCTTCGGCGCCCAGTTCGGCATCGCCGGCCCGGTGATCTTCGGAGCGATGCTCAATGCCCTGTTCCTCAAGGCGCGGACGGAGACGCCGCGCACCGACGTCCTCCTCGTGATCCTGTCCTGGCCGATCCTTTTCGCCATCACCATCCAGGGCTTCCTCGCCCAGGCCAACGTCAATTGGGGCGCCACCGCCTATCCTGCCGGGGTCATCGTGGCGACGGCCCTTGTCATCCGCCATCGCTGGCGGTTCTTCTTCTGGACCAATCTCGTCGTCTGCGGTCTTGCCTCGCTGGTGATCCTCCTCGGCACCGCCTTCTACAATCCCGGCGAGGCGCCCGGCGCCGGCAAGCAGCTGCGCCAGCTCGCCGGCTGGCAGACGACCGCCGAGAGCCTTCAGGATCTGGCCGCGAGGACCGGCGCAAGGCGCATCGTCGTCGAGGGCCGGGCGCTGACGGCGGGGATCGCCTATGCGCTGCGCGATAGCGATCTCGAAGTCCTCGCTCACCTGCCGCAGGGCGAGGCGCCGAGCGACCAGTTCGAACTCGGCCAGCCCTGGAACGGCGAAGACGAGAGGCAAGGCACGCTGCTTCTCGGATTTTCGGCGAAAGACATCGAGCGTCTCGGCGCGACGCAGATCGCCACCATCGTGGCGCCGATCTATGCCGCGGAGAAGGACGGCACGATGCCGGTTTATGGTTTCGCCGGCCCGTGACCTATCTCATCCTGAAATACCTTCATGTCCTCGGCGCCACGGTGATTCTCGGAACGGGAATGGGTATCGCCTTCTTCATGCTGGCGGCCCATCTCACCCGCGACGCGGCCTTCGTCGCCCGCACGGCGGGCATCGTGGTGACGGCGGACTTCCTGTTCACGGCGACGGCGGTGTTCGCCCAGCCGCTGACCGGCTATTGGCTCGCCCGCGAGACCGGGGCGGATCTCCTGACGGGCTGGCTCGGTGCGGCGCTGCTTCTCTACGGCGTCGCCGGATTGTTCTGGATCCCGGTGGTCGTCATCCAGATGCGCATGCGCGATCTGGCGGTTGCGGCGACGCTGCGGGGCGAGGCGCTGCCCGCCGCCTATCACCGACTGTTCCGGGTGTGGTTCGTCTTCGGCTTTCCGGGCTTCGGCTCGGTGCTGGTCATCGTCTGGCTGATGATCGCGAGGCCCGCGCTGTGACCGTGACCGCCGAGCCTGCCCCGACCCGCATTCTCGTTCTTGGCGCCTCCGGGCTGATCGGCGAGGCCGTCGCCGCATGGCTGCAGGAGAGGGGCTATCCGGTGATGCCGGTAGCACGGCGGTTCGGGCCGGCGCAGAAAGCGCGGTTTCCGGGCACGGCGCTCGAGCGGGCGGTGGTCGATTTGCCGGCCGAGGAGTTGCGCGATCTCATCGAAGACAGCGGCGCCGCCGTCCTCGTCAACGCCATCGGTGTCCTGCAGGATGGGCCGGGCGGGGGTGCGGAGGACGTGCATCTGGGCTTTGCCGGACGGCTCGTCGCAGCGCACAAGCAGAGTTCGAAGCCTTGCCTCCTCGTGCAGGTCTCGATGCCGGGGATCGCCGACCACGACGAGACGGCGTTCAGCCGGAGCAAGCGGGCGGCGGAACGGCTGATTGCGGCGGCGGACCTGCCCCACGTCATCCTGCGTCCCGGCTTCGTCGTCGCGCCGGCGGCCTTCGGCGGCAGCGCCCTGTTGCGCGCCATCGCCATGTTGCCCTTCGACCTGCCGAAGGATCTGGCGGAGCGGCCATTCCGGGTCTGCGACGTCTTCGACATCGCCCGCACCATCGGATTTCTTGCCGGGCGATGGCAGGCCGGCGTCCGCGATTTCGGCGAAGGCTGGGACATCGTCGAGCGCAACGAGACCGATGTCGGCACGATGGTCGGTCATTTCGTCCGCCGGCTCGGCGGGCCGCCGCGGCGCTGGCGCCTGCCGGACATCCCGCTCGTCGCCGGATGCCGGGCAGGGGACCTCGCCGGGCGTCTCGGCTGGCGGCCGCCGATCCGCTCGACCGCCCTTGCCGAGATGCGACGCGGCATCGCGGCGGATCCGGAACCGTGGATCGCCGCGACGGGGATCGTGCCGCGGCCCGCCCGCGAGGTCGTCGCAGCCCTCGGCGGCGACGTGCAGGAGCGCTGGTTCGCCCGGCTCTATCTCCTGAAAGGGCTGATGATTCCGGTTCTGGCGATCTTCTGGATCGCCTCCGGCCTGATCGCGCTGGCCTCCTTCGGCGCGGCGCGGGCGATCCTCGTCGAGGCCGGCTTCGGCCTGTCGCTCGCCGGGGCCGTCACGCTCGTGTCGAGCCTCGTGGACATCGCGGTCGGCGGCCTGATCGCGGTTCGCCGGACGTGCCGTATGGGGCTTCTCGCCGGCATCGCGGTCTCGCTGTTCTACATGGCGACGGCGGCGGTGCTGACGCCCGACATGTGGCTGGAGCCGCTGGGCGCCCTGGTGAAGACCGGTCCCGCCATCGTCCTGATGATGGTGTCTCTCGCGATCCTGGAGGATCGATGAAGCAGGTTTCCTCTTGGCCGGACAACGGCGTGATCCTCTATGACGGCGTCTGCGTTCTCTGCTCCGGCTGGGTGCGCTTCGTCGCCTCCCGTGACGCCGACCACTGCTTCCGCTTCACACCGATCCAGTCGCCCTATGGCGACGCGATGGCGAGGGCGCTGGCGATCGATCCGGCCGACCCGGATACCAATGCCGTCGTGGTGGATGGTTTCGCCTTCTTCCGGTCCGATGCGGCGATCGCCGTCGTCTCCCGCCTGCCGGGCTTGGGCTGGACGCGGATGGCCCTCGCGCTGCCGGCCGCCCTGCGCGATCCGCTCTATCGGCTGATCGCGAGGCACCGCTATCGGATCTTCGGCAGGCATGCGACGTGCGAACTTGCACCCGCAGGCCTCGCCGGCAGGATCATCGTCGATCGGTGAGGGAGTGTGTCGTCGAAAACGGCCGGCGTCGAAAACGGCCAGCGGCGAAAACGGTTGGCGTCGCAGAGCGCTGGCGCCGGAAACAGCTGGCGGTGAACGCTGACGGCGAAGTTTCTGGGGGCGAGGCGGCTGGAGATGAGACGGCCGGCGGTGAGAGGGTTGGGGACGGCGCGGCACTGCCGAACTCGCCACCGGGTGCCGCACAGATTTTCAAGTCCCCCCAGGACCCTCTGTGGATCCGCTGCCCCGTCCACCCGCAGAACGTGCCTGGTCCCGACGCTTGACGGGAGCGCGATCGGCGGTTGTGAGCCGCCGTCGGTGGTCCGTTGCGAATTACCGGCGGATGGCGCCGCCGATGATGCCGCCGACGAGACCGCCGAAGAAGGCCGCTTCGCCGGCGCTCGGGCCGTTGCTCCGGCCGCGCGGCGAGACCCGGCGCACCACCCGCGGATTGGCCTGTTGGCGCCGCTGCTGCTGATAGCTGCGAGTCTCCCGGCGCGGGGCGACATTCCGGGCCTTGGGAGGCGCCGGCGGCGTGTAGGCCGCGAGCGCCGCTTGGGTCTGGCTGACGAGGAGATCGTATTGCGGCCGGTTGAGATAGCCGCTGACATGGACGCCGCGAGCGCTCTGCCAGGCGATGATGGCATTGCGGGTGTTGGGTCCGAAGGCGCCGTCCGGCGTGCCGGAATTGTAGCCGGCGAGGTTGAGCCGGAGCTGCACCTCCTTGCGAAGGGCGCGGTCGAGGCCGAGGATGGCCTCGGTGCCTTCTCCGGAGATGACCGCCGCCGCGGCGCCGGCGGCAAGTCCAGCGGCCGGTAGCCCGGCCTGCAGGTTCTCCGTCACCGGCTGCGGGGCGGGTGCGACATTGCCGAGGCTGGCAACGAGACCGCCGCTGGCGGGCGCCGCAGGAAGCCGCTCGATCTGCTTGCGTGCATTCGCCACGTAGAGGCCGTTCGGGAAGGTCTCCACATAGGCCTCGTAGTCGGCCCGCTGCCCGGACTGGCGCGCCATGTTGTAGAGCGCGGTCTCGCGCTGCAGCGTGTCGGCGTCGTCCGCACCGCGCGCCACCGCATCCGCGGCCGGTTCCGCCACAGGCGCGAGCGTCACCGTCGGCTCGAGCGAGGCAACCCTGGTCGCCTTCGGGTTCAGGAAGACCTCGCCGGTCAGCGACGCGTTGATCCAGGGACGCTGCTGGTTCTTCGTCGACTGCAGGACCTGACCGGTCACCCGCGACATGACCACCTGAATGTCGGTGTCCTCCGCCTCGATGTTGTCGAGGAAGGCCTGGGTGAAGGGCGAGTGGGGCGTGCCGTCGCCGTCCAGGGCGACCTCGTCCGGGCTCGTGGCGTAGATGATCGCCGAGCCTTCGCCTCCGTCGCCGTCGATCTCGACCTTGGCGAGCCCGTCGGCGACGTTGGCCGAGCGGCTGAGGCCCTTGAGCGAGCGGGCGAGGGAGCGGGACAGCGGATTGTCACGGCAGGCGTCGAGGACCAACAGGCTGACGGCCACATCGTAGCGCAGCTGCTTGGTAACGGTGTCGAGCGACACCGCCTTGAAGTCGAGATCCGAGGGATCCTCGAAGGCGGCGTCGATCGGCACCAGATAGTTCTTGCCGTTCACCTGCATGCCGTGGCCGGCATAGAAGAACATGCCGACGTCGGCGCCGCGCACCGCCTTGGCGAATTCCTGGATGGTCGCATCCATTCCCGGCTTGTCGAGGTCGTATCCCTCGATCACCTCGAAGCCGAGACCCTGGAGCTTGAGGGCGATGGCGCGGGCGTCCCGCGACGGGTTGTCGAGAGCGACGGTGTTGACGTAGGCGCTGTTGCCGACGACCAGGGCGACGCGTCGTTCCTCGGTCGCCGCTCGGGCGGCGTCCGCCCCCAGCACCGAAAGCGCGCCGAAGAGAGCCCCGCCGAACACGATGAGGCATGCCCGCGGCATCGCACCCTGCATCTGGCAGGCGGCGGGCCTCGCCGGCGCCTCGCCACGATCATCCAGACGGCGCGACCGCCAGGCCTGTGAGAGGCAGCCGACGAAATTGCGGAGCAGATGAAACCTACCGCTTTGATTTTCCACGTGACTACCCTTCTAAGTAGCTCATTCCCATAGGGTACGCACGTAAGGGTAATGGACTTGCCCCTGATTGGCAACAACTTCGAAGCAGTCGTCGGCGAAAAGACGCCGTCCTCTCCCTGCGGAAAGAACGGCGTCGGATCTTCGGGCGCGTGTCATGGGTTCAAGAGAATTAAAGTATTCGGAACGATCCTTCGCGTCAGATGGTTCGAGCGGCCCTTGCGACCGGTCGCCGGAGACGGTCAGCGGCGGGCGATGATCTCTTCGCCCTCGACGATCATCCTGACGCCGAGGCCGGGCTTGCGGCGGGCGAGGAAGCGCGGGCGACGCTGACGGTGCGGCGCGGCGCGGCGGGCGGCGGGCGGCGCCGAGCGAACCTGGCCGACGGTCTCCTCAAGGGTGACGACGCTGCCATCCGCCTCGATCATCAGCATCGGCAGGCCGAACAGCTCCGACCAGCCGCGCCAGTCGGCGGCCACGTCGAACAGGTCGCTTGCCACGAGCAGCGGCACCGAGCACTTGCCGTCCGGATGATGCAATTCCAGCGTGACGGTCACCTCGCCCTCCTCCGTCTCCATCGCCCGGGCCGCGACGCCGCGGAACGCGCGAGGAGGAAGTGCGATGGAAATCGGCAGACCGCAAGCCTCGAGCTTGCGGCGAATGACGGCGCCGCGCCGATCGACGCGATAGGTCACCTCTTCGCCGTCCTCGACGGTGACGAAGCTCTGGTGCCGGTCGCAATTGCGCGGATCGAGCCGCACCGGAGCGCCGGCCCAGATCGGGCGGGCGGAGGTCTGAGCGTTCTGCGCGATGGTCATGAGGGACGCCTTCTGTCTATCCTGAGAGCCGCTGGCGCGGCCCGGAACCCTGTGTCGTCGGCCGATGTGCTCCCGGCCTTTCGATGGGTTCAGAATAGATGGCGGCTCTTGCCCCCGCGCTAAGAAAGTCAGTTAAGTCTTCCTGACTTTATCGAGGGTTAGCAGAACAGAAACTTGAATCAAATCTGAACAAGCTTGCCGGGGTTTAAGATATTGTTCGGATCGAATACGCGTTTGATGGCGCGCATCAGATCCATCTCGGCGGCGGGCTTGGTGCGGGCGAGTTCGTCGCGCTTCAGAAGGCCGATGCCGTGCTCGGCCGAGAAGGTGCCGTCCATCTCCGCGACGATGGCGTGCACCCGCTCGTTGATCTCGCGCCAGCGCGACAGGAAGGCCTCGGTGTCGGCGCCGACCGGCTGCGAGATGTTGTAGTGGACGTTGCCGTCGCCGAGATGGCCGAAGGAGCAGATCCGCGCGCCGGGGATCGCGTCCAGCACCGCCGCGTCGGCGGCGCGCAGGAAGGCCGGCACCAAGGCGACGGGCACGGCGACATCGTGCTTGATCGATCCGCCCTCGGGTTTTTGCGCCCAGCTCATGGATTCGCGCATGTGCCAGAAGGTCTTCGCCTCGCCGAGGGACTTGGCGATTGCTGCGTCCTCGACGACGCCGGCTTCCATCGCCTCCGACAAGAGCGCCTCCATCGTCTCGCCCGCATCCTCGGCCGAGCGGCTGGAGGAGACCTCGACCAGCACGTACCAGGCATGGGGCGCCTGCATCGGATCGCGCGCCCCGTCGATGTGCCGCAGGACGAATTCGAGGGCGAGGCGGGGCATGAACTCGAATCCGGTCAGCCCGGCTCCGCCGCGGCGCTCGGCGATGCGCAGCAGTGCGAGCGCATCTTCCGGGGATGCGACGCCCGCATAGGCGACCTCGCGGCCGGCCGGGCGCGGCACGAGCTTCAGAACCGCGCCGGTGATGATGCCGAGCGTTCCTTCCGAGCCGACGAGCAGGTTGCGGATGTCGTAGCCGCGATTGTCCTTCTTGAGGCGCCGGAGGCCGTGGAGGATCTCCCCCGAAGCCAGCACCGCTTCGACGCCGAGGCAGAGTTCGCGGGCGTTGCCATAGGCGAGGACGCCGGTTCCGCCGGCATTCGAGGCGAGGTTGCCGCCGATCTCGCAGGAGCCTTCCGAGCCGAGGGAGAGGGGAAACAGCAGTCCGGCCTCCTCCGCCGCCTCCTGCACCCGCTGCAGCACCACGCCGGCATCGACGGTGATCGTCCGGCCGACGGGGTCGATCTCGCGGATCGTGTCCAGCCGCGACAGGGAGAGGAGGATCTGTCCGGGCGATCGCGGCGACTGCCCGCCGACATGGCCGGTATTGCCGCCCTGAGGCACCAGCGGCGTCCCGGTCTCGCTCGCGAGCCGGGCGATCGCGGCGACTTCCTCGACGCTTCCCGGCCGCAGCACCATCGCCGCCTTGCCGGTGAACAGCCCCCGCGTCTCGGTCAGATAGGGCGTCATGTCGGACGGCTGTGTCAGGGCGTTCGCCTCGCCGACGATGGCAGCGAAGCTTTGCTTGAGAGCGTCCGCGAGCGGCGCGTCGTCGGGATCGGGCGGCAGGTCGATCTGTGCGGTCATGGGGATGGTCCGTCTGGCGTCTGGTCCAGTCGAACATAGTGCCGGCCGTGCGGCGGGCGAAGACGTCCGCCGGCCGTTGGCGGGTCTATCGCGGCGCGGCGGCCCGCCGGAGCCGGTCGTTGATCGCCTCGCCGAGGCCGGTCTCGGGGATTGGTGCGACCGCGATCCTCGCGACGTCCTCCGAATCGAAGGCCGACAGCGCGGCGAAGAGATTGGCCGCCGCCTCGGCGAGATCGCCGGACGGGCTGAGATTGACGATCGCCATGGCGTTCTCCAGGCCGCTCGGCCGCCCGGGGCCGAAGGCGATGACGAATTCGCCGGGCTCGATCGCCTCGGCGTCGAGGCGCACCCGCCCGCGCGGCGCATAATGGGAGGCGAGACCGCCGGGGGCGCTGATCGCGGCGCCGGCGTCGGGAACTACGACCGGAAGGCCGGACGCTTGCGCGAGGTCTTCGCGCGAGATCGCGCCGGCGCGGAGCAGGACGAGCCGGCCGCCCTCCGGCCTGACGATGGTGGATTCGACGCCGACGGGGGAGGGGCCGGCGTCAAGGATCAGCGGGATGCGGCCGGACAGGCCCCGCATGACAGCCTCGGCGCTGGTGCCGGTGACGCGGCCGGAAGGGTTTGCGCTGGGGGCGACGATCGGCCGGCCGAGACGACCGGCGAGCCGTGCCGCGACGCCGCGCGGCAGGCGGATCGCCACGGTGGCAAGGCCGGCCGTCGCCAGCGGGTGGACCGGCGCGTCCGGCGCCAACGGCACGACGAGGGGGAGGGGGCCCGGCCAGAATGTCGCCGCCAGCGCCGCCGCGACGTCGTCGAAGAGGCCGGTTCGCCGCGCCATCTCGATCGAATCGACGTGACAGATCAGCGGGTTGAAGCGTGGGCGGCCCTTGGCGGCGAAGATACCCGCGACGGCCGTGCCCGAAGCGCTGTCGCCGGCAAGGCCGTAGACGGTCTCCGTCGGCAGGGCGACGAGGCCGCCGGCGCGCAGGAGGTCTTCGGCGCGGGGCTCGGCTTCGGGATCGGAAAGGGCGAGGATCTCGGTCTGCATGGAGAGGTGGATCGCAGACACGGGGCGCGAAGGAAAGCCCTGATCTTTGCGCGGCCCATAGCCCGGCAGTTCGGAGCGGCCGGATCGGCCCTGCGCGCCGGGATCGCGGCGAGCAATGAGGCTCGGGGAGCGGCTGTCTCAGCGGGTCGCTTCGAAGGCGCCGAAGATGCGGCGGTCGGCGACGCCGAGCGCGGCCAGATGGTCATGCGACACACGCCGCACGCGGTCACCGCGTTCGGACCGGTCGGCGCCGAGCTGCGACAGCACCCGGGCCGGCATCGGCAGGGCATTGGCCCGGCGCTCGGCCTCGGCGGTGGCGATCACCTCCAGCACCCGGGAGCTTTCGAGGCCGGCGCGCTCGTCCCTGCGCAGGGTCTCCGCCGATGAGAGGGCCGGTTGCCGGACCGCGGCCTCGGCCGGCGAGGTGAGCATCCGGTCGAGGCTGCGGGCGGCCTTGGCGATGGTCTCCCGGAACGACTTCAGGTGCGGCGCGATCGCAACGGCGGCGTCCTGCGCCGGCGTCGAGGCCTGAACCGAGGCCGTCGCGGACGTGGCTCCGGCGGGCGTCTCGGCCGAGCTGCCGTCGCCGACCTTGCCGGCAGCCGCATGGCTCTTGGCGAGGTTGGTGAGCATCTGGAGGGGATCGATCGTGGCGTGATGTTCGGCCGGGCCATAGGCGGCGAGGAGCGTGTCGCCCGGCGCCGAGGGCGTCGCCCGCTTGCCGATCTCGTTGGCCGCGGCGACCGCCTTGCGTGTCTCCTGCGACACCGAGGCGATCAGCGCGTCGGCTTCGCCGGTGCCCGGCGTCCCGATCAGCTCGTCGAAGGGCCAGGCCTTCTTCAGGCCAGCGGTGTCGAAGGTCGAGACGTTGACGTCGATGTCCATCTGGGCGCCCTTCACCCGGTAGGGGCAGGACGACTTGTTGCAGTTGTGCATGGAGGAGAACTGCCACAGCGCGTAGGACGGCCAGGTCTCCTCGGGAAACTTGCCGGTGATGTCGCCGCGATAGCGGGCGTACCAGAGCGGCAGGCGGGACAGCAGCGGGTAGTCCGCCCGGTTGTCGGAGATGTATTGGGCGGTCGAGCCGTTGGTGTAGAGTACGGGATAGCGGCCGGTGCGGATCTTGATCTGGTCGGCGAAGATCTCGGCGTCGGACAGGCTCATCCACTCGTCGGAATTGTCCTCGATGTCGATGGCGAGGAGATCGTCATCGGCCGGTTCGGCGAAATCGACGAAATGATCCGCCTGGGCCCGCGGATTGCCGGGGCGGCCGAGATGGTAGGCGCCCCAGAGCAGCCCCTTCATCTTCGCCATCTGCCGGCGCGTCTGGTAGAGTTCCTTGGTGACCGAATACTTCCACCAGCGGTTCTGGCAGAGCTTGTAGTCGTCGTCCTTCAGCTTGCTGCAGTTCCACTCCGGCGGCAGGCCGT
>PACL01000063.1 GCA_002700095.1 Fulvimarina sp. | reverse complement strand
TGAGATCGAGATCCTGGGGCCAGGACAGGCGGTGGTCGCCGTCGCGCACCAGGCTGAGGATCACCGCGTGGTGCGGCAGGTGTTCGACGAGGGTGAGGGCGTGCTCGTAAGGAACGTCGGCGTCGGCCATGCCCTGGATGATGGTGACCGGGCAGAAGGTGTCGATCAGCCCGTCGAGGACGAGGTTGTCGCGGCCGTCCTCGAACAGTCGGCGGGTATAGATGTCCGGCTCGGGCGAATAGTCGGAGGGGACTTCGAGGCGTCCGTCGGTGTCGATCTCGGCCAGTTGCGCTGGCGTCAGCTTGGGCAGGAGCAGCCGCTCGGTGAAGTCGGGCGCCGGGGCGAGCAGCAGCATCGCCCGGACCCGGCGCCCGATGCCGTAGCGCTCTGCCCGGCAGACGAGATTGAGTGCCACCCATGCCCCCATGGAGGAGCCGGCCAGCACCACCGGCCCGTCGCCGAGCGCGGCGATCACCGCCGCCGCTTCCTCGGTCCAGCCGCCGATCGTGCCGTCCTCGAACCGCCCGCCGGATTCTCCGTGGCCGGAATAGTCGAAACGGCAGTAGCGAAGGCCGTGCCTGGCCGCGAAGGCGAGAAGCCGTTCCGCCTTGGTGCCGCGCATGTCGGAGCGGTAGCCGCCGAGCCAGACGATGGTGGGGCCCCGGCCTTCGAGGCGGCGATAGGCGATGTCCCGCGCCGCGGCGCCTTCGCCGACCGTCAGGCGCCCGGCGATCTCGCGATCGGCGGTTGCGGAGTTGGCGCCGCCGCGGGTGTCGTCGTCTGCCGGCATTTCTTCTCCCCCATGCCTTTCGTTGACCGTTGTCTGCCGCAGTTGCCGCGCGATAACGCGGCGCGACCGGCCCGCGGACCCTCAAAGAGGCTCCGCTTGACCGCCCGTGCCGACGGCGCCGTCAGGCCTGCTTGCCGTCTTCTTCCTCTTCGAAGGATACGGCGACGTCGCCATTCGCCGAGAGGCGGACCCGGTCGCCCTCGACCTCCGCCACGAGGCCGAGCGGGACGAAGTGGTGATGGCCGCGGTGCGAGCCCTCGCCGGCGTCCTTCTTCGTCAGCTTGATCCGGTCGCCCTCGATCTTGTCGACCGTGCCGACGTGAACCCCGTCGGCCCCGATGATCTCCATGTGCTCGCGGATTCCGTGATCGTTCGCCATGACAGCGCTCCATTCCTGCGAGGCGCCCGACTGGCGCCGACGCGTCATCAGCTAGGGCCACGCATGCGCTTTGCGAGGCCGGCGGCTAGGGCTGACAAACCCTCCCGCGGCCCCCATATCCGGACGACCCACGACCGCGCGCCGATCCCCTTTGGCGGCGACGTCCGGGCCGAAGGGCGGAAAGCCGCGCCATGCGGGTGCCAACCGTTCCGATCGGTGCTATAAGGACAAAGGGCGCGCCGTCATGCGTGCTCGTGTGTTTTGCCGGGGCGCCGATCGAAACGATCTTCGTCCCGGGGCGTTCTACCCAGCTATCAGTCGTCAACAACCGGAGAATACGACCATTCGCAGACCATTCCGTGCACCGCCGGCTCAAAAGGAGGGGCCCCGCTCCAATCGTGATATCCGTGTTCCGCAGATTCAGCTCATCGACCACGAGGGCCAGAATCGCGGTCAGATCGCGACGCAGGACGCGCTTGCGATGGCAGAGGAGGCTGGGCTCGACCTCGTCGAGATCGTCCCGACAGCCAATCCGCCTGTCTGCAAGATCCTCGATCTCGGCAAGCTGAAATACGAGGGCCAGAAGAAGGCCGCTGAGGCGCGCAGGCGCCAGAAGACCATCGAGGTCAAAGAGATCAAGATGCGTCCGAATATCGACGAGCACGACTACGAGACGAAGATGAAGTCCGTGCGTCGCTTCTTCGACGAGGGCGACAAGGTCAAGGTCACGCTTCGCTTCCGGGGTCGCGAGATGGCCCACCAGGAACTCGGCATGAAGCTGCTCAACCGCGTCAAGGAAGACACGGCCGAATATTCCAAGGTCGAGGCCGAGCCCAAGCTCGAAGGCCGACAGATGATGATGGTCCTGGCGCCGCGGGGCTGATCCCGCCGGGCGACGGGACTGCCGCTCATGAGCGGCATTCCAGACGAGACGAAAACGCTGCCCGGCCGCCGGCCGTGGCGGCGTTTTTCGTCTGATGGGCCGGGCGCCGTGTGTTGCGGCCGTAGCGGCGCGCCGGGGATCTGCGAATTCGTCGTGCCGACCCCATGCGGCACTCTTCCAGCGAGGCCTGCCCGCCCCTATCTGCCCCCTGCCGCCGGAATGAAGATCGAGGACAGACCATGGATGACACGCGGATCGCCACGCTCGGAGGAAGCCGGGCCGCCAGCCTCGGCGACATCGAGGCCATGGCCATTGCGGCCTATGCCGACCTGCCGCAGGAGTTCCGCTCGCTCTGCGGCGAGATCCGCTTCATCGTCGCCGACTTTCCCGAAGAGGACGTGATCGAGGAGATGGAGCTCGAGACCGAGTTCGACATCCTCGGCCTGTTCGAGGGGCGCCCGGTCGGCGATCTCGGCGTTCCCGTCACCGGCGAGATGACCAACCGCATCCTCCTCTACCGCCGGCCGATCCTCGATTTCTGGGCCGAGAACGACGAGACGCTGGAGGCGATCGTGCGCCACGTGCTGATCCACGAGATCGGCCACCATTTCGGCCTGTCCGACGCCGACATGGAGGATCTGGAGCGCCAGGCCGACTGACACTCTCTCCTATCGATCGGACCGGATGGCCTGCCCGATCGGCGATCATGGGGACCGCTGTCCGACACCCCCGCCGGGCCCCTCCGACAACTTGGCGGGTCCGTCTCGCCCTGCGGCTTCCACTGCCTCGAAACTGTCTTCGAGGGAGATCGGGCCGATGAAGGATGTCCTCGCGATCATCGTCGCCGCGATCGGGCTCCTCGCCGGGGCCCCCACCCACCCGCATCCGGGCGATCGACGGGCCGGGGAGGAACGGGCCCGGGAGCATCGGCGAAGCGGCCGCTGACCGCGCATGCCGCGACGACCCCTGCCACCATCAGGTCGTGCCCGCGTCGTGCGCCATATCTTCGAAAGTCTTGCAGTGCCGCCGGGATCTTCAAGGCCATCTCCCGCATCCGCGCCTTGGCCCGTCAGTTCCCGCCATGCAGGTCGAGGGACAGGAACAGGAGGCTCGGCAGCGGCGTCCACAGCCCGGTCGCGATGCCCCCCTCGCGCAGCATGGCGGCCGTCCACGCATTGCAGTTGGCCAGAAGATGGAACGTGCCCTTCGCTTCGAAGAAGCGGTCGTAAGGGCCATAGTTCTTGCCGCGGATTTCGATCGTCGCCGTATCCGCGCCCGGCGCGAAGCCGGCGAGCATGGCGGCTACCATTCGTCGATAGGCGGCGTCGCTCAGCTCGATCTCCCGGACGTCGGGGTGGTTCGCATCGATCGGCCCGGCCAGCGCCACATGCATCGCCGAGGCATCGCCGGTAACCGTCTTCAGGAGCGGCATCGGCTTGAGGTCCGCCCATGTGGGCGTCTCGGTGTAGAAGCTCCGCCCGCCCCAGCCGACGATGATCCAGGCGACGTCCGGACGCGCGACCGGCAGCCCCGCATCGGCGAGAAAGGCGAAGCTCTGCCGTGTCTGCGGATCGGCGGGCAGCGCGATGTCGCTGTGGATCGGCCCCTTCAGGACGAGGATGCGGTGGGGCTTTCCGGGCGCAGCGGGGTCGCTGGCCGCGACGCCGTCTGCCGCGGCGAGGCCCGGTCGCTCGGGGCCCGGTCGTTCGAGGATCGTGCCGAGAACGAGGCTCGCGACGAGCAGCAGGAGGGCGGCGGCGAGGCTTCTCAGAAAAACGCTCCAGCGCCTCGCGCGCCGCCGTTGCTGCATGTCCGGGTCAGTCCTGGTTACGGCTGACGAATTTGTTGAAGTTCGGGTTGTCGCCGGAGGTGTCGAGCATCAGGGCGAGTTCCTGCTCCTCGAAGATCTCGAAGAAACGGTCCCAGGAAATCTCTTCCAGGCCCTCGTTGTCCCGGCCGTGGTCGAAGCGCAACAGGCCCGGCCCGCTGCTCCCCTTGGTATCCGACACCACCGACGGCTTGCCGCCGGTGCGCGTCGCGAAGGCCTTGATGTCGTTGTGGTCGATGACGATGTGCGATGCCGCCATGGGTGTTCTCCTCTTGCAGGGGAAACCCTCTTCATCGGGAATCCCGTGTTGCCGGTGATCCCTGGACAATCGCAGGAGGCAGGGGCGCGTTCCCTCGCCGGTTCATCGCGGCGTCGTCCGGTTCCGTTGCCGGACGACGATCCGCCGTGGCGCGCCTCCTTGCGCAGACGCTCCGGGCGGCGCATCCTGGCGCGGCGAGCCTCGCCCGCCGGGCCGGCGAGGGCGGCCCTCCGCGGGCCCGCCTACTGCTCGGCGAGCTTCATCTCCGGATCGTAGTCCTCCCGCGGCACGGTCTTGGTCACCGCCTGGCCGCAGCGCATGGTCTTCACTTCCGCGTCGAAGGCGTAGGTGGGCGAGCCGTAGAGCTCCCAGCCCTTCGAGAGGGCCAGCGAGACCTTGTGGCAGAAGCTGGCATCGTCGGGTCCGGTGAGGAGACGATAGAGTTTCATTCTGTGAACTTTCTGTTCAGGTGGCCGTGCCGCGCGCCGCGATGGCATCGCGCATGGCAAGGACGCGCCGGGCCTCGGTGAGGTGGAGCCGCTCGATCATCCGGCCGTCGATCTGGATCACCCCGCGGCCAGCGTTCTGCGGGCGTGCGAAGGCGGCAACGATGGCTTCGGCCTCCGCGATCTCCGCCGGGGAGGGCGCGAAGGCGGCATTGGCCATGTCGATCTGCCGCGGGTGGATCAGTGTCTTGCCGTCGAACCCCATGCGCCGGCCGGCGGCGCATTCCCCCACGAAGCCTTCAATATCACGAAAGTCGGCATAGACGCCGTCGAGGACGGACAGGCCGTTCGCCTTCGCCGCCAGCACGATCTGCATCAGCCAAGGCAGAAGCTCGGTGCGCTCCGCATCCGGCCGAAGGTTCGTCGCGAGACGGATGTCGTTGGGGCCGACGACAAAGGCCGACAACCGGCCGCGCACGCCCTTCCTTGCGATCTTCTCGGCCCTCGCGATGCCGCGCGGCGTCTCGATCATCGCCCAGAGGCGCAGTTTTGCCGGCGCGTCCATCTCGTCGAGGGCGCGGGCGGCGTCCCGGAGGACGTCCTCGTCCTCGACCTTCGGCAGCAGCACGGCATCGACGCCGGCGCCGCGCGCCATCAGGAGGTCCTCGGCGCCCTCGCTCGTATCGAGCGGGTTGATCCGCACGATCCGGAGCCCTTTGAAGCCCCGTCCGGCGAGATGCTCGCGCAGGGCCTCGCGGGCGTCGTCCTTGGCCTCGGGGGCGACGGAATCCTCGAGGTCATAGATCAGCCCGTCGGCTAAAAGGCCGTCGGACTTTTCGAGCGCCCGGGGATTGGCGGCGGGCACGAAGAGGAGGGAGCGCAGGAGAGCCTCGGTCATGGCCGTTCGTCTCGCTCAAATCGCCGCGCCGCGCAAGCGCCATGCGCCCGCGTCCACCCCGGCCGGTCGTCCCTCCCGCCGCCGCCGCGCCATCCCCGAAGCGTTTGGTGCGTTCGAGAATGTTATAGTACTTAAATAATGATGGCCTCTGCTATCATCTCAGAAGCATGACGGTTAGCTGCCGCAGTATTTACGCCGGTCATGACTTGGAACGATCAATCGCGGCAGCGCTTCTATCTCCTGATTCCCAACCACGGCAGGAGGCCCTCCATGGCGACCACGGTAGGACAGGAGAGCGAGATCACCTCGCTCGTTCAGGATCTCATCTTGCTGGAGCACGATGCGATCGCGGCCTATGAATCGACGATCGAGAAGCTGTCCGATGCAGCGCTCTCGTCCCATATCGCCCGCTTCAAGCAGGACCACATGCAGCACCTCGACGTGCTGAACGCGATGGTGGCGGAGCTCGGCATCGATGCGCCCCGCGAGGGCGACGCCAAGCAGTGGCTGACCACCGGCAAGATCGCGCTGGCGCAGCTGATGGGCGACAAGACCATCCTCAAGGCGATGAAGACCAACGAGGACGACACCGTCACCGCCTATTCCCGCGCCGTCAACCATCCGGACGCCGTCGAGAAGTCGCGAGCCTTCTTCGCCAAGGCGCTCGCCGACGAGGAGCGTCACCGCGAGTGGATGGACAAGACCGCCGCGTCGCTCTGATCCGAGGTCCGGCCGCGCTCGCCTCGCCGGCAGCTAATCTTTGCCCATGACAGGTCATCCGCGACGCGGGGAGAACCGCGAGGCGATGCAGCACTCCTACTATTATCTCAACACGCTGCT
Organism: Fulvimarina sp.; assembly: GCA_002700095.1. Lineage (GTDB taxonomy): Bacteria > Pseudomonadota > Alphaproteobacteria > Rhizobiales > Rhizobiaceae > Jiella. The sequence continues at coordinate 108,734 of PACL01000063.1, read as the reverse complement.
CGACACGGAAGCGACAGAGGGCCTTCGGTCCTCCGGCCCGTCCTTCGACGGCCGCGGCGAGTTCTCGGTCAAGCCGCAGCCGGAGCCGGAAGGCCAGGTGCCGAGCCTCGGCAAGGCCAAGCCGAATTCCGGCGCCCAGACCGAGCAGATGTGATCTCGTATCTCAAAACGATGTCCGCCTGGGATACCGGGACCGGCAGCGCGCAAACGCTGCCGGTTCTGCGTTTGCGGCGTATGGGGCAGGGGCGGATGCCGACGATTTCACCACAGCCGTCAGTCATGCTATCGATCGGGACGAGACCGACACCACCTTCGAGGCAGACATGCAGAAATTCGACAAGCTGACCGGGGTCGCCGCGCCCCTGCCGATCGTCAATGTCGACACCGACATGATCATCCCCAAGGACTATCTGAAGACGATCAAGCGCACCGGCCTCGGCACGGGCCTCTTCGCCGAGCTGCGCTACAATGGCGATGGCACCGACAACGAGGACTTCGTCCTCAACCGGCCGGCCTATCGCAACGCCGAGATCCTGGTCGCCGGCGACAATTTCGGCTGCGGTTCCTCCCGCGAGCATGCTCCCTGGGCGCTCCTCGATTTCGGCATTCGCTGCGTGATCTCGACGTCCTTCGCCGATATCTTCTACAACAACTGCTTCAAGAACGGCATCCTGCCGATCCGCGTGACGCCCGAGCAGCTCGCTCTTCTGATGGACGACGCCGAGCGCGGCTCCAACGCCCGCCTCACCGTCGATCTGGAGCGCCAGACGATCTCCGGCCCCGACGGCGGCGAGATCTCCTTCGACATCGATCCGTTCCGCAAGCACTGCCTGATCAACGGCCTCGACGACATCGGCCTGACGCTGGAGCGGGCCGATTCGATCGCCGACTACGAGAAACAGCTGGAATCGGACCGCCCCTGGGCCTGACGCCGGCCTGCCGCGCGTCCCCGCAAGCCCCGCGCCAGCCCGCGCGACTAGACGAACCCGGTGGCGGGCAGGCAAAACCTTCCCGCCCCGGCGGCCTTTCCGGTGAAACCGCGCGATCGGGTGTTGACGCGCCCGGCGAAATCATCGAAGAAGGCGCCCGCGGCGCTGTGGTAGCTCAGTGGTAGAGCACTCCCTTGGTAAGGGAGAGGTCGAGAGTTCAATCCTCTCTCACAGCACCATCATCTCTCAGATATCTCAATCCAATGTGTCGCGCGTGATGGGCGCTGTTACGCTGCGTCCTGTCGCCAGCACATGGCGCGTAAGGGATCGCGGGCCTTCCGTGGTCTCAGGTCGCCAGCAGGCCGGCGATCAGGTCGATGTCCGCTTCTGACAGGTCGGTGAAACAGGGGAGACCGATGACGCGGCGAGCGATGTCGTCGCTGGCCGGAACCGGATCTCGCGACAGGTGCCGGTAAGCCGGATGCGCCGGCAGCCCGGCACCGTACCAGCGGCGGATATCCACGCCATGTTCGACGAGCCGCTCGACCAGAACGGTCGCATCCCTGGCGCTCGCCGCCTCGATGAGGACGTAGCAGGCCGATATCTCCGGCATCGTCCACAACCGGGCCTTCGGCGCGAGCGGGGCTGCGGCGGCATATGCCGCGGCAACCCGGGCCCATTGTCCGGATTTCCCCGCAAATCCGTCGAGTTCGGCGAGTGCGACCGCCGCCGCATACTCGCTCAACCTGCCGTTCAGCCCGACGACCTGCGCATCGCGCGAGCCGAGGAAGCCGTTGTTGAGCACCTTGTAGGTTTCCTGCACCAGGGCGCCGTCGCGGGACAGCACCAGGCCTCCCTCACCGCAGCCGAAGCTCTTGGTCGCGTGCATGCTCACCGCAAGCGGGATCGTGGCCGGAAGCGAGGCATCGGCCTTCATCAGCCGGTCGAGGCAAGCGGCAGCGTCGATGACGACCGGGATGCCCGTTTCCTCATGGAAGTCCTGCCAGGCCTGGAGGTCGATCGTGCGTCCATAGGGGGCGACCGGTATCACCAGCCCGACTTCGCCGAGCCGGGGGTGGCAGCGCAGCGAATCGGGTTCCAGCGCCCAGCTGTCCCTATCGACATCGACGAGATGGCACTCATACCCGCAGGACAGCGCGGCGCCTGCCGTCGCCACGAAGGTGTAGGCCGGAATGAGGCACAAGCGGCCCGTCCGGCCGCTGCGACTGCGCAAGGCGTGGATCACTCCGGTCAAGGCCATCGTGCCGGTGCTGCAGGAGACGACCTCGCTCCTGCGCAAGCCGAGCCGGGCCGCCATCCGGGTCTCGAGCAGGTCCACCAGCGGCCCGTGGTTGGTGTAGATGCGCGCCTCGTCTATCTGCCGAAGATATGGAATAAGCTTGTCCACACGCGGCAGCGCCGGCCGGGCAACCGGGATCACTGGGCACCGTCCATCAGGCCGGTGCCGCGAGGCATCGAGGGTCGCATCGAAGGGTTCTCAGTTGGATTTGATACTGTTCGGCGTCGGCCAGATCGCGGAGGTCATGGCACACTATATCCGCGAGGAGCCAGCCCTATCACTCGTGGGCTTCGTGGTCGACAGAGAATACCTTCCCGCATCCCGTGAATTCAGAGAGTTACCCGTTGCGGCCTGGGACGAAGTCGAGACCGTTTTCCCGCCGGACAAGGTGCGAATTCTCGGGCCGGTCAGCTATCGCGGCAACAACACCTTTCGCCGCGATCGGCATCGCCAGGCCCGGGAGATGGGCTATCGCTTCGCCTCCTACGTTCATCCCTCCTCGCATGTCGGGGGCGCCGAGATCGGGGAGAACTCCGTCATTCTCGAGGAATGCACCGTTCAGCCCTATGCGCGGCTCGGCGTCGGCACGATCTTGTGGAGCAAGGTCCATATCGGCCATCACGCCCAGGTCGGCGATTTCTGCTTCTTTGCATCCTTCTGCGGCATCGCCGGCAACGCCCGGGTCGGAGACTGCACCTTCTTCGGCGGCCAGAGCGGGCTCGTCGACAATCTCGGCGTCGGCTCGAACTGCATCGTCGGGGCCGGAACCATCCTCACCGAAAACGTCCCCGACGGGGCGCTTGCGGTGTCGAGAGGCGTGCGGATCGTGCCCAATGGCGCAAGACGCTTCGCCCGGACGCTCCTGGGCTGATCTTGCAGAAGCCGATATGCGGTAAAAACCCCGAAAAGGACGACGGGCTGTGACGACGGTCGCGATCATGCAGCCCTATTTCTTCCCATATGGCGGCTACTACCGTCTGCTGGCCGCTGCGGATGTCTTCGTCATCCTGGACGATGTGCAATTTCCCCGCCGCGGGCGCGTCCACCGCAGCGCGCTCTCCGGCGACGGGCGCTGGATCACGCTGCCGCTCGTCGCCGCCCCGCGCGACAGCCTGATCTGCGAGATGCGTCTCGCCGGCGACGCAGCCGAGCGGTTGCGGCCGCAATTTCGCAAGCTGCCTGTCGCGATGCGAACCGACACGCCGCTGCGACGGCGGATCGCCGAGCTGCTCGAATCGCCCGAGGGAGCGCTGGTGCCCTTTCTGGCGGAAACCCTGCGGATCACGGCCGAATCCCTCGGCTTCGATTGCCGGATCTGTCGGAGCTCGCATCTTCACGTGCCGCAGGGCCTGCCCGCCCAGGAGCGAATCATCGAGATCGTCCGCAGTCTCGGCGGCGATCGCTATATCAACGCTCCGGGCGGGACCGCCCTCTACGACCGCGCCAGTTTTCTGCGCTCGGGCATCGAGCTGGCTTTCCTCACGGATTATACCGGGCTCCACCGACACTTCTTCCCAGCGATCTTCGAAGCGGATACTGCGGAGTTGCGCGCGGACATCATGGAGACCTGCGCGTTTCGGCCGCCGCCGGATGACGACGCTGCAACGGGACAATCGGGTGTGATGCATGAGTGACGCCAATTCGGCGGAACGCGATCTGGCGAAGGTTCCGGCCTTCGTCGACCCGATCAATCGCAAGCCTCTCCAATCGGGCGACGATGGCGCCTCACTGGTCGAGCCTTCGACCGGCAACGCTTACCCGCTTCGCAACGGCATCGCCGATCTCGTCCAGCCCCGCATGGCCTCCGGCGGCATCGACCCGAAGCGATTCGACCGACCTCTGCCTCAGGTCACGGAGGCGGCGTTGCGATGGACCTTCCGCGCGTTCGGCGGTGACGAGATGCAGTTGCGCACCCGTGTCCTCGACAAGCTCGAGCTGATGCCGGATGCCGTGGTGCTCGACAACTGTTCCGGTACCGGAGCAACGACCCGCCTCTTGCAGGATCGGCTGCCGCGAGGCGTGTTGTGCAACGGTGACCTCTCGATGGAACTGGTCGTCCACGCCGTACAAAGGGCGGCCGAGGAAGACCACGGCTCCACTTGTCGGACGGTATGGTTCGGTGCCAACGCGCTTCATCTGCCCTTCGCCGACGACAGCTTCGACGCCGTCGTCAGCATAGGCGGCTTCAACCAGTTCGGTGACGCTGCGCGCGCGATCGCCGAAATGACCCGCGTCACCCGTCCGGGCGGCCGGATCGCGATCGCCGACGAAGGATACGCTCCCTGGCTGCGCGACACCCTGACGGGGCGGATGGTGCTGAACGACAATCCGCTGATGGCGCACATGCCGCCGCTCGAGCATCTGCCTGAGGTCGCCAGGGATGTCAGGCTGGAATGGATGCTTGCCAATGCCTTCTACTGCATCGACTTCCGGGTGGGCGAGGCGCCCCCCTTCGTCGACGTGGACCTGCCACATGAAGGGTTGCGAGGGGGGACGATGCGCAGCCGCTACGAGGAGAGGAATGCCGCGACAGGCCATACGCCAGCAGACGTCGGCCGGCTGCGGGCCAATCGGGAGGATGCCCGTTGAGCGACCAGGAAACCGGCCACGGCAAGGTCTTCTGCGTCGGTTTTCCCAAGACCGGCACCACGTCTCTGGAGGCTGCGCTGGCAAGGCTCGGCTACAAGGTCTGTCGCGGCAACTCGCAGAACAACCACAGCAATTACCTGATGGCGTTGCAGCTTAACGGCGACACGGACGCGATCGCTCGCCTCATCCGCCAGTTCGACGCCTTCGCCGACATGCCTTGGGGCGGAACCGGGATCTATCTCTGGCTCTCGCGCCGCTATCCCGACGCCCGTTTCGTGCATACGGTCCGCGAGCCGGAAGCCTGGTACCGTTCCCTGCTCAACCAGATGAGGAAGATGGGTGCGCAAGGCTGCGAGCCGCTGGACGCGTTCGACGCCGCGGGCGGCTATGGAGCGTCGCTGACGGTCAGGCGGACCTGGGGCGTTGCCGACCCCGTGGCCGAGAAGGATCGCGTCCTCGACTACTACCGCCGGCTCAACACCGACATCCTGTCGCATTTCGCCGGCTGCGACAACTTCCTGTCGCTCGATCTCACGCGGGATCCGGCATGGTCGGCCTTGTGCGCATTTCTCGAACGACCGGTGCCGGATGAGCCTTTTCCGCACCAGAACCGCGGGGATGGCAGCGAGCCGAGGCGCGTCCCCTCGCAAAGCGTGTAGCGTCATGAGCATGGATGGAGAGGATGCATCGGCCAGCTCGCGGACCGGAGATTCGTCGATGCCGCGCTGGTTCATCGTCAGCAGCCACGGCTGGAGTGCCAGCCATTGGCTGGCATTCAATCTCGCGCGGCATCCGCAGATCATGTGCGTTCATTCCAGCGCCGCCCTTCCGGCGGACCGGGGCGAGCCATACGATGTGTCGGCGCTGCTCGCTCGCAAGGACTTCGCCACCATCTTTGCGATGATCGCGCAGTTCCGGAAGGGATATGTCGCGCGAGGCACGCTTCGCCCCGCCGACCTCTTCCGCCGCATGGAGCTTGAGAGCTGCGGTCGCCCGCTGCTCGGGTCGGTTCACACGTTTCGGCTCCGCGACCTCCCGCGACTGGCCGCCGAACTTGATCCGCCGGAGCGGAGCCTGCGGATCGTGAACCTGATCAGGCATCCGGTGAACCTCGTCAATTCGGGGGCGGGTCAGTACGAACTGACCTTCCGTCTCGACCTCAACGAGCTGCAGTGGGTCGCCCGGCGGGTCGTCGACACCGGGCTCGACGCCTTCGAGCAGATCGCCGCGCGGCATGGTCTCTATCCCGGTGATCTGGAGGTGCTGAGCTTCTTCGGTGCCTGCGCGACCCTCAAGGGCCTCGCCGAGGACTTCGCCGCCCGCGACGCGCTCGTCGCCAGGGGCGTTGCCAGCTATGCCGGTTCGGTCCGGCAGGAGGACGTGACGCGCGAGCCGGAAATCTTTCGCGACCTCGTCGCCCGTCTCGGCGCCGGCGCCGTCGATTGCCCCGAGGACTATCTGGGCGACGTCTTCTCCGACGCGCGGCGGAACGTCCACAATGCCCGCAACGGGCCAACCGAGCCAACCGCGCTCTTCGAGCAGTGGGCGCCCTGGCAACAGGAGGCTTTCGCCTTCTGTCTCGACCGTTTCGACCTTCGAAAGCCCTACCTCGCCGAGGGGTACGACCTCGGCATGGTGCCCTCCTGGAAAGACCTCAGATGAGCATCGTCGCAAACCTTCAGGTCGGCAACGAGGTCGAAATCATCGACCGCCATATCGCGTATCATCTGGCGCTCGGCGTGAGCGGCTTCGTCATTGCAGACCTCGATTCCGAGGACGGCACGTCCGAGCGGCTGGAGCGGTACCGGGGCGACCCGCGGTTCGTGATCCGCAGATACGCTCTGGATTCGCTGATCGACGAAACCGGTCCGAGGACGCCGGAAGTCGGCCGCTGGATGCTGGAGGCCGCCCGCGAGCACTTCGCGCCCGACTGGATCGTGCGGATGGATGCGGACGAGTTCCTCCATCCCTTCGGTGAGTTGGGCTCGGTCCTTCTGGAGCTCGGGGATGAACCCTGCTTTCAGATCGAGCGGCGGAATGTCATTTTCGAAAGCGGGCTGGAAATTCCCTCGCCCCCCGTCACGCCAGCCGCATTGGCGGAATTTTCGGTGGTGGCCGAGCCCGTCTCGACCAATGCGGCGGATTACGGCGCCGACGACAGCGTGCCGCTGATCTTGACCAAGGTCGGCCCCAAGGTGATCTTTCGCCCGCAAATCGCCACGGCCTACGCGACCGGCGGCCATGGTGTGCTGGACGAGCGGGGCAGGCTCTACAAGGCTCGGACCGCCAGGAACCTGGGCGTCGTGCATTTCTGGTTCACCACACCCGGCCGGTTCGCTCGCAAGGGTCGCTTCGCCGCTCGCACCAAGGAACTGCTGAGCCGGAATGCCCGCGCCAACCAGGGCTGGCAATGGTCGCGCTGGGCCAGGATCGTCGAGGCGGGTGATTCCCCCGGCGAGCCATCGCTCGACCATGAGTATCAACGTCAGTTTCCCCAGCCGCAGGTCATGGAGAAACTGCGCCGGTCGGGAATGGTCCGCTCCGTGGCGGACGCCTGGACGCTCTGATGGACGCGCAATGTCCGTCGCTGTGGTCGCGTCAGGGGTGCATCCTTGCTCCGGGGGATCTCGATTCGACCCGGCTGGTGCAGACGCCGACCGCCTGGCAATTGCCGGACGGCCTGATTCGCGTCGCGGTCTCGTGCCGCGACATGTCGAATGTCACCACGATGTGGGGCATGGACTGCGATCCGGAAGAGGGTATGCGGATCGTCCGGCGGCCGGAGCCGGATGCGACGGTGGCCCGCGCCATCGAAGACGGCGGCCTGGCCGGCCTCGGCCCCTGCGACGCCATATGGGACGAGGGGACGCTCATGCTCGCGACCTCGTCCATCGTGCTCGAAGGCCCCATCTACAACGCCGCGATCGGCCTGATGACGAGCCCGGACGCAGGCGCGACCTTCTCGCAACCGCGAAGCATCTTGACCTCGGCCTCGAATGACGGCTTTCCGGTCACGCTTCCATGCCTCCGGCGGCAGGCCGACGGGAGCTGGCGGATGTGGTTCACCGCCTTCACCGAGTGGTTTCCAGACGTCCTGCCAAAGCCCGATGCCCGCTACTGCATCCGTTCGGCCCGATCGATGGACGGGGGGACATGGACGGTCGATCCCCACCCGGCGATCGACAGAATTTCCGGAGAAGCCGGCCTGGCCCGGCCGACGGTGATGCAGCAGGCCGATCGGCTGGAGATGTGGTTCAGCGCCCGCGGACCCTACTCGCTCGAGGAGCCGACGCAGCGGCGCTATTGCCTGCGCTACGCGACTTCGCCGGACGGCGAGATCTGGCGGCGCCACGATGACGGGCACGGCTTCGTCAATCCCCCGATCCCCGGCGATTGGGACGAAGAGATGCAGTGCTATCCCTGCGTAATTCGTCTGGCTGACGGTCGCGAAGTCATGCTCTATGCCGGCAATGGCTACGGCGAGGCCGGTATCGGCTGGGCGGTGCGAATTCAGGATCGAGGGTAGGCCATCATGATCTGCGATTTTCCAATTCCGTCAGGCGACGAGACGGGAGCCCTCACCGGAACGGCGCCCCGCTCGCTGCGAATCTGCATCATCAACCCGCGGTTCAATCCGTCGGTCTGGAGCAACGACTACGCCATCGACATCTACGGTGGCCCGGCCAGGTGCAACATGGTGACGGGTTGCCTCGCCACGCTGGCGGGCCTCGTCGACCCGCGCCACCATGTCAGGATCATCGACGAGAATGTCGAGGACATCGACTACGAGGCGCTGCGGGGCTACGACGTGATCGGTGTTACCGGCATGATCGTCCAGCGTTGGCACATGTATCGCATCCTCGAGGCCCTGCGAGGAACGGGCGCCCGGGTCATCGCCGGAGGGCCGCTCGTCACCTGCGACGAGGCCGCCTTCGAGGGCCGCTGCGATGTCGTCTTCCATGGCGAGGCCGACACGACCTGGCCGAGCTATCTGGAAGATCTTGCTGCCGGTCGCCCGACACTGACGCGCTACGTCCAGTCCGAGCGAACCGACATGTCGAAGGTTCCCAAGCCCCGGCTCGACCTGATCAGGAGCGATCGCTATCGCGTCGCCTCGGTCCAGTTCTCCCGCGGCTGCCCGTTTCAATGCGAGTTCTGCGACATCATCGTCATGTTCGGCCGCGTGCCTCGGGTGAAGACCCCCGAGCAGGTCATCGCCGAGTTGCAGGACGTGGTCGAGGCCGGGTTCCGACAGTGTTTTCTCGTCGACGACAACTTCATCGGCAACAAGCGGGAGGCCAAGAAGCTGCTCCGGGCCATCGTGGCGTGGCAGAAGACCCTTCGTCGCCCGCTCCATCTGTCGACCGAGGCCAGCATCAACCTGGCCGATGACGCCGAGATGCTGCAGCTGATGCGGGAGGCATGTTTCGATCGCGTCTTCGTGGGCATCGAGACGCCCAACCTCGCCTCCTTGAAGGAAACCCGCAAGACGCAGAACCTGAAAGGGGATTCGCTCGTCGCCAAGGTCCAGCGCATCCGGGAGGCGGGGCTGATCGTGACGGCCGGATTCATCGTAGGCTTCGACGAGGACACGCCTGCGATCTTCGAGGCTCAGTACCAGTTCATTCATGACAGCGGGATCGCGATGGCGACGATCGGCATTCTCGCACCGCTCCCCACGACGCCTCTCTACGACAGGCTCGAGGCTGCAGGTCGGCTCTATCCCGACGATCCCGAATGCGCGTTCTTCCCCAAGCAGATGACCCGGGAACAACTCAAGGCCGGACATCGCGGCTTGATCGAGCGCGTCTTTGCTCCAGACGCGTTCTTCGAGCGCACCTTCCGCTCCCTGCGGCAGTCGCCGGGTTACAACGCCGTCCGCCAGAAGCGCTACAGATCCGCCGCAGGGACATGGGCAGCCATCGCCAGGACCCGGATATGGACGCGGCTGCTCCGGGCGATTGCGACGAAGGGTTACTGGTCCCTTGTTCCCGCCTATCGCCGAGCCTGGCGCGCGAACCGCGCCCTCGGCAGCGCGGCGATGCCGCCGGCCGAGTTTCAGTCGTTGTGCCTGGTTCATTGGCACATCTATTGTATCAGCCGCGGCCCGCAGGATTCCGTCTATCTCGAGCAGAAACTGCCCGAGCTGCGCGCGGCCTGAGTGGCCGGAGAGCGCCAACGGCGAAGTCCGCGCCGAAGATGAGCGGGGGCAACCTCGTCCCGCAAGAAGGCCCCGGACCCTTGCGGATCCGGGGCCTCCGGCGTTTCGTTTGCAGAAGAGCCTTACTTCGCGGCGGAGATGACCACCTCGATGAGGACGTCCTTGCCGAGTTCGGCGACGCCGATGGTGGCGCGGGTCGGCAGGTGCTCGGCCGGGATCCATTCTAGCCAGGCTTCGTTCATGCCGTCCTTGGCCGCGAAGTCGGAGATGTAGATCATCGCCGTCAGCAGCTTCTCCCTGGAGGAGCCGACCTTTTCGAGGAGATCGTCCAGCTTGGCGCAGATTTCCGCGGTCTGGCCCTTCATGTCCTTGGATTTGTCGTCGGCGACAAGGCCGCCGAAATAGAGGACGCCGTTGTGCTCGACGACGCGGTGGTTGATCTTGGTCTGGATGTGGCGGGTGATCACGCTGAAAGTCCTTCGGTCTGCGTGGGGGATGATCCGGAGGCGTCGGCCTCCGGGGCGAAACGGGTGATCGCGAAGGGCGCGATCGGCGCGTTGGTGCGGCCGGTGGCGACCAGCTCGGCCATGATCTCGCCGACGCCCGGCCCCATCTGGAAGCCGTGGGACGAGAAGCCGAAGGCGTGATAGGCGCCCTCTTGCGTGGAGGAGGGCGAGATCACCGGAATGCCGTCGGGCATGCGGCCCTCGATGCCGGCCCAGGAGCGCACGATACTGGCGCCCTTCATGATCGGGAAGATGGCGATGGCCGTCTCGGCGGTCCGGCGCAACTCGGAGAAGATCAGCTCGGAGACGTTCGTCTCGGGCAGCGCCCGGCCGCGCAGGCCGCCGCCGATCACCACGGTGCCGTTGGCCATCTGCTTGAAGGAGAGCGGCCGGCTCTGGTTGCCGACGACGGCGGTGCAGAAGCGCGGCATCCGGCCGGTTACCAGCATCATCGGCGCCGTCGGCTCGACCTCGACCGGCTCGCCGAGCTGCCGGGCGATCTCGCCGGCCCAGGCGCCGCCGCAGTTGAGCAGCCGGCGGCCGGAAAAGACGCCCCGGTCGGTCGTGACCTTGAAGTCGGACCCGACGCGCGTCACCCGTTGCGCCCGGCAGTTCTCCTCGAAGCGCACGCCGAGCGAGCGCGCCTTGCGGCTGAAGGCGAAGGTCGTTTGGTAGGGCTGGGCGAAGCCGTCGTCGAGGCTGGCGAGGCCGCCGACGCAGTGCTCGGCGACCGCCGGCAGATGCGCGCGCAGCTCGCCGCGGTCGAGGACGACCTCGTGTTCGAAGCCCATGGCCCGCAGATGCGCGGCGCGGGCCTTCAGCTCGTCGAGGTCGGCCTCGCTCTCGGCGACCTTGATCTGCGGTGCCCGCTGGAAGCCGCAGTCGTCGTCGACGAGGTCCTCGATCCGGTGCCAGATCTCCATCGAGCGCTGGGAGATCGGCACCTCGGCATAGTGGCGGCCGAGCCGCCGCACGCCGCCGGCATTCACACCGGAGGCATGGCGCCCCACCGTGTCCTTCTCGATCACGACCACGTCGAGGCCGCGCATGGCGGCATGCAGCGCGGCCGAGCAGCCGTGGATACCCCCGCCGATGACGAGGAGGTCCGCCGTCCGGTTGGTCATGTGATGACGCCTTCTGAAGGTTTGGTCTATTCCGCCGCCTCGCGCGGCGCCTCGGCGCCGAGGCCTGCGAGCTCCGACAGGAGCAGCGGCTTCAGGGGCGGGCGGATCCGGTAGTAGTCGACGGTTGAGGGCGATTCGCCGCGGGCGGCGGCGATGATCTCGCTGACGGCCAGGCCGCACATCCGGCCCTGGCAGGGGCCCATGCCGGCCCGCAGGAACGACTTCACCTGGTTCGGCCCCGGGGCACCCAGCGCCACCGCCTCGCGGATCTGCCCGGCGGTGATCTCCTCGCAGCGGCAGACCATCACCGCGTCGGCCGGCGACAGGACGTCGTCCGACGGCGCATAGAGCGCCTCGAGCAGCGGCCGCACGGCCGCATCCCTGGCAAGCGCGGTTCGCAGCTTGGCGCGCTCCCCCGAGACCGGCTTGCCGGCCGTCTCTGCGATCCGCATGGCGACCAGCCGGCCGCGCATAGCCGCCGACTTCGCCCCGCCGATCCCGGCCCCGTCGCCGGCGACGAAGACGCCCGGTACCGTCGTCTCGAAATCCTCGCTGAGCACCGGCAGGAAGGCCCGCTGGCTCTCGTCGAAGCGATGCTGGCAGTTCATCACCCGGGTCATCTGCTGGTTGGGCACGACGCCCTGGTGCAGGGCGACATGCGCCGTCTCGATCCGGTGCCGCTTGCTGCCACTGGTGAAGGTCACGGCGGTTGCCGCGCTGTCGCCCTCGATGGCGATGTCTTCGGCGTCCCGGTGGACCGGCACGCCGGCCCGCTTCACCGCCCGCATCATCGCAAAGCCCTTGGCGAGATAGCGCCAGCCGGGCAACGCCCGCAGGACATGCCGGGCGGCGGCCCGGTAGCGGCTTTTCGGCACGGTCTCGACGATCGCCTTCGGCGGCACGCCGGCGGTGATCATCTGGCTGGCGGCGAGCCAGAGCAGCGGCCCCGAGCCGACGAGGACGAGGTCTTCGAACACGATGCCGGAGGTCTTCAGGAGGATCTGCGCGGCGCCCACCGTGGTGACGCCCGGCAGGGTCCAGCCAGGCATCGGCGTCGGCCGCTCGATCGCGCCGGTCGCGGCGACGAGGCTCTTCGCCTCGACGCTGTGGGAGCGCCCGCCGGCCGAGTAGTCGATGCGCTTGGCGCTGTCGATGTTCCAGACCACGGCGCCGGAGACGTAGTCCGCGCCGGAGGCCCGGAACGCCTCGGCGATCCGCGCGCCCTCGGCGTAGTCCTTGCCGAGCAGCGCCCGGCGCCCCGGATCGGAGACCTCGATGTCGCGGAAGATCTGGCCGCCGGGGCGCGGCTGCTCGTCGAGGACGAGGGTGGAGAGGCCGGCTTGCCGGGCCTCGGCGGCGCAGGCCATGCCGGCCGGGCCGGCGCCCACGATCACCACGTCATAGCTGTTCATGCCGCCACCTCGTCCGCGGTCTGCCGGGCAACCGTCATGCCCGGCTCTGCCACGATCATGCAGGCCTGCCGGTTCGGCACGCCGTCGATCTCGACCAGGCATTCGAAGCACACGCCCATCATGCAGAACGGTCCGCGCGGGGCGCCGGACACCACGGAGGCCCGCGTCGTCGTCTCGCCGCTGGCGATCAGGGCGGCGGCGATGGTCTCGCCGGCGCGCGCCTCGACGTCGCGGCCCTCGAAGGTGAAGCGGACCGTCTCGCCGCTCGTGTCAATTCGCTGGGGCATCGAACCTCCTTGCGGTGAATGCTGACAGCTCCTCGCCGAGCGCGCCTTTCGCGATCATCGGGGCGAGGGCCAAGGCGTGGGAGCCGGCGAGGGTGACGCCGGAATGGCAGTTGACCGAGAAGACGCCGGGATGGCTCTCGGATTGCTGATAGATCGGATATCCGTCGGGGCTCATGATCCGGAGCGCCGCCCAGGACCGGACGATGCGCAGGTCCTTGACGAAGGGGAACATCCGGATCGCCCGTGCGGCCAGCGTCGCCATCACGTCCGAGGACGAGGACACGTCGAAGCCGACGTCCTCGTGGCTGTCGCCGATCATGATCGAGCCTTCGCCGGTCTGGCGGACCACGTGGGTGGGCATGTTGAGACGGGGTCTCGTTCGCTCGGTGACGAGGATCTGGCCCTTCAGCGGCGCAATGTTCAGGTCGAGGCCGACGTTTCGGCCCAGCGCCTTGTTGCCGAGGCCGGCGGCGAGCACGACCCGCCCGGCGCGGAAGGTGCCGGAGGGTGTCGTCACCGCATAGCCCTCGCCGTCGCGGGCGATCGATTCGGCCTTGGCGTCGGCGACGATGCGGCCGCCGCGGCGCTTGATGCCGTCATGCAGCGCCCGCAGGAGGTAGAGCGGGCTCGCATGGCCGTCATGCTCGCAATAGGTGCCGCCGACGACCTCCGGCCCGATCTCCGGCATCATCTCCCGCACCTCCTGCCGGTCGAGGATGCGGGCGCCGTAATTGGCCGCGCCATGCACGTTGTGGAGCCGCGCGATCAGGCTCTTGCGCTTCTCCAGCTCCTCCTCGGAGAGACAGAAGTGCAGCCCGCCCGGCTTCTCGTAGGCGGTGGAGACGCCGGTCTCCTCCTTCAGCATGGCGTCGAGCGACGGCCACAGATCGGCGCTGCGGCGGGTCCAGATGGCGTAGTCGGGATAGCCGTCGCCCTTCGACTGGACCCAGACGAGGCCGAAATTGCCCCTGGAAGCCCGGAAGGCGACGTCGCCTTCGTCGAGAACGGTGACCTTGAGGCCTTCTCTGGCCAGACCATAGGCGGTGGCGGCGCCGACGAGGCCGCCACCAAGCACGAGCGCATCGCTCTGCATCAGCGCGATCCTTCTCCGATGAGCAGACGGTCGAGCCCGTAGAGCCGGTCGACGATCAGCATGAGCGCGACCGTGAACAGGATGGCGACCGTCGAGACCGAGGCGACCAGCGGGTCGGTGGTCTGGGTGATGTGGGAAAACAGCTTGACGGGCAGGGTCGTCGTCGCCGGATTGACGATGAAGACGGTGACGGTGAGCTCGTCGAAGCTGGTGATGAAGGCGAGCACCCAGCCGCCGACGATGCCGGGCACGATGGCGGGCAGGGTGATCCGCCGGAACACCGTCCAGCCGCCGGCGCCAAGCGACGTCGCCGCCCGGGCGATCGAGGGGTCGAGCCCGGTGACCGAGGCGAGGACGAGGCGCAGGACGAAGGGCACGACGATGACGACGTGGCAGAAGACCAGGCCCCCGAAGGTGCCGTTCAGCCCCAGCATCGACAGGAACCGCAGGAAGGCGATGCCGAGCACCACCGTCGGCACCGTCAGCGGCGACAGGAACAGCGCCTGCAGCGCGTCGCGGCCGGCAAAGCGGCCGCCGCCGATGGCGAGCGCGGCGGGCACGCAGATCACCGTCGCGATGGTCGCCGAGGCGACGCCGAGCTGCAGGCTCATGATCGCCGCGTCGATGAAGTCCGGATTGTCGAGGATCGCCCAGAACCAGCGCAGCGAGATGCCGCTCGGCGGGAATTCCAGAAAACCCTCCGGCGTGAAGGCGACACCGACGACGACCACCAGCGGCGCCAGCATGAAGATCGCGAAGATGAGGCTGAAGAGCTTGGCGAAGAGGCTGTTCCGGGTCATTCGAACACTCCCGCGAAGCGCTTCTCGACCAGCTTGTTCCAGGCCACCATGATGGCGAGGACGGAGACGAGGAGGATGACGGCGATGGCGGCGCCGAGCGGCCAGTTGAGGGTGTTGAGGAACTCGTCATAGACGGTGGTCGAGACCACCTTGACCCGCCGGCCGCCGAGGATCGCCGGTGTCGCGAAGGCGCTGGCCGACAGCGAGAAGACGATCAGCGAGCCCGACAGGATGCCCGGCATCGCCTGGGGCAGGACGATCCGGCGGAACACTGTCGCTGGTCTCGCGCCGAGGGATTCGGCGGCCTTCTCCGTCGCCGGGTCCTGGCGCTGCAGCGCCGCCCAGACGGCGAGGATCATGAACGGCACCATGACATGAACGAGCGCCAAAACGATGCCGCCGGAGGTGTACATCATCTTCAGCGGCCGCTCGATCAGGCCGATCGAGCGCAAGGCATCGTTGATGACGCCGTTGTTGCCGAGGAGGATCGCCCAGCCGAGCGTGCGCACCACGACGGAGATCAGCAGCGGGCCGAGCACCACGAGGATCATCAGCGAGCGCCAGAACGGGTGCATGCGCAACAGGAAATAGGCCTGCGGCGTGCCGATCAGCGCCGCGATCACGGTGGTCGCCAGCGCGATCAGGAAGGTGCGCAAGAAGATCTCGTAAAAGTAGCTGTCGCTGAGCACGTCGGCATAGTTCTGGAAGCCGAAGGTCGGCTTGATGCCGCCGTAGAAGTCGAAGCTGTTGAAGGAGAGCACCGCCGTCATCACCAACGGCGTGAGCAGCATCACGGCAAAGATGACGAGCGCCGGCGCGCTCAGGAGCCACGGACGGGCGCTGGTCATGCGGCCGTCTCCACGGCCAGGATGCGCAGGTGCTCCGCCTGCCAGGCGAGGTGGACGGTCTCGCCGACATCGGGCTCGCGGCGGCCGCTGTTGCGGCGCATGACGAGGATTTCGCCGAGGGAGGTGTCGACCTTGAACAGCCACTGGTCGCCGAGGAAGATCCGCTCGGTGACACGGCCGGCAACGACGCCGTCGCCCTCGCCGCAGAATTCGATTCGCTCGGGGCGCAGGGAGATCAGCACCGGACCCGCCGCTTCGCCATGGGCCGGGCCGTTCAGCCGCAGATCGCCGCAGCGCAGGACCGTGCCGTCGGCGCCGACGCTCTCCACATGGGCGTCGATGGCGTTGCTCTTGCCGAGGAAGGAGGAGACGAAGCCGTTGGTCGGCCGATCATAGGCGTCGAAGGGCGTCGCCTCCTGGACGAGCCGGCCACCCTGCATGACGGCAATGCGATCGCTGAGGGCCATGGCCTCCGACTGGTCGTGGGTGACCAGCAGCGTGGTGACGCCGGCCTCCTGCTGGATCCGCCGCAGCTCCAGCTGCATCTCCTCGCGCAGCTTGGCGTCGAGATTGGACAAGGGCTCGTCGAGGAGCAGGAGCTCCGGCTCGATGACGAGGGCTCTCGCCAAAGCGACGCGCTGGCGCTGGCCGCCGGACATCTGCCGCGGATAGCGGCCGGACAGATGCGACAGGTGGACGAGATCGAGGGTCGCGGCGATGCGCTTCTTGCGCTCGGCGGCGGGCACCTTGCGCATCTCGAGGCCGAAGCCGACATTTTCCTCGACCGTCATGTGCGGGAACAGCGCATAAGTCTGGAAGACGATGCCGAGGCCGCGCGAGCGCGCCGGGATCTTCGCCAGATCGCGGCCGTTCAGATGGATCGCGCCGCCGGACGGCGTCTCGAAGCCGGCGATCATCTGCAGGGTGGTGGTCTTGCCGCAGCCCGACGGGCCGAGCAGCGAGACGAATTCGCCCTTCTCGACGCTGAGGGTGAAGCGATCGACCGCCACCGTCTCGCCGAAGCGCTTGGTCAGGTCGCGTAATTCCAGGATAGCCATGTGCGTTCGTTCATTCCGTCGCGCGGGTCGCCGCAGGACCGGGAGCGGGCGTTTGGCCCGCTCCCGCCGGTTGGTCAGGCAGCCGCCGTTCTCAGCGCTCGACCTCGCGCGCCCAGCGCTGGGTCCACTCCTGGCGAGCCGGGTTGATGACGTCCCAGTCGACCTTGACGAGCTTGGAGATCTGCTCCTCGCCATAGGGTAGCCACTCGGCGAGGTTGTCCGGCAGGACGGTCTTCTTGTTGACCGGGCCCGAGCCCATCGCGTCGCCGAGCTTCACCTGGATCTCCGGATCGAGGAGATATTCGACGAAGGCCTGCGAGGCCTCTGGAACGTCGCTCTCGACCACCGGGCAGGCGGCCAGCATCAGCGCCACGGCGCCTTCCTTCGGATAGGCGAACTTCGCCGGGAAGCCGGTGTCGGCCAGCGACTTGGTGCGGCCCGAGCCCCAGATCGACAGGGCGATCTCCTTGGACTGGAACAGCTCCGACATCTTGCCCGAGGACGGCTCGAAGACGAGGACGTTCGGCGCCACCTTGTCGGCCATCGCCTCGTAGCCGGGATCGATGTCGGTCTCGCTGCCGCCATTCAGCCGCGCCATCATGACGAGGGTGTGCAGGCCGTAGGTGTTGGAGATCGGCGGGATCGACAGGATCTGCTCGAACTTCGGATCTTCCAGGTCCTTCCAGCTCGACGGCGGCTCCCAGCCCTTCTCCTCGAACCATGCGGTGCTGTAGGTGAAGCCGGTGGCGACGAAGCCGAAACCGATCGAATTCGGGCCGATCTTGGCGAGATCGTAGATGTCGGCGTTGTCGGTGATCTTGGCCTCGAGGGGCGCGCAGAAGCCGAGCGCGTCGGCCTGGTACATCGGGCCGTCGTCGAGGATCACCACGTCGAGCTCCTGGTTGCCCTTCTGGGCCTGGAGGCGCGCGAGGTTCTCGGTCGAATTGCCGGCGACGAACTGGATCGTGACGTCGTGGGTCTTCTCGAACTGCGGAATGATCAGTTCCTTCATCAGCGTCTCGAAGGAGCCGCCGTAGCCGCCGACGGTCAGCGTCTTGGTCTGTGCCTGGGCGGCGACCGTCGCGAAGACCGATCCCGCCGCAGCGAGCATGAGGAGATGTTTCTTCATGAAGTTCCCTGCCGATGCCTGATTTCGTGCAGGCCTATCGTTTAGGCGTTTCCCATTCCTTGCAAATGAAATTAAAGGATAGACTCATTCCAGGGAGTTATACGGTACGGGAATGGCGCAGCCCAACATCCGCCAGCTGACCGCGTTCAACGCCATCATGAAGGCCGGTTCCGTCACCGAGGCGGCCGAACGGCTGTTCGTCAGCCAGCCGGCGGTCACCAAGCTCCTGAAGGGCTTCGAGGAGGCCTGCGGCTTCTCGCTGTTCGAGCGGGGGCAGGGGCGGCTGAAGCCGACCGCCGAGGCGCGTCAGCTGTTCGCGGAGACGGACAAGCTGGAGGCCGGCCTGATGCGGATCTCGCGAATCGCCGAATCGATCCGCAACCTGGAACGCGGCGAGGTCTCGGCCGTGACCTTTCCCGGCCTCGGCATGCATCTGGCGCCACAGGCGGCCGCCGCCCTCCTGATGCGCAGCCCCGAGCTCCGGCTGCAGCTGTTCACCCGCACCTCGCGCAGCATCGAGGACTCGATGGTCACCGGCAAGGCGGATTTCGGCATCAGCCTCCTGCCGGCGACGTCGCCGTCGCTGAAGTCGGCGAAGTTCGAGGAGATCGAGCTGTTCCTCGTCGTCCCCGCCACCCACCGGCTGGCGGCGCGGGACGTCGTCGCAGTCGAGGATCTCGCGGGCGAGCGGCTGGTGGCGCTCGGCCGGGAGGATCTGTCCTATCCGATCATCGAGGCGGCCTTCCACCGCGCCGGGGCGGTGATGAACCCCGTCGCCGAGGTCCAGATGGCGGATGCCGCCTGCGCCATGGTGGCGGCCGGTGCGGGGATCTCCATCGTTCCCTCGCTCGCCTCGGCGGGCGCGCAGGGCGGCGGCGTCGTGTTCCGGCGTCTGAGCCGGCCGATCGTGATGACGTCCTGGCTGATCACGCCCCGGGGCGAGGCCATGTCGCTTCTGTCCGAAGCGCTGCTCGGCGAGATCCGCACCCGCATCCGCCGGCTGCAGGAGCGGCCGGGAGCGTCGGACGCACAGGCTCCGTCCCGCCGCTAGAGCGTGATGCCGAAAAGCAGGAAGCGGTTCTCGGACGAGATCACGCGGCAACAGGCGGATGGATCGGGATGTCGATCGAAGCCGATGTCATCCCGCCCTGGCGCGAGACGTCACTCGGTCAGCGTCAGGATCTCGGCGCGCAGGTCGTCGAGCCCTCGGCTCTTTTCCGACGACGTCGCGATCAGCCGCGGAAACGCCGCGGGGCGCTTCTTCGTGCGCTCCAGCGTCTCGGCGAGCAGCGTCTCGACGGCCGGCGGCTTGATCTTGTCGGTCTTGGTGAGGACGATCTGGTAGGACATCGCCGCCTTGTCGAGGAGCTTCATGACCTCCTCGTCGTTCGGCTTGATGCCGTGCCGCGCGTCGATCAGCAGGAAGACGCGCTTCAGCGTCGCCCGGCCGCGCAGATAGTCGAAGACCAGTTCCGTCCAGGCATCGACGTGGTCCTTCGGCGCCTTGGCATAGCCGTAGCCCGGCATGTCGACGAGGACGATCGGCGGCAGCCCTGCCTCCACCGTGCCGTAGCCGTCGGGGACGAAGAAGTTCAGCTCCTGCGTCCGCCCCGGCGTGTTGGAGGTACGCGCGAGGCCCTTCTGGCCGAGCAGGGCGTTGATCAGCGACGACTTGCCGACATTCGAGCGGCCGGCGAAGGCGATCTCGGGCGGGCCCTCCGGCGGCAGGAACTTCAGCGCCGGCACG
The DNA here is from genome assembly GCA_002700095.1 of Fulvimarina sp. Classification (GTDB taxonomy): domain Bacteria; phylum Pseudomonadota; class Alphaproteobacteria; order Rhizobiales; family Rhizobiaceae; genus Jiella. Next base: position 88,751 of record PACL01000063.1, on the reverse strand, counting down.
CCGCGCACGAACACCCAGGGCTTGGCGAAGAAGCGCCGGTCGGCCTCGCTCGTGTCGGGAGAGGGGGCCTCGGAAGAGGGGCCGTCGGATGGGGTCATGGTGCCGGCTCCAATGCCGCTGTCCGCACGCCGGATGGAACGCGTGCCTGATGGAAAGGCGGCCCGATGGCAAACGGGCGGGCCAAGGCCCGCCCGTTGCGCGTCAGGGCGACGTCTTCGGTTTTCGCTTGAAGGCGCCGCGCATGTTATCCCACAGCTCGATCTTGGCGCCGTTGCGCTTCATGATGACGCTCTGCTGGATGATCGACAGGAAGTTGTTCCACGTCCAGTAGATCACCAGCCCGGCCGGGAAGGCCGCCAGCATGAAGGTAAACACCACCGGCATCCAGGTGAAGATCATCTGCTGGGCCGGATCCGGCGGCGTCGGATTGAGGCGCATCTGGATGAACATGGTGATGCCCATCAGGAGCGGCCAGACGCCGACCATCAGCAGGTGCGGCAGGGTGATCGGGATCAGCCCGAACAGGTTGAACAGCGAGGTCGGATCGGGCGCCGCCAGATCCTGGATCCAGCCGAAGAACGGCGCGTGCCGCATCTCGATGGTGACATAGAGGACCTTGTAGAGGGCGAAGAACACCGGGATCTGGATCAGCATCGGCCAGCAGCCGGCCGCCGGATTGATCTTCTCCTCCTTGTAGATCCGCATCATCTCCTGTTGCTGCTTCTGCTTGTCTTCCTTGAAGCGCTCGCGCAGCTCCATGATCTTCGGCTGGACGGTCTTCATCCGCGCCATCGACTTGTAGGACTTGTTGGCGAGCGGGAAGAAGAACAGCTTCAGGACGACGGTGACGACGAGGATCGCCACGCCGAAATTGCCGACCAGCTTGTAGATGTAGTCCAGCGCATGGAACATCGGCCGGGTGATGAAATAGAACCAGCCCCAGTCGATCAGCTGGCCGAACTGCCGGACCCCCAGCGTCTCCTCGTAGCCGTCGATGATGTCGACCACCTTGGCGCCGGCGAAGGTGCGCGACGTCGTCGTCGCGGTCTCGCCCGGGGCGACGGTGATGGGATCGGAAACGAATTCGGTCTGGTAGTGCGGCCGCTGGCCGGACAGGTAGAGGAACTGCGAGCCGAAGGGCCGCGCGCTCTCGGGAACGAGCGCCGTCGCCCAGTACTTGTCGGTGATGCCGAGCCAGCCGCCGCTGGACTTGGTGTGGGTGACCTTCTGGTCGTCCTCGATCGAGGAATAGGAGACCTCGTTCAGCCCGTCCTCGCCGAACACCCCGAGCAGGCCTTCGAAGAGGACGTAGGCGGCGGCGACTTCGGGCTTGGAGTAGCGCACGACGCGGCCATAGGGCTCGACCGAGACCGGCGCCGCCCCGTCGTTGACGATGGCGTCCTCGACGGTGAACATGAAGTTCTCGTCGACCGAAATCGTCCGGTTCACGGTCATCCCGTCGGCGGTGGCGGTCAGTGTCACCGGCGTCGAGGGGGTCAGCGTCGCGCCTTCCGGCGCCTGCCATTCGGTGGCCGCGCCGACGACTGGGCCCTTGCCGCGCACCAGAAGGCCGGTCTCGGCGAAATAGCCGTTCGGCAGCTGCTCGGGCGAAAACAGGACGATGGTCGGCGAGGTGTCGTCGACGGTCTCGTGATAGTTCTTCAGGCGAAGGTCGTCGATGCGCGCGCCGGTGAGGTTGATCGAGCCGGTGAGCTGCGGCGTGTCGATGGCGATCCGCCGGCCTTGGGAGAGCACCGCCTCGCGGTCCTCCGAGAGCGGCAGCTGCGGGCTGGAGATCACGCTTTCGCGCCCGGAAGGGGCGGCGGTCTGGGCCTGGTCGGTGCCGGCCGGCGTCTGCGGCGTCTGCAGCGAGCCGTCGGCGCGCTGGGTGGCCTCGATCGTCTGGCGCTGGGCGTCTATGCGCGGACTGACGACGAAATATTGCCAGCCGATCAGAACCGCAATGGAGAGCGCCATGGCGATCAGGAAGTTGCGGTTGTTTTCCATTACTCAGACCTCGATCGGCGTTTGGATCGGCCTTCGCCGCCTGGCGTCGTCTTCTGATTCGGCCCGGCCATCCGGGAGAAGCGTTTCCGCAATTCCTCTGACAGGGTGGTGAATGGCGCCGCCAGCACGTCGCGGCGCGCGACGATGACATAGTCGATCCCGGGCACCATGTCAGCCTCGGCGCCGATCCGGATCGCCTCGCGCAGCCTGCGGCGGATCCGGTTGCGCTCGACGGCATTGCCGACCTTGCGGGTCACGGTCAGCCCAAAGCGCGCCGGAGCGGCGTCGCCGCGTTCCAGCGCCTCGATGAAGAACAGCGGGCCGTTCAGGCGACGGCCCCTGCGCGCGGCGAGAAACTCGGCGCGTTTCTTGAGCTTCTCAGCCGCCATGACTGGCGATCGGGTGATCGCCCATCCGGCCGGCGTCAGGCCGACAGGCGCTTGCGACCGCGCGAACGGCGCGCTGCAATGACCTTCTGGCCACTCTTCGTCGCCATGCGGGCGCGGAAACCGTGGCGGCGTTTGCGGACGAGCCGCGAAGGCTGGTAGGTACGCTTCATCGTCAATCCCCGCGCGTTTTCAGGACGCGGGCCCTTCAGTCGTGTGTGATCCGGAAATCCGGTGCGGCCATCGAACGCAATTCACCATCGCGCGGAGCGCCGCCCGCTCGCTTGGGGGGCTTATAGGAAGGCATGGCGGCAAAAGTCAATTCCCGACTTTGTCTCGCGCCGGCCGCCGCTTCGCCCGTTCGGGGCTGCGAACGCCGCCTGCCGCCACGCGCCGACCGTCGCATTCCCCGGGATGGCGCTGTCGATCCGGCCACGATTGCCCCAGAAGTAACGCTGAATGGAGCCAAAGCTTGTGGCGGCACCACCGGGCCGTTAAACCTCAGGCCACGTCTCACGACTTTTTTAGCGGCGGCAACGCCGCCTGATCGAGCGGTCACATGCAGCGCAGAGCCATCGGCATCGTCCTCTTCTGTCTCGTCCTCCTGGTGGCCATTGTCGCCGGCTACTGGGACATGCTGGATTCGGAGCGGTTGCGGGTCGCCGAACGGACCAGCAAGGGCGCCGTCGGCGAGGCGACCGTCGATCCCGATGCGGCCAGCGGACAGGGCAGCGCACCGCTTGGCTCCAGTGCCGGGACCGAGAGGTCAGCGGCAACGGGCGCCGACGGACAGGGCGGCGAGTCCGGGGTCGACGCCGCACCGGCCGTGACGCCGGATGACACCGCCACTCGCGAGGCAGCGGCGCCGGCGGGCGGCGCGCCCTCCGCCACGCCCCCCGAGGCCGAGGTCGCGCAGGACGCGACCGGGCAGGCAGATGCCGGGCAGCAACAGGCGGCCGCATCGCCACAGGCCGGCGCCGGCCAAGCGCCGGCGGGCGTCGTCGAAGAACAGCCTGACGCGCAATTGCCCAACGCCCAAGCCGCTGCCGTCCCGGACGAGGCCGCCGACAGGCTCGCCGCCGGCAAGTCCGGCCGCCAGGAGAATGCGGGCGAAGCGCCCTCCGCCGATGCCGGGACCGCTCCTGCTCCCGCTCGAGCCGATGACGCCGCACAGGACGGGACTGCAACGCCAGCGCCGGCACCGGAAATTTCCCCTGCCGGACGCGAAGGGCGTGTCACCGAAGCCGGTGATGCCCGTCAGGAACCCGCCAACGGAGATGCCGCTTCCGCTGCCGACGCCGCATCAGCATCCGCCGACTCGCCGGCACCTGCGGGCGACGCGCCGGCAGCCCCGCCCGCCGACGGATCGGCGGCGGACACCGCTGCCGCAACGCTTCTGGCCGAGCCTTCCCAGCCCGAACCCGCCGACGCGAACGCTGCGGCATCGACGTCTGCCGCGGAGCCACAGGCGCAGACGGCCGCCGCTCCGCAGGCACCGGCCGCGCAGCCGGATCCGGCCGTTGCCGCGACCGCCGACACTCAGGCGAGCGAGGCGCCAGCCGCGGCCGAGCCCGCGGAATCCTCCGAAGAGGCCGAGCCACAGGTCGCGCAAGCCGAGGGCGACGAGCCCCGCTTCGACGTGCTGCGCGTCGAGCCGGACGGTTCGACGCTGGTGGCCGGACGCTCGGCGCCGAACAGCACCGTGACGTTGCGCGACGGCGACAAGACGCTCGGCACAGACACGGCCAACCGGGACGGCGACTTCGTCATCGTCCTCGACCAGCCGCTGGCGCCTGGCGACCACTCGATCCAGATCCAGTCAAAGGACGACCGGGGCACCGACACCCTTTCGCGCGAGACGGCGGTGGTCTCCGTGCCGGCGGACGGCGACGCGAAGGACCTCCTCGCGATGATCGAGAAGCCCGGCGAGCCGTCCCGGCTGATCGAGACGCCCCGCGCCCTCGTTGCGCCGTCGGCGACCGGTGACGCGGCCTCGCAGGCTGCGCCGAATGGCTCGGGCTCGGCCGAAGCGCCGCCTGCGTCGCCCTCCGGCACGACCGGCGAGGCGGCCTCGCCCGCGAGTGGGCCTGATGCAAGCGGTTCTGACGCAGCCGAGCCGGGCGCAAGCGCAACGGGTGCCGCCGAGACGCAGACCGCGCCGGGCGAAACGGACGCAGCCGATGCGCCATCGGCGCCGGCCGAATCCGACGTCGCCGCGCTGGCCCCCCAAACCGCCACGCCGGCCGAAGACCCGACAACAGCCGGCACGCCACAGTCCCGCGAACCAGGGACCGGCGGCCAGGAGACTGGAACCGGGCAGGCCGGCGGGCAGACCGACGCTGCGCCGCAGGGCGCGCAGCGCGAGACGGCCAGCGTCGAGCCGCCCGTCGACACTGCCGCGCCTCAGGCCGGTGCGGCCGGCGACGCGCCGCGGCGCGAGTTGCGGGTCGAGGCGGTGGAAATCGACGGCGGGCGGATGTTCGTGGCCGGCGCGGCCGAGCCCGGCACGCGGTTCCGCCTCTATGTCGACAACCAGCCCTTCGCCGTCGGCACCGCCGACCGCAACGGCCGCTTCGTCGTATCGACGGACCAGCAGATCGCCGTCGGCGACCACATGATCCGCGTCGACCAGATCTCGCCGCAGGACCGGGTCGTCGCCCGGGTCGAGGTGCCGTTCTTCCGGCCGGAGGGAACCTCCCTCGCGGCGACCGCCGAGCCGGGGACGCCGGACGCCGATCCGGCTGCTGCTGCTAGCGAACGAATCGCCGGCGCGGCACCCGCCGAAACCGAGCGCGGCGGCACCGGCGCTGAGGCCGGCGCTCCCTCTGCTGCCCCCGCCGAAGCAACGCCCGCCCCGGCCGCCCCGACTGTCGCGGACACCGCCGAGCCGTCCGAGCCGCGCGTCGCGGCGGCTCCCCCGGAGCCGGCAACCCCGGATCCGGCCCTCACGGAACCGTCCGCCGGAGCCACCGCACCCGCCGCCAGCCCGCAGACGAGGGACGAAACCGCAACGCAGGAAGCGTCCTCCGCTCCCGCCTCTGCCCCGGCCGAGGCCGCCACGTCCCGCGACCGGCTCGCCTCGACCGGCAACCCCGCGTCCCGTGAAGCGCCGGACACGGCGGCGTCCGGCGATGCCACGTCGTCCCCGGCCGATGCATCTTCGGCCGATTCCCTCGAGGCCGATCTCGCCGCCCGGCTCGGCGGCATCGACGATGCCCCGCAGGCGCCGGCCATTCCGCGCCGGACACAAGCCACCTCGCAGACCGCCGAGACACCCCAGCGCGGATCGGCGCAGGACGGCACCGGTGGCCCGGGCATCGCCGCCGCGCCCGAGGCGCAAGCGTCGCCCGACCGGTCCGTCGCGTCGGCGGATCCGGCCGCAGCGCCCGGCGGCACCGCAGGCGAGACCGCTGGCGAAACCGCAGCCGGCGAAAAATCTGGCCGCATTCCCGTCATCCGGCAACCGGCGCTCGCCGCCTCGCGCAGCGCCAGGGTGATCATCCGCAAGGGCGACACGCTGTGGCGGATCTCCCGCGAGACCTACGGCGCCGGCAACCGCTACACGGTGATCTACCTCGCCAATGGCGACCAGATCCGCAATCCGGACCGGATCTATCCCGGGCAGGTCTTCCGCATGCCCGAAGAGCGCCAGAGCGCCGGCGAGGTGCCCGGCGCGGTGAACTGATCCCGGCGGGTCGTCCGGTCCCGCCGGCTTCCCGCCCGCGCCCCCCGCGTCTCGGCCGCCCGCCGGCGGACAGGGCGGGCGCTGGAGGGCGGGGCAGGGCGCCGTCGCCGGTCCGTTCGCGGCCGCTGACGATCCTCCGCGATGCCGCCGTTACGATCGGTCGCCGAAATGACCGGTCGATCTTTGCGTCAAGAAGCCTTAGATCCGTTCCAATCTCTTTCGAACCCATCGAGGTTGAAGCCCGTAGGCTTCTTCCGGAAGGACGATCTTGGCCGATACCAGCAGCGCCCGCGTCTCAGGCGACAGCGGCGAGACTTTTTCGACGCTCCGCAATCTCTGGCCCTACATGTGGCCGAGCGATCGGCCGGATCTCAAGATGCGGGTGGTCTGGGCCTCCTTCTTCCTGGTCCTCGCCAAGCTCCTCACCGTCGGCGTGCCCTATTTCTACAAATGGGCCACCGACGCCCTCGACCACAGCAGCGCCGCCGGAACTGGCGCCGGCGATACGGCGGCCGCCGTCGCCGCGACGCCCGGCTGGCTGCCGCTCGTCCTCGCCGGCGCGATCACCCTCGTCGTCTCCTACAACGTCGCCCGGGTCATCTCGGTCGGGCTGAACCAGCTGCGCGACGCGCTGTTCGCCCGCGTCGGCCAGCATGCGGTGCGCCGGCTCGCCTACCGCACCTTCGTCCACATGCACCGCCTCTCTTTGCGCTTTCACCTGGAGCGGCGCACCGGCGGCCTGTCGCGGATCATCGAGCGCGGCACCAAGGGCATCGAGGCGATCGTCCGCTTCACCATCCTCAACACCATCCCGACGATCCTCGAATTCGCCCTCGTCGCGGTGATCTTCGGCTTTTCCTACGGGATCGCCTATGTCGCCGTCATTGCCGTGACGATCTGGCTCTATGGCTGGTTCACCATCAAGGCCAGCGACTGGCGGATCAACATCCGCCGCGACATGAATGAGAGCGACACCGACGCCAACACCAAGGCGATCGATTCGCTGCTCAACTTCGAGACGGTGAAGTATTTCGGCAACGAGACGATGGAGGCCGAGCGCTTCGACCGCTCCATGGCCCGATACGAGGTCGCCGCCACTCGGATCTGGACCTCGCTCGGCTGGCTCAATTTCGGCCAGGGCGTGATCTTCGGCGTCGGCATGGCGATCGTCATGGTGATGTCGGCGCTTGCCGTGCGTGACGGCACCCAGAGCCTCGGCGATTTCGTCTTCGTCAACGCCATGCTGATGCAGCTGTCGATCCCGCTCAACTTCATCGGCTTCGTCTATCGCGAGATCCGCCAGGGCCTCACCGACATCGAGGAGATGTTCGCGCTGCTCGGCATCAATGCCGAGGTGGTCGACAGGCCCGGTGCCAAGCCCCTCGTCGTCAGCGACGGGGCGATCCGCTTCGAGGACGTGCGCTTCGGCTACGATCCGGCCCGCGAGATCCTCAAGGGCGTCTCCTTCGAGGTACCGCCGGGCAAGTCGGTGGCGATCGTCGGGCCGTCCGGCGCCGGCAAGTCGACGATCTCGCGTCTCCTGTTCCGCTTCTACGACGTCAAGGGCGGCCGGATCACCATCGACGGCCAGGACATCTCGGAGGTGACGCAGGAGAGCGTGCGCGCGGCGATCGGCATCGTGCCGCAGGACACCGTCCTCTTCAACGACACCATCGCCTACAACATCCGCTACGGCCGCATCGACGCCAGCGAGGAAGAGGTGGTGCGCGCCGCCGAACTCGCCCAGATCGCCGGCTTCATCGAGCAGCTGCCGGACGGCTTTGCCGCGATGGTCGGCGAGCGCGGCCTGAAGTTGTCGGGCGGCGAGAAGCAGCGCGTCGCCATCGCCCGCACCATCCTCAAGGCGCCGCCGATCCTCGTCCTCGACGAGGCGACCTCGGCGCTGGACACCCACACCGAGCAGGAGATCCAGTCGGCGCTCGACCTCGTCTCGAAGAACCGCACGACGCTCACCATCGCCCACCGCCTGTCGACGATCATCAACTGCGACGAGATCCTGGTTCTGAAGGCCGGCGAGATCGTCGAGCGCGGCTCCCACCGCGAGCTGCTTGCAATGAGCGGCCTCTATGCCGAAATGTGGGCCATGCAGCGCGAGGCGACCGAGGCGGAGGAAGCGCTGCGGCGGGCCCGCGAGAGCGACGAGATGGGTGTGCTCGAGCGTCGGCGCACGCCGCCGGTGTGACGTTCCGTCAAACGGGTCGCGCGTATCTCGCCCGGGCAGATACGGAGCAGATACGGAACGGCTGGCCTGACGCAACGTTGGGTTTGCAACACCGCCGGCAACCGGCAGCCGCCTTCGCGTGACCGGATCGTGATCGCGGCGGGCCCAGGCGATGGCCGCGGGAGGTATCGCGGACAGGCCGCATCGGCTAAGTCCGCCGGGCGCAACCGGGCGACAAAAACAGGAAGAAGACGGCAAACGTGCATATCCTCACCTCGATCCGCAATGTCCTGACGCCCATCCACCGGGCCGGCTATCCCTTCATCGCCGCCTTCTTCGGCGTCTCGGTCGTCCTCGGCTTCCTGTGGCAGCCGCTGTTCTGGATCGGCCTGATCCTGACCGCCTGGTGCATCTATTTCTTCCGCGATCCCGAGCGCATCACCCCCGTCGCCGACCATCTCGTCGTCAGCCCCGCCGACGGCCACGTCTCCCTCGTCGGCCATGTCGCGCCGCCGGTGGAGCTCGGGCTCGGCACCGAGCCGATGCTGCGGGTGTCGGTGTTCATGAACGTGTTCGACTGCCACGTGAACCGCGCCCCGATGCGCGGCCGCATCGCCCGCATCCTCTACCGCGAGGGCGAGTTCAAGAATGCCGAGCTCGACAAGGCGAGCGAGGTCAACGAGCGCAACGCCATGGTGATCGAGACGGTGCAGGGCGAGATCGGCGTCGTCCAGATCGCCGGCCTCGTCGCCCGCCGGATCATCTGCTGGTCGCAGGTCGAGGACCGGATCGAGGCCGGCGAGCGCTTCGGCCTCATCCGCTTCGGCTCGCGCCTCGACATCTATCTGCCCGGCAGCGTCCGGCCGCGGGTCGCCGAGGGCCAGACGGCGATCGCCGGCGAGACGATCATCGCCGAATATGGCGACCATCTGCCCACCTGGCCGGCGAGGCGCGACTGATGTCCCTGGACAAGCTCTTCCCGCCCTTCGATCCCGGCCACCCGGACGACGAGGCGCGCACGCATCGGCGCATTCCGTTCCGCCGGATCGTGCCGAACCTCATCACGATCCTCGCCATCTGCGCCGGAATGACCGGGGTGCGCCTCGCCTTCGAGGGTCGGTTCGAGCTGGCGGTGCTGATGGTTCTCGGCGCCGCCGTCCTCGACGGCATCGACGGCCGGGTGGCGCGGATGCTCAAGGGCCAGAGCCGGTTCGGCGCCGAGATGGATTCGCTGGCCGACATCGTCAATTTCGGCCTCGCGCCGGGGCTTCTGCTCTACGCCTTCCTGCTCAACGAGGCGGGCGCCTTCGGCTGGACGGCGGCGCTGCTCTACACCACCGGCTGCGCCCTGCGGCTCGCCCGCTTCAACACCATGCTCGACGATCCGAACCGGCCGAAATGGCATTCCGCCTTCTTCGTCGGCGTGCCGGCCCCCGCCGGTGCGGCGCTGGCGATGCTGCCGATGTATGTCAGCTTCACCGGCCTCAACGTGAACCTGCCGCAGATCACCGCCGGCTTCGCCTCGATCTACCTCGTTCTGGTCGGCCTCCTGATGGCGAGCCGCATCCCCACCTGGTCCGGCAAGGGCGCCGGCATCCGCGTCCCGCGCAGCTACGCCATCCCGATCATCATGGTCATGGTGCTCTACGTCGCCATGCTGGTGAGCTTCTTCTGGGAGACGCTGACCGTGACGATCCTCGCCTATTATGTCTCGATCCCCTTCTCCTGGCGCGAATTCTCCAAGCGCTCCAACCGCGAGGCCCGCCAGTTCGGCCCGCCGCAGGGGTGAGGGGCAGGGGGCGGCCTGTTGCGCCCGAAGCAGGGTCCCCGGTCGGAACGATAGGCCAGCTCCGCCACCCTTGACGCTGCCGTTGTCACCTTGCGTCCCGACCGCGAGCATCGCCTGCGGCGTGCGATCGCGGCGTTATGGTCAATCCGCAAATTGACCATAACGGAGAGGTCTGCCCTGCGAGCTGCAGCCGTTTTGGCCGGTTCAAGGGGTTGGGCAGCACGCCCTGCTTGCTGCCAAGCCGTCGGCGCTGCGGGGAGTGCAAAGGTCCAGCTACCGGATTCACACGGCGCAAGAAGTGCTGTGACAACAGCGGCTCTCGAAGGAACCCGGGAACGACGGGCGCTCAAATGAGAGGCGCCATCCCCGACGGGTCGTCCTTGTCGGGCCCCTCCCGAACCGATTCACACGTCTCAGACTGGGTTCGTTGCAAGCCGATGCCAGGCGGCGTCTTCGTTGACGGGCGGCGTGAAGCTTCGCAGCTTCGTCATTCTCGGGCCCCGTCCCGAGTAACCAGGGGCACCCGCCGCAACGCCGGCCGCTCGCGCCTTTTGCAGCTGAAGCCGCCTTCTGCAGTTGAAGCGCAACGTGCCCGACGATCCCTGGATTCTCGGGACGGGGCCCGAGAATGACGACGCGTTGGGGCTCGCGCCCTCCTTGTGTCCGCCCCGGCGCCCCCAATCTCAATCGTAAGACGCTGGCTTGAAATAGCTTTTCGAGATGTGTGGTTGCTGTAGGGACGGGCCCGAGGATGACGATCCGTCGATAGTCGTCGCTAACCCGTCAGCGCAAACGTCAACCGGCCGGCTTCCCGCTAAAACTCCGCCAGGTCTCTGAAGCTCGAAGCCACGGAGAGCAGCGCCCCGGCTACGCCCGCCGCCTCACCCTTCCAACGCCGCCTCACCCCGCCAGCGCAGCCGCCACGGCTTCCGCACCGACACCCGCATCCCCGCTTTCGGCCATGCCCGCGGCCTCCCCGAAGACGTCCCCGACGCCGATGAGGATCGGCCGGTCGAGGCCGATCGAGGCGACGATGGCGGCGAGGTCGCACAGCCGGCCGGCGGCCCGCGTCTCGTCCTCGCGCGACAGGTTGGCGGCGACGCCGACCGGGGTGGCCGCCGACAGCCCCTCGCGGATCAGCCGCTCGGCGATGCGCCCGGCCATCCGCCCGCCCATGTAGAAGATCGTCGTCGCGCCGGGCCGTGCCAGCGCCGGCCAGTCGACGTCCTCCGGCAGGCCGCCCTTGCGCGAATGGCCGGTGACGAAGCGCAGTTCCTGGGCGTGGTCGCGGTGGGTGAGCGAGACGTTGAAGGCGGCGGCGAGCGCCGAGGCCGCGGTGATTCCCGGCACGATCGAGACGGGGATGCCCTCGGCCTTCAGCTCGCGCAGTTCCTCGCCGGCGCGGCCGAACACCGAGACGTCGCCGGACTTCAGCCGCACCACCGACTTGCCGGCCTTGGCGAAGGTCACCATCAGGGCATTGATGTCCTCCTGGCGGCAGCTTTCGCGGGAGGCGCGCTTGCCGACCAGCATGCGCTTGGCCTCGCGGCGGGCTAGCTCCAGGACGCCGTCGGAGACGAGGTCGTCGAAGAGGATCACGTCCGCCGCCTGCAGCGCACGAACCGCCTTCAGCGTCAGGAGCTCGGCCTCGCCAGGGCCGGCGCCGACCAGCGTCACCTTGCCGATCCTGGGGCCGACCGTCTCGCCTGCCGGCGCTGCCGCGATCGCCTCGATCAGCTGGGCGGCTTCGGTTTCGTCACCGGCATCGGGCGCCCGCGTCAGGAAGGCCTTGTCGGCGAAACGCTCCCAGAAGCTGCGGCGCTCCAGCCCCGGCGACAGCTTCTCCATCGTCGCGGCGCGCAGCTTGGCCGCAAGTCCCGCCCAGCCGGCCAGGGCCGGGGGCAGCAGCGTCTCGATGCGCCGCCGGATCGCCTGGCCGAGGATCGGCGAGGCGCCATAGGTGGAGATGCCCACCACCACCGGCGAGCGGTTGACGATCGAGCCGAAGGCGAAGTCGCAGAAGGCCGGCTTGTCGACGACGTTCACCGGCACCGAGGCCGCCCGCGCCGCGCAGGCGAAGGCCTGGCCCTCGGCCTCGCTCTCGGTGTCGAGGATGGCGAGGGCGAGCCGCCGCTCGCCGCCGGCCGCAAACAGGTCGAGGGCCCAGGGCCGGTCGTGGTGCCGGATCTGGCCGGCGCGGGGCGCATCCTTCGTGCCGACCTCGGCGAGCAGCGCCGTCATCTCGGCGTCCAGATCCTCGGCCGGCCCGTAGAGTTCGACGGCGGCGCCGGCCGCCGCCAGCACCTCGGCCTTCCAGGCCGCGGCCGCCGACGCGCCGGCCATCAGCACCGGCCGCCCCTTCAGCGAGAAGAACACCGGCAGCACCGACAACGCGCCCATTCGCTTCGGGCGCGTCGGCGTCGGGTCTTTCCTCGGCGGGATCGGCGTCAGAGACATGGCAGCTTCCATCTTCCTCGGTCTCCACCAAGATAGAGCGAGCGGGGCCCCGATGACGAGACCGAATATTTCGCAATTGCGAAGGTGTTGGCAAGTTTTTGCTCATGGCCGGCTCCTGCCCCGCCGAAGGCAGGAGCTTCGCGCCGCCTTGCGCCGGCCCGCGCGCCGGGGCTAGTGCTTCGGCAGGAGCCGCCGCGACGAGCGATCCGCCCTCCGATCGGGAGGCGGCAGCGAATCGCAGCCCGTGCCGCAATGCAGCCGGATCGAGTTCCGGCGTCCCGAGAGGAGGGGCGGACATCTTGATGAAACAGCGAGGCAAGCACGTCATGGCCGCAACCGACCCCGCAACGCTGCCCTACCGGCCCTGTGTCGGCGTCATGGTGATCAATCGCGACGGCCTCGTCTGGGCCGGCCGCCGCCTCGTCGAGGATGCCGGCGAGATGACCGGGGCCGAGAAGCTCTGGCAGATGCCCCAGGGCGGCATCGACGCGGGCGAAGACGCGCTCCAGGCCGCAAAACGCGAACTCTACGAGGAGACCGGCATGAAGACCGTCTCCTATCTCGCCGAGACAGAGGGCTGGATCACCTACGACCTGCCGGCGGATCTCGTCGGCGTCGCCTTCAAGGGGCGCTACCGGGGCCAGAAGCAGCGCTGGTTCGCCTTCCGCTTCGAGGGCGAGGAGAGCGAGATCGCCATCGACCCGCCGCCGGGCGGCCACGCGGCGGAATTCGACCGCTGGGGCTGGAAGACGTTCGACGCGCTGCTCGACGAGATCGTGCCGTTCAAGCGCGGGGTGTACGAGCAGGTCGTCGCCGCCTTCCGGCATCTCGGCCGCTGATCCTTCCGCAGATCGACGCCCGGCAAGCCGACGGCGCGGCTGTCCTCAGCCGGCCGGTGCGATGCCTTTGCCTTTGACCGGCCGGATCAGTCCGGACTTCATCAGCGCCAGCAGCGGCTTCTCGAGGCCGTAATAGGTGATGATGCCGGCAATGGCACAAGCGCTGGTCATGCCCGCCACATAGATCGCCACCCACGCGCCGGTGACCGGCAGGCCGATGATGCTCCACGCGATCTGGCAGATCGGGATGACCAGGATGTGGCTGAGATAGATCGAGTAGGAGGCGTTTCCCAATAGCAGGAGGGGCTGCGAGCGGAACAGCGGCGCCCGCTGCTTCTCGGCCATGGCGGCGCCGAACACCACCATGGCGGCCGGAATGCCGGCAAACAGCAGCGAATGCTCGCCCGTTCCCAGGACGAACAGGAACACCATCCCGCTGCCGAAGACGGTCAGCGCGACGCCGCGCGAGATCGTCGTCGATGACAGATAGACGGCGCCTGCGACGAGGCCGAGGGCGAATTCCAGGATGATCGGCCGGGTATAGAAGCCGGCGACGCCGCTCGCCCCGAAGACGTACCCGGCGACGACGGCAAGGCTCATGGCCCCGATCAGCGCCGGCAGGCGCATGCGCGCCGGCAGGAACAGCGCGAGCGCGAACAGGAGGTAGAAGGCCATCTCGTAGTTCAGCGTCCAGCCGACGAACAGCACCGGATTGTAGTTGCCGAGGGTCGGATGCATCACCGGAAAAAACAGCATCGAGCCGGCGAAATGCTCGTAATCGAACTGGGTGGAGCGCAGGATCGACGGGGCCAAGAGCGCCGCGGCGGTCAAGGCGAGGGTCAGGATCCAGTAGAGCGGCCCGATCCGCTCCAGCCGGTTGAAGAAGAAGTCGCCGGGCGATTGCGGGCGCGTGGCGGTCGTCACCCACATGATGAAGCCGCTGATGACGAAGAACACGTCGACGCCGGCCTGGCCGATGGCGAAATCCGGCAGGACGAGCGCCTCGCCGAGCCGGCCGGAGGAATCCGTCACGTGGAAGACGACGACCATCATCGCCGCCAGGCCACGCAGATATTGCAGATTCCAGATCATCGCTTCGACCGGTGAAAGTTTTAATCAAGTATTCCTGGAAGAGTACATGACCCGGCAAGGGATCGCCCGTCCTTTCCGCAAATTCCTGCAAACATCGTTAACCTGACCTTGCGGACAAGCCTTGCGCGGCATCGCCGCGATCAGCGCGACTATCGTCTCGCGGCGGCGGAAGAAGAAAGTTGAGAGGCGATCGGCAGTCGGCAGTCGAAGGAAACGGCCGCCGTCACCGGCGCAATCCACGCATCCGGCTGCCTCGCCACAGGCCCCCCCGAACGGGCAACAAAAAAGGGCGGCCCCGAAGGACCGCCCCAGATCGACTGCTTCTTTGGGAAGCGTCGGCCGGACTTCTTAGAAGTCCATGCCGCCCATGCCGCCCATGCCGCCGCCCATGCCGCCAGGCATGCCGCCGCCGGCCGACTCCTTCTTCGGAGCCTCCGAGATCATGGCTTCGGTGGTGACGAGGAGGCCGGCGACCGAGGCCGCGTCCTGCAGGGCCGAGCGAACGACCTTGACCGGATCGACGATGCCCATCTGGATCATGTCGCCATACTCGCCGGTCGCCGCGTTGTAGCCGAACGACAGCGACTCGTTCTCGAGGATCTTGCCGACGATGATCGACCCTTCCGCACCGGCGTTCTGGACGATCTGACGGATCGGAGCCTGAAGCGCCTTGCGGACGATGGCGATGCCGGCGTCCTGGTCGGAGTTGGCGCCCTTGAGGGTCACCGCGTTGGAAGCGCGCAGGAGAGCGGCGCCGCCGCCGGGGACGATGCCTTCTTCGACGGCCGCACGGGTCGCGTTGAGGGCGTCGTCGACGCGGTCCTTCTTTTCCTTCACTTCGACTTCGGTCGCACCGCCGACGCGGATGACCGCGACGCCGCCGGCGAGCTTGGCCAGGCGCTCCTGGAGCTTCTCGCGGTCGTAGTCCGAGGTGGTCTCCTCGATCTGCGCCTTGATCTGGCCGACGCGGGCCTGGATCTGCGCGGACTCACCGGCGCCATCGACGATGGTGGTGTTTTCCTTGGTGATCGAGACCTTCTTGGAGCGGCCGAGCATGTCGAGGGTGACGTTCTCGAGCTTGATGCCGACGTCTTCCGAGATGACCGTGCCGCCCGTGAGGATCGCGATGTCCTCGAGCATGGCCTTGCGGCGATCGCCGAAGCCCGGTGCCTTGACGGCAGCGATCTTCAGGCCGCCACGCAGCTTGTTGACGACGAGCGTGGCGAGAGCCTCGCCCTCGACGTCCTCGGCGATGATGACCAGCGGCTTCGACGACTGGACGACAGCCTCGAGCACCGGCAGCAGGGCCTGCAGGTTGGAGAGCTTCTTCTCGTGCAGGAGGATGTAGCAATCCTCGAGCTCGGCGACCATCTTCTCGGCGTTGGTCACGAAGTAGGGCGACAGGTAGCCGCGGTCGAACTGCATGCCTTCGACGACTTCGAGCTCGGTCTCGGCGGTCTTGGCTTCCTCGACGGTGATGACACCCTCGTTGCCGACCTTCTGCATGGCGGCGGCGATCATGTCGCCGATTTCCTTCTCGCCATTGGCGGAGATGGTGCCGACCTGGGCGACTTCGTCCGAGGTATCGATCGAGCGCGCGGCCTGGCCGAGGGCTTCGACGACCTTGAGAACGGCCGCGTCGATGCCGCGCTTAACGTCCATCGGGTTCATGCCGGCGGCAACCGCCTTGGCACCCTCGCGGACGATCGCCTGGGCGAGAACGGTCGCGGTGGTGGTGCCGTCACCGGCCTTGTCGTTGGTCTTCGAGGCCACTTCGCGCACCATCTGGGCGCCCATGTTCTCGAACTTGTCTTCGAGCTCGATCTCCTTGGCGACGGTGACGCCGTCCTTGGTGATGCGCGGAGCGCCGAAGGACTTGTCGATGACGACGTTACGTCCCTTGGGGCCGAGGGTCACCTTCACCGCGTCGGCGAGGATGTCGACGCCGCGCAGCATCCGCTCACGAGCGTCGCGGCCGAATTTTACGTCTTTAGCTGCCATGTTGATTTTCTCCCGGGCGCGCCCTCGAGGGCCGGCGCCGTTTGAAGTTTCATCGTATCGTGGATCGAAGAGACCGAAGGGTCGGCTCGCCTTTAGGCGGCGACGACGCCCATGATGTCGGACTCTTTCATGATCAGGAGGTCTTCGCCGTTGAGCTTGACCTCTGTGCCGGACCACTTGCCGAAGAGGACGCGGTCGCCGGCCTTGACGTCGAGCGGCACGACCTTGCAGGACTCGTCACGCGCGCCGGAGCCGACGGCGACGATCTCGCCTTCCTGGGGCTTTTCCTTCGCGGTGTCGGGGATGATGATGCCGCCAGCGGTCTTGGCTTCGGACTCCACCCGGCGAACCACGACGCGGTCGTGCAGGGGACGGAAGTTCACAGCTGCCATGTTCGTTTGAACCCTTCGTTGGACGAAACGCCGGACACCTCCCGGGCATCCGGCTTGAGCAATTCTAGCACTCACCGATGGCGAGTGCTAACAGCCGTGAGATAGTGATTTCGGGGGAGGCGAGTCAAGAACCGGCGAGTGAAATTTTTTGTCACCCGTGAGCGACGCATCGGCGCGGTCGGCCGCGGTGATGTCGCTCGGACGCCCGGCCCGGCGGGGCGGCAAGGGCCACTCACAAAGCGGAAAAATCCGCCCGGAGCCGCTTGGCGCCCCGAGCAAACTTGACCGCATGCGCCCCCATCTCTATCGCCACGCACAGAGTTTCAAGCCCGAAACGCCAATTCGCCGGGAACAGTTAATGCAGGATCCCACCTTGGAGACGCCGCGCCGGATCGAACGCCTCGCCGAGGTGTCAAACGGCTACGACGCGATCTTCTGCGATATCTGGGGCGTCGTTCACGACGGTCTCGCCAAGCATCCGGCGGCCGAGCGGGCGCTCACTGCGGCGCGTCAGGCCGGCGTCACGGTCGTCCTTATCACCAACGCCCCGCGCAAGGCGGCCGGCGTCATCGCCATGCTCGACAGCTTCGGCATCTCACGCGAGGCCTATGACCACGTGGTCACCTCCGGCGACGTCACGCGGGCGCTGATCGCGAAGGCCGAGGGGCCGGTCTTCCACATCGGGCCGGAGCGCGACGTCGATCTCTTCGAGGGGCTGTCGGTGGAGCGGACGCAGGATCCCGGCAGCGCCCGGGCCGTCATCGCCACCGGGCTGTTCGACGACGAGACCGAGACGCCGGAGGACTACCGCGACCTCATCACCGCCTTCCGTCGCAACGACCTGCCGATGATCTGCGCCAATCCCGACATCGTCGTCCATCGCGGCGAAAAGCTCGTCTATTGCGCCGGCGCCGTCGCGCGGGCCTATGAGGAGGCTGGCGGTACCGTCTCGATGGCCGGCAAGCCCTATCCGCCGATCTATGCCGAGGCCCATCGCCTCGCCGGAACCACCGGCGCCTCGCGCATCCTCGGCATCGGTGACGGCCTCGCCACCGACATTCGCGGCGCCAATGACGCGGGCCTCGACGTTCTCCTGATCACCGGCGGCATCCACGGCAAGGATTTCGGCGATCGCCCGGAGGATCCGGCGGCGGTCGGCGGGGTTCTTGCCGAGAAGGGCCTCGCCGCGAACTTCTTCATGGCGGCGCTCGGATGATGCGGCCTGCCGCCATCGCCAGGCTGTCCGGCGGCGAGGCGCCGCCGGAAGGGTTCCGCGGCGGGGTCGTCGCGATCGGCAATTTCGACGGCGTCCATCGCGGCCATCAGGCCGTGCTCGGCACCGCCCGCGAGATCGCCCGGGCCGAGGGCCGGCCGCTGATCTGCCTGACCTTCGAGCCGCATCCGCGCACCGTCTTCAATCCCGAGAAGCCGGTGCCGCGGCTGACGCCGGCGCCGATCCGCGCCAAGCTGCTCGGTGCCCTCGGCTTCGACGCCGTGGTCGAGCAGGGCTTCGACAAGGACTTCGCCGGGATCGAGCCGGAAGCCTTCGTCAGGACCATTCTCGTCGAGCGGCTGAACGCGGCGCATGTCGTTGCCGGCTTCGACTTCCACTACGGCGCACGGCGCGCCGGCACGCCCCAGACCCTCGTTGCGGCCGGCGAGCGCCACGGTTTCGGCGCGACCCTCGTCCCTGCGCTGCAGGACGCGGCCGGCGAGACGATCTCCTCGAGCCGCATCCGCGCGCTTCTGGAAGCCGGCGAGGCGGCCCGCGCGGCGGAACTCCTCGGCTATCGCTGGACCATCGGCGGCTCGGTGCAGGAGGGCCAGCGCCTCGGCCGCAC
This sequence comes from Fulvimarina sp., assembly GCA_002700095.1. Lineage (GTDB taxonomy): Bacteria > Pseudomonadota > Alphaproteobacteria > Rhizobiales > Rhizobiaceae > Jiella. The sequence goes on along the minus strand of PACL01000063.1, from coordinate 70,080 downwards.
GCTCGGCTATCCGACGGCGAATATCCTCCTGATGCCCGAGACGATGCTGAAATTCGGCATCTACGCCGTCCGCCTGCGCCGCGCCGACGGCACGCTCCACGACGGCGTCGCCAGCTTCGGCCGCCGCCCCACCTTCGACAACGGCGCGGCGCTGTTCGAGACCTTCCTGTTCGACTTTTCCGGCGATCTCTACGGCGAGACGATCGCCATCTCGATCTTTGGCTTCCTGCGCGGCGAGGAGAAGTTCGACGGCGCCGAGGCGCTGATCGCCCAGATGGACCGGGATTCCGACAACGCCCGGGCCATGCTCAAAGCCGCCAGCAGCCTCGGTGACCTCGACTTGGCGATCGCGTTCTGATCGAGCGGCGCGGCGTTCTTTTCATCCGGGGCCGAAATTGGTAAAGCCGGCCACCATGTTTGCACAGCGCGCATTCCCGATCGGTCATCGAATTAGCCGCCCGGCCTTCCAGCCAGCCTGACCGGCTCGCGGAGGGACCGGGAAGCGCCGCTTGTCATCGCCGAATTTGCTCCCGCCGCCGCTCGATCCTTCGCGGCCGCCCAAGGGTTGACCCACATCATGACCGACGAGACCAAGACCACCGAGGCCCCCGCGACCGGCGGCATCGACTACGCAAAGACCCTGTTCCTGCCGCAGACCGAGTTCCCGATGCGCGCCGGCCTGCCCAAGGCCGAGCCGGAATGGCTGGCGAAGTGGGACCAGATGGACCTCTACGGCAAGCTGCGACAGGCCTCGGAAGGCCGGCCGAAATACGTCCTCCACGACGGCCCGCCCTATGCCAACGGCAATCTCCACATCGGCCACGCGCTGAACAAGATCCTCAAGGACGTCATCAACCGCTCCTTCCAGATGCGCGGCTACGACGCCAACTACGTGCCCGGCTGGGACTGTCACGGCCTGCCGATCGAATGGAAGATCGAGGAGGCCTACCGCGCCAAGGGCAAGAACAAGGACGAGATCCCCGTCAACGAGTTCCGCCAGGAATGCCGCGAGTTCGCCGGCCATTGGGTCGGCGTCCAGACTGAGGAGTTCCGCCGCCTCGGCGTCGAGGGCGATTTCAAGAGCCCCTATCTGACGATGAATTTCGACGCCGAGTCGGTGATCGCCGGCGAGCTGTTGAAATTCGCCATGTCCGGCCAGCTCTATCGCGGCTCCAAGCCGATCATGTGGTCGGTGGTCGAGAAGACCGCACTGGCGGAGGCCGAGGTCGAGTATCACGACTACGAGTCGGATACGGTCTGGGTGAAGTTTCCGGTGACCGGCGACGGATCGCTCGCCGGCGCCTCCGTCGTCATCTGGACCACGACGCCCTGGACGATGCCGGGCAACCGGGCGATCGCCTTCTCGGATCGCATCGCCTACGGTCTCTATGAGGTGACCGCGCCCGAAGACGCCGAAAACCCGCGGTGGGCAAAGCCGGGCGACAGACTGGTTCTCGCCGATGCCCTGGCTGCCGACGTCTTCGCCAAGGCGCGGGTGCCGGAGGGCGGATGGCGCCGCGTTGTCGACGTTCCCGCCGCCGATCTCGAAGGCCTTCTCGCCGAGCACCCGCTCAAATCCCTCGGCTACACCTTCCCCGTCCCCCTCATCGCCGGCGACCACGTCACCGACGATGCCGGCACCGGCTTCGTCCACACCGCGCCCGGCCACGGCCGCGAGGATTTCGACGCCTGGATGGAGATGCGCCGCGATCTCGAAGCGCGCGGCATCGACACCACCATCCCCTTCACCGTCGATGACGACGGCTTCTACACCAAGGACGCGCCGGGCTTCGGGCCGGATGCGCCCGAGGGGCCGGCCCGCGTCATCGACGACAAGGGCAAGAAGGGCGACGCCAACAAGCGGGTGATCGACGCGCTGATCTCTGCCGGCAATCTCCTCGCCCGCGGCCGGCTGAAGCATTCCTATCCGCACTCCTGGCGGTCGAAGAAGCCGGTGATCTTCAGGAATACGCCGCAGTGGTTCGTCCATATGGACAAGGACCTCGGCGGCTACGGGATGGAGGGCGGCTCGCACGACCCGGCCGCAGGCCGCAAGCCCGGACGGGCGTCGGCCGGTCAGGCCGCCCCCGCGGAGCGCAGCCGCGCCAGCGGCGGCAGCGTGAGCGAGACCGACTCGGACACCCTGCGCTCACGCGCCCTTGCCGCCATCGACGACACCCGCTTCGTCCCCGCCTCCGGCCAGAACCGGCTGCGCGGCATGATCGCCGACCGGCCCGACTGGGTGCTCTCCCGCCAGCGCGCCTGGGGCGTGCCGATCTGCGTCTTTGCCGACGAGGCCGGCAACGTCCTGAAGGACGACGCCGTCAACGCGCGCATCCTCGAAGCCTTCGCCAAGGAAGGCGCCGACGCCTGGTTCGCCGACGGCGCCAAGGAGCGCTTCCTCGGCAACGAGCATGACGGGGAAAAGTGGACCATGGTCCGCGACATCCTCGACGTCTGGTTCGATTCCGGCTCGACCCACGCCTTCTGCCTGGAAAAGCGCCCCGACCTCAAATGGCCGGCCGACCTCTATCTCGAAGGCTCCGACCAGCATCGCGGCTGGTTCCACTCCTCGCTTCTGGAAAGCTGCGGCACCCGCGGCCGGGCGCCCTATGACGCCGTCCTCACCCATGGCTTCGTCATGGACGAGGAGGGGCGCAAGATGTCGAAGTCGCTGGGCAACGTCGTCACCCCGCAGGAGGTGATCAAGCAGTCCGGCGCCGACATTCTCCGCCTCTGGGTGGTCTCGTCGGACTATTCCGAGGATCTGCGCCTCGGCAAAACGATCCTCCAGACCAATGTCGACAGCTATCGCAAGCTGCGCAACACCATACGCTGGATGCTCGGCACGCTGGCCCATGACGAGGGCGAGAGCGTGCCTCACGCCGAGATGCCCGAGCTCGAACGGCTGATGCTCCACCGCATCGCCGAACTCGACGACGCCGTGCGCAAGGGCTACGACGCCTTCGACTTCAAGCGCATCGCGCGGGCTCTCACCGACTTCGTGGTCGTCGAGCTTTCGGCTTTCTACTTCGATATCCGCAAGGACGCGCTCTATTGCGATCCGCTGTCGTCGGCCAAGCGCAAGGCGTCGCTGCAGGTGGTCCGCACCCTCTTCGACCACCTCGTCACCTGGCTCGCCCCGATGCTGCCCTTCACCATGGAGGAGGCCTGGCTGCAGCGTCATCCCGAGGCGACGTCGGTGCATCTGGAACAGTTCCGCACCGTCGATCCGGCCTGGCGCGACGAGGCGCTGGCGGCCCGCTGGCAGGCGATCCGCAAGGTCCGTCGCGTCGTCATGGGGGCGCTGGAGGAGAAGCGCCGGGACAAGGTGATCGGCTCGTCGCTGGAAGCCTGGCCGACGGTGCATGTTGCCGATGAAGCGACGCGGGCGCTGGTCTTGGGCTCCGACTTCGCCGAGATCTGCATCACCTCCGGCATCGAGATCTCCGGCGAGCCGGCTCCGGCCGATGCCTTCGCGCTCGCCGATACGCCCGGCGTCGCCGTCGTCTTCGCGAAGGCGGACGGGCTGAAATGCGCCCGCTCCTGGAAGATCACCGGCGATGTCGGCTCGGATCCCGACTATCCCGACGTCTCGGCGCGCGATGCCGCGGCGCTCAGGGAGCTGAAGGCCGCCGGGCGACTTCCGGCTTGAAGCGGATCGGTCTTTGTCCGGCAGGCACGCTTGCCGGACATTTCGCCGAATTCGTGCATTTCCGCTACGGTACGCCCGGAATTCGCCGGATTCCCGTGCCAGTCAGGGCGATGTTGCAGAAACGGACTTGGCCTTTGGCCGGGTTCCGCTTATGCGACATGGGGCCGGCGCGTTCTGAGGGGAGCGATCCGGCCGCCCGGCCGAGGCGGCGAATGATCGTCGCCGCGCCGGACCCGTGCGGAGACGATCGGTTGGCAAGCCGGGGCGATCTCCGCCTGTTATTTCGAGGGGCTTGCGGCGGCACGGTCGGTTTCGGCCCGCTGCCCGCATGAGGGGCCCGCATGAGGGGGACGTATCGCCATGATGCCGAACACCGCCCGCAAGGTGGTCATCGCCGCCGTACTGGTCATGGGATGCCTGTCGCTCGGCGGCTGCCTCGGCCCGACCTACGGAACCGGCAAGTCGCAGGGCGAGACGCTCTTCGATGACATGAACAATTTCGTCTCGCTCGGCGACACCGGCGATCGCAAGAGCATCGCCTACACGCCGCGCCAGGAACTGGTGAAGCCGGAGAACACCTCGGTGCTGCCGGCGCCCCAGGTCGCCCGCAACACGACCGGCGATCCCAACTGGCCGGAATCGCCCGAGGAACGCTCCAAGCGCATCCAGGCCGCCGCCTATCAGGGCGACGGGCCGCTGCCGGCGGAATTCGCCACCAGCCGCAAGGAAGGCGTCACCCAGGGCTATCTCGACCGCACCAGCGGCAGCGGCTATGCGTTCAACAAGAATTCCGACGAAGCCGGCGTCCTGTCGCCGGCCGAGCTGAAGAGCCGCTCCGAGCTGCTCCAGGCCCGGCTGAAGGAGCGCAACCAGGGCAGCCCGACCCAGCGCCGCTACCTCTCCGAGCCGCCGCTCACCTATCGCGAGCCGGCCGCCAGCGCGCCGGTCGGCGATCCGGGCGAGGACGAGGAGACCAAGGCGCGGCGCCTGCGCGGCAACGGCCCCGGCGTCCTCGACAAGATCGGCGAACTCCTGCCGTTCTGATCGCGTCCAAGGCTCGCCAACTGAAACGTCGCTTCATCGCGGCGTTCAGCGCCGCTCGCCGAAGAAGCGCCTGAGCAGCGCCGCGCTCGCGGTCTCGGCGATGCCGGAATAGACCTCCGGCGCGTGATGGCAGATCGCCTGCGAATAGAAGCGCGGCCCGTGTTCGACGGCGCCGCCTTTTTCGTCTCCGGCGCCGAAATACAGCCGACGGATGCGGGCGAAGGAGATCGCCGCCGCACACATGGCGCAGGGCTCCAGCGTCACATGCAGGTCGCAGCCGATGAGCCGCTGCGAGCCCAGCGCTTCGCAGGCGATGCGGATCGCGACGATCTCGGCATGGGCGGTCGGATCGGAGCGCAAGAGGGTCTCGTTGCCCGCCGCGGCGATCACACGGTCGTCCATCGTGATCACCGCACCGACCGGAACCTCGCCGCGGTCCGCGGCGCGTTCGGCCTGTTCCAGGGCGAGATCCATGAAATTGCGGCGGTTCATCGGCAGATCGGTCTCGCTCGCGCGTCAAAGCCTTGCTATAGCACTCGCAAACGATGACGAAAGCCGCAAGGGCGGCTTGGCCGTTGGCGGCAAGGGCCGATCGCTTCCGTTTCCCGGTCGCGTTCGCCTGGCAAGGGTCGTCGAAGAATTCGGATCAGGAATTGCGCGAACCTCCGGGCCTTGGGCCCGTCGACGGCGCGAGACATTGAAAGCATGGCGATGAGCGACGACGACAGGACAGGCGGCACGGGCGGTCCGGGCAAGGGTGGCGGCCGCAACGGCGGCAAGGGGCGCGGTCCGTCCACGGGCGGTGGTGCGAGAGCCGGCGCGAAGGCCGGTCCGCGGGGCGGGCCAAGAGGTGACGGGCCGAGAGGCGACAAGCCGCGCCAGGGCGCCCGGCCGGCCGCAGCGGGCGAGGGGGCCAAGCGCTCCTTCTCCGACAAGCCGCGCAAGCCCTTCACCGGCAAGCCTTCCGGCGGAAAGCCCTTCGCCGGCAAGCGCGATGACGCCGGCGGCGACGCGGCGAGGGGTGGCGAGGGCCGTCCGTTCCGCGCCCGGGGCGAGGGCGGCAAGCCCTTCACCCCGAAGAGCCGCGGCATGTTCTCCCATGGCGGCGCGAAGGCCGAGGATGGCCGGCCGGCCAGGCCGCGCAGCTACGGCAGCCGCAGCCATGACGCAGCCTCCGGCGGCGAGGCCCCGGGCAGCGAGGCAAGTCGCGGCGAGCGCAAGCCCCGCCCGATGACCGGCGAGCGCCGCGACGCGTCCGACCGGCGCGGCGACGAGGCTGCCAAGGGCGGCTTCCGCAAGGAGCGGCCCGCCCGCGGCGACAAGCCCGCCGGCGCCGCGAGGGCCGAGCGCGTCGACAGGCGGCCGCGGGAGGGTGGCGACGCCCCGGCGGCCGCGGGCGATGTGTCCAACGAAGCGGCGCTGACCATGCGCATCGCGCGCCGGCTCGCCCGGGCCGGTGTCGCCTCGCGCCGCGACGCCGAGGCGATGATCGCCGAGGGCCGCGTGGCGGTGAACGGCAAGATCCTGGAGACGCCGGCCCTCGACGTCGGCCCGAAGGATCGCATCACCATCGACGGCGACGCGCTTCCGGCGATCGAGCGGACCCGGCTGTGGCTGTTCCACAAGCCCTCCGGCCTCGTCACCACCAACAAGGATCCGGAAGGCCGCCCCACGGTCTTCGAGAAGCTGCCGGCGGAGATGCCGCGCGTTCTCACCATCGGCCGCCTCGACATCACCACCGAGGGCCTGCTGCTTCTCACCAATGACGGCGGCCTCGCCCGGGTGCTGGAGCTGCCGGCGACCGGCTGGCTGCGCCGCTACCGGGTGCGCGCCCATGGCTCGATCGATCAGGCCAGGCTCGACGAACTGCGCGAGGGCATCGCCATCGACGGCGTCTTCTACGGCGCCATCGAGGCCACCCTCGACCGGGAGCAGGGCTCGAATGTCTGGCTGACCCTCGGCCTGCGCGAAGGCAAGAACCGCGAGGTCAAGCGCGTGCTCGGCCATCTCGGCCTCGACGTCAACCGGCTGATCCGCCTGTCCTACGGGCCGTTCCAGCTGGCCGACCTCAAGGAAGGCGCGGTGCGCGAGATCCATGGCAAGACGCTGCGCGACCAGCTCGGCCCCCGGCTGATCGAGGAGGCCGGTGCCGATTTCGACGCGCCGATCATCAACGAATTCTCCAACAAGCCGGTCGCCCCCGAGCGGGCGCCCCGCGCCAAGGATGGTGAAGCGAGGAAGAGCCGCGCCGAGACCGCGCCGAACCGCAAGCGCCAGCGCGAGGACGATCGCGAGGATGCCCTCGGCCGCCTCGACCCCCGCTCCGACCGCCCGGCCCGCGGCAAGCCCGCCGAGCGTCCCGCCCGCGCGGCCGGGGCAGGGCGTCCCGCCCGTTCGGAGGGCGCAGGCCGTCCGGCACGGTCCGAGGGTCCCGGGAACTCCGGCCGTCCGCCCCGCGCCGACCATGCCGGAAAGTCCTTCGGCGACAAGCCGCAGCGTGGCCGCAGCAGCGCGCGTGACGGCGAGCAGCGCTTCGGATCGGGTGACCGCGACGAGGGCCGCGGCCCGAAGCGCTTTTCCGCCGACCGGCCGGCCCGCGGCGGTTTCGGCGACAAGAAGTTCGGCGAGGGCAAGTCCGGCGATCGAAAATTCGGCGACAAGAAGTTCGGCGACAAGAGCTTCGGTGACGGCAAGCGCGGCGAGGCCCCGGCCGATCGCCCGGCGCGTCCGCCGCTCGGCACCCGCCGCCTGACCAATGTCTGGATCGCCCCCGGCGGCCGGCCGATGGGCCCGAAGAAGGCCGCCAGTCAGGAAGCCATGGCCGAGCGCGCCGACAAGCCCCGCGCCGTCGATCCGACCCAGCGCATGGGCAAGAAGCGGATGGGCGGGAAGCCGGCCGGTGGGTCCGGAGGCCAGCGGCCGACCAGAAGCGACGCTGGCCAGCGGCCCGGCAAGGGCGCTGGCGGCCCCCGTCCGAGCAGCGGTGCCGGTGGCGCCGGTGGCCCGCGGCGGCCGAAGAAGGGCTAGGCGGCGATGCGCATCGTCGCCGGCGAGTTTCGCGGCCGCAGGCTCGCCGAGCCGAAGAGCGACCGCATTCGCCCGACCACCGACCGCAATCGCGAGACGCTGTTCAACATCCTCGCCCATGGCGGGGCGGTCGATCTCGTCGGGGCCCGCATCCTCGACCTGTTCTCCGGCACCGGGGCGCTCGGCTTCGAGGCCCTGTCGCGGGGCGCGAAGTTCTCCCTCTTCGTCGAGGAGGACGTCGAGGCCCGCGGCATCATCCGCTCCAACATGGAAGCCTTCGGCCTGAACGGCCGGGCGAAGATCTTCCGCCGCGACGCCGTCAGGCTCGGCGTGCCCGGCACGATAGAGCCCTTCGACATGGTCTTCGCCGATCCGCCCTACGGCAAGGGGCTCGGCGAGCAGGCGCTCGCCTCGGCCCGCGAGGGCGGCTGGCTGAAGCCGGGCGCGCTGGCGGTGCTGGAGGAGGCCGAGACCGCCCGCTTCGAACTGCCGGACGGCTTCGAGCTGACCGAGGAACGCCCCATGGGCGCGACGATCCTGCGCTTCCTGCGGCTGGCGAGCCCATAAACTCGCCACTCTCCCACGGCATATCTCCGGCGGGAAAACTCGCGATCCAGGCGAGCAGCGACCTAACGAAAGCTTAAGTGGCTCGCCGGCGTGGCTTGCGCCATAGTCGCCGGTAACGTGCCACGAGAACGAGGAAATCTGACCGACATGATGCAGGTGATGCGGGCCGTTTCGGCCACAGCCCTCGCGGGCGCCCTCGCTTTCGGCCCGGTCTGGACCGCGGCCGCCGAGACGACCACCCGACCCGATGCTGCTGCGAAGGCGAAAACCGAGGCTGCCTCGCAGTCCGACGGCGTCGCCGGCACCCCCGCCGACGACAAGAAGGTCGAGGAGCGCATCACCGAGTTCACCCTCGACAACGGCCTGCAGGTCGTCGTCCTGCCGGATCACCGCGCCCCGGTGGTCACCCAGATGGTCTATTACCATGTCGGCGCGGCGGACGAGGCGCCGGGCGAGAGCGGCATCGCCCACTTCCTCGAACACCTGATGTTCAAGGGCACCAAGGCCAATCCCGAGGGCGCGTTCTCCAAGGCCGTCGCCGATATCGGCGGCCAGGAGAACGCCTTCACCACCGACGACTACACCGGCTACTACCAGCAGGTTCCAGCGTCCGAGCTGAAGATGGTGATGGAGTTCGAGGCCGACCGGATGGCCAATCTCGTCCTGACGGACGAGGTCGTGGCGCCCGAGCGCAACGTCATCCTCGAGGAGCGGCGCATGCGCGTCGACAACGATCCCGGCGCGCAGCTGCAGGAGGCGGTCGGCGCCGCCCTGTTCCAGAACAGCCCCTACGGCATTCCCGTCATCGGCTGGCGCGGCGAGATGGAGCAGCTGTCCCGCGACGACGCCATCGCCTTTTACGACAAGTACTATACGCCGAACAACGCGACGCTGCTCGTCGCCGGCGACGTCACCGCCGAAGAGGTGCGCCGGCTCGCCGAGGAAACCTATGGCAAGGTCGCGCGCCGGGCCGATCCCGGCGACCGGGAGCGGGCTCTCGAGCCCGAGCCGCTGGCCGCCCGCACGGTGACGCTGAGCGATCCCAAGGTGACCCAGCCCTCCATGCAGCGGGTCTATCTCGTGCCCTCCGAGACCACCGCCGAGCCCGGCGAGGCCGAGGCGCTCGACGTCCTCTCCGACATTCTCGGCGGCGGCACGACGAGCCGGCTCTATCGCTCCCTCGTCGTCGACAAGGCGATCGCCGCCGGCACCGGCACCTATTACGGCGGCACCGCGCTGAAGGAGGGGCAGTTCGTCGTCTACGGCATGCCGCGCGGCGATGCGTCGCTCGCCGATATCGAGACCGCCATCGACGACGAGATCGCCAAGATCCGCGAGACCGGCGTCACCGAGGCCGAGCTCGAGCGCGCCAAGAACCGGGTGCGCAAGAACATGATCTATCTGCGCGACAGCCAGACCGCGATGGCCCGGCGCGTCGGTGCGGCACTGTCCACCGGCCGCACGCTCCGGGACGTCGAGACCTGGCCGGACCGGATCGAGGCGGTCACCGTCGAGGCGGTCAACGCCGCGGCGCGCAAATATCTCGAGCCGAAGCGCTCGGTCACCGGCTATCTGACGCCGCAGGCGCCGGCCGCAGCGTCCGCTGCGCCGGATGCCGGCGGCGACGCCGCCAGGGAAAGCGGCGCCGATGCCGCCGCGCCTGCTGCCGCCCCTTCGCGCTCCTGATTTTTCCCGAAAGACAGCCATGACCACGAACGCCACGACCCGCGGCCTCAAGGGCCTCCTGTCCATCGCGACCTTCGGCTTCCTCGCCTTCACCGCGGCGCCCGCCCTTGCCGTCGACATCCAGGAAGTGACCAGCCCCGGCGGCATCAAGGCCTATCTCGTCGAGGACCATTCCAACCCGCTGATCGCCGTCAACTTCGCCTTCGAGGGCGGCGGCTCGACCCAGGATCCGGAGGGCAAGGAGGGCCTCGCCAACCTCCTCACCGGCCTTCTCGACGAAGGCGCCGGCGACATCGAGAGCGCCGACTTCCAGTCGAAGCTCGACGATCTCGGCGTGTCGATGAGCTTCGACGCGAGCCTCGACAACTTCACCGGCTCGTTCCGCACCATCACCGACTTCGAGGACGACGCCTTCGACCTCCTCCACCTCGCCTTGAGCGAGCCGCGCTTCGACGCCGAGCCGGTCGACCGCATCCGCGGCCAGATCGTCACCGGCATCCTCGCCGGCCGCAACGATCCCGAGGAAGTCACCTCCAAGGCGTTCCGCGAGACGGTGTTCGCCGGCCATCCCTATTCCCGCCCGACGGAGGGAACACCGGAGGCGCTGGCCTCGGTCACCGCCGACGACCTGAAGACTTTCCGCTCGAAGGTCTTCGCCCGTGACAATCTCGTCGTCGGCGTCGTCGGCGACATCACCCCCGAGGATCTCGGCAAGCGCCTCGACCAGGTCTTCGGCGGCCTGTCGGACAAGGCGGAGCTGAAGACCATCCCGATGGCCGAGCCGGTCATGGGCAAGGACGTCCATGTCGACCTCGCCGTGCCGCAGACCAACATCCGCGCCGCCATGCCGGGCATCATGCGCGACGACGACCAGTTCTTCGCCGCCTATCTGATGAACCACATCCTCGGCGGCGGCTCCTTCACCTCCTGGCTCTATGAAGAAATCCGCGAGAAGCGCGGCCTCGCCTACGGCGCCTATTCCTATCTCGCCAGCTACGATCACGGCGCGGTGCTCGGCATCGGCACGGCGACAAGGGCCGACGCCGCCCCGCAGACCGTCGACATCATCCGCAAGGAGATCGAGCGCATGGCGACCGCCGGCCCGACGCAGGCGGAACTCGACAAGGCCAAGGCCTATGTGAAGGGCTCCTATGCGGTTCGCAATCTCGACTCCTCCCTCGCCGTCGCCCAGACCCTCGTCGGCATCCAGCTCGACGACCTCGGCATCGGCTATATCGACGAGCGCCAGGCGCTGATCGACGCCGTCACCCTCGACGACGTCAAGGCCGCGGCCAAGCGCCTGCTCGACACCGCGCCGACCGTGGTGACGGTCGGCCCCGCCGGCGCCTGAGGCCGGCGGCATGCGCCTCGGTCTGGCCCTCGGGGGCGGCGGCGCCCGCGGGCTCGCCCACATCCATATCCTCGAGGCGCTCGATGATCTCGGCCTGAAGCCGGTGCGCATCACCGGCTCGTCGATCGGCGCCGTCATCGGCGCCGGCTATGCCGCCGGCATGCCGGCGAAGGACATCCGCGCCTATCTCCTCGACTGCTTCGTCTCCCCGCGCATCGTCATCGGCCGGCTCTGGCAGACCCGGCCGGTGTCGCTGCAGGAGTTCCTCAGCGACGGCGGCTTCCGCATCGGCCAGCTCAACGCCCGCCGGGTGATCATGGCCTTCATGCCGCCGGACGTGCCGATCACCTTCGAGGAGCTGGACATCCCCCTCGGCGTCATGGCGACGGACTATTTCGCCCGCGCCGAATGCGAGCTCGACACCGGCGACCTGCGCAGCGCCATCGCCGCCTCCGCCGCGATTCCCGCGGTGTTCCGCCCGGTGCGCCGCGACGGCCGGGTGCTGGTCGACGGCGGCATCTACAACCCGCTCCCCTTCGACCGCCTGAAGGGCATCGCCGACGTCATCGTCGCCGTCGACGTCAATGGCGGCCCCGACGGCGACGGCAGCCGCATGCCGACCCCGATCCAGGCGATGATCGGCGCCTCCCAGCTGACCATGCAGTCGATCATCGACACCAAGCTGATGATCTCGCCGCCCGATCTCCTCTTCCGCCCGGCGGTCTCGCCCTACGGCGTCCTCGACTTCATGCGCTCCCGCGAGATCCTCACCGCCACCGAGTCGATCCGCGACGAGGCCAAGCGGGCGATCGCGCGCCATGTCGAGCACCGGCTGAAGGGCCAGGGGCATCCCGAATGGCGATCCGACGGCGTCGCGGCAGCGCTCGGGTGACTGGCCCGGCCGTCTCACCCCGCCCGCGTCACGCCCTTCCGTCCCCGCTCGTCTCCGGCGGCCCCTGCGTCCGGATGACCAGCACCAGCCCCACCGCGAAGAAGGCGATCAGGCTCGCCATGCCGATCCGCGAGGCGGTGATCGGGTCGAAGCTTGCCGCCGCCAATCCCGTGATCACGGCGACCGCCGCCGGCGCCAGGAAGGACGTCGCCCGGCCGATGAAGGCGTAGAAGCCGAAATAGCGGCCGGCCTCCGCGGGGCTGACCGATTTCGCCATCCAGGAGCGCGACGAGGCCTGGATCGGCCCGAAGGCGAGGCCGATGAGCAGGCCGAAGACGATGTAGCTCTTCTCCGCGCCGCTGGCGAAGACGCCGCCGCCGGGCGCGGTCGGGGCAAAGCTCAGAAGACCGAACAGCGTCGAATCCGGGCTGGTCGAGATGATGCCGATGGTGGCAAGCGAGAGGCAGAGGATCGCGATCACCACCACCGCCTTCGATCCGAAGCGCTGGTCGATCAGCCCGGCGGCAAAGCAGCTGGGGATCGCGACGACGTTGAGGATGATGCCGAAGAGGCCGCTCTCGGTCAGCGTCCAGCCGAACATGCCGGCCGCAAACGCGCCGCCGAGAACGATCAGCGCATTGACCCCGTCCTGATAGATCATCCGGGCGATCAAAAACTGGAACAGCGGTTTCCTCTCGCGGATCTCCCGGAAGGTGGCGAGGAGATCGCCGAGCCCCTGGCGCACCGCTGCCGAGACCCTCTCGCCGCGCGGCCGGTCCGGCGTCAGGAAAAACATCGGCAGGATGAAGACCAGATACCACAGCGCCGCCAGCGGCGCCGTCGCCCGCGCGCCTTCCCCCATCGCCGGATCGAGCCCGAAGGCGGGCGTCAAGCCGAGCAGCGTCAGGCCGGTCTCCCTAGAGCCGGCGAGGAACGCCAGAGCGACGATCAGGAAGACGATCCCGCCGGCATAGCCGAGCCCCCAGGCGACGTTGGAGACCCGGCCGATCTCCTCGTTCCTCAACAGCCGCGGGATCATCGCATCGTTGAACACGATCGAGAACTCCGCCCCGATCGAGGCGAGGACGACGAGCAGCGAAGCGACGAACAGCGACGAGCCGGGGCTCGCGAACCACAACAGGCAGAGCGCGGATATCTTCAGGACGGCGAAGACCCCGATCCACGGCTTGCGCGGCCCCGCCCGGTCGGCGACCGAGCCGAGAAACGGCGAGCCGATCGCCACGAGGAGCCCGGCAATCGTCGCCGACCACGCCCACCATTCCTGCCCCGTCGCCGGATCGCTCGCCAGCTGCGAGACGAAATACGGCCCGAAGACGAAGGTGATCACGACGGTGAAGAACGGCTGGGCGGCAAAGTCGAAGGACATCCAGCCCCAGACGCCCGGCCGCCTGAGGGCAGGGCGCGCCTCGCGCGTCAGATCATCCGATGTCACCTGGAGAGCCCCCGTCCCGCGCCGCAGCGATGGGGTTTAGGTGCAACGATTTCGGGGCGGGGGCAAGCGGTGATGGACCCGAGGGCCGCTCGCGGCGACGGCGTCCCGCTCCGATCGGCCCGACGGTCGAGCGGGAGTGAGATTTCCGTCTTCCGCGTCTCGGGTGATCGTCTGCGATCGGTGGAAAGCAGTTGGGCAGAGTTACAATGCCTCGGTTGCATAGATGCCTTCGCCAGCGCCCATCACTATTGGCGACTAGTCGGTTCCACGAAAAGCACACTCTTCCAATCGTCGGCCTCGTCGAGGAATCCCGTAACGTTTTCATGGGACAGTCGGCTCGCGTCACTTAAGGCAACTGATCAACGTTCGAAGGATGCCTTGCGCCTTGATCCGATCGGAAATCGCAATGGTTGAACTGCCTTCCTATCCCATGCCTTCGGACGAGGCCGAGCGGCTGATCGCCCTCGCATCCTACAAGTCGCCAGGTAGTGGCCCCGAACGGAGCCTCGACGTCATTCTGCGGCATGTGAGACGGGTCTTTGGTGTTCCAATCGCCATCGTCTCCTTCGTGGAGGAACACCGCGAGCATTTCAGGGCACGGCTTGGCATCGACTTGTGTGGCTCGGAGCGGGAGGGCTCCTTCTGCACCCATGCGATCCTTGAGCGCGATGTCATGGTCGTTCCAGATGCGACGCTTGACGAGCGTTTCTATGCTTCGCCACTGGTCAACGGCACGCCCGGCATCCGGTTCTACGCCGGCGCTCCCTTGGTCACGCCAGAGGGCTATGTCATCGGGACTCTCTGCATCAAGGACACCGTTCCCCGGCCCCAAGGGCTCTCGATCGGCGAGCAGCAATCGCTGGCTGAGCTGGCCGAGCTGGTCATGGACAAGCTGGAGGTCCATCGTCTTTCGACGGCCGAGGCTGACGGCCGTCGTCGCTTCGACGCAGTGGCGGGATCGGCTGCCGACGCCATCATCTGCGGAAATGGCGACAACCGCATTCTCTCTTGGAACGGCGCTGCCGAGCGCATGTTCGGATACACGGCTGCCGAGGCCATCGGTCAATCGATGACCATCATCGTGCCCGAGCAATACAGGGCCATGCACGAAGCGGGGGTGCGGCGGGCAGCAGCCGGGCATCCCACCAGGTTGGTCGGTTCCCTGGTCACGGTGCCCTCCGTCCGGCGGGATGGCACCGAATTTCCGATCGAACTTTCACTTTCGCATTGGCTGGAGGCTGGCGAGCATCGCTTCGGAGCCATCGTCCGCGACATCACCGAGCGACTCAACCACGAGGCGGACCTAAAGCGCGCCGCTGAATACGATGCCCTGACGGAGCTCCCGAACCGGACAGTCCTCCATGAGCGCCTCGCCAAAGCCAGCGCCGAGAACCGGTCCGTCTCACTGGTCATGCTCGACCTCGACGGGTTCAAGGACGTCAACGATAGCCTTGGACATGCCGCCGGGGACGATGTCTTGAAGCTGGTTGCCGTTCGCCTTCGAGAAACCGTTGGAACCTACGCGCTCGCATGCCGCCTGGGCGGCGACGAGTTCGTCGTCTTGCTGGAGGATAGCGCGGATCCGTTCCAGGCCGTCGAGCTGGCGAAGCGCCTCGTCAAGGCGATCGAGGCTCAGATGGAGATGGGGGAACGATCCGTCTATGTCGGAGCCAGCGCCGGCGTGTCGATCATGACTGGGACAGGTTGGGAAACCAGCTTGCCCCTGGAGCGCTCCGACCTCGCCCTCTACCGGGCGAAGTCCGATGGCCGTGGCAGGGTGCGGCTGTTCACCCCCGACATGATGCCGACCCAACAGGTGCGCGCTTCCGTGAGTTCCGGCCTGCGGCAGGCATTCGAACACGGCGAGTTGCAGCTCTTTTATCAGCCGCAGGTGCGCCTTTCGGACGGCGCCATTGCTGGAGCTGAAGCGTTGATACGCTGGAACCACCCGGAGCGGGGGCTCCTGGCGCCGGGGGCCTTTATCGAGACGCTGGAATCCAGTCTGATCGCCGTGCCGGTGTCCGAGTGGATCCTGCGGACTGCGTGCAGCCAAGCGGCCGAATGGCGGTGCTCAGGTCATCCCGATTTGCGCATCGGCGTAAATCTCTTTGCCGCTCAGGTCAGAAACGGCGACCTCGCCACCGTGGTGGACGGCGTCCTCAGGCAAACGGGTCTCGCTCCCAGCGGTCTCGAGCTGGAGATCACGGAGAACACCATCCTTCGCAACGAGGCGCACATCGACAGGTCGCTCTGCGAATTGCGGGAGATGGGGGTCGGGATTGCGTTGGACGACTACGGTACGGGCTATGCGTCCTTGACCATGCTGAAGGACTTCCCGGTGACACGGCTCAAGATCGACCGATCCTTCGTCAGCGGCCCCGACGTTGGCAATAGAAACCAATTGATCGTCAAGGCCATCTCCCAGCTCGCTCAGGGATTTGAGCTCGAAGTGATCGCCGAGGGCATCGAAACGGCCGAGCAAGAAGAGCTCATGCGCTCCTATTGCGGGGAGGGGCAGGGCTACCTGTTCGGCAGGCCCATGCCAGCAGCAGCCTTCACATCGATCCTGGGCGTTTCGACGGCGGTCAATGACGGTTCAGTGGTTTCGACAGCTTTCAGGCAGCAGAAGAGCCGGCGTTGACTGCTTTGATGGCTCGGAAGCCGTCATTCGTAACGCTCGAACCAGCGGATCGACGCTGCCAATTTCCGATCACTTCCTCGCCCACCACTTCGGCCCTCGTCCCGGCACAACTTCGCCATCGCCCCTCACGAGAATTTCTCGCGTCTTCCGTTTCGCCGCATGCTAACGCTCGCCATCGCAACCCGTGAAGGATGACAGCCATGGCCAAGGGTCAGATGCGCAGCAACAAGGAAACCCGCAAGCCGAAGGCCGACAAGAAGGCCAAGGACGCGGTCCCGATGACGGTGCCCGGCAAGTTCGCCGCGCCCCAGTCGAGCGACAAGAAGAAGTGACGCCGGTCCGATCGGGCCGGATCTTGGACCGGCTCGATCTGCGCGCGTCAGACGTCCGCTCCCGAAGGGGGAGGGGACGGAACGGACATCGCACGATCGTCATGGCCGGCGCCCTTTGTGGCGCCGGCGCTTTTTCTCGAGGGGTCGTCAGACCTGCAAGGCGAGGTCCGACAACAGCCCGGCCGCGACGGTGAGCCGGGCGACCGAGGTCTCGCCGCTTCCCGCCAGCGCCACCAGCTGGCCGCGGATCCGCTCGACGGTGCCCTGGCGCTCCTTCGCCCAGGCTTCCGCGTCCTGGCCGCTCTTCAGCGTCGCCGTCGTCAGTTGGCGCCTTGCCCGCGCGATCTGGCTTTCCGCCCGCTGCAGGGCCAGCGTTTCGAAATAGTCGCTGGTATCCAGCCGGAACAGCGCCGCTTCCAGCCGGCCGATCTCGAACAGCCGGGTGATCTCGAAATAGCTCTCCACCGTCTCCTCCAGCGGCCGGCCGGTCTCCCGCGAGACCGAGGCGATGTCGGGGATGAGGGCGATCAGCGGCAGGAGCGCCACCTCCTCGGCCAGATCCTCCGGCACGCCCCTTCGGGTCCAGTTGGCGATGCGCTGCTCGGCCTCGTTGCGGGCGGCCTCGGAGGCGATGTCGGCGAGTCGTCCGCGCAGCTGGCCGAGGGCGTCGCGGCTCTCGATGGCGACGCTGGTCAGCCCCGAGCCGAAACCCTCGTTCATCACATACCAGTTGGTCAGCCGCCGCAGGAACCAGCCCACCTGCCGGTAGAGGCCGTTCTGCAGGCTTCCCGAAAGCCTCGCGTCGAGGGCGTCGATCCGCTCGTAGAGGGCCCGGATGTCGAAGCCGTCCTTGGCCGCGACGAAGGCCCGCACGACCGCCGCCGGCGCGGCGCCGGTCGCCTCCTCCATGGTGGTGACGAAGGTCGGCCCGGTTCGGTTGACGATCTCGTTGGCGAGCACCGTCGCGATGATCTCGCGGGCGAGCCGGTGGCCCTTGATGTCCCGCGAAAAGTCCCGGCGCATCGGCACCGGGAAATAGTCGTGCAGCCGGTCTTCCAGATACGGATCGTCCGGCAGGTCGCTGGCGACGATGGCGTCAAAGAGGGTGATCTTGGCATAGGCGAGGAGGACGCCGATCTCCGGCCGGGTCAGCCCTTGGCCGGTGCTGCGCAGATCCGCGATGGCGCTCTCGGAGGGCAGCGTCTCCACCGTTCGGTTCAGATGGCCCGCCGCCTCGAGGACGCTCATGAAGCGTGACTGCAGGGCCAGCGCCGAGACGCCGTCGCACTGTTCCAGCGAGATTGCCAGCGACTGCTCGTAATTGTTGGCGAGCACCAGCTCGGCCCCCTCGCCGGTCATCGAGGCGAGCAGCCTGTTGCGGTCCTCGCGCGACAGCCGGCCGTCGCCCATCGCCCCCTTCAGCGCGATCTTGATGTTCACCTCGACGTCGGAGGTGTTGACGCCGGCCGAATTGTCGATGGCGTCGGAGTTGATCCGGCCGCCGCGCCGGGCGAATTCGATGCGCCCCTTCTGGGTGACGCCGAGATTGGCGCCCTCGCCGACAACTTTCGCCCGGATGTCGAGGCCGGTGATGCGCACCGCGTCGTTCGCCCGGTCGCCGACGTCGAGATTGCTCTCGCTCGACGCCCGCACATAGGTGCCGATGCCGCCGAACCACAGGAGGTCGACGGGGGCCTTGAGGATCGCGGTGATGATCTCGGCGGGGGTGCCCTCGTTGCGCTCGAAGCCGATGGCGGCCGCCGCCTCGTCCGAGAGATGGATCAGCTTCTCCCGCCGCGAGAACACGCCGCCGCCATGGGAGATCGTCGAGCTGTCATAGTCCTGCCAGGACGAGCGGGGCTGCGCGAAGAGGCGCTGGCGCTCCGCAAAGGAGGCGGCCGGGTCGGGGTTCGGATCGATGAAGATGTCGCGGTGGTCGAAGGCCGCGACGAGCTTCGTCTGCCGCGAGAGCAGCATGCCGTTGCCGAAGACGTCGCCCGACATGTCGCCGCAGCCGGCGGCGGTGAAGGGTTCGGCCTGGATGTCCCAGGCGCCGCCGTCGGCCTCGGCTCCCTCCCGCTCGATCTCCCGGAAATGCCGCTTCACCGCTTCCCAGGCGCCGCGCGCGGTGATGCCCATGGCCTTGTGGTCGTAGCCGGCCGAGCCCCCCGAGGCAAAGGCGTCGTCGAGCCAGAAGTCCTCCGACTGGGCGATGGCGTTGGCGGTGTCGGAGAAGGTCGCCGTGCCCTTGTCGGCGGCGACGACGAAATACGGGTCGTTGCCGTCGTGGCGGCGCACCCGCTCCGGCGTGACGACCGTGTCGCCGGCAAGATTGTCCGTCACCGACAGGAGCGAGGCGACGAAGACGACATAGGCCGATCGGCCGGCGGCAAACCACTGATCGCGCTGCGAGGCGTCCGGCAGGCGCTTGGCATAGAACCCGCCCTTGGCCCCCACCGGCACGATCACGGCGTTCTTCACCTGCTGCGCCTTGACGAGGCCGAGCACCTCGGTGCGATAATCCTGCGCCCGGTCCGACCATCGGAGGCCGCCGCGCGCGACCGAGCCGAATCTGAGATGCACGCCCTCCACCCGGGCGTCGAAGACGAAGATCTCGCGGAACGGCACCGGCGCCGGCAGGCCCTCCACCGCGCCGGAATCGAACTTGAAGGCCAGCGCCGGCTGCACCCGACCGGGTTCGGAATCGGCCTCGGCGGAAATTCCGTCGACGGCGAAGTAATTGGTGCGCAGCGTCGCGAGGATGGCGTTGAGGAAGCGCCGGACGATGCGGTCGTCGTCGGCCGAATCCACCGCGTCCAGCGCCTCGACGATCTCGCCATGGATGGCGCCGGCGCCCCGCGCCTCGGCCCGCCGCGCCTGCCGGCTCTCCGGCTCGTCGCCGCCGGCGGGTTCGGCCCCGCCATCGCCGTCGCCGTCACCCGCCCGATCCGGATCGAGCGACGTCTCGAACAGCCGCCACAGGGCTCCCGCGATCGCCGGATGGCGCACCAGCGCCGCCGCCAGATAGTCCGGCGAATAGGCAAGGCCCCCCTGGCGCAGGTAGCGGGCATAGGCGCGCAGGACGTTCGCCTTGCGGAAGTCGAGGCCGGCCTCCAGCACCAGGGCGTTGAAGCCGTCATTCTCGATGCGCCCGCGCCAGACCGCGCCGAAGGTGTCCTCCAGCGCCTTGCCGCCGTCCTCAAGCCGGATCTCTTGGCCGCCGGCGGCGCGCACCAGGTCCATGTCGTGCAGATGCACCGCGTCGCCATCCGGCCGGGCGAGCCGGAAGGTGCGCTCGGAGACCACCGAGAAGCCCATGTTTTCGAGAATCGGCACCCGCGTCGACAGCGCCACCGCCCGGCCGAGATGGTAGATCTTCAGCCGCACCGTGTCGGCCCCGTCGCCGTCGCGGCGGTAGAAGTCGACGAAGAGCGGCGCGTCGTCGTCGAGCTTCTCGATGACGGCGACGTCGCGCACCGCTTCGGCCGGCGCGACGCTGTCGCGGTAGCTGCCGGGCAGGCCGCTGGCGAAGCGCTGGTGGTGGCTCGGCGCCTGCGCCCGCGACAGCGCCGCGACGAACTCGTCCTCCCAGTTGCGCGCCATCTCGGCGATGCGCGCCTCCAGCCGGGCGACGTCGACCTCCGGCGTCGGATCGCCGGCCCGCCCGACGATGATGTGGACGCGGGCGAGAAGCCCCTCCGGAAAGGCCGGGTAATAGGCCGAGACATGGCCGTCATAGGCCTCGGCGAGGAGATGGCCGATCCGCTCGCGCAGCCGCGAATCGTAGCGGTCGCGCGGCACGTAGACGATGATCGAGGCGAAGCGGTCGAAGCGGTCGACCCGCGGCAGGACGCGCACCCGCGGCCGCTCGCCGAGCTCCACCACCGTCGCCGCGTAGCGTTCGAGCAGCTCGGCGTCGATCTGGAACACCTCGTCGCGCGGATAGGATTCCAGCGCGTTGAGCAGCGCCTTGGACGAATGGGAGCCCGGCCTGAAGCCCGAGCGCGCGATCACCGTCTCGGCCTTCAGCCGCACATGCGGAATGGTCAGGATCGAGCGGGTATAGGCCGAGGAGGTGAACAGGCCGACGATGCGCAATTCGCCGGTCAGCCGGCCCTCTGCGTCATATTGCTTGACGCCGACATAATCCATGTAGGCCCGCCGGTGGACCAGCGACTTGGCGTTGGCCTTGGTGACGATCAGCGGGCTCGCGGCCTCGAGGAACGCCCGTATCTCCGGCGTCGTCACCATCGGCCGGCCCGCCCGGCCGAGGATGCGCACGTCCGGGTCGGAAAGGATGCCGAGCGCGTCGCTCTGGCGGCGCTCCAGGATCTCGCCGTCCCGCGCGCCGCGATAGTCGTAGTCGCAGCTGCCGAGGAAGATGAAGTTGTCGTCGCGCAGCCATTCCAGAAGCCGCGCCGCCTCCATGGCGCTCGCCCGCTCCTCCTCGGGCAGGGCGCCCGCCCGCGTCTCCAGCGCCGCGATGGCGCGGCTGACGCGCTCGCGCATGGCGGTAAAGTCGCGGTTCGCGTCGCTCACCTGGGCGAGGATCTTCTCCAGCGCCTCAGCCAGCCCCGAGCCCGGATCGCCCCCCGCCATCGGGTCGACGGCGAATTGGATGAGGCTGGTGCGGGTCGTGCCCGCCCGCGTCTCCTCGTCCACCCGCGAGGCGGCAAAATCCGCCAGCGCCCCGTCGGCACTGCGGGTCACGTCGAGGATCGGATGGGAGATGTAGTGGATCTCGTTCGCCCGCTCGGCGATCTCGGCGGTGAGCGAATCGAACAGGAAGGCCATGTCGTCGCATACGACGGTGACCAGCTCCTGCGGCTCGCCGGCATGGCGGAACTCGTCCGGCCGGTCGATGAAGACCAGCGGCCGCCCCGGCCGGTGGGCGCTGAGCGCCTCGGCCCCGGCCTTCGCCGCCGCCGCCAGCGCCGCCGCGTCGAAGGCTTCCAGATCCTCCACCGGCGGGCGGGCAAACAGCAGCGGCGCCAGCTTCGCCCCGTCGCTATCGCGCCCCAGCCGCTCCGCCACGGCCCCGACGACGGCGTCCTTGCTCGGGTTTTCGGTCTTGGTCACGTCAGTCCCTCCTCATGCGCCCCGGTCTCGTCCGATGCATCATAGGGGAGCGACCCGGAACTGCGAGCACAGTTCGCATGGCGGATGGATGGGGGGCGGTGGAAGAGAGGTGGTGTTCGGGTTTTACGCGGGTTTATGAGGACCGTAACGGTCGGACGGACGAGGTTGAGCGGCGGCTGAGAGGGGCCGAAAGCAGTCGGGCGGCTTTGAAACATCGCAGACAGAAAGCTGCCGTTCCGTGGGATACTTCTTCATCGCTCTCTCAATCGGCGGAGGAAGTAACGGTCGCCAGCGAACGAGTATATCGGACTTGCCGCAAGTCAGGTGCCGTAAGGCTACCGCAGGTCGATGGCACGGCGCGGCCGCTTGGCGGTGCCAACGTTCAGCATTGGACTAGGATGGATGGGAGGCTCCCGGTTCATAGCAACCACGCGGGACACGACGAAATCGTTCATGCAGCCCCCGCACCAATCCTCAAAGCCAACGATGGGCACATATTTGCCTCCTCGGCCTCTATCGAAGCTATGAAGCGCGGTTAGACTTACCCCGTAGCCTTCTAGCGCAAGAGCTGTCGCGAGATGGATTGCATCGGGAGTCGCAAGGGGCCTTTTGCCGCTACCTTTGGTGTATTCCATCCCGCGCAGATGACCCGCCGTGAGCATGATGGGCGGCGACGGGTCGACCAAAATCACAGCGCCTTGAAAGTCCTTCAAAAAATCCTCAAAGCTGCCGAAGCTGTTGTTCAGCAGGTGCTTGCGCGTTATTTCAGCTAGGGTCAGCGACGACGAGTAGATGGCGCACTCGCCCTGCCTCGCTTCGTCTAGGAACTGGTAGATGTAGTCTATGGCGTTCCCATATGACGACCGCTCATCGTTGAGGTATGCAAGAAAAACGCAACTATCCCAATAGAGGTGACGAATGGCAGTCAATTGTCACCCCAGCTTTCGTGGTAGAGCGGAAGATCGAAGGCTCCACGCCAGCGGGCAAGCCCGCCACCGGGCTCTATAGGCTCGATGCTATTAACATCCACCAGTCTCGGGAGGCCGGAAAGGCCGTCGTAGTGCGCTAACCCTGAAACTCGGCAGCGCCGTTCAAGAGCTTCTGCAACTTCTTCGAGCTCAATGTTTGATATGTTAATCTCAATGGACGTATTCCCTGCAGTCAGCCAAAGCACGCCCCGCTTTAGTGCTGGCCGGAAATCGGCCGCCTTGAGCACACCGTCGAACGTGCCATAGGCCGTGCCTGTGAACGCAAGCGGCTTGGTCTCGGCCTTGATGTCACCAAGGACGCGTGCGGCATTCTCGGCGAAGAGCTTGTCGATGTTAACGACCGGCTCGCCATCTTGCAGGACGTTGGCCGCGTAGAACCGTTTCCCGAGGCCCCGCCCAAGAACTCCGAAGGTACGAACCAGACGCACCGGAAGCCTGCGAGCGGTCGGCTTATTTTCTCGAACGTCCCTCAGAGCATTGGAATAGTACAATGCGGCAGAATGCGTGGACGGCTTGCTGACCCGGGCGCGCTCTTGGACGGTAGCGATGGCGCTAGACTTTATGAGATTCGTAACCACGAATCGGTGCCGGCGCACGCCATTGGAGGCAAGATCGGCCTCGACGAGGCCGCGCATGAAGGCAGCGAACTTTTCGGCCAAAACCTCGCCTTCGACCTCGCCCCCAAACTCGGGCAGGCCGTAGATTTCAAGCGTTGTCGTTGCCTCATTCGCCATTGCGAACCCTATACGGAGCGAGCGCTTCCCGCCAGATATAACGCTTAGCACGCGTCGGGAAATCGTGCGAGCGGGTCTCCAATCTAGGAGGGTGGCGTAGAAACTTGCTTTTCCGTTGCAGCCTTAGGCGCTCTGGTCCCTGCGGGAACATTCGATGCAAGGATCGGCAGTACTCCCATGTTGTGGGAGGAAGCAATGGCCATTTACGGACTGGTAGCTTCAGCGCCTGGGCAGGTTATCTCGGCCATTCCTTGTAAGCGTTCGGCCACAAGTCCGCGCGGGCCATCGCCTTCCGGTATTCGTTCGCAAACCAACCTGTTCGTCCTGTGTAGGTATTGCTCACGCTGAACACATAGGCGTCGGCCAACTGGATCATGCGAGAATGGTGCGATCGACAGAAATGAACTGAATCCACTATGCGAGTAATAAGCTTACCGTACTTCGAGTTGGTTCCGTGTGTTCGATAGCGTGAGAATTCGGAGACCATGTTTTTGGCCTGCTGATCGTCGAGGTCGCCGATCAGGATTGCCGTGCCATCTTTGCCGATCACTTTGTCTACGCGTTCGACGAAGTGCATGAAGGCGTGCTCGGCCGCGTTTGTGCCTGGGAAGAGCTTATCGGTGTTGATGCAGGCGTAGACTTTCCTGATGGCATCTCCGTCCGACAAAATTCGGCCCATACGTTCGAAGATGTAGAGCCGTTGGTTCGGCTCCATCTGTTTGAAGGCGCCTTTTCGGCTATAGATGAACGTGCTGTGGAACTCCGTATCTGTAGTGAGGTCTGAGGTGCCGAATACCTCCTGAGAAAGCTCCGTCAGCTGTGCCTCTATTTTTGGAATGTTACTCATAGCCACGACAATGCCACCAACGATGTATCGGTACTGCATTTCCTTTTCGTTTGGCTTCACTTCATCGAAATATGCAACGTACATCTGCTCACCCAATAAACCTCGCGAGTATATCACAGATTGTGCAGTCAAAGAATGATTCTAACGCGAAAACTGCCCAGAGGCGGTCGTCTGGAGGGTCGCGAACTTGCGATCGCCGTACCATCCGAATTGTCCGCGACATGAGGAATGACCAGCGGCAGCTTTGGGTGCCCCCTACTTGATTAGGAAGGACCGAAATGGGGCGCAGAGCTGACATTTGGTCTCCTCCACGAAGCGCCCCTCGCCCTTCGACAGGCTCAGGATGAAGGGGCTACTTTACCGTCGCCGTGTCGTCGACCCGTCAAGATTTTCGTCCGGCACCGTCATGGCCGCCGCCGCTCTCTTCCCTCATCCTGAGCTTGTCGAAGGACGAGGGAAGAGAGCAAGTGCCAAAAAAGATATCCCCACCCCCAGCCACCACCCCCACAATCCCCTCGCCGTCTTCCCGAGGGACACGAATGATCGCCGGGATCGTTCGGGACGACGGGCGGTGTCCGCGGCGTGGCCCCTTCCGGAGGGGTTCACGGCTCGGACGGGTCAAAGGCTCCGCCGGCCCCTCGCGTACTACGGCGCGGGTGCGGATCGGGCCGCTACAACGGGAGGTCCTGAAAAGGGGGCTCCCGTGATGCGCCGGCAGCCGGTGAGCGCATTCGGTGCGGCCCTGCGGCGAAAGCTGCTTGTGCCGGGCAGGATGTGGCAAGCCAGAAGGGCCCGACAAGACACCGTGCGGAACGCCGGAGGCGAGCCGTAAACTGAAAATATCGGAGGGCTTGCCTCCGGCGTTCCGCTGTTCCTCTCGGCTTTCTGAGGGACGGGCGGCCAGAAGACGGCGCTTCGATCCCTCAATTGGGGCCGGGCGGCGGCATCATCCCCCGGGGCGCCCAGCGCTGCCGGGCGCCTTGGCGTGGGCGGGGGGCGCCCGCGCGGCGGCGCGGACCGGCGCGGCGGGCGCGGGCCGCCTACATAACCACGAGCCGGTCCGGCAGCGCGTTGGGGGTCCTGTCGTCGCCGGGAAACTCCGCCTGAAGGATCTGCCCGGCGGCGGCGATCGCCGCGACATAGCCCTCGGCGAGCCGGTCGGTGCGGGCGGCCTCGACGAGCCCGGCCACGATGTCGTCCCAGGCCTTCTGCGGGACTTTTGCCGCGATTCCCGCATCGGCGACGATCTCGGCGTGACGCTCGGCTTCCGAAACGAAGATCAGGACGCCGGTGCGCCCGGCGGTGCGGTGGATGCCATGGGCGGCGAACTGCCGGATGGCGAAGTCGTGGGCCCTCGCCGCGGCGATGGCGCGCGGCACGAAGATCATCCGCCATCGGGGAACCGCCATCAGGCCCGCGCCGAGGAGGCCGGCGGCCAGAAGCTGGCAGAGGACGAGGCCGAGGGCGGGAACCGCCACGCCGAGGACCAGCGCCAGGAGCGCCGTCGCCAGCGCCGCGACGAGGGCGATGGCGAGCGCCGCGGTGGCCGCGACGAACTGGTAGCGCGAACTCTCATGGGTGAAGACGGCATAGATCTCGCCGCTCGTCTTCGCCTCGGCCGCGCCGATCGCCTGGGCGACCCGGTCGTGGTCCTCCGGGGTAAAGGTCAGTCTCGCCATGTCGTCACCAGCTCCCCGACGATCCGCCGCCCCCGAACGATCCGCCCCCGCCCGAAAACCCGCCGCCCGGACTGCCGCCACCGGAAAAGCCGCCGCCCGAAACGCCGCGCGACCCGTGGCCCGGGGAGGCCGCGTTGGCGATGGTCCAGGTCATGCCGAGCCAGCGATACCGGTTGGGGCCGATCTTCCGGCCCCGCAGCCGCGCCAGGGTGACCATGAGGAAGCCGCCGATCACCACCACCCAGATGCCGACGAAGAGCAGCCCGAAGAGGAGGCCGACCGCATCGTCGCCGCTCCAGCCGGCATTGCGCTCGGCCCGCGCCTGCAGCTCGGCGGCGTCGCCGGACAGGACCGAAAGGATGCCGTCGACGCCCCTGTCGATGCCGCCCGGATAGTCGCCCGAGCGAAATGCCGGCAGGATGTCGGTCTCGATGATGGTCGAGGCGAGGGCGTCGGTCAGCGTGCCCTCGAGGCCGTAGCCGACCTCGATGCGCACCTTGCGGTCGTCGCGCGAGACGAGGAGGAGGACGCCGTTGTCCTCGCCTATCTGGCCGATGCCCCAGTCCCGCCCGAGCCGGTAGCCATAGTCGGCGATGTCGTAGCCCTCTAGGTCGGGTACGGTGACGACGACCAGCTGGTCGGAGGATGCCTGCTCGAAGGCGGCAAGCTTGTCCGTCAGCGCCGCCTCGCCGGCCGGGTCGATGAGCCCGGCCTCGTCGACCACGCGGCCGCTCAGCGCCGGAAAGGTCTGGGCATCGGCGCTGCGGGCGAGGACCGGCGCCGCAACCATGAGGGCTGCGAGAAGTGCCAGCCGGGAAAGCCGGCAGAGACAGCCGCAAGGGCCGGCCTGCAGCGCGGCGAGCACGCTCTGGCGGGGCCGCCGCGTGTCGCCGGCCCGCCGCCGGATGCGGGGTTCGGTCATTGGCCGAAATCGACCTTCGGCGGGGTCTGCGAACCCGGCGTCGCGGTGAAGGCTTCCATCGGCCTGGCCTCGGGATGGAAGAGGGCCGCCCACCAGCTGCCGGGGATGGTCTTCAGCTCGGTGTTGTAGTCCCTGACGGCCTCGATGTAGTCGCGCCGCGCCACCGCGATGCGGTTCTCGGTGCCTTCGAGCTGGCTCTGCAGGGCGAGGAAGTTCTGGTTGGATTTCAGGTCCGGATAGGCCTCGACGGTGGCGAGCAGCCGCGACAGCGTGCCGGACAGCTGGTCCTGCGCCGCCTGGAAGGCCTGCACCGCGGCCGGGTCGCTCAGCTGGCTGGCGTCGATCCGGGTCTGGGTCGCCTTCGCCCGCGCCTCGACGACGGCGGTGAGCACGTCCTTTTCCTGTCTCGCATAGGCCTTCACCGTCTCGACGAGATTGGGGATCAGGTCGCTGCGGCGCTGATACTGGTTTTCCACCTGCGCCCAGGCCGCCTTTGCCGCCTCTTCCTTGGTCGGAATGGCGTTGACCCCGCAACCGGCCAGGAGGAGCCCGGCGAGGCAGACGGCGGCGAGCCGCGTCAGGATGCCGAGCGGCGTGGTCCGGCGTTGCGCGGCAGACGACATGAGGTTCTCCGAAAGTTGCGAATGCGTCTGTCCTTCTAGTGTATCCCCGTCACGTTCAAAAGCTGCGACTTCACCATTCCCGTGTTGCCCTTCGCGGCCATTTCGGCCAGATGTGGGGGATGAGCGGCAATCCTTCCGACGACGAGCGCCAGCGCGAGGCGAAGGCCATCCTCCAACGGGTGCGCCAGGAGACCGACCCGCAGATCGGCGGCCATACCGAGGCGATCGTGACGCGGACGTCCGACCACTTCATGGCGCGGGACGTCGACCAGGGCGACCGGATCGAGGTGATCGGCAGCCGGATCGGGCGCATCGCCGGCATCGGCGGCTTCATCGTCCTGGCGCTGCTTCTCGCCCATCAACTCCTCTGAGGCCGAGGCGATGACGAAAGAGGCAAATGCGGTCGGCGACCGGCCGGCGGTGATCTCCATCGCCAGCCATGTGGTGCGCGGCAGCGTCGGCAATCGCGCCGCCGCCTTCGCGCTGGAATCCTTGGGCTTTCCGGTCTGGTCGGTGCCGACGGTGACGCTGCCCTGGCATCCCGGCCACGGGCCGGGCACCCGGATCGTGCCGCCGGCGGAAGCGTTTGCCGCCATGGTCGACGAGCTGGCCGGCTCGCGCTGGCTCGGCGAAGTGGGGGCGGTGCTCATCGGCTATTTCGGCGAGACCGCGCAGATCGAGCCGGTGGCGCGGCTGATCGAGGCGGTGCGAGCGAAAAACCCCAAAGCCGTCGTCCTCTGCGATCCGGCGACCGGCGACGGCGGCCGGCTCTACCAGCCGCGAAAACTTCTCGACGCCATCGCCGAGCGCCTGTTGCCGCTCGCCGACATCGCGACGCCGAACCGCTTCGAGCTGGAATTCCTCACCGGTCTGGAGCTTGCCGACAACCGCGAGCTGATCGAGGCGGCGAGCGCGCTGGGGCCGCGCACGGTGGTCGTCACCTCGGCCTTTCCGATGCTGCGCGGCGGCACCGGCAATCTTCTCGTCGACGACCGCGAGACCATGCTCGCCGAGCACCGGCTGATCGAGAACGCGCCGAAGGGGCTGGGCGACCTGACCGCGGCGGTGTTCCTCGCCCGCATCCTGTCCGGCGCGACGCTGGAAAAGGCACTGCAGTCGACGACGGCGACGGTGTTCGAGCTTCTGGCCCGCACTACCAAGCGCGGCGCCGACGAACTGACCATCGAGACCGACCTCGACAGTCTGAAGCATCCGATGGCCATGGTCCAGATGCGCCGGCTCGGCCGCTCGGTGCCCAAGCAGCCGGCGTGACGCCGGTGCCTGAACTTGGTGCCGCCCCCGCAGGGGCGGTGCGGGGACTTGCGGAAAAGCTGCGGCCGGTCTTTTCATTTCGCCGGGACTGTGTCAGCAGGCAGATCCAGCGTGCAGCGCAGCAGGGCGTTGGAGGGTTCTTATGACGCAACTTCTTCCCGAGCATCTGATGGACGGCTACAAGGCCTTCATCGACAAGCGCCTGCCCGGCGAGAAGCAGCGCTTCCGCGAGCTGGCCGAGCAGGGCCAGCATCCCAAGACCATGGTCATTGCCTGCTGCGATTCGCGCACGGCGCCGGAAACCCTCTTCGACTGCGGCCCCGGCGACATCTTCGTCGTGCGCAACGTCGCCAATCTGGTGCCGCCCTACGAGCCGGACGGCGAGTACCACTCGACCTCGGCGGCGCTGGAATTCGCCGTCCATGTGCTCGAGGTCAAGCACATCGTCATCCTCGGCCACGGCAATTGCGGCGGCATCCACGCGGCGCTGTCGCCGTCGGCCGAGCCGCTGTCGCCCGGCGACTTCATCGGCAAGTGGATGAGCCTCCTCGATCCCGCCGCCAAGGCCGTGGGCGCCAACGAATTGATGACCGGGCGCGAGCGGCAGTCGGCGCTGGAGCGCATCGCCATCCGCTATTCCCTCGCCAATCTGCGCAGCTTTCCCTCCATCGCGGCGCTCGAAGCCGAAGGCAGGCTGTCGCTGCACGGCGCCTGGGTGGACATCTCCTCCGGCGAGCTCTGGGCCATGGACCCCGACACGGGCGACTTCGCCAAGACGATCGACGAGTAGGCTGCGCCGCCCGGCCCGGGGTCAGGCCGGGATACCGGCCGCCCCGGCGCCGATGGTCACCAAATGGCGACGATCCCAAGGGATTTTCTTGGGGTGAGGCGCGTTCTGTCGCGTTTTGAGACATTGACGCCTTGCGTTGCCGGTCCTGCCTCCGCTTTATGGGGAACAGAAGAGGATTATCGGACCCGGCGGTGCCGGGGACGATCGCTTGGGGGACTATGCGATGAAACATCAAATCCGGATCGGCGCCGTGGCGGCGGCGCTTCTTCTGGTCGCCGGCTGCTCGCGCTCGGTGTCGCCTTATGCCGACAACAGCGGCCCGCCGCCGCTGGCTCCGGTGCCGACCGGCCAGGTCGCCGCCAACCAGCTGCCGCCGCCGCCCCCGCCGCCGCCGCCCGGCGACGCGATGAACAATGCGGCTCTGAACAGTGATGCCGAGTTGAGCGACGGCAACGGCCAGGGCGACCTGCCGTCCGGCAACGGCTCCGGCAACACCCAGGTCGCCAGCGTCAACCAGCCCGCGCTGTCGCGCAACTCCGTGCTCGGCGCCTACAAGGTCACCACGGACGGCGGCAACTGCCAGATCATCCTGTCCCTGACCAAGTGGTCGGGCGGCTACCGCGCCGCCTCGCGTGGCTGCCCCGGCAAGGTCGCGGACGTCTCGGCCTGGGACGTCTCCGGCAGCCAGGTGATCCTGAAGGATGCCGCCGGCTCCAACGTCGCCAATCTGAACTCCTCCGGCAATGCCCGCTACGAGGGACGCACCAACGGCGGCCAGAGCATCACGCTCTATCGCTGACGCGCCCAGACGCCTTGAAGGCGTCCGGGCCGCACGGCCCCGCCGTATCCCTGTATGACCCGAAGCCGCCGGCACCGCCGGCGGCTTTTTGCCGACAGCGTCACGCCGGCGCAAGGTGATCGGGAAACCATCCTTCGCAGCCATGCCGGTTGTCGAGGCTCCGGCAGGGCGATAGATGCTGCATCGCAGCAGCCGAGAATGGGCAGCAGCACAGATGGGACGGGGAGCGAGGCGGGTGCCGCCTCTCTTGCCTCTCGCCGAAACCCGAGGAAGGAACGAGCGTCCCGATGGCCTCCAGCGCTACCGTCGAGCCCAAGCCGCGGTCGGGCCCCGTCCGCTCCGCTCTCGAGCGGCTGATCTCGTCCGGCGAGATCGAGGCCGATCCGCTGCAGCGGCGGCTGGCCGACCAGCTCGACGCGCTCGACCGGCGCCTGTCGGCCGAGATCGGCGCATCCAAGAAGAGCGCGCTCGGCTGGCTGTTCGGCAAGAAGCGCGACGATGCGCCGGTCAAGGGTCTCTATGTCCATGGCGATGTCGGCCGCGGCAAGACCATGCTGATGGACATGTTCTTCCGGCAGAGTTCGATCGCGGCGAAGCGGCGGGTGCATTTCCATGCCTTCATGGGCGAGGTGCACGAGCGGATCGGCGAGCATCGGCGGGCCCACAAAAACGGCGAGGCCAAGGGCGACGATCCGATCCCGCCAGTCGCGGCGGCGATCGCGGCGAAGTCCAAGCTCCTGTGCTTCGACGAATTCGCGGTCACCGACATCGCCGACGCGATGATCCTGTCGCGGCTGTTCAAGGCACTGTTTGCCAACGGTCTCATCCTCGTCGCGACGTCCAACGTCGCGCCCGACGACCTCTATCCAAACGGGCTCAACCGGCCGCTCTTCCTGCCCTTCGTCAAGGTGCTGAAGGAGCATGCCGAGATCTTCGAACTCGCCGGCGAGGAGGACTACCGGCTGGCCTTCCTCAGCGAGGAAGACATCTATGTCGAGACCACCGACCCGGCAGCAGGCCAGCGGATCGACGCCGCCTGGCGCAGGCTTCTCGATGGGTCCAAGGAGACGACGGCCTCGCTTTCGGTGAAGGGACGCACGATCCCGGTGCCGCGAGCGGGCAACGGCGCGGCGCGGTTCTCCTTCGACGATCTGTTGAAGCGTCCGCTCGGCGCCCAGGATTATCTGGCGCTCGCCCGGCGTTTCCATACCGTCCTCGTCGAAAACGTGCCGGTGATGGCCGAGGCCGAGCGCAACGAGGCCAAGCGCTTCATCACCCTCGTCGACGCACTCTACGACAGCGGCCGCCGGCTCGTGGTCTCCGCCGCCGCGCCGGTGGACCAACTCTACCAGGGGCAGAGCGGGACCGAAGCCTTCGAATTCGACCGGACGGCTTCCCGCCTCTTTGAGATGCGATCCAAGGCTTATCTGGAAAAGGCCAGCGAGGCGCAGGCGGGCGAAGGGTAGCGCCCTGGACCATGCGCGCGTTGCCTGATCAAGCCACGGGCCCGGCGACGAAGCCTGTTCAGGCAGCTTAACGAAAAAAGCCGCCCCGTCCGAAGACGAGGCGGCTTTCACTGTCTGGCAGGCGCGGGAACTCAGAGCGCGCGGCGGCGACCGAAGATCAGCGACAGCACGAACAGCACGATCGCCACGAAGAAGATGATCTTGGCGATGCCGACCGCGGTGCCGGCAATGCCGCCAAAGCCCAGAACCGCAGCGATCAGCGCGATGACGAGGAACGTAATTGCCCAACCGATCATGGCTGGCACTCCTTTTCACAAAGATTTTAGTTGCCAGAAAAACGGCGTTGCGACCGGAAGGTTGCAGAAGATGCTGTGATTCTTTTGCGGCGCCTGCTCGCGCCTTACGACGTGCGGACTTCGGGAGCCGGTGCCCCTTCGGTTTCGAGCATGGCAGGGAGCGCCAGCTCACCGCTCTCAGCGCATCAGGCCGGAGAGAATGCAGCCTTCAAACCATACCACCCGGTCGATGCTGGAAACATCAGGGGGACGGACCGTGGGGCCGCCCCCCTGATGTTTGCGTCCGTCGTCTCACCGCCGAGCGACGGCGGCCGGGATGGCCTCAGCGCCCGAGATGGTGGGTCTCCTGCAGGCCCCAGACCGGCGTCGGAATGCCTTCCTGGCGCGCCTTCAGCTGCAGGGCCAGATACAGGGAATAGTGCCGGGACTGGTGCAGGTTGCCGCCGTGGAACCACAGATGCTCGACCTGCGTCGGCTTCCACATGTTGCGCTGCTCGCCTTCCCAGGGGCCGGGATCCTTCGGCGTATCCGAGCCGAGGCCCCACACCTTGCCGACCTTGTCGGCGGCATCCTGACCGACGAGATCGGCGACCCAGCCGTTCATCGAGCCGTAGCCCGTCGCATAGACGATGAGGTCCGCCGGCAGATCGGTGCCGTCGGCGAGCCGGACGCCGGTCTCGGTGATCTCCTCGACCTGCCCGGCCTTCAGCTTGATCTTGCCGTCGATGATCAGCTGCGAGGCGCCGACGTCGATGTAGTAGCCGGAGCCGCGCCTGAGATACTTCATGAACAGCCCGGAGTCGTCGGCACCGAAATCGAGCTGGAAACCGGCCTTCTCGAGGGCGGCGTAGAAGTCCTTGTCGACCTCGCGGATCTTGTCGTAGATCGGGATCTGGAACTCGTGCAGGATCCGGTAGGGGATCGAGGCGAAGATCATGTCCGCCTTGTGGGTGTCGATCCCGGACTTCAGCGCCCGCTCCGAATAGAGATCCCCGAGACCGTATTCCATCAGCGGATCCGACCTGACGATGTGGGTGGTCGAGCGCTGCACCATGGTGACGTCGGCGCCGCCTTCGTAGAGCGCGGCGCAGATGTCGTGGGCGGAATTGTTCGAGCCGACGACCACCACCTTCTTATCCCGATAGGCGTCCGGGCCCGGATGCTGGGACGAATGCTGCTGCTCGCCCTTGAACCGGTCCATGCCCGGAAACTTCGGCATGTTGGCCTTGCCGGACATGCCTGTGGCGAAGACGAGCTCCTTCGGCCGGAGCGTGACTTCCTCGCCGTCGCGGTCGACAACGACCTCCCATTCGCCCTTCGCCTCGTCGTAGTGGGCGCTCTTGGCCGTCGTCCGCGACCAGTAGTTCAGCTCCATGATCCGGGCGTACATTTCCAGCCAGTCGCCGATCTTGTCCTTTGGCGCGAAGACCGGCCAGTTCTTCGGGAACTGGAGATAGGGGAGGTGATCGTACCAGACCGGATCGTGCAGGCAGAGCGACTTGTAGCGTTTGCGCCAGGAATCGCCGGGCCTGTCGTTCTTCTCGACGATGATCGTCGGCACGCCCAGCTGGCGCAGCCGGGCGCCGAGCGCGATGCCGCCCTGGCCGCCGCCGATGATCACCGTGAAGGGCTGGGTGCCGTAGCCGAGATCGCGCGCTTCGTCCTCGCGCTTTTCCAGCCAGCTCTTGCGATTGGCGTCGGAGCCGTGCTCGGCGCCCATCGGCCGGCGCTCGCTCATCGGCTCCTCGAAACCCTTGAGCTCGGTCATCGCTGTGAGGAAGGTCCAGGCCTTGCCGTCCTTCAGGCGCAACACGCCTTCGCCGCGCGCGATCTTCGTCTCGAAGGTGAAGAAGGCGGTGACGATGCCGCCGTCCTCGCCCGGCTCCTCGGCAAGCGTGAAGTTGTGCGGTTCGACGCCGGACAGGACGGCGGAGAGCATGTCCTCGACGCCGGCAGGGTTCTCGACCGTCCGGATGTTCCAGGTGAAGGCGACGAGATCGCGCCAGAAGCTCGTCGCGGCGAACATCGACGCCGCGCGGGCCGCATCGCCGGCCTTCAGCGCCGCTTCGAAATCGCCCAGCCAGGCCTCGGCCTTGGCACGTGCAGGATTTGCCACCGCCGTCGACGGTCGTTCCAGTGTCTCGCTCATGTTTCCTCCCACAGGACAGATGCTGGCGCGCGGGTGGACGCGCCGATCACCGGCCGGAACCCCTCTGACCATCGCCGGACCTCCGCCTATCGCTGGCGGTTTCAAGGGTCCGGCGTCTCCCGGCCGAAAGTCTTCGTGGGACGAGTTTGCGCCGAGGCGCGCAAGGGCGCAAGCGGGGCGGTTTCGATCGGAAAAGATGAGCTGCCGCTGACCGAGCGGCATGCGGGTGGCGACATTTGCCGGCTAGAGCATGATCCCGAGAGGTGGTTGCCGGCTCTCGGAAGAAGATCGTGCGGGATCAAAAAGCTAGAGCGGCATGGCGATTCGAAGAAAAGCCATCCCGCTCTAGCTGCAACTGTCCGGTGGGGAGGGCTCCTAGCGGCCCTCGGCAGGAAAATAGACCGGCCCGACAATCCGGATTCCGCTGGCGGTCCGGCGGATTTTCGGCGCGGCGATATCCTCGCGCGCGGCATCGTCCAGCGTCCCGAGCGCTCGCTCCCGGGATGTGGGGATCGGCAGGCTCGACAGTCGAAGGCTCGACACCTCGAAGCTCTCCTGTGAGCTGTTATCTTGAGCCATGGTCATCGAGGGCGCAGCACCAAGTATCAATGCGAAACCGACAATCTTAATGGTGCTGGCAATCATCATTCTGCTCCTCGAAGATCCGCAGATCTCATGCGTTCGACTTGCAGCATAAAGGCGCGTGTGCCGGATCGGGTTCCGCCCGACCCGGGAAAAATGCGGCGAGATCTTGATCGGGTGGCAGGTGCCGGCGATGCAGCGTCGGCCGGCCCGTGCGAGACGGGCCGGCCGGAGCATCATTGTGCGGCGGCGCCGTAGCGCCTGACGGCGTCCTCGACGACGCGCTCGACGTCGCCTTCGAGCATCAGGCGCTTTTCGACCAGATCGTCCGCCACCTTTTTCGCCGCGGCACGATAGGCCGCCTCGTCGGCGTAGCGGGCATCGAGCGGCTCGCGGCTGTCGGAGTTGCTGCCGGCGGTCTTGGGGAAGGCGACGAAGCTGCCGGTCAGGCTGCAGAGATCACCCTCGGCATAGCCCTTCGCCCGCAGGTTCCAGCCCCAGTAGGTGCCGGCCGGCGCCGCGATGACCGGCTCCTGGACACCGCCCTGCGGCAGTCCGTCGGCATCGGTCTTCGGCACCATCACATCATAGGCCTTGCCGGCCTTCGGCGGCGTGACCGAATGGTCTATCACCGCCAGCGGATTCGGCATGGGGGCCGGTTCGCTGCCGTCGATTGTCGGCAGGTCGAGCGCTGCCGGATCGACGAGCTGGTCCGCCTGAAGGCCCGGGAAGGCGCTGTCGGGCGGCGTCTCGCCGTCGGCGACCCACCCGTCCATGGCGGCGACGAGCGCCCGCATGGTCGGTCCGGCGCTGACCGGATTCGACGGATAGATGCAGACCTCGGTCTGCTTCGGATCGCCGCCCCAGCCATTGTAGTGCGGCGCGCCGGCGAGGAAGAACAGCCGGACGTCGTCCGGCATGGTCAGCGGCTCGCCCGACGGCGCGGTCGCGACCAGGCTCGCCCGGCCCTGCCAGAATTCGGTCGAGGTGTCCGTGTGGATCACCTTGGGACAGGTGTCGGTCTCGCCGCACAGCTTGAGGATGCTGCCGCTCTCGCCCGACACCGGATCGCTCGTCTCGGCATAGGTGAAGGGGAACTGGTCGCCCGGATAATCGTGGTCCTCGTGCTGGCGCGAATAGCGGCCCGGCTGGGCGAAGGGGTAGTTGGTGAAGGTCTTGCGGGAGCCAGCGATGTGCGGCATCGCGCCGTCGAAGACGCGATTGCCGCCCTCGTCGGCGTTGAAGCCCTGGTAGATGAAGTCCCGCAGGAACCGCCCGGACTGGGAGATGCCCATGCCGATGGTGTGCTCGATGCCGCTCACCGGGCTTGCCACCTCGCTTGGCTGATTGCCGCGCAGGAACGAGACGACGTCGGCGGTGGCGACAAAAGCGAGGCCCGCCGGCACGGCGTCCTTCGCCGGATAGGCGAACTCGTAGATCGCGCCGTCATCCAGGCCATCCGGCCGGGTGATCTCGATCGTCCGGTCGTCGACATAGCGGAAGGACAGGCCCTCGGGCGTTTGGCGCTCGTCGCCGGGCCTGGCGCGCACCGTGAGGGTGGCCTTGGCAGGATCCGTCTCGGCAGCGGGGTAGGTGAGGGCGACGCTCTGCGTCTCGCCGGCCTTGTCGAAGATGAACTCCTCGCGCGACTGGCCCGTCACGTCGGGGACGACCGGCACCTCCATCTGCATGAGGTCGCCGCCGATGCCGGCCTGCCAGCCGCTCCAGACGATCGTATAGCCGCGCGACATCAGGAAGCCGTCGCCGGGGTCGTCGACGGAGAACACGCTGGCCGGCGCGCTCGTCAGGTTGATGAGCGGGAAGGCGAGGTTTCGGCCGCGGTTCGGCACCTCGTAGAACAGCGTGCCCGAGCCCCTGGCGGCGTCCTGCGGCGCGAGGATCGTCACCTTGGTCGAGAACTCGACCTCGCCCCGCTCGTTGACCGGCGCCTTGTCGAGAAGGGCGATGCGCTGGCCCCGCTCGGACTTCGGGTCGATGGCGAGACGGGCGACGGCGTCGATGCGCCGGTAGGCGCCGGCCTCGCCGAAGGTCTTGCCGTCATAGGCGGGGCCTTGGCTTTCGATGTCGAAGGAGACGACACGTGCGTCGCTCGTCTCAGCGCTCGCCGAGACAAGGCCGACGGCGGCTGCTCCCAGTAGCCAGTGATGGGTTTTCATGAGTTCCTCCCGGTCCGCTTCTGATGCGTCCGAGGGCAAGTGGATGCCGATGAAATGGCGATGTCAAGGATATCGTATACAATGCATGCCTCGCGGTATGCGAACAATCCGGAGGTTGTCGGCTTCTTCCCGATGGCCGCCCAAGGCGTTGAAGGACGTTCGCGGCCGTGCAAGGGCGGTGGAAATTCGGTGGGAAGCGTGTCGGCCGGACGGGTGAAAAATCCGTCGCGTTTAGCAGTCGCAGCGAACCGACCCCGGCCGGCGGCTTTGCGCGGCGGGCCGTCGAAGCGGCTGGAAATCGAAAAATGTCTGAAGAAAATTCGGGTGGGAAAGCGCCTGGGCTCACCCATCCCCCTCTCGTGTGACTGAAGACGACCCCCGTCGTCTTTCCCCCGTTCTCGATCCTGTGGACCGAACCCCTTTAGAGGATGTCGATCTGCACCGGCGCGGTGCCCGAATGGATCATCCCGATCCGCGAGGCGGCGGCCTTGGACAGGTCGATCACCCGGCCGTGGGCGTAGGGCCCGCGGTCGTTGATGCGAACGACGACGGACTTGCCGTTGCGCCGGTTGGTGACACGGACCTTCGTCCCGAAGGGCAGCGACTTGTGGGCGGCGGTCATGGCGTTCATGTTGAACCGCTCGCCATTGGCGGTGCGGCGGCCGTGGAAGCGGGAACCGTAGTAGGAGGCATTGCCGGCCCGGGCCTTGGTGGCGCCGGCTTCGGCCTGCGCGGAGACGTAGGGCACCTGCGTCAGTGCCGGAGCCGTCAGGAGGGCGATTGCCAGAGCCATCGATCGTGCAACGTTCATGGGTGTCCTTTGCTGCGTTTCGTTTCGGCTGACGGCTCTTTCGGCAACTCCTTTGACCAAAGCGTGATCAGAAACCGGCGAGAGCAAGATTTTTTCCGGGCAGGGGGAACCTTTTCCAGTTTCGCGTCAAGTTCTGGAAAATCAGGAGAAAATTTCGGTCATGCCGCGGCTGGATTGCGACGGACATGTCGCAAATTGGCGAAATGTGGCGAGGGTGGGCAGATGGCTGGGGCGGGAGCGGGATTGAGCGTTTACGATTGGGCGAAGGGGTCGGGTAACGGTCGCGGCGGCACATGAAGAGCATTGCCGCCGCTCGCCGCGACCGGCTTCAGTTGCATGGGCGGAGCGAGATCCGGCCCGGCCAGCATGACCCGCTGCGCCATTCTTCGTTGAACCTCGATGGGTCTTGGGAGAAGGCTGCGCCGCCTCTGCGTCGCGTCCGTCATGGACGGTGCTATCCTTGCGTTGGGAGGTTCGGAAGGCCTAGATTCAGAGAGTCTATCGCGAGCCTCGAATGGCCGTGCTCGTCGAGGGGGGCCTGCCAGCCGAAGAAGGACGCGCCTGCAATGGACGCCGACCACAATTTCCACATCCCCAAGCTCACGCTGCACGAAGTCTACCCTTTGACGCCGTTCCTGATCGGCTTGAACGGAGAGACGCCGCCGCTGAACGTCATCGACGTTGGCGCCAATACGGGGCTCTGGGCTGCTGCGTTCTTTAACGTCTTCGGCGGATCGATCGCCGGCTATCAAGCGTTCGAGCCGATGTCGGCAAACTCCGCAAAGTTCTCGACGCGCCCGCATTATGCCGGCAGGGTCAATCTCCACGAGGCCTGCGTCGGTGCGGAACCGGGCGAAGTCGAGATCCACTTTCATGCTGAGCTGACCACCACGGCTTCCGTACCCATGAGGCGCATCAACTACCGGGGGACGGATGTCCGCAATGACCGCAGCCGGAATGTCCCGCAGGTTCGTCTCGACGATATGATCGACCGCTGGGGGTGGGATCGGATCCATCTCGTCAAGATCGATGTCGAAGGCTACGAATGGAGCGTCCTGCAAGGGCTCGCACGGGCCTTGGATGCAGAGAAGGTCGACAACGTCCTGTTCGAGTTCGGCATCTGCCAGACAATTCAGGGGCAGACGCTGAAGCAGTTCTACGACCTGTTGTCCGGTCATGGCTTCAAGATCTACAAGCAGGTCATCAGTAAGAACTATTTCGGCCTCAACCTCATCTCGCGCTATTCGCCCACGCTCGAGGTCGCCGAAGACCAACCCGAAATGTTCATGCTGCTGGCGACGCGGAAAGAGCCGAGCCCGGCCTATGCCGGGCCGCGGGTCGTCGGCCGGGTGAACTGACCGCCCGCCATCGGTTCGGCTCCGCGCCGAAAAAGCCTCGACAGCCCTTGCCAGCGATCGGGGCTTTCTGTATTGCCGCAGATGGGACACCTCTCCCCAACGAGAGGCAACTATCTGTAAGGGTAGCTATCAGATGGCGAACATTTCCAAGCCGGACATGCGTCCGGCCAATCCCCGCTTTTCGTCTGGACCTTGTGCCAAGCGACCTGGTTGGTCGCTGGAAGCGCTGAATGATGCCGCGCTCGGACGCTCGCATCGCGCCAAGGTCGGCAAGACCAAGCTCCAACAGGCAATCGACGACACCCGCGAGATCCTCGGCGTTCCCGCCGACTATCGCATCGGCATCGTGCCGGCGTCCGACACCGGCGCCGTCGAGATGGCGATGTGGTCGCTGCTGGGTGCCCGTGGCACCGACGTGCTGGCCTGGGAAAGCTTTGGAGCCGGCTGGGTCACCGACGCGGTCAAGCAGCTGCAGCTGAAGGACGTGCGCACCTTCGACGCGCCTTATGGCGAGATCGTCGACCTGGCGAAGGTCGACTTCGACCGCGACGTCGTCTTCACCTGGAACGGCACCACCTCCGGCGTGAAGCTGCCGAACGGCGATGCAATCCCGGCGGACCGCCAGGGCCTCACCATCTGCGACGCCACCTCGGCGGCCTTTGCCCAGGATCTGCCCTTCGACAAGCTCGATGTCGTCACCTTCTCCTGGCAGAAGGTGATGGGCGGCGAGGCGGCCCATGGCATGCTGATCCTCAGCCCCAGAGCCGTCGAACGGCTGCTCACCTACAAGCCTTCATGGCCGCTGCCGAAGATCTTCCGCCTGACCTCCGGCGGCAAGCTGATCGAGGGGATCTTCAAGGGCGAGACCATCAACACGCCCTCGATGCTCTGCGTCGAGGACTATCTCGATGCGCTATCCTGGGGCAAAGAGATCGGTGGCCTCGAGGCTCTCAAGGGCCGCGCCGACGCCAATCTGAAGGTGATCGAGGACTTCGTTGCCGCGAACGACTGGATCGGCTTCCTCGCGAAGCGCCCGGAGATCCGGTCCAACACCTCGGTCTGCCTGACCTTCACCGCTCCGGAACTCGTCGCCCAGTCCGAAGACGCGCAGAACGCCTTCGCCAAGGGCGTCGCGACGCTTCTGGAGAAGGAGGGCGTCGCCCTCGACATCGGCGCCTATCGCGATGCGCCTGCCGGGCTTCGCATCTGGTGCGGCGCCACCGTCGAGGCGTCCGACCTCGAGGCGCTGATGCCTTGGCTCGCCTGGGCCTACGATCAGCAGAAGGCCGAGCTGAAGAAGGCCGCCTGAAGCAGCGACTTCGGCTTCATCCCTCATCCTGAGCCTGTCGAAGGGCGAGGGATGACGCACTGACGCAAAATTGGCGCCGCCCCTCGTCCTTCGACAAGCTCAGGATGAGGGGCTTTGTGGCGGCAACTCGCGCATTCAGCTCCACCGCTTCGTCATCCCGGGCTCGATCCGGGATCCATGCCAAGTCTTTCCCGCCGCCAGACCGGTGACGACGATGATCCTGATCGTCGGTCGGTTCGGATTGGATCCCGGGGGGAGCCCGGGATGACGAGGCGGGAATGCTGCACAGATCGTCGCGGCCGCGGCCGCGTTCACCCATTCATCGAAGGACCACACTCCATGGCACCTCGCGTTCTCGTCTCCGACGCCCTGTCCGAAACCGCCGTCCAGATCTTCAAGGACCGCGGCATCGAGGTCGATTTCCAGCCGCAGCTCGGCAAGGACAAGGACAAGCTCCTTGAGATCATCGGCAACTACGACGGCCTCGCCATTCGCTCGGCGACCAAGGTCACCGAGAAGATCATCGAGGCGGCGACCCATCTGAAGGTCATCGGCCGGGCCGGCATCGGCGTCGACAACGTCGACATCCCGGCCGCCAGCCGCAAGGGCATCATCGTGATGAACACGCCCTTCGGCAACTCCATCACCACGGCCGAGCACGCCGTCGCGCTGATGTTCGCGCTCGCCCGCGAGCTGCCCGCCGCCGACGCCTCGACCCAGGCCGGCAAGTGGGAGAAGAACCGCTTCATGGGCGTCGAGATCACCGGCAAGACCCTCGGTGTCATCGGCTGCGGCAACATCGGCTCGATCGTCGCCTCGCGCGGCGTCGGCCTGAAGATGCGCGTCGTCGCCTTCGATCCGTTCCTGTCGGCCGAACGCGCCGCCCAGCTCGGCATCGAGAAAGTCGAGCTCGACGATCTCTTCAAGCGCGCCGACTTCATCACCCTCCACACGCCGATGACCGACAAGACGAAGGGCATCATCAACGCGGCGGCCATCGCCAAGATGAAGGACGGCGTGCGCATCATCAACTGCGCCCGGGGCGGCCTCGTCGTCGAGGCCGATCTTGCGGCGGCGCTGAAGTCCGGCAAGGTGGCGGGCGCCGGCGTCGACGTCTTCGAGACCGAGCCGGCGACCGAGAGCGTTCTCTTCGGCCTGCCGGGCGTCGTCTGCACCCCCCATCTCGGCGCCTCGACCTCGGAAGCCCAGGAGAACGTCGCGCTGCAGGTCGCCGAGCAGATGTCGGACTATCTCCTGCGCGGCGCGGTCTCCAACGCCATCAACATGCCTTCCATCACCGCCGAGGAAGCGCCGATCCTGACGCCCTTTGTCAAGCTCGCCGAGTGCCTCGGCGCTTTTGTCGGCCAGGTGACGGAGGAGCCGATCAAGAGCGTCGAGATCGTCTATGACGGCACGGTCTCGACGATGAATACCAAGGCGCTGACCTCGGCGGCGCTCGCCGGCGTGATGAAGAGCCAGACGCCGGACGTCAACATGGTCTCGGCGCCGATCATGGCGAAGGAGCGGGGCATCCAGGTCACCGAGTCGCGCCGCGACCAGTCCGGCGTGTTCGAGACCTACATCAAGCTGACGATCACCACCGAGAAGCAGACCCGCGACGTTGCCGGCACCGTCTTTTCCGACGGCAAGCCGCGCTTCATCCAGATCAAGGGCATCAATCTCGACGCCGAGATCGGCCGCTACATGGTCTACACCACCAACAACGACGCGCCGGGCATCATCGGCCTGCTCGGCACGACCTTTGGCCAGGCCAATGTCAACATCGCCAACTTCCAGCTCGGTCGCAACCGTCCGGGCGGCGATGCGATCGCGCTGCTCTATGTGGATTCGCCTGTGCCCGAGGACGTTCTCGACAAGGTCCGCGCCCATCAGGCGATCGCCAGCGCCAAGCCGCTGACCTTCGACGTGGCGGAAGCCACGGCCTGATCGGGGGTAGGTCCGGCGATACCGGCGTACGAGCATACTGCGAAGTACGAGCGCTGACGCCGTGAGATTGAACCGGAAGGCTCCTGGTGCCTTCCGGTGTGAGATGTCCTCCCAAGGACCGGATGTGCCGGTGGCCTTCGTGTCGCCGGCACATTTTTGCGTATAGGCGGCCTGCATGGGGCCTGCTACCGAAAACTCGAGCGCCCGAACCTGTCACGGCGCTCCGGCCCGACGAGCAGGATGTCCCGCATGAGCCAGCCCACTGAAATGAACGACGTGCAAGAGCCCGCGATCCGCATTCCCGCCGGAGCGCCCGAGCGCGTCGTTCTCGAGGGGCGCTACACGCGCCTCGAGCCGCTGGACCCCGCGAGACATTCCGCCGATCTCTTCGCCGCCATCGCATCGGACGCGGCGCGGCGCCATCGCTGGCTGTTCGATCATGCTCCGGGCGATCCAGAGGCCCTACGAGACTGGGCCGAGGGCGCCGCCATGTCGCAGGACCCTTTGTTCTTCGCCGTCGTCGACAAGGCGAGCGGGCGCGCCGGCGGACGGCAGTCCCTGATGCGGATCGTGCCCGAACACGGCGTGATCGAAATCGGCAACATCCTCTGGGGCGAGGGCGTCGCCGGCACGCGTCTCGCCACCGAAGCCCTGTTTCTCACGGCCACCTACGTCTTCGACACGCTCGGCTACCGCCGCTTCGAGTGGAAGTGCAACGACCTCAATGCGCCATCGAAGCGCGCGGCCGAGCGCTTCGGCTTCGTCTTCGAGGGCGTCTTCCGCCAGCACATGGTGGTGAGGGGCGAAAACCGCGACACGGCCTGGTTCGCGATGATCGATCGCGACTGGCCGCAGCTGAAGGCGGGATACGAGGCCTGGCTCGACCCGGCCAATTTCGACGGCGAGGGCCGGCAGCGGATGAAGCTGCGGTTTGCGTGAGAAGAGACCCGGCGGGTTTCGACCTTCTGAAGCGAAGCCGTAGCCCCTCATCCTGAGCCTGTCGAAGGGCGAGGGGCGCTTCGCACTAACCCTGCCGGGCGAAGAAGCTGCCGCGTCCGCTGGCGCAAGCTGGAGCCCCTTCACCCTCGTGGTTCGAGAGGCTCACCATGTGGGTTACGGGGCGACGCGCGGGTCCGTCAGCTTCCGCTACACCCGCGTCCTTGCCATGCCGTCCTTGGCGGGGCGGTAGTCCGGATTCAGCTGCGCGGCCCGGGCGTAGGAGCGGAAGGCCTTGCTGCGATCGCCCTTGCGCTCGTAGGCGAGCGCCTGGTTGGTCCAGTATTCGGCCTTGGAGTCGTCCAGCCGCAGCGCCGTGTTGATGTCCTCGAAGGCGTTGTCGTCGTCACCGGTCGCCAGATAAGAGACGCCCCGCGCCGAATAGGGCTCGGCGGCGTTCGGCTGCAGGGAGATCGCCCGGGAGAAATCCTCGATCGCCAGCTTGTGCTGGCCGTCGATCTGATAGAGCAGGCCGCGATTGTGATAGGCGCGCGGATCCGACGTGCCGAGGTCGATCGCCTTCTGGAAGTAGCCCAGCGCCTCGCGGTTGCGCCCGGCCACGCGGTAGACGTTGCCGAGGCCGATATAGGCCGAGGCGTAACTGGGGTTGATCTGGATCGCCTTGTTGTAGTCGGCGGCGGCCTTGCCGGGGTCGTTGATCTGGCGATAGATCAGCGCCCGGTTGGCATAGGCCTGGTAGAAGTTGGGATCGAGCTGGATCGCCCGGTTGAAATCGGCGAGGGCGTTCTGATACTCGCCGGACCGCCCATAGGCGGTGCCGCGGACGTTGTAGCCTTCGGGATCGGACGGATTGGCGTTCACCGTCGCCGTCAGCGAGCCGATATTCTGCTCCAGGCCCTGGTTCTTGTCGAGCGAGATGGCCTGGATGGCGGCGATGTCCTGCCCGGTCTGGCAACCGGCGATCACCACCATTCCGCAGAAGAGCGCGGCGACCCGGCCGACGCCTTTCCTTGCGGGAGCTTGCGAGGCGAGCGGCCGCAGGGCGGCGGTCGAGGAACGATCGGTGATCGGCATGTCGGTGATGATGTGTCCGGCTGTTGCGAAGGAGATCTTGTCCCTATCTCGCACAAGCGGCCGAAATTTGAAATCGCTGCAGCCGAGACAAGTGGAAACGACAGCTGCGACCGGATCTTTCGGGCCAGCCAGCCGTCTGCCGGGAAGGGCTTACCCGAAAAAGCGGAACGGCTGCCGCCGAATCTTCGCGTCCAAGTCTGCGCGTCCAGGCCTTTGGGTCGTCGCTGCGGCGCTCCGCCGAACCATGGCGGGCGCGACAGCTGAGCCTCCGAGTGCGCTTCATCGCCTCACCCGGGTCATGCCTCACCGCGTCGGTGACAAAGCCATGACATGCGAAGAACGAGCGTAGCCTGCAGAGAATGAGGATGTCGCGTTACGGAAAAAAAGCCGCGACGATGCGCCTCAGGCGCTTCGCTCGCGGCGTCTGCCCATGTTTCGTCGGCGG
Source organism: Fulvimarina sp. (assembly GCA_002700095.1). GTDB lineage: Bacteria > Pseudomonadota > Alphaproteobacteria > Rhizobiales > Rhizobiaceae > Jiella. The sequence continues at coordinate 25,127 of PACL01000063.1, read as the reverse complement.
GAGTTCTGCCGCCCGGCCTTGCCACGGCCAGGGCTGACGTCTCCCTCCGCCCGCGGGAAGCAATCAGGCCGGGGCCCTGCCGCCGCTGGCCAGGCCCTCGCGCTGGGCGCGCTTGCGGGCGAGCTTGCGGGCCCGGCGCACCGCCTCGGCCTTCTCGCGGGCGCGCTTCTCCGAAGGCTTTTCGTAGAAGTTGCGCATCTTCATTTCGCGAAAGATGCCTTCGCGCTGCATCTTCTTCTTCAGCGCGCGAAGCGCCTGATCGACGTTGTTGTCGCGGACGAGTATCTGCACGGGATTTTCCGTTGATAGCGCTTGGTAGAAGGGGTTCCAGAGCCGTTCAAGTCTCGCGGAGCCCCCGCCCACGCAAGATGGGTTCCGTTAACAGATGGTGCGGATCTTGTCGAGATGGAAAGTAACGGTCAGTCTACAAGACGTTATGCCGGCAACGCGACGGCCACTGGCGCTTTCCCCGGGGGTCGGCTAGGCAACGGGCAAGAGTTCGGACAGGTCGCGGGTTGGCTTTGGCATCAGGGCGGAGAGGCATCGGAGGCAGAGGCGCGGGCGCATATCCTGAGCCCGACGTGGCATGGGAGGCGGTGGCGGCCGGCGTGCTCGTCGCGCTCGTCGCCGGCTTCATGGCGTGGCTGGCCGGGTTCGGCATCCTCGCCGGCGCCTTCGACGCACGGTTCGACTCCGGCCCGGCGCAGCTTCTCTTGCCTGCCGGGATGGCCTCGCTCATCGGCGCCGTCGTGGCGCTTGCGGCCGGCGGCTTCACCGCGGCCCGCCTCGCCGGCGTGCGGCAGCGCCGGGAGGCGATCTTTTGCGGGCTCCTGACCTTTTCCACCGCGGTCGTCGTCGCGGTCCTCGTGATGACGCAGGATCCCCCGGCACTCGTCGCGCATGGTGTCGGCCCGGTCGGCAACGCCGTCGAGGCGCTGGCGGCGCGGCCGTCTGATGGGGAAACGGGCGACGCGCGCGATCCGCTCGCCGCGCTGCGCGCCGAGGTCCGCGGGTCGCTGGCGCGCCAACCTTCCGCAGGCGCACCGGAGGCGGACGCGGACGCCGCGGCTGCGACGGTCCTTGCGGGGATTTCGGAAATGGCGGACGCCGAGGCCGAGGCCCGCGCAGTCGAGGCGATCGTCGCAGCCTCCGGCGTCACGCGGTCCGTCGCCGAGCGGCGCCTGACGGAGTGGCAGATCGCCAACGATCGGGCGGTGCGCGGCGAACGCCGGGCGACGGCAGAGATTTCGGGCGAGGTGGCAGGAGCATGCCTTGCCGCCTTCGCGGCGCTGCTGGCCGCCATGGCCGCGGCGGTCTGCGGCGGCATGCTCGGCCGGGTGGGCGATTCGGCGCTGGAGATCGGCGCGATATGACGCTAAGGAATTATGCATCCACAACGCGCATGACGTGTGCCGGTGCGAACGACGGATCGTCGGCGCCAGAGCTGCGACGGCATCTCCATGAGCGCGATCATCTGGCGGGCAGCACGGGCCTCGCCAAGGCGCAATCCAACGAAGGGAGGCGGGTATCTCTGATCTGCCGGGTATCTCACGCGAGAAGCGTTACGGGGACACACGCATGACGGATCTGCGGACGGAGCGGTCGGCCGGGCCGGCGGTGGCGCTGCGGCGGATCTCCTGGGGCGGTATCCTCGCCGGGGCGATCCTGGCGTTGATGATCCAGTTCATGCTCGGCCTTCTCGGTCTCGGCATCGGCCTGACGTCTGCCGGCGGGAGCTCCGGCGGGCTGTTCTCGCTCGCGGGCCTCTGGGCCGTCGTCGTCGTCCTTGCCGGCGTCTTCGTCGGCGCCTATGCGGCCGCCCGCTTCGCCGGCATCCCGTCGCGGATCGACGGGATGCTGCATGGGGTGGTGACCTGGGCGGTGACCGGCCTCTTCGCCCTCTATCTTCTCTCGAGCGGCGCGGCCGGCCTCGTCGGCGGGGCCTTCGGCGTCCTCGGCCAGTCGGTCGACAATCTGACGATCGCGGCGGAAGCGCTGGCGCCGGGCTCCTCCGCGACGATGGCCCTCGTGAGGGACAACGCCGGGACCTTGTTCGCATCTCCCGGCGATCGACCCGCCGACGCAGCTGCCGGGACGGCCGCGGACCCCGACGCCGCAGAGGCCGACGCCGCGGCGCCGCCGGCGGGGGGGGCGTCCGCCTCGGCCGGCCAGGCGAACTTCGGCGCGTTGAGTGCGGCGCTGGCCGAGGATGCCGGCGAGAGCGAGCGAAGCGCCGCCATCGACGCCATCGTCCGCACGGCCGGCGTCGGCCGGGCCGAGGCGGAACGCCGCTTCCAGGCGCTCGAGCAACGCGCCGGCGAGGCGCGGGCCGAGGCCGAAGCCGGACGTCGCGCGGCCGCCTCGTCGCTGGCGCGGGCGGCCCTCGCCGCCTTCGTCGCCATGCTGCTCGGCATGGTCGTCGGCGGTGTCGGCGGCATGCTCGGCCGGCCCGGGCGCATCCCGAGCGAACGCCCCTCCCGGCACTGACGCGGATCAAGGCTTCCTCGCTCCCGTCCGCCGACTATCGGTCATCGCCCGCCGGTCACCCCTCGGCTCACCGCGCGCCGACGAAGACAGGGGCGACGGCGAACGCGCCCGTCAGGCCGTTCGTCGCAAGGGCGTCAGCGAGCGCGTCGAAGAATCCGTCCGCCGCTGCGCCGTCACCATCCTGCGTGTGGATCAGCGCAGCGGGCAGCGCCAGCGCGATGAGGAGCTGCGCCGTCTCCACCGGACGGCCGGACAGGGTGAGGGGCAGGGCAAAGCGGGCAGTGCCCCCGTCTCGTTCCAGGAATTGCGAGATCTGCTGGACGCGGCCCTCGTCGTCGACGAGCAGGAGATCGAGCCCCGCCCCGTCGGCGATTCCCTCGCCGATCCCCTCGCCGATCCCCTCGCCGATCCCCTCGCCGATCCCCTCGATTGTCCCCGTGAGCGTGTCGCCCGGCATGGCGGCGAGAAAGGCCAGCGCCCGGCCGATGTGGCCGGCATCGATCTCGATGCGGCGGGCCGCCTCGCCGAAATCCTGCCGCGCCAGCGTTTCGGCGGAGTCTTCGAGCCGGCCCGTCTCGTGCAAGAGGGCGGTGACGCGCAGCGTGTCCCCGCTCGCTCAAGGCTGCGCCAGTGCCGCGAAGCAATCCCCGCCCGAATAGGAGGCAAGGAGTTCGCCGATCGGTGGGGGCCGGGTGCGTGGGAGAGCGTCGGCCCCTCCAGGCGAGCGGGAGCGTCTTCCGGCGGCGGCCCGGGCGGACCGGGCCGCGCGTCGCCGTCACCCGCGCCGTCTGGGCGTTCCGCCCCGCCCGGGGCCTGCTCGGCATCCGCCCCCGCCGGCATGCCGACGAGCGGCTGCGGCCGAGCCGGCGCAAGCGCCGCGACCGCGAGCCCGGTCTGCTCGCGAAGGGCGGTCTCCCGCGTCAGGCCGGAACCGGAAAGCGCTCGGCCCGGCGCGGAAGCCGGAACGGCTGCGGTCGCCGCCACGCCGGGGACTGTTGCGGAGGCCGCCGCCGGACCTGCCCATGGACGGCGAGATGGCCGGCAGCACTGCCGGAAGGCTCGATGATCTGCATCGCGTCGCCCTCGCTGGTTCTAGATAGAGCCGGCAAGTCAAGATAGAAATTGTCTATAAATACAATTTAAAAGGGTTCCGGGCGCAGATGACCGCAGGGGTGGCGAGCCGACCGGACAGGGCGGAGCCGGGCGCCGGACCCGGCGGCAATCGCAATCGCAAGCGCTGCCCTGGGCCATTGGGCGCGGGGCTTGCAGCCACCGCATTCTGCGTCTTCGGCCTTGCCGCCGCGACGCCGGCGCGCGCCCACTTCGTCGTCTGCAACCAGTCTTTCGATGTGCTCAACGTCGCCGTCGGCCGCGATGCCGGCCCCGGCTTCGAGACCGAGGGCTGGTGGATCGTCGGCGCCAACCGCTGCGCCACGGTGATCCGCGACGAACTTGCCGCCCGCTATGTCTACGTCCATGCCGACGACGTCTGCGGGCGGCCGGTGCTCTATGGCTCGACCGAAATGTGCGTCGGCGCGAAGCGCTTCCGCATCGTCGGGGTCGAAGCGTGCTTCGCCCGGGGCTACCGTCCGGCGAAGTTCCTCGAGGTCGACACGAAGGCGGTGTCGCGCCGGACGCTGTTCCTGGCGCCGCGATCCTGAGCCCGATCCAGAGGCGACGCGCAAAGTGCCTCCAGCGCCGCTCTGGCAGCCTCGCGCCGCGACGCGGAAGGACGCTCTCCTCTGCGTCAAACCGTCCGTCCGGGCGCTGTGTCCGGGCGCAAGACCGCTCTCCGTTTGACTTCCGCCCGACCCGGGTCCAAATCGGCTCTGAAAGCGTTCGATCGAGGAGTTCTCTCCGTCACCGAATCGTCATGTTCCAGCGCCGCGGCCGTCTCGGGCGTCGTCGGCGCAGGATCAGTTCGGGCCGCGATCGGGCCGCATGTGCCAACGCGAAGCGTAGAATGATGGACAAGCAAGTCAGCCAGCAGAAACTGAAGACCGAGGGCCTCGAGGACACCTTGACGCGCGACAGCTTCGTCGCGCGGACCGTGCAGACGCTGGTGGACAAGGCCGAGGCGCTCAATCTGAAATATTCGGCCGTCGGCAATCCGCCGGTGTTCGAGACCGACGATTTCCCCTGGGCCCGCGAGGTCGAGGCGGAGTGGAAGCTCATCCGCGAGGAGCTGGACCAGATCCTGGTGCGCAAGGGCGATCTGCCGGCGTTCCACGAGATCTCCTCGGAGGTCCGCTCGATCTCCTCCGACAGCAACTGGAAGACCTTCTTCCTCTGCGGCTACGGCATCACCTCGGACAACGCCATCGCCCAGTGCCCCGAGACCTGGCGGATCCTGCAGAAGATCCCCGGCCTCAAGTCGGCGATGTTCTCGATCTTCGAACCGGGCAAGCACCTGCCGCCTCATCGCGGCCCCTATAACGGCGTCCTGCGGTTTCATCTCGGCCTGATCGTGCCGGACGAGCCGGACAAGATCGGCATCCGCGTCGACGACCGCACCTGCCATTGGGAAGAGGGCAAGGCGCTGATCTTCGACGACGCCTACGAGCACGAGGCCTGGAACCATTCGGATCAGGTCCGGGTCGTGCTGTTCGTCGACTTCGAGAAGCCGCTGAAATTTCCGGCGAGGCAGACCAACAAGGCGGTCCTCAACATGGCGGTGTTCACGCCCTTCATCCGCGAGGGCTACAAGGCGCACAAGAAATGGGAAAAGCTGTTCTACGGCGAGGGCACCAAGCACCGGTGAGCCGGCTTCGCCGGACGACGCGGCGCCAGCCGGAATGCGGTCGTCGCGATCGAGCGGCGGGCCTGCGAGGTCGGTGACCATGGCGGCTGCCGCAGTCTGGCGCGCCATGCGGGAAAGCGATCTCGCCGCCGTCCTGGCGCTCGCCGATCTCATCCACCCGGACCTGCCCGAGGACCCGGCGATCTTCGCCGAGCGGCTGGCGCTCTGTCCCGAGGGCTGCTTCGTTCTGGATTCAGGCGGGCTGGATGCAGGGCCCCTCGATCCAGACCCCCTCGATGCCGGCGGACACGTCGCGGGCTACACGCTCGCCCATCCGATCCGCCATCTCGACCCGCCGCCGCTGAACACCCTGCTCGGCGCGATACCGCCGGACGCCGACGCCTTCTTCATCCACGACGTCGCCATCGCGCCGCAGATGCGCGGGCAGGGCCTCGCCGGGCCGGTCGTCGCGGCGCTCCTCGCCGTCGCCCGCGGCTTTCCCCGCGCCTGCCTCGTCTCGGTCTATGGCACCGTCCCGTTCTGGGAGCGCTTCGGCTTCGTCGATGCCTCCGACGCGCTGCCGCGGGGCAAGCTCGCCGGCTATGGCGCCGACGCCCGCTTCATGCTGCGCCCGTCCAGGGGGCAGCATGACACCTGATTGAGCAGCCGCCGCGCTTGTTTCATTTCTTTGCGCCGGCGGGCTAGGCATTTCCCGATTGTTGCCGTTATGGTCGCAGTTGCGGATGTTCGGCCGGCGGCGGCCAAGATGATATTTGGAATGGGGTGGTTCCGACAATGAAGCAGTTTCTGGCACGTCTTCTGGCGGGCATCGGCCTCGTCGCGGTGCTTTCCTCGCCGAATACGGCCCTGGCCCAGGATAAGGTCGTCAACGTCTACAACTGGTCCGACTATATCGACGAATCGATCCTCTCCGACTTCACCAAGGAAACCGGCATCAAGGTCGTCTACGACGTCTTCGATTCCAACGAGCTCGTCGAGACCAAGCTCCTGACCGGCGGCACCGGCTACGACGTCGTCGTGCCGACCGGCAGCTTCCTCGCCCGGCAGATCAATGCCGGCGTCTTCCAGAAGCTCGACAAGGCCAAGCTGCCGAATCTTGCGAACATGGATCCGGCGATCATGGAGCGCCTCGCCGTCTACGACCCGGGCAACCAGTACGCCAGCAACTACATGTGGGGCACGACCGGCCTCGGGCTGAACGTCGCGGAGGTGAGGAAGCGCCTCGGCGACGACCAGCCGCTCGACACCTGGGCGCTGCTGTTTGATCCCAAGCTGGCCGAAAAGCTCTCCGACTGCGGCATCTACGTGCTCGACACCGCCGACGAGGTGGTGCCGGCGGCGCTGATCTATCTCGGCCTCGACCCCAATTCCGACGATCCGGACGATCTGGCCAAGGTGAAGGACCTGCTGCTCGCGATCCGGCCCTATGTCCGCAAGTTCCATTCCTCGGAGAACATCCAGGCTCTCGCCAATGGCGACATCTGCATGGCCCACGGCTGGTCGGGCGACATGCTGCAGGCGCGCGACCGGGCCAAGGAGGCCGCACAGGGCGTCGAGATCAAATACGTCATCCCGAGCGAGGGGGCGGTGATCTGGCTGGACAACATGGCGATTCCGGCCGACGCGCCGCACCCGGAAGCCGCGCACGAATTTATGAACTACCTGATGCGGCCCGAGGTCATCGCCAAAGCCTCGAATGTGGTGAATTATGCGAGCGGGAATCTCGCGGCAAAGAAATTCGTGAATGAAGAGATCCTGAACGACCCAGGGGTGTATCCGCCGGAAGCCACGCAGCAGCGCCTGAGCGCTATCCTGCCGAAGGGACCGAAGGCGCAGCGTATCCAGACCCGCCTTTGGACGAGCGTCGTCACGGGTCAATAGGAGGCACATGCAGGTCGACACCCCGGCCGCCGCGTTGATATGGCGGCCAAGATCGCGTCGGGCGCCATGAAGTCGCTCGGCAGCATCCGCCGCGACTTCGCGCCCTGGCTGGACCAGGCTGCGGTTCCCTTCATCCGTTTCGAGGCCGTCACCAAGCGGTTCGGCGGCTTCGAGGCCGTCGACGATCTCAGCCTCTCGATCTACGAGGGTGAGTTCTTCGCCCTTCTCGGCGCCTCCGGCTGCGGCAAGTCGACGCTCTTGCGCATGCTGGCGGGCTTCGAGGCGCCGACGTCCGGGCGCATCGTCCTCGACGGCGAAGACATGGCCGACATTCCGCCCTACCGGCGGCCGGTCAACATGATGTTTCAGTCCTATGCGCTCTTCCCGCATATGAGCGTCGAGAAGAACATCGCCTTCGGCCTGAAGCAGGAGGGGATGGCGAAGGGCGACATTTCCGAGCGGGTCGAGCAGGTGCTGAAGCTCGTCAAGCTCGAGGATTTCGCCAAACGCCGGCCCGATCAGCTCTCCGGCGGCCAGCGCCAGCGCGTCGCGCTCGCCCGCTCTCTCGCAAAGCGGCCGAAGGTCCTGCTCCTCGACGAGCCGCTCGGCGCCCTCGACAAGAAGCTGCGCGAGGAGACCCAGTTCGAGCTCGCCGACCTCCAGTACCAGTTGCACACCACCTTCATCATGGTCACCCACGACCAGGAGGAGGCGATGACGCTGGCCGACCGGATCGCCGTCATGGACAAGGGGCGGATCCTGCAGGTGGCGACCCCGGCGGAGATCTACGAGGCGCCGAACTCGCGCTTCGTCGCCGATTTCGTCGGCAACGTGAACATCTTCGAGGGCAAGGTCGCGGCCGCGACCGGCGACCGCGTCACCATCGCGACCAGCGCCGGGCGCAAGATCCATGTGGCGAGCGAGGTGCCGGTCGTGGCCGGGCAGGCGGTGTCCTACGTCCTGCGGCCGGAGAAGCTGCGGATCTCCGCCGAGCCGCTCTCCGGCCCGAACGTCCTGGAAGGCGAGGTCTGGGACATCGCCTATTTCGGCCCGGTAACGTCGTTCCACATCCGCCTCGACGACGGGTCGACGGTCAAGGTGGCGATGGTCAACGCCACCCGGCAGGGGCCGCTGCAACTGACATGGCACGACCGGGCCTTCGTCCAGTTCGACGAAGACGCCGGCCTCGTCCTAACGCAGTAGGGGGAGCGGCGATGGGAGAGGCGGCGGCACCAGAGACGATCGATCGAAGGCGGGCCGGAACCGCCGAAACCCGACGAGGCCGCAGTTTCGGCTCGCGCGGCTTCTTCCGCATCGTCGTCATCGGCCTGCCGTTCCTGTGGCTGGTCGGGCTGTTCCTCGTGCCCTTCCTGATCGTCTTCAAGATCTCGCTGTCGCAGACCGCCGTGGCGATGCCACCCTATCTGCCGACCTTCGGCGACCCGGCCACCTGGTGGAGCGCGCTGCAGCAGCTGTCCCTCGACAACTACGCCTGGATCGCCAGCGACGAGCTCTACTTCAACGCCTACACTCTCAGCCTCGCCATCGCCGCGGCTTCGACGGTGCTGACGCTCGCCATCGCCTATCCGCTCGCCTACGGCATGGCGAAGGCGCCGCCGGCCTGGCGCACGACGCTGGTGATGCTGGTCATCCTGCCGTTCTGGACGAGCTTCCTGATCCGCGTCTACGCCTGGATCGCGATCCTCAAGCCAGAGGGCCTGTTCAACCAGCTGCTGATGACGATCGGCGTGATCGACCAGCCGCTGGTCATCCTCAACACCCCGATCGCGATCTTCATCGGCATCGTCTATTCCTACCTGCCGTTCATGACGCTGCCGATCTATGCGAGCCTGGAACGCATGGACCACAGCCTGACCGAGGCCGCCGCCGATCTCGGCTCGCCGCCGCTGAAGACCTTCTGGACGATCACCTTCCCGCTGTCCCTGCCCGGCGTCGTCGCCGGCTGCTTCCTGGTGTTCATTCCCGCGGCGGGCGAATTCGTCATCCCCGATCTTCTCGGCGGCTCGCGCACGCTGATGATCGGCAAGACGGTCTGGCTGGAGTTCTTCACCAACCGCGACTGGCCGGTCGCCTCGGCCGTCGCCGTCGTCCTCGTCGCGCTGCTCGTCGTCCCGATCGCCATCTTCCAGCGCCAGCAGGCCCGGCTATGACCTCCTGGCGGCTCACCAAGTTCAACGTCGTGTCGATGGTCTTCGGCTTTGCCTTCCTCTATCTGCCGATCCTCCTCCTTGTCGTCTATTCCTTCAACGCCTCGCGGCTGGTGACGGTCTGGGGCGGGTTCTCGACGGTCTGGTACCGGGAGCTCTGGAACAATCGCGGCCTCCTCGACGCCGCCTGGGTGACGCTGAAGGTCGGGCTGATCTCGGCCAGCGTCGCGACGATCCTCGGCACGATGGCGGCGATCGCCCTGTCGCGCTACAAGCGCTTTTCCGGCCGCACGCTGATGACCGGCATGGTCTATGCGCCGCTGGTGATGCCGGAGGTGATCACCGGCCTGTCGCTGCTCCTGCTGTTCGTCGCCATCGATCTCGATCGCGGCTTCCTCACCGTGACGCTCGCCCATATCAGCTTCACCATGTGCTTCGTCACGGTGGTCGTGCAGTCGCGGCTGATGTCCTTCGACCGCTCGCTGGAGGACGCGGCGATGGATCTCGGCGCGACGCCGACGGTGACCTTCTTCCAGGTCACCCTGCCGCTGATCTGGCCGGCGGTGGCGGCGGGCTGGATGCTCGCCTTCACCCTGTCGCTGGACGATCTGGTCATCGCCTCCTTCACGACGGGGCCGGGCGCGACCACCCTGCCGATGAAGATCTACAGCCAGGTCCGGCTGGGCGTGACGCCGGAGATCAACGCCGTCTGCACCATCCTCATCGCCATCGTTTCAGTCGGCGTGGTGGCGGCGACGCTGCTCAACAAGCGCCGGCTGGTGCGCCAGGCCCGCGACGAGCGTCTCGCCGCCGGCGGCTGATCATCGCTCTACCGAAGCGTCGATGTGACGAATACGCGGATCCGATGGCGTTTGTCGTCACGCGATCAGTCGGCGCCGCAGCCGCAGTCCTTCGTATGGGCTGCGGCGATGGCGTCGATGACACCGGCGATCGCGGCGGGAACGGAATCCGCGCTCTCGGCCGGGCGGTGGGCGAGATAGTCGAGGACCTCGATCGACGAGAAGGCGTCGATGAGCCGGCGGCGCATGGCGACGTCCCGGATTTCCGGCCGCGCGCCATAGACGAGGGGACGAAGCGCGAGCAGCCGCCCGAGCACCGGCCGCCCCTCCGGCGTGCCGTCATCCGCCACCACCGCGCCGGACGGCGTCGCCCCGCCGGACGTCGCATCGGACGGCGTCGCCAGCGCGGCCGTCTGGCGAGCCGCGATCCCGGCGTCGTCCTGCGGGAGCACGCCGCTGGCCCGCGCCGCCTCCACCAGGGCGTCGAGGGCGGCCAGACGCTCGGCGTCCGTGGCGAGGGCGACCGGCTGGGGCTCCGTCAGCGGCGGCAGGTCGGGATCTTCGGCCGGCGAAGACGCGTCCGTCGTCGTGGTGGGGGTGGTTCCGCCCGTCGGCTGCGCGTCGAGTGCCGGCTGCGGCTGGTCGGAGATGGGCGCATCGCCTGCAGCACCGGCCGGCGGGGCTGCGGCCGGTCCTTCGCTCGCGGTGCCGCGCGCGGCGAGGCCGACGGCGGGCCGAAGCTCGGCGCTCGCCGGCATGCTCTGGACGGCGGGCGCCGGCGTCGGCAGGGGAACCGGGCGAAGGGCATCGAGGGTGGCGAGGACGCTCGAAGAGGCGGTCCCGGCCTGCGCCGCCTTCAGAGCGTCGAGGGAGGCCGGGTCGCCGCCGGCCCGGGCGAGGTAGCTGCGCATCGTCTTCAGATAGTCCGGCACGCCGCCGCAGAGGAACTCCGTCTCGTCCTGGGCCAGATAACGCCCGAGTTCGTTCGAGACCTCCTTGATGATCCAGCGCGAATCGTTGCTCGCCATCCAGGCGGGGCGATTGCCCGAGCGCGCGAGCTGGTTGGCAGCTGCCAGCGCCCGCCTGGCCTCGCCACCCCTCGGGACGGCGGCCGGGTTGAAGATCAGCCGTCCGGGCAGGCTCGCATCGGACGCTCCGGCATCCTCCCGCGCCGCCTTGACCGCGGGATAGCGGCTTGCCCGGATCTCGGCGAGCGCGGCGTGATATTTCGACGCGCCGCAGGCGGCGTCGGCGCTGTTCGCCGATGGCGCAGGGGCGGAGGTTCCGAGCTTGACCACCGACTGGGCGGCGGCCGGTCCCGATGCAAGACTGACGAGCGGAAGGGCGAGCACCGCGAGGCCGGCGGCGAGTCCGAGGCGGAGGGCACGCGGCTCACCGCGCGCTGAATGACGGCCGGTGGGGGAGGGATCGATCATGGTCCGGGCGCGCGGCATGGGTGGTCTCGTCTCGCAGGCTGAGTTTTCAGAGCGGATCGACGGACGATCCTTCGATGGTTGTGCGCCCGCGAGCTTGAGCGGAGCAAGACAGCCGGACAGGATCCGCTCGTTTCAAACCGTCGACCTGGGTCTTCGACCGGCGCCAGGGGCTGACCGCTCGAGCGCCTCGCGCCGGGTACCAGCGCCCGGCAATCGATCTCCGAGGCTGTCGGCATCAGGCAGGCCGCGGCCGGCCAGCCGGGCATCACCGCGACGCAGTCGGCACCGTCGTGACCGCAGGGTTGGGCCATTCGCCTTTCATGCTGAATTGGACGCGCCCGGGGCCCGCGGCAGGGGCAGTCTCGATGGAGGCGATATCGGCCGAAGCAACCGCTGTCTCGCCCGCCTCGAACGCGCCGATGACGTCGATGCGGTTGGTCCGGGCATGATAGCGGCCGCTGGCGGTGATCTGGCCGGCGGCATTGCGGAGTGTCACGGCGTCGAGATCGAGGGTCGTCCCGGAGACCTTCAGCTTGGCGTCGAGCGCGGTGAAGGGGATCGAGCCACCGGTCGTGCCGGCGTCGAGGGGGCGGGCGCCGGGCTCGGCGAAGACCCGCGGATCGAAGCCGGAGATGGCGCCATTGCGGGCGTCGAAATCGGCCTCGATCGCCAGTTCGGAAAGGATCGTCCGCCAGTTGCTGGCGGGCGCATCGAGACTGGCGCGGATCGCCGAGCGGCCGGTCACGGCGATCGCGTCGATCGACAGGCCCGACATCATGCGGGCGGTGTCAAGGCCGCTGGCGCTGATCCAGCCCGCGACGCTTGGTCGCTCTGTCCGCCCGTCGATCGTGATCGCCGCCTGTCCCCGGCCGCCGAACACCGCGGCGTCGCCGACATCGAGCTTGGCGACGCCGCCGCCGGCGCTGACGACCGCAGCGACGTCCCGGAACGGCACCGAGCCGAGCATCAGGTCACTCGCCGAGAGGCGGATCTCCATCTGCATCGCATGCGCGAACTCGATCGCCAGCGGGCGCTCGAAATCGAGGGCGTTGCGCGGATAGGGCGCGATCGACCGGGCGATGGGGGTGAGGTTCAGATCGTTGAAGGCGAGGGTGCCGCCGACGACGGGCACGCCGTCCTCGAAGCGCGCCTCCATGGCGCCGCGACCCTCGGAGGCCCCGATCCTCAGCTCGGCCTCGCGCAGCTCGGCGCTGTCGCCGCGAAGGTCGAGATTGCCGGCGAGGGCGACCGCGCCGAGTTCCGGGATCCGGATGCCGGGGGCGAACAGCCATTCGGTGGCGCGGGTGAAGGACTGGGCGGAGAGCCTGAGGCGCCCCTGTGCCGCCCTCAGATCGTCGAGCCGGACCGTGCCGGAGAAGGTCGCCGCGAGGGCGGGGGAGTCGAGATCGAAGTCGACGTTGCTGCCGCCGCCCTCCTTCAGCGGCCCGTCCGCCTCGACGTCGAGATTGACCGAGGTCGGCTGGCCGTTCCAGACGAATGCGCCGGCGATGCTCAGCCGGTCGGCGGAGGCGGACTGGACGATCTGCACATTGGCGTTGCTGACGCCGCGCGGGCCGGCAAAGCCCGGGCCACCGGGCCGCAGCAGCCCGTCGCGAATCTCGACCTCGCGGATCCCGTCCATCCGGGACAAGAGCGTGTGCAGGCCGGTCAGGAGGCCGTCGCCGGTGCCCGGGCTCATGGCAGGGCCGGTGCCGATGCCGGTGCCAGCGCCGGTGACGGCCTCCCGCAGCTCGGCTGCGGTGTGCCATTCGGGTCGCACGAGAACCAGTTGCGAGATCTTCCCCTTGCCGGCGAAGACGTCGAAGAGGCTGAAATCGGCGACCAGGTTGTCGATGGTGAAGTCGTCGTCGCCGAGGCGCACGTGCTCGAGGCTGAGGCGGGCCCGCGGCAGGATCGAGAAGTCGATGCGCCCGTCGATGGAGACGTGGCGGCCGGTGAGGCTTTCGAGCCGGTCGACGACGAGATTGCGTGCGGCGTCCGAGCCCAGCGCGAGGCCCGGCAGCACTGCGGCGAAGACGACCACCAGCCCGATGACGGCCCCAAAGGCGGCGATCAGCCAGCGGCGGCGCAAGCGTCGGCCCTGCGGGGCCGCTCTATCCGCCCGCGCTCTCTCGGCTGGCCAGTCAGGTCGCACGCCGCAACATCTCCATCAATCCTCCCGCCCCTCAGTAGCTGCCGGGCGGCGTTTTCGAAAGCATCGGGCGACCCGAACGACGCGAATTCCATCGGGGCGCGAGCATGCGGCGAGCGGCGGCTTCGTTGCCTTTGTTACACGGGTATGGCACCAGCAAGGCGGTTGGTGGGAGTTCGGACAATGACCAAGAAACCGTTGTGGAAACCCTCGGCGTCGCGGGTCGAAGGCCATCCGATGACACGGTTCATGCATGCTGCCTCGGCGGCGACGGGTCGCCCCTTCGAGGACTATGCTGCACTGCATCGGTGGTCAACCACCGAACGCCAAGCCTTCTGGTCGCTGCTCTGGGACCACGTCGGCATCGTCGGCGAGAAGGGCGAGACGGCGCTCCACGAAGGCGAGACGATGCGCCAGGATCGCTTCTTTCCCGGCGCCCGGCTGAACTTCGCCGAAAACCTCCTGGCCAGAACGGGATCGGACGACGCCCTGGTGTTCCGCGGGGAGGACAGGGTGTCCCGCCGGTGGAGCTGGGACGAGCTGCGCGCCACCGTCTCGCGGCTGCAGCAGGCGTTCCGTGCCGAGGGAATCGTCGCCGGCGACCGCGTCGCGGCCATGATGCCGAACCTGCCCGAGACCGTCGCCGTCATGCTGGCTGCCACCTCGCTCGGGGCGGTGTTCTCCTCCTGCTCGCCGGATTTCGGCGAACGCGGCGTCCTCGATCGCTTCGGCCAGATCGAGCCGAAGCTGCTGATCGCCTGCGACGGCTATTTCTACGCCTCCAAGGAAGTCGACATCGCCGACAAGCTCGCCGCGATCAGCGCCAAGCTGGCGCCCGAAAAGACCATCGTCGTGCCCTATCTCGGGGACGGGGCAAAGGCGGCCGCCGGAGCGCACAACGGCGTGCTCCTCGCCGATTTCCTCGCCGCCTACGCTCCTGCCGAGCTCGTCTTCGAGCGCCTGCCCTTCGACCATCCGCTCTACATCATGTTCTCGTCGGGAACGACCGGCGTTCCCAAATGCATCGTCCACGGCGCCGGCGGCACGCTCCTGCAGCAGCGCAAGGAGCATCTCCTCCACTGCGGCAACGAAGAGGGCTCGCGGGTCTTCTACTTCACCACCTGCGGCTGGATGATGTGGAACTGGCTGGTCGCGGCGCTCGGCGGTGGCTCGACGCTGCTGCTCTATGACGGCTCGCCCTTCCATCCGCACAAGACCATCGTCTTCGACTACATCGCCGAGGAGCGCGCGACCTTCTTCGGCACCAGCGCGAAATACATCGATTCCGCCCGCAAGTTCGGCCTCAAGCCGCTGGAGAGCCACGACCTCGCCAGCGTCCGGACGATCACCTCCACCGGCTCGCCGCTGTCGCCGGAAGGATTTGCCTACGTCTATTCCGACGTGAAAGCCGACGTTCACCTCGCTTCGATCTCCGGCGGGACGGACATCCTCGCCTGCTTCGTCCTCGGCATTCCGACGCAGCCGGTCTACGAGGGCGAGATCCAGGGGCCGGGGCTCGGCATGGCCGTCGACGTCTTCGACGCGGACGCCAGGCCGGTGCGCGGCGAGAAGGGCGATCTCGTCTGCACGAAAGCGTTCCCCTCGATGCCGATCGCGTTCTGGAACGACCCCGGCGGCGAGCGCTACACTGCCGCCTATTTCGAGACATTCCCCGGCGTCTGGGCCCATGGCGACTTCGCCGAATGGACCGAACGCGGCGGCATGATCATCCACGGCCGCTCCGACGCGACGCTGAACCCGCAAGGGGTGCGCATCGGGACGGCGGAGATCTACAATATCGTCGAGCAGTTCGAGGAGGTCACCGAGGCGATCTGCATCGGCCAGGCCTGGGACGGCGACGTGCGCGTCGTGCTCTTCGTCCGCCTCGCGCCCGGCCACGATCTCACCGACGACCTCGTCAAACGCATCAAGGACGCAGTCCGCACCGGCGCCTCGCCGCGCCACGTACCGGCGAAGGTGCTGGCCGTGAAGGACATCCCGCGCACCAAATCCGGCAAGATCACCGAACTCGCCGTGCGCGAGGTGGTCGAGGGTCGACCGGTGAAGAACAAGGAGGCGCTGGCCAATCCGGAAGCGCTGGCCGAGTTCGAGGGGCGGAGCGAGTTGTCCAGCTGAGCATCAGGCTGGTGCCGGTCCGCCGCTGAACGAAATGCCCGCGCGACCGGGGTCGCACGGGTCGGTAATTACCTGTGTTCAACGAGGTGGCCAGGCCTGCATCTGCCCGGCCAGACACGTCCGTGTCCCCGCGAAAATCACTGTGAGGCGCTGCTGCCCTGCATGCCGCGGGCTTCCTGGACCGCCGCGAGACAGGCCGCTTCGTCGCCGCTGGCGAGCGCTGCCTCGGCCCGCTTCACGGCATCGTCGTAGCCGCCGCCGGAGGCGCTGGCCATCTGGTCGCCGGAGGCCATCTGGTTGGAGCTGTCGCTGCCGCCGGACGTCCCGGTGCCCTGACCGCTGCTGGCCGCTGCGGTCTCGCCGCCGCTCTGCTGGGCGTCGGCGTCCTGGCCGGACATGGCGACGTTCGGCTCGCCGCCGCCTGCGCTGCTGGCCATCGGCATCGTCCGCCCGTCCTTGGAGACCTCGCCGCCGGATGCGCTATCCGAGGTTCCGCTCGTGGTGCCGGCGGCCGATGCCGAGGACTGGGCCTCCGGTGCCGTGGTGCCGCTGCCGGACGCGCTCGCCGATGCGTCGCCGGATGCACCCGTCGTCGCCGAGGCATTGGCGTCGCTCTCGAGCGGAGCGAGGCTGCCGTCCTTGGAAATCCCGTCGCTCGCCTCGCCGGTGCCCGAGGCGCCCGCGCCGGAGATCTGACCGGTCTCGAAATTGGTGGTGGTGCCCTGTGCCGCCGAAGCGTCGCCCGATGCCATGCCGGCAGAGCCGGAGGATCCTGTCTGAGTTCCCGCTGCGGAGGTCGATGCCGTCGTCGCGCTGTCGGCGCTGAGGTTCGCGAGTTCCTCGCGGCAGTCGGCGAATGCTGCGGTGGCCGGCAGGCTGCAGAGCGCTGCACCGGCAAGAAGAAGCGAAACGCGTTTCATATCCCTGACCTCATTTGTGAGTTGTGAGGGTGCCCATCCAGCGAACGCGAAGATCAGGGGCCGGTTCCTCTGCGGACGGCAACGCATTGGCAGCCAACGAAATAACGGACGGGACGGCAGGCTGGCGGGGCGACTGATGCGAGGGCGGGGAGCAAGACTTCTGCGCAGACCACACCGGGAAGGTGCGCCCGTCCCGGGCTGCCAGCCGGCCTTGCGTCGGTCGCCGGCCCTGTCAAGCACCGCCGTGCGACGGGCCATTACAGCGGTCTGCCGCGGGGCGTCGGGCCGCCGCGGCAGACAGGTTCAGCAAGATCTGGGCGAGCGCCGCCTGCCGTTCATTCCGGCAGCGCGAACGTCACCACCTGGTCCGACACCTTCGGCAACAGGATGGTGTTGCCGCCGACGACGAAGGTCACGTATTGCCGGCCCTTGTAGGTGTAGACGGCGGGCAGGGCGACGGCCGGCGCGTCGACCAGCCCCTTCCACAGGACTTCGCCGGTCGCAAGGTCGAGCGCCCGTACGCGGCTGTCCATCGAGGCGCCGATGAAGATCAGCCCGGACTTGGTGATCACCGGGCCGCCGATCGTCACCGAGCCCCAGGATTCCGGCATGTAGAAGCCGTATTTCTGGACCTGTCCGAAGGGCTCGTTCCACAGCCGGTCGCCGGTCTTCAGATCATAGGCCGCGATGGTGCCGTAGGGTCCCTTCCAGCAGGGCATGCCGGCCCAGTTGAGGAAGGTCTCGAGCTTGAAGGCGTAGGGTGCGTCGCCCTGGGCGTAATAGCCCGAGGTCTCGCCCTCCTGGCCCCCCTGCTCGAACTCCTCGCGCGGGATCAGCGTGTAGATCTGCACGACCGAGTTGGAGTTGACGACATAGATGCCGGTCTCCGGATCGACCGCGCCGCCGCCCCATTGCGAGCCGCCGGTGGTCGGCGGGTAGGCGATCGTGCCCTGAAGGCTCGGCGGCGTGAAGCGGCCTTCCCAGCGGTAGCCTTCGGCCCGGCGCGAGCACTCGCCGAAGCTGACGGCGTCGGCGAGCGGGTCGATGCCCGGCCAGTCGTCGCCGATGACCGGCGCCGGCCTGTCGACGAAGGGCTGGGTCGGCGAGGCCTCCTCGCCGGGAACGTCGGAGGCGGGAACCGGCCGCTCCTCGATCGGATAGACCGGCTCGCCGGTCTCGCGGTTGAGGACGTAGATGAAGCCCTGCTTGGAGGTCTGGACGAGGGCGGGGACGGTCTGCCCGTCCTTCTGGATGTCGACCAGCGTCGGCGGGGCGACGGTGTCGTAGTCCCAGATGTCGTGATGGATCAGCTGGCGGCTCCACGCCACCTGGCCGGTCTCGGTGTCGAGCGCCGTCACCGAGGTGGCCAGCGGCAGCTCCTGCTTGCGCTCGCCGCCGTAGTAGTTCGGGCTCGGCGAGGAGATCGGCAGGTAGAGAAGGCCGCGTTCGGGATCGATCGACATCGAGGCCCAGACATTGGCCGTGCCGGTCGTCTCGAGGACTTCGTTGGGCAGCGCGTGGAACATCCACTTCAGCTTGCCGGTCCGGGCGTCGAGGGCGAAGACGGTGCCGGGAGGGGCGGCGGAGTTGGTCCAGTCCTTGCCGGCCCAGCCGAGGAACAGCGTGTCGTGATAGACCGTCGCCGCCTGGAGCAGGGACAGCGGCCATTTGTCGTTGACGGTGTTCCACTGGTTGACGTCGAGCATGCCGTCCTTGCCGAAGGAGGCGCAGGGCTTGCCGGTGTCGGCGTCGACGCCGTAGAGCTTGGCGTCCATGGTCCCGATATAGACCATCTTCTGGCAGGCCTCGCCCTCCTGGATCTCATCGGCCTGCCAATAGGCGACGCCGCGGTTCTTCATCGCCGGCTGGGTCAGGGCCTCGAGCCGCGCGTGCGGGTCGAAGCTCCACTTCTCCTTGCCGGTGCCCGGCTCCAGGGCGATGATGCGGTAGAAGGGCGTGCCGATATAGAGCGTGTCGTTGACGAAGAGCGGGGTCGCCGACCAGACGGTGGTCGGAATGTCGCCGGAGCCGTCGGAGACGTCGCCGGTGTGGTATTCCCAGACCTTTTCCAGCTGATCGACGTTTTCGGGCGTGATCTGGTCCGCCGGGGAGTATTTCTGTGCCCGGAGGTCGCCATTGAAGGTCGCCCAGCTGTCGGGCGTCTCCATCCAGGCGTCGGGCTCCTGCCGCTGGCGCGCCTGCGCCGCGGAGCCGCTCGCGCCGGCTTCGCCGCCCTCTGCGGCATTCGAGCCGGCGGGCCGCTCGACGCTGCCGCCGCCTTGGGTCTCCTCGGTGGTGAGGTTCGGCGTCTGGGGCGCCTCGCCGCTCCCGCCCGTGGCGTTCTGGGAACCGCTGTTCCCGGTCGCGCCGGTCTGGGCCGCCTCGGAACCCGTCGCGTCCTGCCCGGTGGTGGTGGGCCCGGTGTCGTCAGCGCGGTTGGGTTCGACTTCGGTGCCCGAGGTTTCCGCTTCGCCGTTGGACGCGTCGCCGGGTTCCTCGGTGACGCCATATTGCGTCGCTTCCGGCGTCTGTCCGCCGTTCTGGGCGAGGGCGGGAGTGGTGAGGGAGAAGATCAGGGCGAGCGCCGCGGAGGATGCGGCCGTTCTGGCAATTTTCATCGTGATTGGTCCCGTCAGAGAGATGTTGGCGGTCAGTCCAGCGGGCTGGGATCGGCTGCCACGTGGATCACCCAGCCGACGAGGGCGACGCCCATGGCGACGACGAGGATCCAGGCGGTGAGGAAGTAGGCGGCGACGCCGGTGCCGAGGATGCCGAGCAGCAAGAGAACCGCCATGATCCCGCGGGAGACCGGCGACAGCGCCAGGTGCCAGGCGAGGATGAGGCCGGCGATGACGACCAGGATGCTCGACACCAGCACCAGCCAGGCGCCAAAGCTCCAGGCGATGCCGTTGCCGGTGTCGACGACGTTGAACGCCGCGACGAGGGCGCCGACGGCACTCGCCGCAACGACCAGCCAGGCGCCTCCGGCGGTTCGAGGTTCGGAGATTTCGGACATGCAGACAACATCCCTGTTCGCGTCGGTGCGGCGCCGCCGCTCTCCTTCGGGGGTGGCGACATCACTGTGGCGTGACCTAGGGCCGGTGCGGCGGTTTGGGAGAGGCGAGGATGGCTGGGTTGTCCCAGGTGCAGATCTGTCCGCGGCTGATGCTGAAGCTCACGGGTTCGGTCCCGGTTCCGATCCCACAGCCGGCCACGGCGCGGCTCCGGCCCGCCGCTTCGGCTGCCCGGCTTCGGCTACCGGCCTCGTCCCGTCAGCTTCGGGCCGTCTCGGCGAGGATCGAGCGATTGAGGATTGCGACCGGCAGGATGCCGACGAGGACGATGAGCAGCGCCGCCACCGCGCCCTCCTCGAAGGCCGAGCGGGAGGTCTGGGCGTAGACGAAGGTCGCCAGCGTCTCGAAGTCGAAGGGGCGCAGGAGGATCGTCGCCGACAGCTCCTTCGACGCCTCGACGAAGACAAGGAGGAAGGCGGTGAGAAGGGCCGGGCGCATCAGCGGCAGCAGCACCTCGATCAGGGTTGCGCCGGGCGCCCGGCCGAGCGTGCGTGCCGCCATGTCGAGATGCGTCGACACCTTGGCGAAGCCGCTTTCGAGCGAGCCGTGGCCCATCGCCATGAAGCGGACGAAGCCGGCATAGACGATGGCGAATCCCGATCCCGACAAGAGGAGCCCAGTCGAGACGTCGAAGGTCTCCCGCATCCGCGCATCGACGAAATTGTCGAGGCCGGCCAGCGGGATGAGGATGCCGATGGCAAGGACGGTGCCGGGAACGGCATAGCCGAGGACGGCGAGGCGGCTCATCAGCACGAGGCGCTTCGACCCGGTCAGCCGGACACCATAGGCCAGGAGAAAGCCGACCGTCACCGTGACGAGGCCGGTGATCGAGGCGAGGGCGACGGTGTGCCGGAAGGCCCGCCAGAGCTGCGGATCGGCAAGCTGGTCGAGACGTCGCAGCGCGTAGTCGCCGAGAACGAGGAGGGGAATGGCGAAGCCGAGGATGATCGGCAGGGCGCAGGCCGCAACGGCGAGGAAGCCCCGGCCGCCGCTGAGCCGCTCGGATCCCGGCTGCGGGCGATCGGATCGTCCCAGGGTGAAGCGCTGCTGGCGGCGGGCGAGGCGCTCGATGGTGACGAGGAGCACGATCACCGCCAGCATCAACAGGGCGATCTGCGTGGCGCCGTAGAGATCGCCGCGATTGAGCCAGGTGGAGTAGACCGCAAAGGTCAGCGTCCGGACGCCGAGAAACTCCACTGCGCCGATATCGTTCACCGCCTCCATCAGCGCCAGCGTGACGCCGACGGCGATCGCCGGGCGGGCGAGGGGAAGCAGGATGCGCAGGAAGATCGTCGCCTGGCTCGCCCCGAGGGTGCGGGCGACGTCGGCGGCCTTGCGCCCCTGCATCAGGAACACCATCCGCACGGTCAGATAGACGTAAGGGTAGAGCACCGAGGAGAGGATCAGCACCGCGCCCGGCAGGGAGCGGATCTCTGGGAACCAGTAGTCCCGGCTGCTGCTGTATCCGAACAGCGCCCTGATGGCGGTCTGCACCGGGCCGGCGAAATGCAGGAATTCCACGAAGGCATAGGCGGCGATGTAGGTCGGCACCGCCAGCGGCAGGACCAGCGCCCAGGAGAACAGGCGCCGGCCGGGAAAGTCGAACGTCGCCACCAGCCAGGCGGTGACGACGCCCATGGTTCCGGTGAGGAGGGCGACGCCGAGCATCAGCTCGGCGGTGACGAGGCTCGCCTCCGGCAGGATCGTCGTCGCCAGATGCGACCAGTTGGACGACGTGCCGGAAACCGCCAGCCAGATCAGCGCCAGGAACGGCATGGCGACCAGCGCGGCAAGGACGAGGGCGGTGGCGACATAGCCGCCATCGCCCTTTCCCTTGCGTCGCATCGGCAGGATTGCTGGCCAGCCTCTGGCCGGGCGGATGGCGGACATCTGTGCTGGCTTCAGTCTCGTCGTGTCGGGGTTGGCCGCGGCGTCAGCTCTGCGGACCGCCGTCGTAATTGACCTCGTCGACGATCTCGGATGCCTTGGTCCGGTGGGCGGCGACTTCATCGAGCGCGAGAGTGTCGGGCTTCAGCTCGCCGAAGGACTTGACGAGGTCCGACGTCTCGATGCCGGGCTCGACAGGATATTCGTAATTCAGCTCGGCGTAGATCTTCTGGGCGGTGTCGCCGGAGAGGAATTCCATCAGCTTGATGGCGTTCTCCTTATTGGGCGCGTTCTTGGCCAGCGCGACGCCGGAGACATTCACATGGGTGAGGCCGTTGTCGAAGGTCGGCATGATCACCTTGATGGCCTTCGCCCACTCCTTCTGCTCCGGCTCCTTCTCGTTCGTCGTCATCTGGCCGACGTAATAGGTGTTGCCGATGGCGATGTCGCATTCGCCGGCGAAGATCGCCTTGGCCTGGTCACGATCGCCGCCTTCGGGCCGGCGGGCGAGATTGTCGCGAAGGCCCGTGACCCAGTCACGCGCGGCTTCTTCGCCATGATGGGCGATATAGGCGGCGATCAGGGCGATGTTGTACTGGTGCTGGCCCGAGCGCGTGCACAGCCGGCCCTTCCACTTCGGATCGGCGAGTTCCTCATAGCTGATCGCATCGGTATCAACGCGCTCCTTCGAGGCGTAGACGACGCGGCCGCGGGCGGTCAGCGCGAACCACTCGTTCTCGCCGTCGCGGAAGCTGTCCGGAATGTTCTCTGCCAGCACCGCACTGTCGACGGGCTGGACGACGCCGGCCTGCTTGGCCGCGTCGAGACGGCCGATGTCGACGGTCATGATGAGGTCG
Organism: Fulvimarina sp.; assembly: GCA_002700095.1. Classification (GTDB taxonomy): domain Bacteria; phylum Pseudomonadota; class Alphaproteobacteria; order Rhizobiales; family Rhizobiaceae; genus Jiella. Next base: position 2,568 of record PACL01000063.1, on the reverse strand, counting down.
GCCGGCGAATTGGCGCCCTCCGCCTTGACGCGTTCCTCGAGGCCCTTGTCGATGAAGATCGTCGCCGTCGACAGCCCGGTCTCCTCGGTGAAGGCGTCGAGGACCGGCTGGATCAGCTCCGGCTGGCGGGAGGTGTAGATGTTGACGTCCGCCGCAACTGCGGCCGTCGCCGCAAAGGCGGATCCCAGCAGCGCCAGCGTCAGGGTTGCGGTTCTGGTGAAACGGTCGGTGCGCAGAGACGTCATCGAGCTCTTCCTTGGCGGCGTGGTGGAGGACGGGACCCTGGACAGGCGGGATCCCGGCGGATGTCGGTCGGTCGTGGCGGCACGGGTGAGGGGCCCGGTCATGACGCCGACACCCGGCGCATGCCACAGCGGAGGCCGGATCGCCAGCAAAAACAATGCCTTGGAAATATTCTAAACTGTCGGAGCATCTCGGCAGCGGCCCGCAAGGGCGAATGGTTTCAAGCGCTTGTGAAGCGTGAAACGCCGCAGCGAAAACCGGACATTGTTTATCACGATTTCGTTGCCGGGTCGTGGAGCGCGCCTCTGCGGGCATCGCCATAATTTTTCTGCGACCGGGTGCCGGATTCCTGGTCAGGCGCCTGCTGACGCACAAATTCGCGCCAGAATGTTTCACGGCGTCCGTGAAAACCCTATGATTTCAGGTGCAAGCGAGAAAGTTCTTCAAGTAATCGTGTCAAGTCTCGAAATGTCGCTCCAGAGGCGTATCCTTAACTCGTCCATATTATCGCAATCAGACGAGAGGTCGAGTTTTGTCGAATTCGGAAAGCACCATTCATGCGTCGCACGGTCTTGATGGGGACACCAGCAAGCTCGAAAAATACTACGCGGATTGGGCTTCGCGCTACGACGACGACGTCAGACGTGAGGAATATGGCGGCCCGCGGGCGATCGCCAGCATGGCGGTCATGGTGGCCGACAGCTTCCTCGGGCGGGCTCCCAAGGCGATCCGTGTCCTCGATGCCGGCTGCGGCACGGGGCTCGCGGGCCTCGAACTGAAGCGGAAGGGTTTCGAGGCGATCGACGGCTTCGACCTGTCCCAGGAAATGTGCGACATCGCCAACGACACCGGCGTCTATCGCGAGCTCGCCGCCAATGTCGATCTCAACGTCGATCAGGCGCCGGTCTTCGCCAGGGGCTACGACCTGATCGTCTGCTGCGGCGTCTTCACCCTCGGCCATGTCGAGCCGGACGGGCTGAAGCGCCTCGCCTCCTATCTCTCGGATGGCGGCTACCTGATCGTCTCCACCCGGAAGAGCTATTTCGAGGGCACCGATTTCGACAGCGCGACGGCGCGCATCGAGGCCGAGGGCGTCCTCGAGCGGGTCGCCACCCTGAAGAACGCCGCCTACATCGCCGAGGAAGGCGCCCACTACTGGATCTACCGCAAGGGCTCCAAGCCCAACTGACGGCAGCGCGGGCGGCGGAGGTTTCCGCCGCGCCTCTCAAGGCCACGCAAACCGCCGCAGCATGAGACGGGGCCATGCGGGGGAAAGCGGGCGACGCCGCCTCAGCCCCGCTTGTAAAGCATCAGCCGGACATCAGACGGGCCGCCTCAGGGCGGCCCGCTTTCGTTTGAAATCTGTGGTTCAAAGCCGGACGCCGGATGCGGGATCCGACCCCTGTGCCATCAGTCCAGGAGGACGCGAGCCGGCGGGAAGCGCACCTCGACCAGCGTCCCTTCGCCGGGGGTCGAGGCGATGGAGAGCTCGGCGCGGTTTGCCTCCGCCAGGGCCTTGGTCAGCGGCAGGCCGAGCCGGCCGCTTTCGGCGCCGCTGGAGACCTGGCCGGCGCCCGGCGCACGCAGGGCGCTCTCGATCTCGTCCTGGCGCATGCCGACGCCGCTGTCGCGGAACCGCAGCGACACGCCCGTCTCCACCTCGTATTTGATCGAGACGATCAGCTGGCCGCCGGCAGGGGTCGAACGGATCGAATTCGCCACGAGATTGGTGGTGATCTGCCGGATGGTGTCGTGGTCGCCGACGACTGGCGGAACCGAGGAGGGCAGGTGGGTGCGCACGATCACCCGCTGGCGGTTCGCCTTCGGCGCCATGACCGCTGTCACCTCCGAGACGATCTCGGCGAGCGAGACCGCCTCGAAGTTCAGCTCCATCCGGCCCGATTCCACCTTGGCGAGGTCGTGCAGGATGGTGACAAGGTCGATGACCTGGTGGCCAGACCGCTTGATGTCGTCGAGATATTCCAGATAGCGCTCGTTGCCGACCGGCCCGAGGCTCTCGCTGCCAATCAGGTCGGCGAAGCCGATCATCGCATCGACCGGATCGCGGATCTCGCTGGCGACCTCCGACAGGAAGGTGCTCTTCTGCAGGTTGGCGGCCTCGGCATGAGCCCGCGCCTTCTCGGCCGTCTCCTCGGCGCGCTTCCAGCGGGTGATGTCGTGGATGACCGCGCAGAACCCGTCGGTGCCCGGCACCCGGCCGAGCGAGACCGCCAGCGGCAGGAAGGCCCCGCCGGCGACACGGCCGATCACGTCGCGTCTTGCATACCACTTCGTATCGGCGGGCGGCGGCGTCGCGGCGTCATG
>PACL01000062.1 GCA_002700095.1 Fulvimarina sp. | reverse complement strand
TGGATCGACACCGTCGGCAATTCCAAGATCGTCGAGATCCGCATCCGCCTCGACGACGGCGTCCTGCGGGTCTTCGCGCCCCGCAACTCCGCCTATGCGTCGAACACCCACATCTTCCTGATCTGGATGGTCGGCACCTCGCTGGTGCTGCTGGTCATCGCGGTGCTCTTCCTGCGCAACCAGATCCGGCCGATCCAGGCGCTGGCCGCGGCGGCGGACGAGTTCGGCCGCGGCAAGCCGATGCCATCGGATTTTCGCCCGCGCGGGGCGTCGGAGGTCCGGCAGGCGTCGGTGGCCTTCATCCAGATGCGCGACCGCATCGAGCGGCAGATCGAGCAGCGCACCCGCATGCTCAGCGGCGTCAGCCATGACCTGCGCACCGTTCTCACGCGGTTCCGCCTGCAATTGGCCCTGCTCGGCGAGGGCGAGGATCAGGACGAGCTGAATGCCGACATCGACGAGATGCAGCGGATGCTCGAAGGCTATCTCGCCTTCGCCAAGGGCGAGGCCGGCGAGGACGTCGCGGAGATCGACCTCGAACCGCTGATGGAGCGCTACCAGGCCGAGGCCGAATTGAAGGGCAAGGCGCTCGCCTTCGACATCTCCGGCGACACCCGCGTCACCGTGCGGCCCAACGCCTTCACGCGGATGATCTCGAACATTGTCGCCAATGCCCTGCGCCACGCCGCCCATGTGAAGGTGACCGTCACCCACGACGCCCGCTGGCTGTCGCTCGCCGTCGAGGACGACGGACCCGGCATCGCGAGCGACCAGCGCGAGGAGGTGTTCAAGCCCTTCGTGCGGCTCGACGGCGCCCGCAATCTCGACGCCGGCGGCACCGGCCTCGGCCTCGCCATCGCCCGCGACATCGCCCGGGCCCATGGCGGCGACATACTGTTGTCGGACAGCGTGCTGGGAGGATTGCGGGCGCTCATCCGCATCCCGGCGTGAGGCGTGATCGGGCGAACAGACGCCGCCGCGCCACGACCTCGGCGCCGCGTCCCGAAGGCAAGCTCGCGCCCCCTCGCTCAGACCACCCGGCGCACCGGCTCGCCCGCAGCAAACCGGTCGATGCTGTCGACCACCTGCCGCCAGACCTCGCTCTGGGCCTCGTTGCTCGCCCAGGCGACATGCGGGGTGACGATGACGTTGGGACGGTCCAGCACCGTCAGAAGCGGGTTGTCCGGCGCCGGTGGCTCCTTGGTCAGAACGTCGAAGCCAAGGCCGGCGATCAGCCCCTCCTCCAGCGCCCGGACGAGATCGGCCTCGTCGACGAGGCCGCCGCGGGAGGTGTTGACGATCAGCGGCTTCTTCTTCATCCGCCGGAATTCCGGCATCGCGATCATGTTCTTCGTCTGCGGCGTCAGCGGCGCGTGGAGGGTGATGACGTCGGCCGTCTCGATCACCTCGTCGAAGGGCGTGTAGAGCGGCCCCATGCCCGACACGCCCTTGTGGGCGGCGAACATCACCGTCATACCGAAGGCCTCGGCGCGCTTCGCCACGCCCTGGCCGATCACCCCCTCGCCGAGGATGCCGAGCTTGCGCCCGGCCAGATCGAAGATCGGGTGGTTGAAGAAGCAGAACTGCCCCGCCTTCTGCCAGGCTCCGTCGATGACGTCCTGCCTGTAACCCGGGAGCGAGCGCGACAGTGCGAGGATCATCGCCATCGCGTGGTCCGGCACGGTGTTTTCGGCATAGCCGCGGACGTTGGAGACGGGAATGCCCCGCTCGCGGCAGGCTTCGGTGTCGATGACGTCGTAGCCGGTCGCAGCGACGGTGACGAATATCAGGTCGGGCAGCTTCTCGAGACTGTCGCGGCGGATCGGCACCTTGTTGGTCACCGCGATCGTCGCCCCCTGAAGCCGCTCGGCGACCTCCTCGGGCTTGGTCGAGGCGTATTCCACCCATTCGTGCTCGGCCGAAGGGCGGGTCAGTTCGATGTCCGGGCCGATGGTCTCGCGGTCGAGAAAGACGATTCTGGTCATGAGCGGGTCTCCGGTCGTGGGCGCTTCGGGCTTCAGGCGCCATTGTAGTGCCGGAGGAGACCGGAACTGTCCATCGCCCGCAAAAAGCTGCGGCGCGGCAGCGGCCGTCTCGTGCTTAGTGAATGGTACACCTCCTTCTGAAACAATTCACGGCGATGATCCGTCACCTGCGCCAGGACAAGAGCGATGGCGTTTTCGCGAACCGGCCTGCCGATGCGACCGGACAAGGCCTCCCTCAAGGCGCCGCCTGTGTGCGAGCCGACGGCGTCTCGCGGTGTTCGCCCTTGGCGGGCGTTCTTTAGCACCGCTCTCGCGCTCGCTGTGGTCTTCGTCGCGCCTGCCCTTCCTGCGCGCGCGGGGACGATCGAGGCGACGATTGCGGGCGACGTCAGGGTATCGGTGCGCGGCTGCCCGGCCGGATGCCTGTCCCGGGCCGGAGACGGCGTCCTCGTCAGCATCGGCGACGACCGGGTGGTGGTGCGCCGCGACATGCTCGCCATCAATGGCAGCGAGCGGCCCGAGCGCGCCTTCCGCGAAATCCTCGTCGACGCCGGCGGATGGGGTATGACGGTCGCCATCGACGGCATGACCATTGTCGCCAGGAGCGAGCTGGACGGGCTTCGCTCCGCCGCCGCAACCGGCAACTCGCTCGCCCTCAACGATCTCGCCCTGCGGCTCGCGACGGGCGTCGGCATGCCGCGCGACGTGCCGCGCGCAGCCGACCTCTATCGCCGCGCCGCAACGAGCGGCGTCACCGAGGCCGCGCGCAATCTCGGCATCCTGCTTTGGAACGGAGACGGCCTGCCCGCGGACAGGGCGGAGGCGGTGCGCTGGTTTCGCCGGGCGGCCGAGGTCGGCGACCCGACCTCCCGCAGGATGCTCGCCGCGGCCCTCGCCAGAGGTCTCGGCACGGCGCCGAACGAGGACGAGGCACGGCGCTGGCTCGAGGCCGCAGCAGAAGCCGGCGACGCGGCGGCGATGAACGACCTCGCCAATCTTCTGAAGAGAAGCCCGGTGCCGGACCTTTCGCGGGCCGCACTGCTGCATCGCGACGCGGCCGAGAAGGGCCTCGCGGTCGCCGCCGCCAATTACGGCTTCGACCTCTGGAACGGCGACGGCGTCGACCGGGATCGCCGCCTGGCGCTCGGCTTCTTCGAACAGGCGGCCCGCGGCGGCTCTGTCCCGGCCATGGCGATGCTCGGACAGGCCTATCGCGGCGACGGCGGTGGTGCCGGAGATCCAGCGGTGGCGGCGCACTGGCTGGAGAAGGCCGCGATGGCTGGCGACGGCGAAGCCGCCAACACGCTCGGCGCCATGCATCTCTCCGGCGAGGTGGCGCCGAGAGCCGAGGCGTTGCGCTGGTTCAGCCTCGGTGCGGAGCGCGGCCATGCGGCAGCGACGCGCAACCTGGCGCTGCTCTACCGGCAAGGCTTCGGCGTCGCGCGCGATACCGACCGGGCACGCAAATTGCTGACCCTCGCCGCCGCCCGCGGTAGCCGCATGGCCGCCGCCGATATTGCCGCGATCGAGGCCGGCGATAGTCAGTCGCCGCAACTCGCCTCGACCGCCGGCCGGTGACGACGCGGGGGCGAAGCCGCAACGGCCGCCTTGCCGAACGATGACATGAAAGAGCCCCGCACCGGCGGGTGCGAGGCTCGAAACATTTCATTCGGCCGGATCGACTGACCCGGCGCCTTGCGCGATCAGTTCGAGCGGCCCTTGACCCAGTCGTCGATCTGGCGCTCGGCCTCTTCCTTCTCGATGCCGTACTGCTCCTGCAGACGTCCGGCCAGGATGTCCTTGTTGCCGTCGATCCTGTCCATGTCGTCGTCGGTCAGCTTGCCCCACTGCTGCTTGGCGGAGCCCTTGTACTGCTTCCACTGGCCCTGAATCTGGTCCCAATTCATCGCGTCGTCTCCATGTTGGGTTCGAGGGGCGAATGCCTCGCGCGACGATATCGCGCGACTGCATTTCGTCCGTCTCCATTCGAGAGACCAACGTGTCGCCCGTCCGAGTGTTCCCTCGACGACGGACGCCGGCACGCGGGGCAGCACCGCCGATGACGACGGTCGGCGCGGCGGGCGTCAAACTGTCTTCAGCATACCGCCGTCGACGAAATAGGTGGAGCCGACCGAGTAGCTGGCCTTGTCCGAGCACAGGAACACGAAGAAATGCGCCAGTTCCTCGGGTGATGCGAAGCGTCTGATCGCGGCATGTTCCTCCGCGACGCCCTGGAGGTGGCCTTCCCAGTCGCCGCCGGTATCCGCGGTCAGCTGTTTGGCGGTCTTCATCCAGTCGGGCGTCAGCACCAGGCCGGGATTGACGCAGTTGACCCGGATGCCGTCGCCGATCACCTCGGTGGCGAGGTTCTTGGAGAACATCATCAGCGCCGCCTTGGTGACGTTGTAGATCGGCTCGTAGGACAAGGGCTGGACGGCGCAGATCGAGGCATTGTTGAGAACGACGCCGCCGCCCTTCTCGCGCATCTGCGGCACCAGCCCGCGCGCCAGCCGCACCGCCGCCATCACGTGAAGGTCCCAGTAGGCCTGCCACTTCTCGTCCGGCGCCTCCATGATCGTCTCGTTGGAGCCGGTCCCGGCATTGTTGATCAGGATGTCCGTGCCGCCCATCAGCCGGGCCGCCGCGATCACCGCCTCGGTACCCTCGACACCCGCGACGTCCGCCGAAACGCCGACGGCACGCACGCCATGTGCCTCGGCAATGCGGGCAGCCTCCGCCTCGACGCGCTCCCTGCCGCGCGCGGCGAGGACGAGATCGGCGCCCTCCGCCGCCAGCCCTTCGGCCACCGCCAGCCCGATGCCGACCGAGCCGCCGGTGATGACCGCGAGCTTGCCCTTCAATCCGAGATCCATGATGCGTTCTCCTCCCAGGCTTCGTCAGGATCAATCGAGAATCGCGATCCTAGCCGATTCGACCACAGGACACCCTCGGCGATGAACGGGGTCACGCGGAAAGCCGAAGTCAGGCATGAATGCGGGGCCGGCGGCGGGGAGACCGGCTGCCTGCTCCTGCGACCGATCCGCCTCAGGGCAGGCGCGGCTCGACGAAGGCGACGTTCATGGCGCAGCGCAGCCGGAATCCGAGCCGCTCATAGAGCTGGATCGCCGTCTCGTTCCAGGCATAGGCGTGCAGGAACACTGCCTCGCCGCGCGCCGATATCTGCCCGGCGACAAAGTTGAAGAGCAGCTTACCGAGCCCCTCGCCCTGCCTGTCCGGATGGGTCGCAAGGCCGCTCAGCTCGGTGATGCCGGGCAGCTTCAGCCGTTCGCCCGCCATGGCGATGAGCCGCCCCTCCTCCTTGACGCCCCAGAAAGCACCGAAGCTCTGAGCCTTCAGCGTGAACGGCCCGGGCTTGGCGAGTTCGGCGAGCGCCAGCATCGCCTCTGCATCGGCCAATCCGAGGCGCTCGACACGCGGATCGTCAATCGCGGGAAACGGCGCCTCGGCGACCATCTGGACCGCCTCGGCCGTCTGTCTCTCCACCAGCTGCGGCGGCAGGACGATGGGACAGGCCTGCAGAAACAGCATCGTCCCGCCCGGCTCGGCGAGCCGTGCCAGAGCCGCAAGGCTTGCCTCGCCGTCGTCGCGGCTCGCCGTGAACGAGCTGACGTCGGGAAGATAGCGGCGAGCATGCGCGTCTCCCTCTGCGAGATGGGCCTGGCGGGTGGTGAGGGCCGTCCAGATCGGCCTGTCGAGAGGGTCAGCCATGTCGGTCCTTCACGGTTGCAGGCGATGTTCCCCGCATTGCGAGGGGCTTCTCCCTGAGCCTGTCTTCGATGGTGTTCAGCTGATCGAGCAGCGGCCCTTCGAGCCCGGCGCAGAGGTCGCCGACTGCGGCGGCGATCTGCGGCCAGATCTCCGCCTTGCCGATCGCCACCAGCCGCCGACCCTCATCCGACAGGGCGGTGATCTTCCGGCGCTGATCGCCCGGTGATGGCTCGACCTGGAGGATTCCCTGCTCGACGAGCGTGTTGACGGTGCGTGTCGCGCCCGGCTGGCTGACCCCGACGGCCTCCGCCAGATCGCCCAGCGTCAGCGGTCCGAGGCGGTCGAGGCAGGCGAGATAGGGATATTGGCTTGCGCTGAGGCTGAGCCCGCGCGCCGCGACGATCGTGTCCGTCTCGCCCTGCAGGCGCTCGCCCAGCCGCTTCAGATGCGTCCCGAGGCACAACAGGCCGAGGGACCGGACGACATCTTCCGTCAAGCAGACCTCCGATTTACATAACCCGTTATATAAACCGTTATGCAAATCACCGCAAGACGGATCGCTCGATCCGCCCGGTACGAATGTCCTGGAGCCGGCAGCGGGGTTCGCGGCCCGGCGGCCTATTCCGCCTCGTCCTCGTAGCCGACGAGATGCAGCGGCCTTGCCCGCATCTGGCGCAGTTCGCACCAGCGCACCAGCGCCTCCTCGCGCCCGTGGGTGACCCAGAGCTCCTGGGGCGCCAGTTCCTCGACGGTGTCCGTCAGTTCGTCCCAGTCGCAATGGTCGGAGACGATCAGCGGCAGCTCAACGCCGCGCTGGCGCGCCCTCTGGCGCACCCGCATCCAGCCCGAGGCGAAGCTTGCCACCGGATCGGGGAACCGCCGGGCCCATTTGTCGGCGAAGGCCGAGGGCGGACCGACGATCACGGCGCCGGCAAAATCGCCCTTCCGGCCACCCTCTACGGTCGCCGGGCGCAGTTCGCCGAGATCGATGCCCTCGCTCTGGTAATAGTCGCACAGCTTCTTCAGGGCGCCATGGATGTAGATCGGCGCGTCGTAGCCGGCATCGCGCAGGTGCCGGATCACCCGCTGCGCCTTGCCCAGCGCATAGGCGCCGACGAGATGCGCCCGCTCGGGGAAATGCTCGAGGGAGGTCAGGAGCTTGCCGATCTCGTCCGCGGTCGGCGGGTGGCGAAAGACCGGCAGCGCGAAGGTCGCCTCGGTGATGAAGACGTCGCAGGGAACTGGCTCGAAGCCGAGACAGGTCGGATCGGCCCGGCGCTTGTAGTCGCCCGAGGCGACGATCCTGAGATCCTGCCACTCCACCGCGATCTGCGCCGAGCCGAGAACATGGCCGGCCGGATGAAACGACACTGTCACCTCGCCGATCCGGACTCTTTCGCCGAGCTTTGCCACCTGCCGCTCGGCGCAGAAGTCTTCGCCATAGCGCAGCGCCATGATGTCCAGCGTCTCGCGGGTCGCCATGACCCTGGCATTGCCGGGCCGCGCATGGTCGGCATGGCCATGGGTCACGAGCGCCCGGTCGACCGGGCGGACCGGGTCGATGAAGAATTTTCCGGGCGGGCAGTAGAGGCCCTCGGGGGTGGGGCGCAGGAGGTCTTCGGGCTTGATCATCGGGCGTGACTTAGGGCGCGTAGCCACGCAACGAAGCGCCGCATGCAGGGCACCCCTGCCGCCGACGCACTTCCCTTGGCCGCTCGCACGCGCTAGCGTTTAGCTTTCGCAGTGCAGCATCAACCGGAGCATGCCGATGAGCCAGTCCGCCGAGACCCAAGAGGGGGCCGAACCTGCCGCCCGCAGGCAATCGCGCTTTGGCGACTGGTCGGCGACCGCGACCCATCACAGCCCTGCCGAGGACGCCCAGGCGATCCTCACCGGCGTCCTCCTGGCGGCGCTGGGGCTGGCGATCCTCGCCCATCTGAAATTCCTCACCGGCGGCGTGGCGGGCCTGGCGCTGATCGTCTCCTACGTCTTCGGCATCAATGTCGGCCTCGCCTTCTTCCTGATCAACATTCCCTTCTACGCCCTCGCCGTCGGGCGCATGGGCCGTGCCTTCACCATCAAGACCTTCGCGGCGATCGGCCTCCTGTCACTGGTCTCCTACTGGCTGCCGCTGGTGTTCTCGATCGAGCATGTCGATCCGCTCGCCGGCGCGGTGATCGGCGGGCTCCTGATCGGCTTCGCGCTCCTCGCGCTCTTCCGTCACCGGGCCAGCCTCGGCGGCGCCGGGATCCTGGCGATCTACCTGCAGGACCGCTTCGGCTTCCGAGCTGGACTCGTCCAGCTGACCTTCGACCTGGCAATTCTCGCCGTCGCGCTCTTCGTCGTCGATTTCACGGCGGTGGTCTTCTCGCTCATCGGCGCGGTGGTGCTCAACGGCTTCCTTGCCATCAACCACCGGCCGGACCGCTACCTGGCGACGTGACGGCGATACCGGCGGCCGGATGGCCGGCTGCCCCCGGCCCATGCTTGTCAAGCCCCCGCGGCTTTTGAGCGGCACCCCCCAGGCGCCGAAGACCGGAGCCGACGGTATCACTCGGCGGACTGCTTGCGGGCGCCGAACTCGCCGACGATCATCTCGCGCTCGCGCGGTAGGTAGGAGGGCCGCTCGGCCGGCGTTTCGGAATACTCGGCCTCCAGCCGGACCGCCGCCTTCAGCATCTCCTCGCGCAGCCGGCACTGCATCGACCACCCGGCGGACGGGTCCTCGGCCGCCGCGACGAACCAGACCGTCATCCCCGTGGCATCCTGGCCGATGACCTGGACCTTCGCCTGGTCCTTGTCGATGACGTCGTCGGACTGGTCGACGAAGTTCTGAAACGCCGCCCGCAGCTTGTCGACATCGGCCCGGTGGTCGAGCGTCAGCTCCACGGTCTTGGTCAACGTCGTGTCCTGCTTGGTCCAGTTCTCGAACGGCGTCGAGACGAACTCGCTGACGGGCACCATCAGCCGGCGGTTGTCCCACGAGCGCAGCTGCACATAGGTGAAATTGATGCTCTCGACGTAGCACCACTGGCCGTCGAACAGCACGGCGTCGCCGATCCGCGCGGTCTTCGCCAGCGCGATCTGCAGGCTGGACATGATGTTGGCGAGGATCGAGCGCGCCGCGAAGGCGAAAATCAGGCCGATGACGCCGGCAGAGGCGAGCAGCGAGAAGCCGAGGGTCTGGAAGGCGTTGACCTGGATGAGGACCAGAGCGGTGCCGACAAGAAAGGCGACGACGATCGCGACGCGCCGTGCCGCCGAGATGTTGGTGTAGAGATCGCGCTCGTTGGCAGCGCCCGATTCCGTCAGCTCCTCCATGTTCTGGCGCACGACCCGGTCGAGGATCGCGTCCACCACCCGCACCGCGACCAGCGCCAGCGCGATGACGAACAGCGCCGACTGGAGCGGGCCGAGGAACATGTTCACCGCGCCGGAGAAGGTGAAGAGCATGCTCTTCACCAGCGAGAACGTACCGACGCAGACCATCAGCGCGAAGGGCACCTTGATCATCTCGATGATGCGGGTGCCGGTCCGCGTCGGCTGGTGCTTCTGCACCTCGCTGAGGCCACGATAGGCGAGCGCCGCCGCCAGAACGGCCCCGAGCAGGATCAGCGGCAGGGCGATCACCTCCCAGACCGCGAGGGTCCAGAAGGCCCGCTGCTGCAGGAATTCCGGCAGGCGCCCCTCGAAGCCGGTCGGTCCGAAGACGGCGTGCATCTCCATGATGTTGCCGACCGTCTGGCTGGAAAACACCCAGACCGGTTCGCCGTCCTGCGGTTTCACGCGGGCAATCCGGATCGAGACCGGGCGGTCGGGAAGCTCGAGGATGGAGAGGCGGATATTGCGGCGAGGCTCGCCGGCCATCGGGTTCTTGTTGGAGGCGCTGGCGAGCATCGCGTCCGGGCGATCCGGCAGGTCTCCCCAGTCGAGCCACATCGCCCGCTGCATCACCTCGTAGAGCCGCTTGGCGAGAACGGGCCCCATCTTGGCCTGGAGATCCCGCGGGATCTCCGACAGGTCGAGGGCATAGGCGGCGGTGTTCCAGTCTTCACCCTCGGCCGCGAAGATGAAGGTCTCCATCATCGACTGCGGAGTGTCGAGAAGGACGGGACCCCCGGCCGGCTCCAGGCCCTCATGGAGGGATTCCACCTTGAAGAAGCTGCCGGCGGCGGAGTCCTGCGCCTGCGCGACTGGCGCCGTGAAGAGCACGAGCAGGAGATGAAGAACGAGCGCCGAAACGACGGTTGGTTGGAATCTCACCCTGAAACGGTGTCCTTTCTGCCGGTTGCCTTGCAACCTCACATAGGACAGGGCGCCGGAAGGGACAGCGACCGAGACAGGTGGCTTGCCACGAAGCGACTCTGCCGTCGGCTCATCCGGAAGCGACGGCATCCGGGCTCGTCGTTCCGCCTCGGCACGGATGACTGCCCTGACGATCGTTGCCGCGTCGACGACCGCGGCTTTGCGACCGCCGATCGTGGCCCGGCGGCCAAGGGTCAGACCGCCGGCGCCCGATGGCTATTCCGCAGGTTGCGGCCGCGGATGGCGCCTCGCCTCGCCGGCCAGCCGCTCCTCGGCCGCAGGGTCGATGTCGAGGTCGTGCGGGGTCTCGATGCCGGCGTTCGGATCGTCGAAGACCGACTGATCGAACTCGCCCTCCATCGTGGCGACGATGGTCGAGACCACCGCGTCGCCGGTGATGTTCACCGCGGTCCGGATCATGTCCATCAAGCGGTCGACGCCGAGGATAAGCGCGATTCCCTCGATCGGCAGGCCCACCTGGTTGAGCACCATCGTCAGCATCACCAGCCCGACGCCAGGAACGCCCGCGGTGCCGATCGAGGCGAGGACGGCCATGGCGATGACGGTCAGGTAGCCGGAGACGCCGAGTTCGATGCCATAGACATTGGCGAGGAAGACGGTCGCGACGCCCTGCATGATCGCTGTGCCGTCCATGTTGATGGTGGCGCCGAAGGGGATCGTGAAGGACGCGACCGAGTTCTTCACGCCGATCCGTTCGGTCACGCATTGCAGGGTGACGGGAATGGTGGCGTTGGAGCTTGCCGTCGAGAAGGCAAAGATCTGCGCAGCCCGCATCTTCTTCATGAAGGTGAACGGGTTGAGCCCGGAAAACAGCTTCAGGAGGATCATCAGCGTGACGAAGAGATGCAGGAACAGCGCCCCGACCAGCGTCGCGACATAGGCCATGACCGGGACAAAAAGGTCGATGCCCTGTTCGGCAAAGGTCTTGGCGATCAGGCAGAAGACGCCGTAGGGGGCGGCCGCCATGATGATGGAGACGATCTTCATCATCACTTCGTTCATGTATTCGCAGGCCCGGACGAACGGCGCCGACTGGTCTCCCAGCATGACCACCGCGACGCCCAGAAGCACCGTGTAGAAGATGATCTGCAGCATCTCGCCGGAGGCGAAGGACTGGATCGGATTGGTCGGCACGATGTTCGCGAAGACCTCCCAGACCGAGGGAGCCTCCTTGGCGGCAATACCGCTGGCATCGACGCCCTGCATCTCGAAGCCCTGCCCCGGCCCGATCAGCTGGGCGAGCAGGATCGCCGTTCCGATCGCGACCGCAGTCGTGAAGATGTAAAGAGCGAAGGACTTGCCGCCGACCCGGCCGAGCAGGCGGATGTCACCGATGCCGGCGACGCCGCAGATCAGCGAGAAAAACACCAGCGGCACGACGAGAAGCTTCAGGGCGTTGACGAACATCGTCCCGATCATGCCGAAGAATCCGGCGACGACGACGTCGTTCAGGAAGGCGATGTCGAGCGTGTTGATCGCCGCACCGACGACCACGCCGGCGAGCATCCCGATCAGGATCTTCATCGTGAGAGACATGCGGCGGTCCTTTCCGCGATCCGACCGCCGGCATGCTGCCGACGCTCCAACAAACCGCAACGAGACCCGCGAAAGAAGACAGCATCGCCGTCAGAGACGAACGTGAAGACTGGCCCCGCTGCACAAACGAAAGGCATGCATTTCAATTGAGCCATGGTGGTAGGCTTTTGATTTCACGTCAACTCGAATTTGTGGCGAGCGCGACATGGCGGGGAAGACAGGCTGTCCGATTGATGCTGTCTGATCGATCAGGCCGATCGGCGATCGGGCCGCTGCGGCAGCCGAGCAGACCATAAGGCCGGTCTTGCAAACGGTTTCTCGCGAGTTTGGCCGCGCGTTGCTCCCGGCGGCGGCATTCTGTCGCGCCCCGTGCGAGAGGCCGACGGTCATAACCGGAATGAATGCGGAGGCGAGGCGACGAGCCGGGCGCGCGCCGTCCACCCCGATGCCTTCGGCATGCGCAGCATCTGCGGCCGCGGCCAGCCGATCGCCGCGTCCGCCGCCGCCTCAGGCGGCCTGTTCCTTCTTGGCGCGGGCATTGCGCACGAGCACTTCCTGCCGGCGCATGCGGGCGATCTCGGCCGAGGTGCCGCGCGTTTCGGAATAGAGCGCCAGCGTCAGTTCATCGGCATCCGGCGGGGTGATGGCGAGGTCGCGATACTCTTCGGCGGCAGGATCGGCCCAGATGCGATCGGCCATCCGCTTCATCCGAAGATAGTCCCGGAACATAAGGGCGACGGCGCGCGCTTCCGAAAAGGCGTAGCGGGCATAGAAGGTCAGCGGGTTCTCGATCTTCATCCCGTGGCGGCGGTCGCGCCGCGACTTGATGCGCATGTAGCCGCCTTCCAGCGGGTGGCAGCCATAGACCATGTAGTAGTTGCGATAGCCGAGAATTCGGAAGAGCAGCATCATCTTGCGGGTCGAGCCGGTCGCCCGCATGCGCTTCATGATCGTCTCGATGTGATCCCAGGAGTAGAACCGGCCCCAGACTTCCGAATAGACCTGGTCCCACTCTTCGTCCGACATCTTCTCGTGATGGGTGACGCGGTGGTTGAGGTCGTATTTGTTGAGGTCAGGGTCCATCCAGACGCCCTTCCTGAACAGCGTCTGATGGTCCTCGCTGCCCGGCAGCGGCGTCAGGTTGGTGAAGTAGATCAGGTCGATCGGCAGTTCGCGCTTGATCACGTCGACGTCGTGCAGGATCGATTCCCGCGTGTCGTTCGCAAAGCCGATGATGTAGCCGACGGTGATCATCACCGACCGCATCTTCCACTCGAGGAACATCTCGCGATATTCGACGATCTTGTTCTGGTTCTTTTTCACCGCGATGAGATTGTCGGGATTGATATTTTCCATTCCGACGAAGACCTGATCGACGCCGGCACGAACCGCCTTGTCGATGAAGCCCGGGATCTTGTGAGCGCGCGTGTCGATCTGGATCTGCATCCGGATCTTGATCCCGTCCTTCTCGCGAAGCTGGATCAGCCGGTCGAAGCAGGCTTCCCAGTTGCGGTTGCGGGCAAGATTGTCGTCGGTGACGAAGAACATGTCGATGCCGATCGCCCAGTTGGCGCGCACGATCGCCTCGAGATCATCGGCCGAACGGAAGCGGCTGACGCGGCCCTGCACGTTGATGATCGTGCAGAAGGAGCACTGGAACGGGCAGCCACGGCCGATGTCGAAGCTCGAATAGAGGCCGAAGGTCTTCTCGACCTGGGCCCGGTCGAGGAACGGGATCTCCGCGCCCTCAAGGCCCGGCAAGTCCGCGTCGTGGCGGTAGTAGGGCTGCAGCGTACCGGCGTAGCCGTCGCGCAGCACCTGGTCGAAGCGTCCGCCCTCAGCCTCGCCGACGAAGAAGCTGATGCCCATGCGGCTCGCCGCCTCGATCTCGGGCGGCGTCTCGTCGAGCATGGCGAGCGACCCCGCCACATGGAAGCCGCCGAGGCAGACCGGGATGCCGGCCGCCAGAAACGGCCGGGCGACATCGATGGCGCGGGGAAACTGGTTCGACTGCACGCCGACGAGCGCGAGCATGCCCTTGCCGCCGTCCGCGCGGATCATCTCGATGATCGTCTTCGGCTTGATGCGGGTATTGGTCTCGTCGATCGTGTGGATCACCACGTCAACGTCACCGAGAACCTTGCGGGCGACGCAGTCCGCGGCGATACCGTTGAGACAGGCGAGCGAATTGGCCGGGATGGTGGAGCGCCGCCATTGCAGCGGGTAACCATCGTCGTCGTAATGCGTCGGTTTGACGAAAACGACGTGAAACTTTTCTTCGCTCGCCATCTGATCTCCCCGGTCTGCCGCAAGCCCATCCCCACAGCTGAGCTTGTGCATCTGCGAAGATCATGTTGGATTTACGGACATTCCGCAAGGGATTCTCAGGAAAACGGGGGTTCCTCGCCGCGACCGCTCTAATTGTTCGTGGAACTGTCTTATCTGGGACTGAGAATCAACCCGCCAGCCGGACAAAAAGCCGGATCCCGTTCTCCGAACGCACCGTCAGCCGCGACACCGGCTCCGGCTCGTGGCCGGGAACCGGGCTGACCTCGAAACGGCGGACGATCTCGGCCAGCACGAGCGCCGCCTCCTGCAGCGCGAAGGAGGCGCCGACGCAGACCCGCGCGCCCATCGAGAACGGCATGTAGGCGCAGCGCTGGGCCTCGCGGGTGTCCGGCGAGGCGAAGCGGTCGGGCTGGAACTCGTTGGGGCTATGCCAGTATTCCGTATGCCGGTGCATCAGCCAGATCGGCACGACGACAGGCGAGCCGCAGGGCACGTCCTGGTCGCCCAGCCGCTCCGGCTTCTGGGTGTCGCGCGACAGATAGGCGATCGGCGGATAGAGCCGCAGCACCTCGCGAAAGACGTCGCGGGTCCGCTCAAGTCGTTTCATGTCGGCAAATTCCGGCGGCCTGTCGCCGAGCACCGCCCTCGCCTCCTGCCGCATCTCCGCCTGCACGTCCGGCCGGTTGGCGAGACAGTAGAGCGCCCAGCCGAGGCCCGCCGCCGAGGTCTCGTGGCCGGCGAGGAACAGCATGGCGATCTGGTCGAGCAGTTCCTCGCCCTCGAACTTCGTCTTCGTCACCGGATCCTCGGCGGTCATCAGCACCGAGAGGATGTCGTTGGTCGGCACCGACCGCCCCTCGCGCACCGCCTTCAGCCGGCGCTGCAGCGGGCCGTTCAGAACGTCGCGGATCTCCTTCGCCATCTTGCGGGCGCGCCGGTTCGACCACAGCCAGTGGATCGGCACGCCGACGAGGCCGATCATCCCTTGCGCGAAGGCGATGGCCTGGAACTCGTCGAAGGCGGAGAAGATGCGCCGCGCATCCTCCGCCGACATCGGCTCGGAGAAGATCGTGCGGAAGATCACGTCGCCGGCGAAATGCGTCATCTCGGCGTCGATCGCGACTTCCGCCCCGGTGTCGGCCTGCGCCGCGAGGCGGGCGACCGCCGCATCGGAGGCGTCGCGCATCAGCGGGAAGACGTTCTTCACCCCGGCATGGCTGAAGGCCTGGTCGACGATGCGGCGATGGCGCTCCCAGGCCTCGCCGTTGGAGACGAAGATCGAATAGCCGGAGAGCTTGCGCATCATCCGTTCCATCAGGGCGCCCTTTGGGAACTCCCTGTAGCGCCTGACCAGGATGTCGCGGATCACCGCCGGGTCGCGGACGTTGTAGAGGTCGCGCCTCTTCATGAAGGGCAGCGACGGGATCTTGTGCCGGCTGACGCCGATGAAGCCGTAGCTACCCTTCAGGAACAGGCCGAGGCTCGAGCGCAGATGGCCGCGGATGCGGTCCAGCGGCTTGTCGGGATGGACGTCCTTGGCCTTGGGCAGGACGGGATGGAACTCGTGGCTCATGGCTGGGCGACGCTCGTTTCGATGGGTCGCGGGCGGGTCACCAGCTCGAAATAGTCGAAGCCATGGCCGCGCTCGGAGGGTTTGAGATACTGGAAGTGAAAGTCGAGGGGCCGCATGCGGATGCGGCGGAAGGTTTCCGGCTCGAGGATGTCATGGAAATCCGGCTCACGGCTGATCACCCGCGACGGCCGATCGCCGAGATCGATTCCCTCGACCAGCGGGATGCGGCAGCTCGATCCGGGGTCGGAGCCGGAGGTGACATCGAGGACGAGCAGCCGCTCGCTCGCCGCGATGTCGGCGAGGTCCCGCCGGAACTGCGCGTCGCCGCCAAGCAGCGTATAGAGCGGCACCGTATGGCCAAGGGTCAGGAGCACGATCCTCGGGCCGCCGCTCGCACCATGCGGATCGCCCGTCGCCGCCTCGGATAGCCGGCGGAGCAGCCTCGCCCCTCCCCTGACCAGAGAGATCGCGCCGAGACTGTGGCCGACGACGAGGATCTCGTCCACCTCGCCCTGCCGCCACACCTCGAACATCCTTTCCGCAAAGGCCTCGGCCCGCTCCTCGGATCGCTCGAACGCGCCATCGGCCATTCCGCGGAGATAGCCGAGGAAGCGTGTCACCCACCAGATGTTCAGCCAGGCCTTGAGCCGGTTCCAGCCCATCGCGAGGAGGACCAGCATCGCGATGGAGGCAAAGATCGCCGCGGCGGCCGAGACCCCGGCCGTCGCCCCGAGGCTCGACGCTGCGACGGATACCGTAGCGAGCGTCACGGCGACAGCGGCCAGCGCCACCAGCACGCCGAGGAGAACCAGCGCCGGCGTCATCAGGATGGCGACATAGAGCGCCCAGGCCGGCCGACGGAAGCGCTTCAGGATGCCGCGCCGCCAAGTGGCAAAGGCGAAGCGGAAGGACTCGATCGCCAGCCTGACCTGCCGGCGCGGGAACCAGTAGCGGCTGACGATGTCGGTCCAGACCAGCATCTCGTAGCGCGTCTCGACGCGCTGGCCGGTTGCCTTACCGATCGCATCCACCGTCCAGGCGCCGGTGGCCACCGCCGCTTCCGGCTCTTCCCGAACCGTGATCCGGCGCTGCCACCGCCGGGAGGCGGCGTCGAGACCGCCGCGGAAATGACCGTGATAGATCGGCGCGCCGCGGGGATCGAAGCCGTGAATGTAGAAGACGTGACGGCGAAAGGCGACGCTTCTCCCATCGAGGCTGCTGTCCTGAACCGACGGCTGCGTCATTCTCGTCTCGTCTCCATCGAGCGGCACTGGCCCCCCGTCCATACCCCAAGATGGTGCGCCGCACAGCCGAACCTCGCGGCAGCTGCCGGAGCGATACGAGTGGAGGATCCCGGCCGCACCTGCGAACTTCCATACAGCCGAGATGCAGGTCCCGAGCAGGGCCCCGATCACGGGCCCAGTTACGGGGCCCAATCAGGAACCGACGTGCGCAGATAGCGTCATCGCGCCGCGCGAGTCGAGGTGGCGGCCATGATCGCGGCACCGAGAGGCTTATTCTCCCGGCGCCTTGCTCCCCGGCATCGGCAGGTTTAGCGGCTGTCTCGTCGGCTCGGCCGGCACCTCGCCGCCCTGCTGCCCTGCCGCCTTCCGCGTCGCCCGCCTGCGACGCCAGGCCCGCCGGATCGCCCGCGCCCGCACCTTCAGCCAGAAGCCGAGATCCTCGACCGTCTCGACCTGCCCCTCGTAGATCTCGGCGAGGGCGGCGCGGAACTCGTGATAGCCGAAGCGGGCCTCGCCCTCGATCCGCCGGGTCAGCGCCATCCAGGCCGGCGAAACCAGGAGCGTGATCGCGGTGACCGCCAGAGCCAGCCGGTAGACATCGGCGCCGATCGCACCGGAGGCGAAGGCCGCCGCCGCCAGCACGAAGGAGAACTCGCCGATCTGCGCCATCGACAGGCCGGCCTCGAGCGCAGTCTTGTGGCCGAGCCCGGCCAGCCGGATCAACAGGACGTTGAGGATTGTCTTGGCGAGGACGACAAACACTGCCGCGATCAGGACGAGTTCCCAGTTGGCGGCGATGTAGCCGAGATCGATCAGGAGGCCGATCGACAGGAAGAACACGACCAGCAGGATTGACTGGATCGGCTCGACCACGTGGATCACCCGCGAGCGCAGGCTCGAGGCGCCGACCACGAGGCCGGCGATAAAAGCGCCATAGGCCGGCGACAGGCCGACGATGCCGGACAGCGAGGCGGCGGCAAAGCAGAAGGCGAGCGAGCCGAGGGCGAGGATCTCGACATTGTCCTCGATCGCCGCGGCAAAGCTCAGCTTCAGCTTCGGCCGCCGGCCGAGATACCACAGCAGCCCGGCGAGCACCGCGACTGCGACGGTGATCTTCACGATCAGGCTCGCCCAGGCGATCTCCTCGCTGGCGCCGAGGGACGTCGAGATCAAGAGCATCGGCACCACGGCGATATCCTGGGCGATCAGGACGCCGACGGCGATCCGGCCGGGCTCGCCGCGCAGCTCGCCGATGTCCTCCAGCATCTTCATCGCCACCACAGTAGAGGACAGGGCGATGATGAAGCCGAGGATGATCGCCTCGGCGAGGGTGGCGTCGGAGATCAGCTTCAGGCCGAAGGTGATCGCCATCGCCGCGAGGAGCTGGCCGCTGGCGATCACCAGCGCCGGCTTCAGCGTCGCGACGAACGCCTTCAGCGACAGCTCCATCCCGATGAAGAAGAGCAGCATCAGGACGCCCATCTCGGCAAGCATCGTGACGTTCTCGTCGGAGGTCGAGACGAAGCCGAGGACGGAGGGGCCGAGAAACACCCCGGCCAGGATGAAGCCGACCAGCGGCGGCTGCCGCAGCCGCATCAGGCCGAGGCCGGAGACCACCGCAACGAGGATGACGAAGGCGATGACGGTCAGGTCGCCGGCATGGCCGGCAGCGGTTTCTTCCAAGCGGCATCTCCGGTCCGAGCAAGAAAAATCGATTCGCCATCACAGGCGACAACCTTGGTCGTGGTTTGTCGCGCCATGCGGAAAGGCGGGCTTATTTTTCGCAGATCTCGAAAGGCCCTCGTCCCTGTAGCACCGGCTCCATGGCCGCGACCGTGATCGGCCTGCGAATTCCGGATCTTTTTCCCGTCTGATCGCTTCACCATATGAAATGGCGACAGAGCCATTCGCATCCGTTGCGAAGATCACCGGGAGAATACGACACCATGAGCGCGACTTACGCTCCGACCGATGCCTTCGACGAAGTCGACCACCTGCGCCGGCTCCGGCGCGTCGCCAAGGTGGCCCGGGTCATGGACACGGCGATCCGGATTCCCGGGACCGGGATCAGCTTCGGCGGCGATTCGATCGTCGGCCTCATCCCCGGCGTCGGCGACGCCGGCACCGCGATGGTGTCCCTGTGGATCGTCAACGAGGCGCGGCGCCTCGGCATGCCGTCGCACAAGCTGGCGAAGATGCTGGCCAATGTCGGCGTCGATTTCGGCCTCGGCGCGGTTCCGCTGGTCGGCGACGTCTTCGACCTGTTCTTCAAGGCCAACCGCAAGAACCTCGCCATCATCCTCGATCACTTCGGCCACGACGGCATGATCGATTCCCGCGGCGACATCCGGCCGATGAAGGACATCACGCCGAAGCGTTAAGCCTCAAATGCGACGGATCAGCTAACGCGTCCCTCCTTCAACTCTCTTGCGGCAGGGAGAGTGGCCCTTCACACGGAACCTCCGTCGCTCAGAGCGCCTTGAAATCCTGGTAGTCGCCGACAGCCTCGACGACAATCTCGACCGGGTTGCCATCGAGGACAACGTTCACACTGGCCGGTACGCGCGAGGTATCATCGCGCTTGACGCTCGCGCAGATGCGCGGGCCAGCTCCGTCCATCGGCATCGACAGTGTGACGGGCGAGACCGGGATCTGGGCAAGGATCTGCTCGGTGTCCGTCTGCAGCGCACGCTGAACCTCACCATAATTCGCTATCGTCGACATCGTTGTCCTCATCGGCTGACGAGATCATCCCGCGCCAGGGTTTGGATGAGTCTCATTCGTCAGCTTTGGTCTTTTCCTCCCAAGTGTCCAGTTTTGGCCGTTCAAATGACGGTCAGCGCCTTTGCGCCGAGAGCACCTGACAGTGCGTCGAGAACCGGTTGGATCGGGTTGGCCAGTGTCTGCATCTCGCTCCCGGCGAAGAGCAGCCCGACGAGTTCCTGCCGCGCATTGACGATCGCGCTACCGCTGTCTCCGGCGCGGCTGAAGGGGCCGGTATTGTCCGGAGAGGCAGCGATCCCGAGCTGATTGCGGAAGCGAGCAAGGCCAGCGCCATACCGAACATCGGTCACCACTGCCAACTGGGTGACCTCCCCTTCGGTCCACCCGGTCGTCCGACCCGCTTTATAGACACGGGTGAGTCCCGTGACCTCGCCAGTAACCGGATCAATGGTGAAAGGCGTGGCGACACCGGACAGATCGCCTCCAAGTCCGATACGTGCGATCTCGGAGAAGTCCCGTTTGTCGGACAAAATCTCCGCGGCGGCACAATCGACCTCATTGAAGGGAATTGCCTGCGGATTGTGAAAATGGATGTCGACGAATGCTGAGAGTTTGGCGATCTCCAGTTGCGCCCGGAGCTTGGCCAGCGTCGGCATGAGGTTGAGTTCGCTCTGCGTCAGGTCGAGCGTTCCCGGCTGGACGATGCTGTCGCCCTTCCTCGCTTTGTTCTCGTCGGCGATGACGTGGTTGTTCGAGACGAGAAATGTCGTGCCGCCTTCGTCCCTTACGAAGAAGCCGAGCGTCCCGACCGAGAGCGATGCGGGATAGGAGCGGTGGGGATTGGTGATACCGATCCCCTTGCGGATCGTTTCGAACCGCTTCTGCAGATCGAGCGTCGGAGCAGCACCGCCACGCAGCCCACGCTGGGCCGCCGGGAACTGAAGTCCGGGCCGGGCGCGAAAGCGTGAACCGGTCTCGATGACGTCGATCTCGAAGTCCAGCGATTTCGGCTGGCCGACATTCGATACGGCTGCCGCAGCATCCGCGAAGAGCGACATGCTCCGCGATGCAATTTCCTTCTCGGAGAGCTTCTTTTCGACGAAGCCGGTAATGCAGAATGGCGAGTCATCGTCGATGCGTCCGGCGCTCTTCTTGCCAATGCCGACGGCGACAAGATTGGTGGCGGGATCGTCGAGCAGTCTGTCCGCATTGGTGTTCAGCCACTCGAACAGGCGAGAAAAATGCTCTGCATCGCCGCCCCGGCCTTCACTGCCTTCATTGACCATCATAGCGACCTCCCCGAGTTTACCCGCAAGGATAACCACTGGTTGCGTAGCCGTGCAATAAAAACCTTCTCCAGCGCGACATCGACGCAAACGTCGCGCTGCCGGTGCCCCCTCAGTCGGCCATCGTTTCCAGGCTGGCGTAGCCTTCGGCCTTCTCGCCGGCGTCGAAGGGCGTGGTGACCTCGACGAAGGTGTCCGGGTAGAAACCGTTGAAGCGGGTCCGCAGGGACAGCGAATAGGCGCCGATGTGGCCGATCTCGATCCAGTCGCCGGTGTCGACCGTCTCCGGCAGCCAGAACGGCCGGGACAGGATGTCCACCGAATCGCAGGTCGCGCCGCAGACCTTGAAGGCGCCGATCCTGGCCGGGTCTCCATTGCGGGCGACGCGGGCGGGATCGGGGATGAAGCGGGCCGGCAGGGTGATCTTGCCGGTCCAGGAGTCCGACAGGGACGCCCAGATGCCGTCGTTGATGTAGAGCCGCTTGCCCTTTCTCAGCAGAACCCGGACGATCAGCGAGAAGGCCCGCGCGACGATCACCCGGCCGGGCTCGGCGACCAGCGGCATGTCGGCAAAGCCCCATTCCGCGATGTCGGAGTTCAGCCGGGGCATGATCTCCGCCATGCCCGGCATCTCCTTCTTCTTGCGGCGCGGGTCATGGCCGTATTCGGCGGGAAAGCCGCCGCCGACGTCGAGACCGGCCAGCGGCACGTCGGCCCGGTTGCGCACCCAGTCGGCGGATGCCAGCGCGCGCTCGTAGGTGTCGGGATCCTCGATCTGCGAGCCGACATGGAAGCACAGGCCGACCTTGAAGCCGATCTTGTGGCAGCGCTGCAGGAGCTCGACCGCATGGGCGGGCGCGGCGCCGAACTTCTTCGACAGCTCATAGGCGGCATGGCCCTTGGTCTGGATGCGCACGAACAGCGTCACGGTGCCGGGGTCGATGTCGAGCGCCCGCACGATCCGCAGGATCTTCGCCACCTCGTCCTCGTGGTCGAGGGAGAGGACGCGGATGCCGTAGGTCTCCAGAGCGAGGCGAATGTCCGACTGCGCCTTGACCGGATGCATGTAGAGCATCTCGGCGTCGGGCTTCGCCGCCTTCACCGCCGCAAATTCGCCGGGCGAGGCGACGTCGAAGGTGGAGATGCCCGCCTTTGCCAGCGTCTCCAGCACCATCGGCTCGCCATTCGTTTTCACCGCATAGGCCGTCTCGCCCGGAAAGGCGGCAATGAAGGCCCTGGCGTCGGCGGTGAGGACCTCCGGGCGGAAGCAGTAAACCGGCACGTCCGGGCGCAGGGTCAGAGCCGCGTCCCTGGCCGTTGAAAAGCTCTGCAAGCTGGCGTCTCCCGTGATGGTGGCGCGGCGGAACATGGGGCGCCAGAGGCGAAGGTCGAACCGGCCATGTCATTCGAGCGCGAGGGTTTTCGCTTGTCGCGAGCCGCGCTCGGGCGCTACCCACGGTTCCACCGAACCGTGCAACGCCAGTCCCCGAAGGTCAAAAGGCCCATGCCGAACCGCCATCCGATCGCCGCCACCTCCCTTACCGACGTCGTCGAAGCCGTCGCCTCCGGACGCTCCAGCCCCGCACGGGAGATCGAGGCCGCAGAGGAGCGGATCGCCGCGGCGGACGGCACGATCGGCGCCTTCCTGCGGACCGCACCTCGCGAGAGCCTGGTTGCGGCTTCGGCGCACAGGGGCCCGCTCGCCGGCGTCGCCATCGGCGTCAAGGACATCTACGACACCCGCGACATGGAGACCGAGCACGGCTCGCCGATCTACCGCAACCACCGGCCGGTCACCGACGCGGCCCTCGTCTCCATGGCGCGGGTCGCCGGTGCGGCGATCATCGGCAAGACCACGACCACCGAATTTGCCAGCCTCGACCCCACCCCGACCCGCAACCCGCGCAACCTGGAGCACACGCCGGGCGGCTCGTCCTCGGGCTCGGCGGCGGCCGTGGCGGCGGGCATGGTGCCACTTGCCTTCGGCTCCCAGACCGGCGGCTCGGTGATCCGGCCGGCCTCCTTCTGCGGCGTCGCCGGTTTCAAGCCGAGCTTCCGCCTGCTGCCGACGGTGGGCATGAAAACCTTCTCCTATACGCTCGACACCGCCGGGCTCGTCGCCGCGACGGCGATGGACCTGGCGCTGGCGGCACAACTGATCACCGGCCGCGAACTGGCCTCGGCGCGCCTTCCCGAAGCCGCCGGGCTGACCATTGGCCTCTATCGCAGCACCGTCGACATCGAGGTCGAGCCGGCGATGATCGAGGCCGTCGCCGAGGCCGCACGCCTTCTCGAACGGGCCGGCGCCCGCCTCGTGGAAATCGACGAGCCCGCCGCACTCGCGTCGGCGCGGGACTGGCATGGCGCGATCCAGGGGTTCGAGGCCGTGATGGCGTTGTCGGACGAGTTCCATCATCACCGATCGGAACTCGGGCCGATGGTCCGGGCCGTCCTCGAGCAGGCGGCGAAGCTGGAGCCTTCCACCTATGACGAGGCGCGCCGGGCCGCGCGCATCGCCCGCAAGGCGGCGTCCTCGCTGTTCGAGAGCGCCGACGTGCTGCTGGCGCCGTCGGCGCTAGGCGCCGCCCCGGTGACACTCGCCTCGACCGGAGACGCGCAGATGAACAAGCTCTGGACTTTGACCGGCAACCCGGTCGTCAGCGTGCCGGGCCTTGCCACCGCCGAGGGGCTGCCGCTCGGAGTGTCGGTGATCGCCCGCTTTGGGCGCGACGAGCGGGCGCTGGCCGTCGCCGGCCTGCTGCAGGATCTTCTCGTTCGACAATAAGTTCGAGATTATGATTAAATATCGACGGCTGGAACGCTGTCGATCCTGTCCCTGACAGGGACGAACGGGAGATATATTTTTACACCGTCTTCGCAGTTGCATCGCCCGGTGCGGCCGAAACTCCCGGCGCTCCTTTGCATTCATACCGCGCTGCAGCGACGATTGGGACTTTACGCGCCGCAGCTATTCGTTAACCTATGCCGGTTGAATGCACAGAGGAGCCCGACACCATGCAACTCACGCGTTCGCTCAACCTCATCATGATCTGCGCGGCTTTCGCCTTTCTCGCGGCCATGGTGACAGGTTACGTGCCCTGATCACGGTCAGGGCCTGAAGCGGCGGCCGCCGCGGCGTCCCGAGCCCGACCGGCTCGATGGATGGTTGGCCGTCCGGAGTTTCCGTCCCGATATTTCCATTCATGGGACGGACGACACATCAGAAAGGCCGGGGAAACCCGGCCTTTCGTTCGTTTCAGGCATCTCGACAGGATGGGCGACGCGGCCTCATGCCGCCGCGGCGGCATCCTCGCCAACCGGCGCCGCAGCCCGCAGGCCGAGGATGTGGCAGATCGAATAGACCAGATCGGCGCGGTTCATCGTGTAGAAGTGGAAGTCGGAAATGCCGCGCCTTGTGAGGTCGAGGACCTGCTCGGCGCAGAAGGCGGCGGAGACGTGCGAGCGGGTCTGCTCGTCCTCCTCCAGCCCCTCGAAGCGGGCGGCGAGCCAGGCCGGGATGCTGGCGCCGGTGGCGCTGGCGAAGCGCGCGATCTTGGTGAAGTCGTGGATCGGCGCGATGCCCGGCACGATGGGGATGTAGATCCCGGCCTTGCGAGCACGCTCGACATAACGCTCGAAGACGTCGTTGTCGAAGAAGAACTGGGTGATCGCCCGGGTCGCGCCGTTGTCGACCTTGCGCTTCAGCATGTCGATGTCGGTGGCGAAGTCCGGGCTCTCGGGGTGCTTCTCGGGATAGGCCGAGACCGAGATCTCGAAGTCGTCGATCTTCTTCAGGCCTGCGACCAGCTCGACCGCGTTGCGATAGCCGTCCGGCCGGGCGATGTACTTGCCGCCGACGCCCGTCTGGCTGTCGCCGCGCAGCGCCACGAAGTGCTTCACGCCGGTATCGCGATACTGGCGGACGACCTCGTCGACTTCCTCGCGCGACGCGTCGACACAGGTCAGGTGCGCGGCGGGGACGAGGCTGGTCTCCTTGAGGATGCGCTCGATCGTATGGTGGGTGCGCTCCCGGGTCGAGCCGCCGGCGCCGTAGGTGACCGAGACGAAGGTCGGCTGCATCGGCGCCAGCCGCTCGATCGAGCGCCACAGGTTCTCCTCCATCTTCTCGGACTTCGGCGGGAAGAATTCGAACGAGACCCGGATGCCGGAATTCGACAGGGCGTTGACCTGGCTCATGGTTGTTTCCTCAGCTTGTCATGGCGATTTGCGCCGCGTCGTTCGCGGCGATGAGAAGGCGCTGATCCTCGGCAAGGAGGATGGTGACGGTGAGTTCCTCCGCCTGCGCAGACTTGGTCGTCAGGTGGACGAGAGAGCGGACCTCGAGCCCCGCCGCCTCCGCGTAGGACGCAAGGGACTGATCGGAGAAGCCCAGCCGCAGATGGGCGTATTCGCTGCGCATGAACTCCATCTCGTGCGGCGCGAAATCGATGATGGCGAGCCGACCGCCCGGCGACAGCGCCGCCGCCGCCTCGCGCACGGCCTTCGCCGGATCGTCGAGATAGTGCAGGACCTGATGGATCAGGACGAGGTCGAAGCCGCCCCGCTCGACCGGCAGGTGGTAGACGCTCCCCAGCCGCACCTGCGCGTTGGTGACCTTGGCCTCGTCGAGCTTGGCCCGCGCCACCGCCAGCATCTCGCGGGAGGAATCGATGCCGACGGCTCGCTCGCAGCGCGGCGCCAGCACCTCCAGCATGCGCCCGGTGCCGGTGCCGACGTCGAGCAGCGTGTCGAATCGCTTGCGGCCGAGCGCCTGGCTCAGCGCCGCTTCCACCTCGGCGTCGGAGACGTGGAGCGAGCGGATGCGATCCCACTCCTCGGCGTTTCGGGCGAAATAGTCCGCCGCGCGCTCGGCCCGGCGCGCCCGCACCTCGGCGAGGCGCTCGGCATCGCGGGCGAGCACCGGATCCTCGCCGTCGATCCAGCCGACGAGGGCGCGCATCACCGGCAGCGCCACCGGATCATCCGAGGCGCGGAAGAAGGCCCAGGAGCCCTCCTGATAGCGCGAGATCAGGCCCGCCTCGGCGAGCAGCTTCAGGTGCCGGGAAATGCGCGGCTGCGACTGGCCGAGAATCGTCGTAAGCTCGCTCACGGTCAGATCGGCGGCGGCAAGGAGGACGAGGAGCCTCAGCCGCGTCGGCTCGGCCGCCGCGCGCAGCAGATCGACGAAGGGCTCGAAGGCGAATTTGCGGACGTCCAACATGACACACTCGATTACGATATAAAGATATGTTTATGTCACGCCGAGACGTTTGGCAAGGCGTTTCCGCCCGCCGACGCCGATTTTCCGTTCCCCCAGGCAGCGTTGCGCATCAGACGCCGCGCCCGGCCGTCGGCTTTCATCACGATTCGAGAAGAGGAGATCCGTCCTGAGCGTGCCCCGACCACCCCGCCCCGGCGAGAAGCCGTTTTCCGCCTCCCTGCCCGGCTTCGAGGATGCCGGCCTCATCTTCATCGGCCGGCTGCGCTCGCCCTTCGCAACGCGCGACGATTGCCCGAAGAACCGCCGGGCCGCGCTCGAGGCCGGGGCGGCGGGACGTCTCGAGGTCGACCGGCCCTTCCGCGAAGCGCTTGTGGGCCTTCTCCCCGGCGACCACGTCTTCTGCCTGAGCTGGCTGGACGGCGCCGCGCGGGACCTCGCCTTGCAGAAGCCGCGCCATGCCGAAACCGCGCGTGGCACCTTTTCGCTCCGCTCACCGGTGCGCCCAAATCCCATCGGGCTGCATCTCGTGCGGATCGAGGCGCTCGACATCGAGGCAGGCCTCGTCTCGATCGATGCGATCGACGTCGTCGACGGCACGCCGCTCCTTGACATCAAGCCCTATCACGGGTCGGTCGACCGGCCGCAGGAGGGCTGACGGCGGCGATGGCGACGGAACGACAGAGGCGCATCGTGCGGGCGGTGACGGCGACCATCCCGCGCGCGCCCTTCCTCGACGCCGAGGCGATTCGCGAGGCGGCCCGATCGCGTCGCATGCGCAGCCTGTCGCCGGAGGCCGCCGTATGGCTCGCGGCGGTCGCCCGCATCCGGCACAAACACACCGACTACGACGCGCTGATGGACGACGGCTACGACCGGGACGCCGCCCGCTTCTTCGTCGCCGACGACATCAATGCGGTTCTCGACGCGTGGGGCGCGCGCCGCCATGTCGATCCGGCCGATGCGGCGGACGAGGCGGAGATCGCGGCAGAGAATATGGATGAAGACGAGGACGACACTCAGGGAGCGGATCGCGGCGCCTGATCGGCGATCGGCCTGCGGCGGCGGACCGGCACCGGGCGGCTGAGCCGACGGATGTCCCTGTCCGCGTGAAGGCCCGCGGCATCGACGGCACGCGCCACAAAAGGCGGCCCGAACGAAAAAGCCCGTCCGGGGGAGGATCCGGACGGGCTCTCAAAGTTCGGCAAACGTTTGGGAGGAGTTGCTTGCCTGAAAAGCTTTTCCCACGATCGACGTCCTGCAGCCAGAGCATCCGATACATGGCAGCCATGCACATTCTGCAACGGCGTGCATCCCCCGCGGCGTTCAATCACCCGAGCTGCGATCGCGTGACGTTCCATCATCCGGACCGACGGCCGCCTCGGCGACGGCATCGCCCCAGGGCGACATGATCTCGGTCGCGCCGGAATTGACGTCGCCCCGGCGCATGACGCCCGCCGGGCAGGCGAAGGCGTAGGGAAAGACGGTCCGAGGCGCGGTCTCGACTTGGAACGCCCGGCGAAGCTCCGACAGGTCCTCGCTCGCGAAGGCCGCGTCGGCGATCACCGTCTCGCCGCCGGAGACGTCGATGCGGGGGGCGTGGAAGGCAGCGTTCAGATCCTCCCCATCCGCCATCAGGCGATGAGCGAGTTGAGCGACCGCCGGCAGGATCTTGCGCCCGCCCGAGGCGCCGATGGCGAATCGCGTTTCTTCGGCCGTTCCGATGGCGGCTTCGCCGATCACCGGGCAAACATTCATCAGGCAGCGCTTGCCGGGGCCGAGCGAATTCGGCCGCCCCGGCTCGGGGTCGAACCACATGATGCCGTTGTTGAGGAGGAGCCCCGTCGACGGCGAGACCACCCGCGCCCCGAACACCGACAGCAGCGTCTGGGTCATCGCCACCATGTTGCCGTGTCGGTCGATCACCGAGAAATGCGTCGTCGAGCCGGGCGCCAGCGGGCTTTCGTGGTCGCCCATCGTCGCCAGCCGCTCGGCATAGGCGGCAGACAGCGTATCGGCCATGGCCGCCAGCTTGCCGGCGCGCCCCTCCGGCGGCACCATTGCGGACAGCCGGCGAAAGGTGTCGACGATGGTGGGCCCGGCGGTCAGCGTCGGCGTCGCATGCAGGCGGCCGCCGAAGGCCTCGATCGACGCCGGCTGCTGGACCTCGGCGCGATAGGCCGCGAGATCCTCCACGCTCAGCGAGCCGCCCTTGTCGCGGACGTCGCGGGCGAGTTCATGGGCGACATCGCCCTCGAAGAAGGCACGCCGGCCGCCGCGGGCGATCGCATCCAAGGTGTCGGCGAAGCGCGGCATCTTCAGCCGGATGTCGGTCAGCGCCGTCCAGCCGCCGATCGGCGGGAACAGCCCGTCTTCCAGGAACAGCGCCGCCGCGTCCGGGTCCTTCGCCAGCGACCGCGCCGCCGAGGCGATGATCAGCGCGGCATACCAGTCCACCCGCATGCCCTCGCGGGCCAGTGCCGCCGCCGGCTCGACGAGGTCGCGCCAGGGCATCCTGCCCCAGCGTTCGTGGGCAAGGCCGATGCCGTCGACGGTACCCGGGACGGCGACGGCCGAAGCGCCCTCGATGTTGCGGTCGTCCACCACCCGCTGCCACGGGAACAGGTCGCCGGCGACGCCCTCCCCCGACAGCGGAAAATCACGCGGATCGAGCGCCGCCGGCGCCCGCATGCCGTAGTCGACGGCGTAGGGCCTCGCCTCGTTTGCCCGCCAGACCATCATTGAACCGCCGCCGGCCGGCCCGCTCATCCAGGGCTCCACCACCCCGATGGCGAAGGAGACCGCGGTCGCAGCGTCGACCGCGTCGCCGCCGGCGGCCAGCACCTCGGCACCGATCTCGGCGGCGCGGCGGTGCTGCGCGGCGACGATGCCGCCCTTCGATACGCAGGCGGGCTTGATGACGATGGTCGAGCGGGAGAAGTTGGTCATGGAAGCTCCTTGCGGTGCGGTCCGGCGTGCGGTCCGGCGTGGGGCCTGGCAGTTCGGGAGGGCGAATCGGCCTCGGGGCGAGACCGCGGCGGGTCGGCTCAGGTGATGGCGTTGGCGGCGTCGAGCAGCGATGGGACGATCTCGGCGACGAGACGCTCGGGGGTCCACACCGTGCCGCTGACCGAGCATTGCACCGCCCCTCCGGATGCCTCGCCGCGGCCGACCGCGACGGCGACGGCGAGCTCGTTCATCCGCAACTCGTCCTTGGCGATCGCGTATCCCTGCCGCGCCGCCAGTTCGACGCGCTGGAGGATCTGCGCGCGGTCCATCAGCGTCGCCTCGGTGTAGCGGTGAAGGGGCCATGTCTCGACCCCCGCGGCCCGCTCGTCGGGGCTGCGCCGCGACAGCATGACCCGGCCGCTCGAGGTGTTGAGGGCCGGCGCGCGGCGACCGATGATCGTCGCGTCGTAGCTCGTCCGGGCGCTCGGCAGCCGCGCCGTGTAGACGATGTCGGTCCCGGACAGGCGCGCGAAGTTGATGGTCTCGCCGAGCTTCTGGCGCAGGTCGATCAGCCGCGGCATCGCCGCCCGCATGAGATCGTCGGACCACAGATAGGCGTTGGCGAGCTCGCTCATGCGGATCGACGGGCTGTAGCGGCGGGTCGCCGGGTCCTTGTCGAGATAGCCGAGTTCATGGAACGTCGTGGTCAGCCGCTGCACCGTCGAGCGGTCGAAGCCGGTCTGGCGGGCGAGCTCGGTGAGCCCCATGCGGGGTGATTCCGGACCGAAGGCCTCAAGGAGCCGCATCGCCTTCTCCAGCGACCCGATGAAATGTCCGTTGCGCCGCCTCTGCTTGTCCTGCTCCATGCTGCGCTGCACTCTTTTTATTCGACAATCGATGTTGACTAATTCGTAGCCTCGTTCTTACCATACCTCAATCCGCATATCATTAGCGCAGTGCGCTAAATGCTGGCGGGTTCTCGTCAGCGGCCCTGCCGCGCCCTTCCGGAGACGCACGCATGACCTTCTTCTCCCCTGCTTCCGCCTTCCGACCGGCCCGGCTCGTCCGCTCGGCACTTCTGGCTTCCGCCCTCGCCCTCACCGGCTTCGCCGCCGGCCCCGCTGCCGCGCAGGAGATCCGCGCGGTGATGCATTCGGGCATCCGGGTCCTCGATCCCGTGATCACCACGGCGCACATCACCCGCAACCACGGCTACATGATCTACGACACGCTTCTCGGCATGGACGAGAACCTGAAGCCGCAGCCGCAGATGGCCTCGTGGATGGTGTCGGACGACCAGCTGACCTACACCTTCACCCTGCGCGACGGGCTGAAGTGGACCGACGGCCAGCCGGTGACCTCGGCCGACGCCATCGCCTCGCTGAAGCGCTGGGGCGAGCGGGACGGCGGCGCCCAGATGCTGTTCAAATATGTCGAGAGCCTTGCGGCCGAGAGCGACAAGACCTTCGTCATGAAGCTCTCGCAGCCGTTCTCCTACGCCATCGAGCTGATGGCGAAGCCCTCCGGCCTGCCGACCTTCATCATGCCGGAGCGGGTGGCCAAGACGCCGTCGAGCGAGGCGATCACCGACTATACGGGCTCCGGACCGTTCAAGTTCGTCGAGGCCGAGTTCGAGCCGGGCGTCAGGGCCGTCTATGAGAAGAACGCCGACTACGTTCCGCGGGACGAGCCGCCGAGCTGGACCGCCGGCGGCAAGGTGGTCAAGGTCGACAAGGTCACCTGGGTGGTGATGCCGGACGCCCAGACGGCGGTGAACGCCATCAATTCCGGCGAGATCGACTTCCTCGAGCAGACTCCGATCGACCTGTTGCCGCTGCTGTCGGCGAACCCCGACCTGACGGTCAAGACCCTCGGCAAGTACGGCTACCAGACCATGGCCCGGCTGAACTGGCTGAACCCGCCCTTCGACAAGGTCGAGATCCGCCGCGCCGCCCTGACGGCGCTCGGCCAGCAGCCGATCCTCGCGGCTCTCGTCGGCAATCCCGACTACATGAAGGTCTACGGCACGATGTATGGCTGCGACACCCCCTATGCGACCGAGGCCGGGGCGGAGCCGATCCTCAACGGGCCGCAGCCCGAAAAGGCCAAGGAAATGCTGAAGGAGGCCGGCTACGACGGCACGCCGATCGTCCTGATGCAGCCGACCGACGTCGCCTCGCTCGCCGCCCAGCCGGTGGTCGCGGCGCAGCTGCTGCGCCAGGGCGGCTTCACAGTCGACATGCAGCCGATGGACTGGCAGACCCTCGTCACCCGCCGGGCAAGCCAGGCCAGCGTGAAGGACGGCGGCTGGAACCTCTTCTTCACCAACTGGATCGTTCCGGAAGTCTGGAGCCCGATCAACAACCCGATGCTCAACGGCGGCGGCAAGGCGGCGGCCTGGTTCGGCTGGCCGGACGACACCAAGCTCGACGAGATGCGGGTGAAATTCGCTTCCGCGACCAGCGAGGACGAGCGCAAGACCATCGCCGCCGACATCCAAGCCCATGCCTACGAGGTGGTGAACTACATCCCGGTCGGCGAGTACCTCATCCCCGCCACCATCTCGAACACCCTCGACGGCATGCTGGAAATGCCGGTTCCGGTGTTCTGGAGCGTCACCAAGTCCGAGTAGCAAGCGAGCGTTCCGGCGGCGCCTTCCGATGGGCGGCGCCGGATCTCCTGCGCCGCCCGAGATGACGGGCGGCGAACCTGTCCCGTGCCCCGAGGCATCCCTTCATGCTGGCTTATATCGCTCGCCGCATCCTGGCATCGGTCCCCGTGCTCTTGGTCGTGGCGCTGTTCGTCTTCCTCTTGCTGCGGCTGACGCCCGGCGACCCCGCGGCGATCATCGCCGGCGACATGGCGACACCGGATCAGCTGGAGCGCATCCGCGACAGCCTCGGCCTCAACGAGCCGCTCCTGACCCAGTTCGTCACCTGGAGCGGCCAGCTCCTGTCCGGCGACTTCGGCTCCTCGCTGATCTCCCGCACGCCGGTGCTGACGCTGATCGGCCAGCGGCTCGAGCCGACGCTGAGCCTTGCCATCGTTACCATGATCATCACGCTGGTCCTGTCGATCCCGATGGGCGTCATCGCCGCGTGGCGCCATGGCAGCCTGACCGACAACGCCGTGATGGCGATCTCCGTCCTCGGCTTTTCCATCCCGGTCTTCGTCACCGGCTACATCTTCATCCAGATCTTCGCGATCGACCTGCGGCTGCTGCCGGTCCAAGGCTTCCGGAGCGTCTTTGACGGGGTGGGCCCGTTTCTCGCCCGCATCGTCCTGCCGGCCTTCACGCTGGCGACCATCTACATCGCGCTGATCGCCCGGATGACCCGTGCGGCGATGCTCGAGGTCCTCGACGAGGACTATATCCGCACCGCTCGGGCGAAGGGCCTGACGGAGCGGATCGTCCTCTTCCGCCATGCGCTGCGCAACGCCGCGGTGCCGATCCTCACCGTCGTCGGCACCGGCTTCGCGCTGATGATCTCCGGCGTCGTCGTCACCGAGAGCGTCTTCAACATCCCCGGCCTCGGCCGGCTCACCGTCGATGCGATCCTTGCCCGCGACTACCCGGTCATCCAGGCTCTGATCCTTCTGACCAGCGGGATCTACGTCGTCATCAACCTCCTGATCGACATCTCCTACGCCTTCATGGACCCGAGGATCCGCTACTGATGGCCAACCGAGACGCCGCTCCCACCGCTCCCGCCGCGAGCCAGCCGGTGATCAAGCGTCAGTTGCTGCCGCGCATCGACATGGCCGACCTGAAGCTCGCCCCGACCATCGCCGCCGTCTGCCTGTTCGTCATCGTCGTCGCGGCGCTGCTCGCCCCGCTGATCGCACCCTACGATCCGATTGCGATGAACCCGATGGAGCGACTGCAGGGCGCCTCCGCCGCTCACCCCTTCGGCACCGACGCCTATGGCCGCGACGTCCTGTCGCGAACGCTCTACGGCGCCCGGATGTCGTTGATCGTCGGCATCGGGGCGGCTCTCGTCGCGGTCCTGATCGGCCTGCCGCTCGGGCTGTTTGCCGGCTTCTTCCGCTGGCTCGACGCGATCCTGATGCGCATCATGGACGGGCTGATGGCGATCCCGTCGATCCTGCTGGCCATCGCCATCGTCTCGCTCGCCGGCTCCAGCCTGTGGACGGTGCTCTTCGCCATCACCATCCCGGAGATCCCGCGCGTCGTGCGGCTGGTGCGCTCGGTCGTCCTGTCGGCCCGCGAGGAGCCCTATGTCGAGGCCGCGATCGCCGTCGGCTCCAGCCTGCCGAAGATCATGTGGCGGCACCTGATGCCGAACACCCTCGCCCCGCTGATCGTCCAGGCGACCTATGTCTGCGCCTCGGCGATCCTCACCGAGGCGATCCTCTCCTTCCTCGGCGCCGGCATCGGCACCGAGACGCCCTCCTGGGGCAACATCATGTCCGAGGGCCGGTTGTACTTCCAGCTCAAGCCCAGCCTGATCTTCTGGCCCGGCCTGTTCCTCTCGATCACCATCCTGTCGATCAACATCCTCGGCGACACCGCAAGGGACGTCATGGACCCCAAGCTCGGCAAGAAGAGGCAGGCGTGATGGGCGAGACGATTGCAAAGGACCGCCGGCCGATCGAGGCGGGCACTGGAACGGGCACGGGCATGCAAACCGACGCCATCCTCGTCGTCGAGAACCTCGTCATCGAGACCAACGGCCGTGATCCGCACCGCATCATCGACGACGTCTCGCTGACCGTCGGTCCGGGCGAGACCGTCTGCCTCGTCGGCGAGAGCGGCTCCGGCAAGTCGGTGACCTCGCTCGCCACCATGGGCCTCCTGCCGAAGGGGGCGCTCTCCGCCCGCTCGGGACGCATCCTCGTCGAGGGCGAGGACGTGCTCGCGGCCAGCCCCTCGCGGCTGCGCCAGATGCGCGCGACGCGCATGTCGATGATCTTCCAGGAGCCGATGACGGCGCTGAACCCGGTGATGACCGTCGAGGAGCAGCTGCAGGAAGTGCTTACCGCGCACGCCTCGATGAGTGCGGCCGACCGGCGGACCCGCATCCGCGAGATCCTGTCCCTGGTCCACCTGCCGGATGTCGAGCGCATGTGCCGCTCCTATCCGCACCAGCTGTCCGGCGGCCAGCGCCAGCGGGTGATGATCGCGATGGCGCTGGTGCTGGAGCCCAAGCTTCTCATCGCCGACGAGCCGACCACCGCCCTAGACGTCACCACCCAGAAGCAGATCCTGAAGCTGATCGCGGAGATCCAGGAGCGGCTCGGCACCTCCGTGCTGTTCATCACCCACGACATGGGCGTCGTCGCCGACATTGCCGACCGCGTCTATGTCATGCGCCATGGCAAGCTGGTGGAATCCGGCCCGATCCAGTCGATCCTGACGAAGCCCGAGCGCGACTACACCCGCGACCTCCTTTCCGCCGTGCCGGCGCTGAGCCCGCGCGCCGCCCGGCCCGCTTCATCCCGCGAGATCGTGCTGGAGACCTCGCAGCTCGGCATGGTCTACGGCCAGGCCTCGCTGTTCAAAAAGCGCGAAGGCACCGTCGCGGCCAAGGACGTCGACCTGAAGCTGACCCGCGGGCGCACCCTCGGCATCGTCGGCGAGAGCGGCTCGGGCAAATCCACCGTGGCGCGCTGCGTGATGCGGCTGATCGATCCCACCACCGGCAGCATCCGGCTGCGCAACCACGAGATCGCCAACCTGTCGCGCCGGGCGCTGCGGCCCTGGCGCAAGCGCATCCAGATGATCTTCCAGGATCCCAACCGCTCGCTCAATCCGCGCCTGACCGTCGGCGACAGCATCATCGAGGGGCCGGTCAACTACGGCGCCTCGAAACAGGATGCCCGCGCCAGAGCCCGCGAGCTGCTCGAACTGGTCGGCCTGCCGGCCGACGCCATCGACCGCCATCCGCACCAGTTCTCCGGCGGCCAGCGCCAGCGCATCGCCATCGCCCGCGCTCTGGCAATGGAGCCGGACGTCCTCGTCGCCGACGAGGCGGTGTCGGCGCTCGACGTCTCGGTGCAGGCCCAGGTGCTCGATCTTCTCGACGACATCCAGACGCGGCTCGGCGTGGCGCTGCTCTTCATCACCCACGACCTGCGGGTCGCCGCGCAGATCTGCGACGATGTGGCGGTGATGCAGCGCGGCCGGGTGGTCGAATACGGGCCGACGGCCGAGGTCCTCGGCAATCCGAGGGAAGCCTACACCCGCGAGCTGATCGACGCCGCACCCGGACGGCACTGGGACTTTCCGAATTTCCGTCCGATGCCGGCCGCAGTCGCGCCGGTCGACGTCACTCCCGGAGGCTGATCGAAACCCATGGACCGCGTTCCTTCGCCGCGCATCGCCGTCGGCGGATTCATGCACGAGACCAACACTTTCGCGCCCACCAAGGCCGATTTCGCGGCGTTCCGACATGGCGGCGGCTGGCCGCCTTTGTCGGAGGGGCCGGCGATGCTGGAGGCGACCCGCGACGTCAACATGGCCATCTGCGGCTTCGTCGAGACGGCCGAAGCGGAGGGCTGGTCGCTGGTGCCGACGCTGTGGTGCGCCGCCGTTCCCTCGGCCCACGTCACCGAGGATGCCTATGAGGCCATCGCCTCGCGCCTCGTCGCCGCGATCGCCGACGCCCTGCCCCTCGACGGCGTCTATCTCGACCTGCACGGGGCCATGGTCGCCGAGCACCTGGAGGATGGCGAGGGCGAGCTTCTCGCCCGGGTGCGCGCGGTCGTCGGCCCGGACGTGCTGGTCGTCGCCAGCCTCGACCTCCACGGCAACGTCTCGCCTGCAATGGTAGACCACGCCGACATCCTCGTCGCCTACCGCACCTATCCCCATGTCGACATGGCCGAGACCGGCCGGCGCGCGGCGGCCGCCCTCGCCCCCCTCCTCGCCGGCAAGCGGTACCGGAAGGCCTTCCGGCAGGTCCCCTTCCTCATCCCGATCGCCTGGCAATCGACCGACATGGAGCCCAACGCGTCGATCTACCGGGCCGTGGCGGAGATGGAGACGGACCAGGTCCCCTCGGTCTCCTTCCTCTGCGGCTTTCCGGCCGCCGACATCCACGATTGCGGGCCGTCGGTCGTCGCCTATGCGGACACCAGCGAGGCGGCAGACGCGGCGGCGGATGTCATCTTCGAAAAGGTCTCGGCCGCCCGCCTCGCCTTTGCCGGGCAGAGCCTCGATCCGCTGGAGGCGGTGCGCGAGGCCCAGCGCATCGCCGACGGTTCGAGCCGGCCGGTGGTCATCGCTGACACCCAGGACAATCCCGGGGCCGGCGGCGACTCCAACACCATGGGCATGCTGAAGGCCCTGATCGAGGCCGGCGCGACGCGCGCGGCGATTGGTGCGATCTTCGATCCGGCGATGGCAGTGGCGGCGCACGAAGCCGGCGTCGGCGCGACGATCCACGGCGCACTGGGCGGCGCCAGGGGCGTCTTCGGCGATGCGCCCTATAGCGGCGCCTTAGAGGTGATGGCCCTTTCCGACGGCGAGTTCGTCGCCTCCGGGCCCTTCTATGGAGGTGCCCGGATGCAGCTCGGGCCCTCGGCCTGGCTTCGGGTCGGCGGCGTCGCCATCGTCGTCGTCAGCCGCAAGGCGCAGATGGCCGACCGCGAGATGTTCCGCTTTCTCGGCATCGAGCCGGAGGCCCAGGCGATCCTCGTGGTGAAGAGCTCGGTGCATTTCCGCGCCGACTTCGCGCCGATCGCCGAGACGATCCTCGTCGCGGCGGCGCCCGGCCCAATGCCGGTCTCGCCGGCCGCCCTGCCCTTCAAGAAACTGCGCAGCGGAATCGACCTGTCGCCGACCGGCCCCGCCTTCGTCTGAAACCCTCCATGCGGCGGGCGAGCGACCGCCGGACCATGCCCACGAGGACTGCCATGACCATCATTCCCGAGATCCAGAGCTTCGCCCAGGATCTGACCGAGATCCGCCGCGATCTCCACGCCCATCCGGAGATCGGCTTCGAGGAGAAGCGCACGGCGGCGATCGTCGCCGCGAAGCTGAAGGAGTACGGCCTCGACGAGGTGCATGAGGGCATCGGCGTCACCGGCGTCGTCGGCATCCTGCGGGGCACCGGCGGCGCGGGGCGCACGATCGGTCTTCGGGCCGACATGGACGCTCTGCCGATGGAGGAGCAGACCAACCTTCCCTACCGCTCGCAGAACCCCGGCGCCTTCCATGGCTGCGGCCATGACGGCCACACCACCATGCTGCTCGGCGCCGCCCGCTATCTGGCCGCCCGGCGGGATTTCGCCGGCCCCGCGATGTTCGTCTTCCAGCCGGCCGAGGAAGGGCTCGGCGGGGCACGCGCGATGATCGCCGAGAAGCTGTTCGAGCGCTTTCCCTGCGACGAGATCTACGGCCTCCACAACAGCCCGGTCCACGACCTCGGCCAGATCGCCGTCTTCCCGGGCAAGGCGATGGCCGGGGCGAGCTTCTTCGACATCACCATCCGCGGCCGCGGCAGCCACGGAGCCCGGCCCCACGACTCGAGGGATCCGATCGTCATCGCGACGTCGCTGTCCCAGAGCCTCCAGAGCATCGTCAGCCGCAACGTCGATCCGATGCTGCCGGCGGTCCTGTCGATCACCAAGTTCAACGCCGGGTCGGCCTACAACGTCGTGCCGGAGACCGCCGAGCTCGGCGGCACCATCCGCTTTTTCGACGACGCGGTGGGCGATCTGATCCGGAGCCGCATGCGCGAGATCTGCGCCGGCGCCGCGGTCATGTACCAGTGCGAGATCGACATCGACATCCGCGACGTTTTCTCCGTCCTCGAGAACCATCCGGCCGAGACTGAGGCGATGCGTCAGGCCGCCGTCGAGATCGTCGGCGCGGAGAACGTCCTCACCGACCCGAACCCGATGATGGGCAGCGAGGACTTCGCCGACATGCTCCTCGCCGTTCCCGGCGCCTATTGCTGGGTCGGCCATGGCGGGTCGGTACCGGTGCACAACCCCGGCTTCGTCCTCGACGACGCGATCCTGCCGATCGGCTCGAGCCTGCTCGCCCGCGTGGTGGAGCGGCGGCTCGCCGTCTGAGGCGGCGGCGGACGAGCGACAGCGATTTCGACATTTTGCAAGGACTGACAGACATGGACGTGACCAAGGTTCCGCTCGACGCGGAGGAGATGATCAAGGGCCTCAAGCGCTGGGTCGAGTGCGAAAGCCCGACCTACGACAAGCCCTCCGTCGACAGGATGATGGCGCTGGCCGGCGAAGACATGGAGGCGCTCGGCTTCTCGGTCGAGATCATCCCCGGGCCGGAAGGCCTCGGCAACTGCGCTCGCGGCACGTTCCCGCATCCGCGGCAGGGCGAGCCCGGCATCCTGATCGTCGGCCATCTCGACACGGTGCATCCGCTCGGCACGCTGGAGAAGCTGCCGTTCCGTCGCGAGGGCGACATCTGCTGGGGCCCCGGCATCTGCGACATGAAGGGCGGCAACTTCGCCGCGATCCATGCGGTCAAGGCGCTGGCCGACATGGGCGTCGCAACGCCCCTGCCCGTCACCGTGCTGCTGACCTCCGACGAGGAGATCGGCACGCCCGGCACCAGAGCACTCATCGAAGCCGAGGCGGCGAAGAACAAGTACGTCCTCGTTCCCGAACCCGCCTGGGCCCGCAACACGGTGGTCACCGGGCGCTACGCCATCGCCCGCTACCACCTGACCGCCGTCGGCCGGCCGAGCCACGCCGGCGCCGCGCTGAAGGCCGGCCAGTCGGCGGTCAAGATGATGGCCCGCAAGCTGATCGAGATCGAGGACATGACGAACGAGGACTGCACCTTCTCGGTCTCGGTGATGCATGGCGGCCAGTGGGTGAACTGCGTGCCGACGACCGCCCGGGCGGAATGCCTCTCCATGGCCAAGCGGCAGGGCGATCTCGACGAGGGCACCGCGAAGATCCTCGCCTTCGACGAGCGCAATCCGGACGGCACCGGCTTCTTCGTCGAGAAGAGCGTCGTGCGTCCGGTCTGGGAGGCCAGCGAGGGGACGATGGAGCTCTATGGCAGAGCCCGGCGCATCGGTAACGAACTCGGCTTCGATCTCGCCCATGCCTCGGAAGGCGGCGGCTCGGACGGCAACTTCACCGGCGCCATGGGCCTGCCGACCCTCGACGGCCTCGGCGTCGTTGGCCGCGACGTGCATACGCTGAACGAGCACATCGAGGTATCCAGCCTCGCC
Source organism: Fulvimarina sp. (assembly GCA_002700095.1). Classification (GTDB taxonomy): domain Bacteria; phylum Pseudomonadota; class Alphaproteobacteria; order Rhizobiales; family Rhizobiaceae; genus Jiella. The sequence goes on along the minus strand of PACL01000062.1, from coordinate 67,834 downwards.
TCGCGCGGCCGCCTCATTGCCGGCCTCCTGGCGGAGCTCGACTGATGTCCGGCATCGCTCGCCTCGCCGGGCCTCGGCCGTGACGCAAGGGATCGTCCCGTCGCCGGGAACGACGGCAGAGGGCGACGCGACGTCGCCCTTCGCCGACGACGGCTCGCTGCGCGCACCGGCGGGAGAGATCCCCGCCATCTGCGCCGCGAGCGCCACGGAACTCGCCGGGGCCATCGCCACGCGGCAGCTGTCTTCGGTGGAGGTCGTCACCGCCTTTCTCGACCGGATCGACGCAGCCAATCCGCACCATCTCGCCATCGTGTCGCTCCGCCCGCGCGAGGAGATCCTCGCCGAGGCCGGCGCGGCAGACGCGACGGTGGCGTCCGGCGAGGCGCTCGGGCGGCTGCACGGCCTGCCGATCGCCATCAAGGACCTGTCGCCGACCAAGGGCCTGACGACCACCTTCGGCTCGCCGATCTACCGCGACCACGTGCCCGACTTCGACGGGCTTTCCACCGCAAGGATCAGGGCGGCCGGCGCCATCGTCGTCGGCAAGACCAACACGCCGGAATTCGGGCTCGGCTCGCACAGCTTCAACGAGGTCTTCGGCACCACCCGCAATGCCTTCGATCCGGCGAAAAGCGCCGGCGGCTCGTCCGGCGGTGCGGCCGTGGCGCTCGCGACGCGCATGCTGCCCATCGCCGACGGCTCGGACATGGGCGGCTCGCTGCGCAATCCCGCCGCCTTCAACAATGTCTACGGCCTTCGCCCCTCCTTCGGCCGGGTGCCGAGCCTTGCCGCCGGCAACGTCTTCGAAGCGTCGCTCTCGACCGATGGCCCGATGGCCCGGACGATCGACGATCTGGAGCGGTTGCTCCTGGTCCAGTCCGGAGCGGACCCGCGCCAGCCGCTGTCGGCGGGGCTGCCGGACGTCTCGCGCCCCGCACCGATCGGCGACCGGCCCGTGCGCATCGGCTGGCTCGGCGATCTCGGCGGCCACCTCGCCTTCGAGCCGGGCATCCTCGACACCTGCCTCAGTGCGCTCGCCGCCATTCCCGAAACCGACACCGCACCCGCCGATCTCGGCTTCGACGCCGAACGGCTGTGGCAGAGCTTCGTCGTCCAGCGCCATGTCGCCGTCGCCGGCAAGTTCGGCCCGCTCTTCGACGATCCGGCGACCCGCGAGCTGTTGAAGCCGGAGCTGCAATGGGAGATCGAGGGCGGCAGGGGGCTGAGTGCCCTCGACGTCTTCGCCGCCGGCGAGATCCGCACCGCCTGGCACCTGCGGATCCTCGAACTCTTCGCGCGCTTCGACGTCCTCGCTTTGCCGGCCGCCCAGGTCTGGCCCTTCCCGGCCGAGTGGCGCTGGCCGCAGGAGATCGCCGGACGGCGGATGGACAGCTACCATCGCTGGATGGAGTGCGTCGCCCCCGGCACCCTGTCCGGCTGCCCGGTCCTCGCCATGCCTGCCGGCTTCAGGGACGGGCTGCCAGCCGGCCTGCAGCTCATCGCGCCGCACGGGCGGGAGGCGGGCCTCCTCGCTTTGGCGCGGCGGCGTGAGGGGTAGCGCCGGGCACGCCTTGGCGCTTACGGGCGGCGCCAGCTCTGGACGGTCTTGCAGAACATCCCCATCAGGCAGCCCTTCAGGTCGAGCTGCGCGCCGCGGACCGTCATCGAGCCCTTGTAGGTCTTGCCGGCACTCGGATCCGTGATCGTGCCGGGATATTCCGGCCCGGGGCCGGCGACCTCGGCGATGCGCTGACCCCGGTAGGTGCCGGTGGCCACCACCGAGCAATAAGCCTTGCCGCAGCGCTCGACCGTCACCCGCTCGCCATTCTCGGTCAGCCAGTCGCCGGTGATGGCCTGGCCGGAAGCGGTGCCGGCAAGGCCGACGGAAAATACCGCCACAAGGGCGAAACGAGCGATTGTCATGAGGCGGGATCTCCTTGCGCGGGGAACCGGCTGCCGCGGCTCCGGTATCGCCGGAGCATCGCGCGTTACTCTGATGAAAATGCGACGTCCGGTCGAAAGGAGCGCCCGGCGCAGCGAGATGTCGCCAAGCGGCAGAGCGGTTCGGTGTGCCGGACGCCTGACCTTCGCCCACAGTCCATGGGCTGACATGCCTCCCCCCGGCGAGCGGCCCGTGCGCAAATGGCGGGTCACGCCCTTCGATTTACCGATGAAAATTTGCGATTTCACGCCAACGAGTTGGAGGAATGGAAGCGGAAATCCTGACGGATCCGCCATCGCAAAAACCGCATTCACCATCCCTGCAAAACTTATGAGCAAGCTCACTGACTGCCTGGCGCAAATGCAGATTTCGCCTTACCGATGACAAAATGCCGCTGACTCTGCGGCCACATGACAGGGCGCAGGCAAGCGCTCGCATCCATGCGTAGGGGCAAACACATGCGAAATCCTTCCGCGGCGCCCGAGGGCGCCGCGCATCCGAGCCGCTCGTCCGGGCTGAGCCGCCGGTCCTTCCTCGCTGCCGCAGCAGCCCTCGGCCTGCTGCCGGCCGGAGGCCGCGCCTTTGCCGAGGACAATCTCTTGTCCTTCGCGGCGGAAAAGCCCTTCTCCTTCGACCTTCTCGCCGACCATGCCCGGCGCATGGCGATGCAGCCCTATATCGAGACGCGCTCGCGCGATCCCGAGGTGCTCGACCAGATCGACTTCGACGCCCATTGGAAGATCAAGTACAGGCCGGAGGCGACGCTTGAAGTCGCCGACGGCAAGGCGCCCGTCCGCCTCTTCCATCTCGGCCGGTATTTCCAGCTTCCCGTCGGCATCCATGTCGTCGACGGCGACAAGTCGCGCCAGCTGCGCTACGACCCCGCCGTCTTCGAGATGCCGGAGGACAGCCCGGCGCGCAAGCTGCCGAAGGACATCGGCTATGCCGGCCTCCGGGTCATGGCGCCCGACCAGAAGACCGACTGGCTGGCTTTTCTCGGCGCCGCCTATTTCCGCTCTTCCGGCGAACTCAACCAGTTCGGCCTCTCCGCCCGCGCCCTCGCGATCGACGTCGCCATGCCGACGCCGGAGGAGTTTCCGCGCTTCACCGACTATTTCCTCGAGCGCTCGACGACCCCCGGCCACGAGCTCGTCATCACCTGCCTGATCGACTCGCCGCGCATGACCGGCGTGTTTCGCATGGATGTCGGCAAGCACGGCCCGGTCGTCATGGACATCGACAGCCGGTTCTTCGCCCGCGACAAGATCGACCGCGTCGGCCTGGCGCCGCTGACCTCGATGTTCTGGTTCTCCGAAACCGACCGGCCGGACCGCGTCGACTGGCGACCCGAGGTCCACGACAGCGACGGGCTGGCGATCTGGACCGGCGCCAACGAGCGGATCTGGCGGCCGCTGAACAACCCGTCCGCGGTTCGCACCTCCAGCTTCTCCGACAAGAACCCGAAGGGCTTCGGCCTGTTGCAGCGCGATCGCGCCTTCTCCAACTACGAGGACGACGGCGTCTTCTACGAGAAGCGGCCGAGCGTCTGGATCGAGCCGAAGGGTGACTGGGGCGAGGGCGAGGTGCAACTCGTCGAGATCCCCACCGACGACGAGATCCACGACAACATCGTCGTCTACTGGGTCTCCGGCAAGCCGGTTCGAAAAGGCGACGAGATCCCCCTCTCCTACCGCCTCACCTGGGGCAAGGACGAGCCGCGGCCGGCCGAGGTCAGCGCCGTCACCGCGACGCGCATCGGCCGCGGCGGCATCGCCGGCCAGCCGAGGCCGAAGGGCGTCGTCAAGTTCGCGGTCGATTTCGACGGCGGCTTCGTCGCCAAGCTCGATCGCGACACCAAGGGCGTCAAGGCCGTGGTCTCCACCTCGCGGGGCGAATTGTCCAACATCGACTGCTATTCGGTGAAGGTCGGGACCGCCTGGCGCATGACCTTCGATCTCAAGGCCGAAGACGTCGACCCGGTGGATCTTCGCGCCTATCTGCGCCGCGGCGACCAGACCCTGACCGAGACCTGGCTCTACCAGTTCCTGCCGGACCGGGATTCGGCGGCCTGACGGCGTTGCGAGCACGCGGGCGTCGGAGGCGGCGCCCGCCGGTCGAGCGGTGCGGACCCAGCAGAGCCCTCGCCGGGTGATCGCGCCAATGTGATGGGGCGTGATGGGCCTGGTAACCGGTTCTTCACGATCCCGCCGATGATTCCCGCGCAGCTTTTTCGCCTTCGCCCCTCGCCAACGGATCGTTAGCGAAGTCCGGCTTACGGTTCGCCAGCCGTCGGGAGCTGCCGCGGCAGCTTCCCGGTGCAGGACGAATGCCGTCTTCCGAAGGAACGGCGGGCGCTCCCGGGCCGAGGCAGGGGAACGCAGCATGCATCCGATCGCCATTCTTGGGGCCGGCATCGCCGGACTGACGGCCGCAGCCGAACTGCAGCGGCGGGGCTTGCCAGTGACCGTCTATGAGGCGGGCAAATCTGTCGGCGGAATGATGGCGTCCTTCAAGGACCCGGCCGGCTTCACCTATGACTTCGGCGCGCATTTCGTCAACAACCGGCTGGCCGCGGCACTCGGCGCAGCGGACATCTGCCGCCCGGTCAAGCACTATGGCGAAGCGGTGCATCTCGGCGGCGCCTCCTACGGCTATCCGTTCGGGCTGATGCGCTCGCCGCGCTTCGTGCGCGGCGCGGTGGCGAGCCGCTTCCGCCATCCCGAGCTCCGGACTGCCGAGGACTGGTTCCGCGACCACTACGGCGACGCCCTCGCCGAGGCGGTGGCGATCCCGATTGCCGAGGCGTGGTCGGGCACGCCTGCCAGCGAACTCTCCCCGGCGGTCGGCGAGAAGATGTCGAACGGGGCGCTGAAGACCCTCTACCTGAAAGCTGCCGCCCGCCTCACCGGACGCGCGGTCTGCATCGGTTATTCCCACGAGCGGTCCGAGAATGCCGGCATCTACCACGTCTATCCGGAGGGTGGCATCGCACGGCTGCTGGAGCCGACGCTCGACAAGGTCCGGCATCTCGTGAAGCTCGAATCGCCGGTCGAGAAGATCCTCGTCGAGGACGGCCGGGCGCGCGGCCTGCGCGTCCATGGCGAGACCATCGAGGCCTCCGCGGTGATCTCGACGGCGCCGGTCCACGTCCTGCCGAAACTCGTCGAGGGATCGGACGCCCTCGATCATCTGGCGCGCTTCCGCTACCGGCCGATGATCTTCGTCAACCTTCATTTCGAAGGTCGCCACCACCTGCCGGACACGATGCTCTGGGTGCCGGATCGCTCCATGCCGTTCTTCCGGCTGACCGAGACGCCGATCTCGATGCCGTGGCTGGCACCGGAAGGCAAGACGCTGATCACCGCCGACATCGGCTGCGAGATCGGCGACGAACACTGGTCGATGTCGGACGAAACACTCGCCGCCCTCTGCCTCGACGGCATCTGCGAGATCTATCCGCATCTGCGGCGCAAGCATCTCGGCGCTGGCGGCATCATGAGGACGCCGGTCTCCTATCCCGTCTACCGGCTCGACTACGAGGAAGAGCGCCAGCGCTTCGCGCGCTCCACCGGCATCGACGGGCTCTGGAGCATCGGCCGCAACGGCGAGTTTGCCCACATCCTGATGGAGGACGTCCATTGCCGCACCCTCAGGCGAATGGACGAGGTCTGCGACTATCTCTGCCCGCCGTCAGCCACCGACCGCGCCGTGGCCGAGCTGCAGGAGATGGGCCGGCGGATGGCGGGCGAACGCCGCGGGAATACGGAAGCGGCCTGAAGCCCGGCCACCGGCTCCCGGCTCGTCGGTCCAGCGAGCGAGGCTTCAGCCCGGGTCACGCGGGTGTCATGCCTCTGTCATGACGCAGCGGTTACTCCGCAGGCTCGAACGGTGCTATGGCCCTGGCGCCGATCCTGAACCCGATCTCGGAGATGCTTCCCATGATCCGCAAAGCCAGCCTTCTCGCCGTCTCGCTCGCGGCGCTTTTCGCCGCTGCCCCCGCCCTCGCCGCCTCGGGCAAGCTGGTGCTCTATACCAGCCAGCCCAACGAGGACGCGCAGGCGACCGTCGACGCCTTCGAGAAGGCCAATCCCGACGTCGACGTCGAGTGGGTGCGCGACGGAACCACCAAGGTGATGGCGAAGCTGCAGGCCGAGTTCGCCGCCGGCAGCCCGCAGCCGGACCTCCTCCTCATCGCAGACAGCGTGACGATGGAGGGCCTGAAGCGCGACGATCGTCTGATGGCCTATGAGGACGCCGACACGAGCGGGTTCGAGGACGGCCTCCACGACAAGGGCAAGACCTACTTCTCGACGAAGCTGATCACCACCGGCATCGTCAACAACACCCGCGCCGGAATGACGCCGACCTCCTGGAAGGATCTGACCAAGGAGGACGCGAAGGGCCAGGTGACGATGCCGAGCCCGCTCACCTCCGGCGCCGCCCTCGTCCATCTCGCGGCGATCACCCAGAACCCCGATCTCGGCTGGGACTATGTCGAGGCGCTGGCAAAGAACGGCGCGACGGCGGCCGGCGGCAATGGCGGCATCCTGAAGGCCGTCGCCGGCGGCCAGTCCGCCTATGGCGTCATCGTCGACTATCTGCCGATCCGCGAGGCGGCCAAGGGCTCGCCAGTGAACTTCGTCTTCCCGACCGAAGGCGTTTCGGCGGTCACCGAGCCGGTGGCGATCCTGAAGACCGCCAAGAACCCGGAAGCCGCCAAAGCCTTCGTCGACTTCCTCCTCTCCGAGGAGGGCCAGAAGCTCGCCGCCACGCAGGGCTATCTGCCGGCCCGCGACGGCGTTGCCGGTCCCGCCGGCTTCCCCGCCCGCGACGAGATCAAGCTGATGTCCTTCGACGCCGAGAAGGCGCTGGCCGACGAAGAGGCCAACAAGAAGCGCTTCGCCGAAATCTTCGGCGGCTGACCGCTTGATCGCATTCGTCAAGCGCAGACCGGACGGCGAGGGCCTGGCTCTCGCCGTCCTCGTCGTCTTCATCCTCCTCGTCTCCGTCCTGCCGATGGCGCGCCTCCTCCTGGAGGCGATCGCGCCGGGAGGCCGGCTCGACCCGTCGAACCTCGTCTCGGTGCTCGCCGCCGGCTCGACATGGACGGCGACCTGGCACTCGCTGGTCACGTCGATCTTCGGGACGGCGATCTCGCTGGTCCTCGGGACGGGTTTCGCGCTGGCCGTGGCGCTCACCGACATCCGGGCGAAGGCGGCGCTGGTCTTCGCGTTCCTCCTGCCGCTGATGATCCCGCCGCAGGTGACGGCCCTGTCCTGGGCGCAGCTCGCCGGGCCGTCGAGCCCGCTTTTGATCACCCTCGACCTTGCCCCGCCGCTCGGCGCGCCGAACCCGCTCTACAGCGCGCAAGGGATCATCCTGCTCCTCGGCATCCAGCATGCGCCGCTGGTGTTCCTCGCCGTGCGGGCCGGCCTGCGCGGCCTGCCGCGCGAGATGATCGAGGCGGCAAGGGCCTGCGGCGCCGGTCGGCTCTTCGTGCTGCGCACTGTCGTCCTGCCGATGATGACGCCGGCGCTCGTCGCAGGCTCCGCCCTCGCCTTCGTCTCGGCGATCGGCAATTTCGGCATCCCGGCGCTGCTCGGCATCCCGGCCGGCTACACGGTGCTGCCGACCCTCATCTACCAGCGGCTGGCGAGCTTCGGCCCGTCGATCATCTCCGACGTCGCGGTGCTCTCGATCCTGGTGGGTGCCCTCGCCTTCGCCGGCTTCGCGGCGCAGTCCCTGCTGATCGGCCGGCGTGATTTCCGCAGCGTCGGCGCGCCGTCGCAGGCGCTGCGCTATCGGCTCGGACGGGCGCGGCTGGCGGCCGAGATCACCGCATGGGGGATCATCGTCGTCATCCTCGTCATTCCGCTCCTCGCCCTCGTGGCAACGTCTCTGGTCACCGCCTATGGCGTACCGCTGTCGGAAAAGACCATGACGCTCGGCAACTACGCCGAGGTGCTGTTTCGCCAGGATGCGACGGTGCGGGCTTTCCGCAACTCCTTCTTCCTCGCCGCCGGCGCCTCGCTCCTCCTGATGCTGCTTGCCGTGCCCTTCGCCGCGATGATCGTCTGGCGCGGCGGGCGGCTGCTCAAGAGCCTCGCGATGCTTGCCGAGGTGCCCTACGCCCTGCCCGGCATCGTCCTCGGCATCGCCGCCATCCTGATCTTCATCCGGCCGCTGCCGATCCTCGGCTTCAGCCTCTACAACACCATCTGGATCATCTTCTTCGCCTATCTCGCCCGCTTTCTGACCCTGTCGCTGCGCCCCGTGATCGGTGCGGTGCAGCAACTCGACCGGGGGCTCGACGAGGCGGCGCGGATGACCGGCGCCGGCTATCTCTTCCGGCTGCGCACGGTGCTCTTCCCGCTGCTCGCCCCGGCGGCGGCGGCGGGCGCCGTCCTCACCTTCATGACCAGCTTCAACGAGCTGACCGTCTCGGCGCTGCTCTGGTCGGCGGGCAACGAGACGCTGGGGGTCGTCGTCTTCAATCTCGACGACGGCGGCTCCACGGTGCTCGCCTCGGCGGTGGCGGTGGTGACGGTGGTGGCGATCGTCGCCATCATGGGCGCGACGGCGCTCTTCGCGCGCCGTCTGCCGCGCGGCGTCCTGCCCTGGGCAGACTGAAGCCGCGCTGGCGCTCGGGCGACAGAGGCATCACCGATGGCAGGTCAAGGGCGGTACTTCTTCCGGAAGCCGACCAGCGAAACATCCTCCCGCATCTCCATCACGTTGGCATTCCGAACTTCGACATGGGCCGTCAGCCCGCGCTCGAACGACAACAGAAACCCGCGGTATCTGTCGCTCGCCCCGTCGATCGAAAGCCGGCAGGCCGAGCCCGCGTCCGAATATCGACAATCCTGCTCCGTCAGGATGTGGGACAGGAGAGCGGCCGGGTTCCTGTCGATCCATATGGAGAGTTTGGCGCCCGGGTTGCCGAGCCTCATCGTCGTGATGGTGAGCGACACCGGTTTTCGGTTCGCATCGCGCTCGAACGTGAATGTCACGTTCCGGCCGGACGGATCGCCGACCATCAGATCGACGCTTTCCGCCACGGCGACCGACGGAAGCGCTGTCGCAAGGCCAGCGCAGAGAAGAAGCAGGGCGCGCAATCGTTTCAACATCGGGCAAGTCCTCTGACGCTCGTTCGGATGAAGGGAATGGGGCCGTGTCGACCGTCCACCGGCGGTGCGCCTCTTTCCCGCAGGGATGAGGAACGGCGCTCACGTCGGACGATCGCCGACGAGGTCACGGCCGCTCCGGGCGGCCGTGGGCCAAGCTCTGGCGGCGGCAGGATGCGCAAGGCGTTACGCCGCGCTGCTGCCCATGGATCAATTCACCCGGTAGACGACCGGGCAATTGACGAGGAAACCCACGGCTTTCGGCGGTCCGCCCTCGAGGCTCTCGATGATGCCCTTCGCGCCGGCATCCTCGATGGCGATCGCGTCGGTCATCTTCGTCCGGTAGCCCTTCTCGATGGCGGCGTCGGTCCATTTGACCGGGAACAGCCGCCACATCGGACTGTAGTCGAGGTTGATCGTCGGGATTCCGCCGAGGACGTTCAGCGGCCCGTGGCTACCCGCATCCGAGAGCGCGCTGTTGACACCCTGGCGGAAGGGGTTGTCGATGCCCGTCGGACCGTTGGCGATGGCATAGATGCGTTCTGCCGACTCGCCGGGGGCTGCGTCCTCCAGGGCGAAGGGCAGGTCGCTCGTCGCCGGCGCCAGCGTCGCCGTCTCGAGCGCTGCGATGAGGGGATGGTTCGCTTCGGTCGAGATGTAGAAGATCGGCTTGCCGAAGGTGTAGCCGAGCGTCATCTGCAGCGTCACGGTCCCGTCGCGCGGACAGATCTTCAGCACCTTGTCATGGACCTTCGTGTAGTCCGGATTGCCGTCGCACATCGCGTCCAACGCCTCGGCTGAGACGTCGAAGGCCACCATCGGCATGTTGAAGACGGCGTTCTTGGCGTTGTCGAGCGCCACCAGCGGCGAGTAGTCGGCGTCGCCGACCGAACCCGGCTGGAACGCCGTCGGCGGAAAGAAATTCGGCGCCTCGCCCGGCGTCACGCTGTGGGCGGGCGAGAAGTCCACCTTGCCCGCCTCGAAGGTGAAGGTGCCGTCTTTCTCGAACCGGGCCTTGCGCGACGCCTTGCCGGTGACCCCGTAGGCGAGCTTGGCCGAATAGTTGATGCCGTGGAGATTGGCGAGGTTCTCGTCCGTCACATCGGTGAGGATCGACCAGACGGCCTCGCCCGAGGCGAGCTTGCCCGGGCGGAGCGGCAAGGTCACGCTTCCCGCCTCGAGATCGACGATCGCCGACTTCATCAAGAGAACCGGACCAAGGAACGAGGGGTTGACCTCGGAGGGCGATGGCTGGGCTACGACGATATGCTGGTCCGGAAAGATCGATTTGGGCGCGGGGCGCGCTTCGTGCAGGGGTTTACCTTCAACGCCTCGATTGATCACCTCGGCGGCTGCATCGTGAATGAGGAAGCTCGCTCCGACGATTGCGAGTGCGATGAAGCCGCTGCTCTGTCTGCCGTCTCGTTTGAACGTCATATCGATGTTACCCAGGTTAGGATGATGCGCCTCGTTGCGCGCCCTTTGGGTAAGCCGTTCCGCCCTTGCGGTATTCCGATTACTTCCGGCCGTTTACAGGTTCGTTCGGTGGTCGTCGGAGATCAGGTCTTCGCCATTCTCAACCAGGCACCGGGAGAGAGGTGGGTCGCTTGGCGGAAGCTCGACGTGAAATGCTGCTGGGAGCTGAAGCCGCACAGCAGGGCAACGTCCGCCAGGCGCTCGCCGCGCAGCAGGAGCGTCTTCGACCTCTCGATGCGGAGCCTCGTGACATATCGATGCGGTGGAAGCCCCGTCGACTGGCGGAAGGCGGTGCAGAAATAGCGGGGCGACAGGCCTGCGACGCCCGCCATGCGCGCAAGCGACACGTCCTCGGCAAGATGGGCCTCGATGAAATCCAGGACACGTTGCAAAGCCTTCGGTGCCAGCCCCATTCGAGCCGATCCGGAAGGAACCGTCCGGTTGGAATGGTGACGCAGAAGATGGATCGTCAGCAGCGTGCTGTGGCTCTGCGCCTCCAGCAGAGACGGTGGTTCGGTCCCGTCGCGTGCGCGGTCGACGTAGAAGTCGACCATCCGGCGGAGCTGGGCATCCTTCGTCAGGATCCGGTCGTCGCGCAGTTCAAGTCCAACCGACGAGACATCAGTATTTTCCTCGAAGATCGCCGCGACGAACTCTGCCTTGAAGTATATCTGGCAGATGGAGACAGGTCCCTCGGCCCGGTATCGGCGCGCCTCTCCGCCGGGATAAAGCATGAAACTGTCCGGATGGGCGCCGCCGCGTCGTCCAGCGAAGCGGCCGTCGACGCGCTCCACGGGACCTCCGGACCGCACGAAGCTCAATGTGGCGTGGTCATGCGGGCGGTACCAGACATCGAAGCCCCGCCGGGCCCGCCAGATTCCCAACGGCATGCTCCACCGTTGTTCGATCCCGAAAATGCCGTCTCCTTCGATCTGCGGATGGTTCTCCGCAATATCGGAGACTTGGTCGGGAGTGCCGCTGAAAGCGGTGCCACGCATAGCGCCCTCATCTGTACAGGATTTGTATTCCCGTACTTCGAAGCGAGCGCAGCCTTCATTACGTTGCATTTACGTAATGATGGACAGGATCCGTTCGGCCAAGCGAGGGTTCAAGATGGCGAAGATTCGACGTTGTTTCTGGCACCTCATCGCGCGGCGCGACGGGTGTTCCCTGGAACCGGGCGCGACGTTGCCGCGATCGACATCCGTTTCTCGTCGTTCATCACATCCGTGTGGAGCGCACGCCGTTGTGACCGGACATGTGGCATAGCCTTTGGAAAATCGTCTCAATCACCATGCGGCATCGGGCGCAGGGGTTCTGATCAATGCACGGTGGCGTGATGCCTTTCAGGCCGCCTCGGCGAAGGACGCCTTGCCCGCGCCGGCCGGCAACAGCCAGCCGTCCTTCACCGCGACGCGCACCACCTCGCCGATGCCGAAGCGCGCCGCGTCGGCGACTGGCAGCAGGACGCCCGGCGCCCCTTCGGGCTCGACTTCATAGAGCGTGTGGGCGCCCTTGAAGACCGCCCTGCGAACCTTCGCCGAGAAGCCTTCGTCACCGATCGTCAGACTTTCCGGCTTCAGCGCCAGCCGGGCGGCGCCGGAGGTCGGCGCGCCCGCGCCAGTGCGCACCAGCGTCCCGCCGCCAAACAGCGACACCCGTGACACTGCGCCCTCCGCCGGGCCGAGCACGGTACAATCCACCACCCGGCCATTGCCGACGAAGCGCGCGACGCGCTCCTCGCAAGGTTCGGCATAGAGCGTCGCGGGGTCGGCCACCTGCAGGATGCGGCCCTTCTCCATCACCGCGATCCGGTCGGCCATGGCCATCGCCTCGGCCTGGTCGTGGGTGACGTAGACCATGGTGGCGCCGGTGCGCTCGTGGAAGGCTCGGAAGGTCTCTTCCATCGACGCGCGCAGATGCACGTCGAGATTGGCCAGTGGCTCGTCGAGGAGGATGACGTCCGGGTTCATCGCCAGGCAGCGGGCGAGCGCGACGCGCTGGCGCTGGCCGCCGGACAGATCCGCCGGGCGGCGCTCCTCGAAGCCGGAGAGTTCGACGGCGTCGAGCGCCTCGCCCACCTTCAGGTCGCGGTCCGCCTTGTTCAGACCGCGCACCCGCAGCGCATAGCCGACATTCTCGGCGACGGTCATGTGCGGCCACAGGGCGTAGGACTGGAAGACGATGGCGACGTTGCGCTTCTCCGGCGGCACATGGGCGCCCTCACCGGCAACCAGCCGCTCGCCGAAGCGGATCGCGCCCCCGGTCAACGTCTCGAAGCCGGCGATGAGCCGCAGGAGCGTGGTCTTGCCGCAGCCGGACGCCCCGAGCAGCGCCACGAACTCGCCATTGGCGATGTCGAGCGTGACGTCGTCGACGGCGGCAGCATCGCCGAAGCGCTTGACCGCCCCGCGGACAGATATGGCAGTCATGCGTGCTTGAGCTCCGGAACGCGTCAGAACAGGCCTTCGATCTCGCCCTGCTCGTTGAGATAGATCGATTCGGCCGCAGGCTGCGAGGGCAGGCCCGGCATGGTCATGATCTGCCCGCAGATGGCGACGACGAAGCCGGCGCCGGCCGACAGCCGCACCTCGCGGACATGGACGGAAAAGTCCGTCGGCGCGCCGCGCCTGGTCGGGTCGGTGGAGAAGGAATACTGGGTCTTTGCCATGCAGACCGGCAGATGGCCGTAGCCGGCCTCCTCCCAAGCGGCGAGCTGGTCGCGCACCGACTTGTCAGCCGTCACTTCCGAGCCGCGATAGATCGTCTTGACCACCGTCTCGATTTTCTCGAACAGGCCCATCTCGTCCGGATAGATCGGCTTGAAGTCGGCGGTGCCGCCATCGGCGAGTTCCACCACCTTGTGGGCGAGGCCCTCGATCCCAGCCGAGCCCTCCGCCCAGTGGCGGCAGACGATCGCCTCGGTGCCGAGGGTCGCGACATAGTCCTTGACCGCCTGGATCTCGGCGTCGGTATCGGCGGAGAAGTGGTTGATCGCGACGACGACGGGAACGCCGAAGCCTTTGACGTTCTCGACATGGCGGCCGAGATTGGCGCAGCCGGCCTTCACCGCCTCGACGTTCTCGGCGCCGAGATCGGCCTTGGCGACGCCGCCATTCATCTTCATCGCCCGGACCGTCGCGACGACGACCGCTGCCGAGGGCTTCAGCCCGGCCTTGCGGCACTTGATGTCGAAGAATTTCTCCGCGCCCAGATCGGCGCCGAAGCCGGCTTCGGTGACGACGTAGTCGGCGAGCTTCAGCGCCGCCTTGGTGGCGACGACGGAGTTGCAGCCATGGGCGATGTTGGCGAAGGGCCCGCCATGGACGAAGGCCGGGTTGTTCTCCAGCGTCTGGACGAGGTTCGGCTGGATCGCGTCCTTCAGGAGCACCGCCATCGCGCCGTCGGCCTTGAGATCGCGGGCGGTGATCGCGGTCTTGTCGCGGCGATAGGCGACGATGATGTCGCCGAGGCGCTTCTCCAGATCCTTCAGGTCGTTCGACAGGCACAGGATCGCCATCACTTCGGAGGCGACGGTGATGTCGAAGCCGGTCTCGCGGGGAAAGCCGTTGGCGACGCCGCCCAATGAAGCCGTGATCTGGCGCAGCGCCCGGTCGTTCATGTCGAGAACGCGGCGCCACGTCACCCGGCGACTGTCGATCTGCAGATCGTTGCCCCAGTAGATATGGTTGTCGATCATCGCCGAGAGCAGGTTGTGCGCCGTGGTGATCGCATGGAAATCGCCGGTGAAGTGGAGGTTCATCTCCTCCATGGGCACGATCTGGGCATAGCCGCCGCCGGCGGCCCCACCCTTGACGCCGAAGCAGGGCCCGAGCGAGGCCTCGCGGATGCAGATGAGGGCGTTCTTGCCGATCCGGTTCAGCCCGTCGCCGAGGCCGACCGTCGTCGTCGTCTTGCCCTCGCCGGCCGGCGTCGGGTTGACGGCGGTGACGAGGATCAGCTTGCCGTCGGGACGGCTCTCGAGCGATTTCAGGAACGGCGCCGAGACCTTGGCCTTGTCGTGGCCGTAGGGGACGATGTCCTCCTCCGACATGCCGAGGCGCGCGGCAATCTCCTTGATCGGCTTCTTCTTCGCGGCGCGCGCAATGGCGATGTCGGAGTTGAATGCGCTCAAGGCTGTCTCCCTACGGTCGATGATTTTGGCAGCAGCATACGCAAGGCGCCTGCGCATGGCCACAGGCCGATGCGCCGGAAAACCAGGGGATGTCGAAGACAGGTCGCGAGATGACGGTATTGCTGGCGTAACTGCTTGGCAGACAAAGAAAAGCCCGGCGTGGGAGGAGATCGCCGGGCTCTTCTTCTACGCGCAATGTCGGCTTCGGGCATCAGGAGGATATGCCGTTTGCCACTGCTTGCTACTCGGTCAGGATAGGCGGCCGGTCCGCATGGGAGGAAAGCGGCGGCCACTGCAAGCCCTGACTTAACTCGGACAATGTAGCACGGGTTCCCTCGCCCGACTGTGTCCGGGTTGCTACGATTCCATCGCAATCAGGCTGGCGTTACCTCCGGCGGCGGCAGTATTGACCGAAATCACCTGTTCGCGAGCAAAACGTGCCAAATAATTGGGGCCGCCGGCCTTCGGCCCTGTGCCGGAAAGACCCGATCCGCCAAAGGGTTGGGACCCAACGATTGCACCAATGATATTGCGGTTCACATACAGGTTACCGACGGCTAGGCGTGCGATGACATTTTCCGCCGTCTGGTTGATCCGGCTGTGCACGCCAAGCGTCAGGCCGAAACCCGTGGCATCGATGGCGTCGAGAATCCTGTCGAAGTCCCGCGCCTTCCAGCGCACGACATGCAGCACCGGGCCGAACACCTCCCGGTCCAGCGCCTCCGGCCGGTCGAGCTCGACGATGTGCGGGGCGAAGTAGTGCCCCTTGCCGGCCAGCTCCGCCGGAACCTCGCCGCTGTAGCGGATCTTCTGCTCGCGCCCCATGCGCTCGACATGGTCCCTCAGCATGGCAAGCTGTTCGGCATCGATGACCGGGCCGATGTCGGTGGCAAGCTCGCGCGGATCGCCGACGGTCAACTCCTTTGCCGCGCCGGCGATCATCTCCAGGATCTTGTCGGCGACGTCCTCCTGCAGGAACAGGAGGCGCAGCGCCGAGCAGCGCTGGCCGGCCGAGCGGAAGGCCGACATCACCACGTCGTCCGCCACCTGTTCGGGTAGCGCCGTGGCGTCGGCGAGCATCGCGTTGATGCCGCCGGTCTCGGCGATCAGCGGCGCGATCGGCGCGTTGCGGGCGGCGAGCGCCCGGTTGATCGCAAAGGCGGTCTCCGTCGAGCCGGTGAAGGCGACGACGGCGGTGAGATCGTGGGAGGTCAGCGCCGCGCCGGTGCTGCCGTCGCCGGGCGCGAGATAAAGGTGCTCCCTGGCAAAGCCCGCCTCGTGCAGCAGCTCTACGGCCTTCGCCGCGATCAGCGGCGTCTGCTCGGCCGGCTTGGCGATGACGACGTTGCCTGCGGCGAGCGCCGCGGCGACCTGTCCTGTGAAGATCGCCAGCGGGAAGTTCCACGGCGAGATCGCCACCGCGACGCCGCGCGAGCGGTAGGTCAGGCGGTTCTCCTCGCCGGTCGGCCCGGGCAGCGGCACCGGCGCGGCAAAGAGCCGCATCGCCTCGTCGGCGTAAAAGCGCAGGAAATCCACCGCCTCGCGCACTTCGGCGATGCCGTCGTCCAGCGTCTTGCCGCCTTCGGCCGCGAGGATGGCGAGGAGTTCGGCCTCCTTCGCTTCCATCATCTGGGCGGCCTTGCGCAGAGCTTCGGCCCGCCGCGCCGCCGGCACGGCCTCGGCCGAGCGGCAATGCTTCGCCGCCTCCGACACCAGGGTGGTGGCGGCCTCGGCCGACAGATGATGGCTGGTGCCGAGCCTTGCGCCATCCACCGGCGAGAGAACCGCGACCGGCGTCGATCCGCCCTTGGCCGCCGCCGCCTCGCAGCGCGCTTCCAGCCTGTCGACCGAGACCCGGCGGCGCTCGGAGATCAGGCTGCCCAGCGCCCGCCGGTCGCCTGTCTCGATGCCGGCGGAGTTCTGGCGCGGCGAGAAGAGATCCTTCGGCAGGCCGATCTTCGGATGCCGCGCCGGGCCGGCTTCGAGCATCGACCGGGGCCGCTGGAGGAGGTCGTCGACGGGAATGTCCTCGTCGCCGACCATCGCGACGAAGGAGGAGTTGGCGCCGTTTTCGAGCAGCCGGCGGACGAGATAGGCGAGGAGGTCACGGTAGCCGCCGACCGGCGCATAGATGCGGCAGGCGACGGGTTTGGGCCCGGAGCGGCGCAGCGTCTCGTAGAGCGCCTCGCCCATGCCGTGCAGGCGCTGGAACTCGAAGCCGGTCGGGTCCTTGCCGGCCATTTCGAGGATGGTCGCGACGGTGAGCGCGTTGTGGGTGGCGAACTGCGGATAGATCCGCGCCCGGCGGTCGAGCAGCGCCTTGGCGCAGACGAGATAGGAGAGATCCGTCGCCGGCTTGCGCGAGAACACCGGATAGCCTTCAAGGCCCTTTTCCTGGGCGTGCTTGATCTCGGTGTCCCAATAGGCGCCCTTGACGAGGCGCACCATCATCCGGATGCCGGCCGCCTCGCAGAGCGCGTCGACATGCTCGATGACGGCGAGCGAACGCTTCTGGTAGGCCTGGATGGCGAGGCCGAAGCCCTCCCAGCCCTTGAAGTCGAAACGCTTCACAAGCGCGTCGATGACGTCGAGGGAGAGTTCGAGGCGCTCGGCCTCCTCGGCGTCGATGGTGAGGTTGAGATCGTAGCCGCGCGCCTGCTCGGCGAGCGCGATCACCTTCGGCAGCAGTTCCTCGAGCACCCGCTCTCGCTGCAGCGGATTGTAGCGCGGATGCAGCGCCGAGAGTTTGACCGAAATGCCCGGCCGGTCGGGCAGCGTCTTGTTGCCGGCCTTGCGGCCGATCCTCTCGATCGCGCCTGCATAGGAGCGATAGTAGCGCTCGGCGTCCTCCATGCTCCGGGCGCCCTCGCCCAGCATGTCGTAGGAATGGCGATAGCCCTTGGATTCATACGCCCGCGCCCGCTCCAGCGCGTCCTCGATGGTCTCGCCGAGGACGAAGTGCCGGCCGAGGAAGCGCATCGCCTGGCGCGTCGCCTGGCGCACGGCAGGCCCGCCGAGGCGCTTGACGAGACCCGCCATCACCCCCTGCGGCGTCTCGCCGGGCCGGATGATCCGCGCCGAGATGCCCAGCGCCCAGGCCGAGGCCGCGGTCATCAGACGGTCTTCGCCACCCTCGTGATGGGCCCAGTCGCCGGCGCCGATCTTCTCCTCGATCAGCCGGTCCTGCGTCGCCGCGTCGGGAACCCGCAGCAGCGCCTCTGCCAGGATCATCAGCGCGAGGCCCTCACGGCTCGAAAGCCCGAACTCGCGCAAAAAATCCTCGACGCCGCCGATGCCGCCGGCCGCCTTGCGGATGCCGACGATCAGCGCGCGGGCGCGCTCGTCGACCTTGTCCTCGTCATGGGTCCAGCGGCTCGATGCCTTGAGCAGCGCCGAGACCGCCGCCTGGTCGTCGATGGAGAACGGCGCACAGAAGGGCGGCGGAAAGTTGCCGCCCGCGCGGGTGGAAGCTGCAGTCGCAGACATGGGCCGCTCCGAGTTCGAAAGACCGAGAGATACACGCGAATCGATCGAATTTAGGGGCGTCCGGGGCCACACGCAATCGGGCGGGAGGCGCGAGAGGAATTTCTGGGTTGGGTGGAAAGCAGCCGGGAAACCTTAGGGGGTAAAGCCAGCGCAAGCAGCCAGGCACGCGTTGCAGCGTCCGGTCGACCGTGCTCCGGTGCGCTGACTAGATACAGATATTGCGATTGAGCAATGAGCCCGCGGGTCGGTGCTCTGACATCGTCAGCCGAACCAAGGACGAGGGTCGATGACGGATCTGAGGAAGAGTTTCTGGCTGAACGAACCAATTCAGGCCGAGCTTGGCTCCGACAGCCTTCGAATGGTGACCGATGAGCGGACCGACTTCTGGCGCGAGACGCATTACGGCTTCACGCGCGACAACGGCCACTTCCTTGGAGTCGAAACAGGCGACGGCTTCACCGCGCAGGTGCGCATCCGGGCGAAGTTTGAACGCCTCTACGACCAAGCCGGCATCATGGTCCGGGTCGACGAGCGGCACTGGATCAAGGCTGGGCTCGAGTTCTCGGATGGACATGCCCTCCTCGGCAGCGTCCTGACGAACGAGCGGTCCGACTGGGCAACGGGACGCTTCGACGGCGATCCGATGGACTTCTGGATGCGCGTATCCTTGGCCGACGGTGTCCTCCGTGTGCAAGCGTCGACCGACGGTCGGCTCTGGCCGCTCGTGCGGCTCTGTCCGTTCCCGGAATAAATCAACTACCGGGTCGGCCCAATGTGCTGCACGCCGGAGCGAGCGGGTTTGGCGGTCCACTTCTCCGACTGGACGCTGACGAACCATCTTGGGAAGGACCTGCACGACCTTCGATGATCGAAACCGCCCGACGACCTCAGCAAACCTCTGCGTCTGGGTAAGCTGTCCAGCCGTTCGGGTATCAAAGAGGGTCGAAAGCTGCCGATCGAGCCTCGTTCAGCAAAGCGCCGCGACGACGGAACGGGACCGTCGCCGCTTCGCCCCTTACTCCGCGCCCGCCGTCTGCCGGATCTCCCGCGCGAGATCGGCAGGCAGGTTGAGCCGTGCCGCCAAGAGGTCGAGATAGGCGCGTTCGGCCGGGTGGTCGGCGTCGATGGCCAGCACCGAGGCGGTGTAGATTTCCATGGCGACTTCGGGCGTCTTCGCTGCGGAGGCGAGATCGTCGACGGTTTTGGGACGGCGCAGTTCGTCCATGACGAGGGCCTTTTCGTCGCTCGCCATGTCCATCTCGTCGATCTTGCCGAAGATCGCATTTTCCTCGTCGGCGTCGATATAGCCGTCGGCCTTGGCGGCGGCGATCATGGCCGACAGCATCAGCCGGGCGCGATCGTCCTCCTCGCCGGCGGGCATGAAGGCGGTGCCATGGGGCTCCGGCACCTCGTCGGGGCTCTGCGCCGGGGCCAGGTTCCGCACGGGCTCGGCGCCGGGCAGTGCGGTGGTCCCGGATTTCGCCTGGTAGTTCTGATAGGCCTTGTAGGCGAGGCCAGCGACCAGCGCGGCGCCGCCGAGCTTGAGAGCACTGCCGCCGAAGGACTTGCCGCGCTTCTTCTTGAAGAGCTGCGAGGCGAGACCGCCGACGACGGCGCTGGTCACCATCGAACCGCCTCGCCCCTGAAGCATGCCGCCGACCTGATCGATCAGGGAGCCGCCCGAATTTCCGCCCCGCGCCTTGTCACCGTCGCGATAGGGATCGCGGCGCGATGACGAGCCCCCTTGCGTCTGGCTGCCGAGGAAATCGGAGAGAAGGCGCTGAATATCCATCGGGTCGGGTCCTCATGAGTTCGGTCGGTGACCCCGGATATCGAAACGGCAGATGCGATTGGCAATAGCGCTGTCGGACGAGCCATCATGGCTCACGACGGCCTGGACGGGTCGAAACCTGATAGCCCCGCGCGCACGGTCACCGCCCCGCCGGCGCTTCGGACCGGCCCGCCGGATTCGCTTTCCCGGGAGACGTCTCTCGCCCCTCCATCAGCGCCTCGATCTCGGGATAGAACCACTTGCGGCCGGGATAGCCTTCGAGTCGACCGATCTCGGTTCCGTCGTCGCCGACGAGCACGAAGGTGGGCGTGAAGACCGCCGGCGTGAGGCCGGGGATGCCGCCACGGCGGTCGTCGAAGATGTTCACCCGGCGAAGCGGCGCTAGCATCCCGATGCGGCTCCGGGGATAGTCGGGCGCGATCTCGGCGTCGAACTTGCGGCAGAACGGGCAACCGGGCTGCTCGAACATCAGGAGTTCGGCGGCCATCGCCGGCGCAAGTGAGCCGGAAAACAACAGCGGGCCGACAAGCAGCAAAAAGGCGGCGAGCCATGACAGCCGCCGCCCGGTTTTTGCGGGACCGTTCGTCCCGAAGCCATGTCCGCCGATGGTCCGCGCCTTCGCCATCTGCCGATCATAGCGCGGCGGCCGGCAAATGGTTAGCCGCCGCGACGATTTGGCCGTCGGCGCGTGGGGCGCCGGGCGAGGCGCCTGCCTGATCAGGCGTAGATGTCCATCACCTGGTTGAGCAGCGCGATGGCGTCTGCCTTCGAGCGCTGGAACGAGTTGCGGCCGATGATCGAGCCGTTGCCGCCGCCCTCGCGGATGCCGCGCACCTCTTCGAGAAGCTCGTCGGTGTTCTTGGCCGCGCCGCCGGAGAAGACGACGATGCGCTTGCCGTTGAAGGCGGCCTGCATGATGTGGCGGACCCGGTCGGCGGCCGTCTCGCCCTTGATCTCGTTCTTGGCGTAGACCGACTTCGCCGCATCGAGATCGACATGGGCCGTGGGCAGTTTCACCTTGATGATCGTCGCGCCCATGAGCGCCGCCATGTGCGCGGCATAGGCGATGATGTCGAGGCCGGTCTCGCCGTCCTTGGTCACCTTGCCGCCGCGCGGATAGGACCAGACCACCGAGATCAGGCCGCGGGACTTCGCCTCGTGGCTGATCTCGCGCAGCTCCTCCATCATGTCGTAGGAGGCCTCGGCGCCCGGATAGATGGTGAAGCCGACGCCGACGCAGCCGAGCCGCATGGCGTCCTCGACCGTGCCGGTGATCGCCTGGTCCTGGTTGGAGACCAGCGAATTGCCGCTGTTGACCTTGAGGATCAGCGGCACCTCGCCGGCGAAGGTGTCGGCGCCCTGCTCCAGAAGGCCGAGCGGCGCAGCATAGCCGGAGACGCCGGATTCGATCGCGAGCTCGTAGAGATAGTGCGGATCATAGGCGGCCGGGTTCGGCGCGAAGGAGCGGGCCGGGCCGTGCTCGAAGCCCTGGTCGACCGGCAGGATCACCATGCGGCCCGTGCCGCCCAGGCGGCCATGCATCAGGAGCCGTGAAAGGTTGCTCTTCAGCCCCGGGGTCTCGCCCTCGTACCAGGAGAGAATGTTCCGCACGACTTCGGTTCTGAGCATGATATCGGTGTCCTTCGGCAAACGACGGGAAACGAGAACGCAAGGCGGAGCCATGCCTGCCGCTTCTTTTGTAGGCATATCTCTGCGGCGTCCAGACGACGCGGCGGATGCCAATCGATTAAAATCCGCCCGTCCCGTCAAAGTCTTGAAAAAAGCTGCCATCACGGTGTTCGCCAAGGTCCACGACGGCGTGCGGAGGCCTCCTGCAGGGCGCGACGGAGCCCGCTCGACATTGCTCCTTCGGCGGCCGAGAGAGGCCGGTGTCGGGGGTTCGATCCCGCCGATCGGCTTTTTCGGGTTGAAGCCGACATTTCGCTTTTATTTGACACGGAAACCGTCTAGCGCGGCGCCAACCGTTCCCTGACCTCTAAGCGTCCGGGATCTCGCCTGGCGCCTCGAATTCGCGCCCAAGGAGTTGCAAGCGAACATGGCTGATACACAGCATCCGGTCCATGGGAAGATCTCCGGCCCCGTCGTGATGATCGGCTTCGGCTCGATCGGCAGGGGGACCCTGCCGCTGATCGAGCGGCACTTCGACTACGACCGCAGCCGCATGGTGGTTATCGATCCCGACGAGAGCGTGCGCGGCCTGCTCGACGAGAAGGGCATCCGCTTCGTCAACGAGGCGGTGACCCGCAAGAACTACGAAGAGCTCCTGACGCCGCTCCTGACCGAGGGCGAAGGCCAGGGCTTCTGCGTCAACCTCTCCGTCGATACCGGCTCGCTCGACCTGATCAAGCTGTGCCGCGAGCTCGGCGTCCTCTATATCGATACCGTGGTCGAGCCTTGGCTCGGCTTCTACTTCGACAAGAACATGTCGAACGCCGAGCGCACGAACTATGCGCTGCGCGAGACCGTTCGCAAGGAGCAGAGGAAGCATCCCGGCGGCACCACCGCCGTCTCCTGCTGCGGCGCCAATCCCGGCATGGTCTCCTGGTTCGTCAAGAAGGCGCTGGTCGACATCGCCAAGGACACCGGCATGGAGTTCGAAGAGCCGACATGGGACGACCGCGAGGGCTGGGCCAAGCTGATGAAGAAGGCCGGCGTCAAGGGCATTCACATCGCCGAGCGCGATACCCAGCGGGCCAAGTCGCCGAAGCCGATGAACGTCTTCTGGAACACCTGGTCGGTCGAGGGCTTCCTGTCGGAAGGCATGCAGCCGTCGGAACTCGGCTGGGGCACCCATGAGAAGTGGATGCCGAAGAACGCCCATCGCCACAAGAAGGGCCACCAGTCGGCGATCTATCTCGAGCAGCCGGGCGCCAACACCCGGGTGCGCTCCTGGTGCCCGACGCCGGGACCCCAGTACGGCTTTCTGGTGACCCACAACGAGTCGATCTCGATCGCCGACTACTTCACCCATTACAACAAGGACGGCGACGTCACCTACCGCCCGACGTCGCACTACGCCTACCATCCGGCGAACGACGCAGTCCTGTCGCTGCACGAACTGTTCGGCGCCGCCGGCAAGATCCAGCCGGAACTTCACGTCCTCGACGAGACCGAGATCGTCGACGGCATCGACGAGCTCGGCGTCCTCCTCTACGGTCACGAGAAGAACGCCTACTGGTACGGCTCGCAGCTCTCCATCGAGGAGACCCGCCAGCTTGCCCCCTACCAGAACGCCACCGGTCTGCAGGTGACCTCGGCGGTCCTCGCCGGCATGGTCTGGGCACTGGAGAACCCGGAGGCCGGCATCGTCGAGGCCGACGAGATGGACTACAAGCGCTGCCTGGAAATCCAGACGCCGTATCTCGGGCCGGTGAAGGGCTACTACACCAACTGGACGCCGCTCGTTGACCGGCCGGGCCTCTTCCCGGAGGACATCGACGAGAAAGATCCCTGGCAGTTCAAGAACATTCTCGTGCGCTGAGCGATCATCGGCCGGTTCCTCCTCGCGTCTTTGTTTGGGGGAACCGGACGAAAGCGGCGGTTTCGTCGCGATTGCCCCTTGACCGAGGCACCGTCTCGTCATGAAACATTGACGAGAAGACGCAAACCGGCCCGGCGCAACGCGCCACGCTCGCCGAGCATGAGGTATTCTTGATGCGGACACGCAAGACGGCAGTCGCAGCCACGTTCATCGCCATGCTGCTCGGCGCCTGCACGACCAGCGAGCGCGCCTCGGTCGCGCCGCAGCCCCAGGGCGTCGAGGGCCGGTGGAACGCCCTCGGCGGGCCGGTGGCCTACAGCGCGACGTTCAACAACGGCCGCTTCGCCTCGGTCGAGCAGGGTACCGGCGGCGTGCTCGCGACCGGCACCTATTCCCAGCTCGGGCCCGGCCAGATCAACATCCTCTACACATCCCGGACGACGAACCAGCAGCAGTCGGCGAACTGCAATCTGGTCCAGTCGAACCGGCTCGCCTGTGCCGCTTCCAGCGGGACGCGCTTCGAGTTCACCCGGGTCTGACGGCCTCGCTCGGGCGCGAGGCAGGGCAAAGAGACGCCGAACCGGGCATGCGGTCAGAACGGGCTTTGCACCGGGCGGGGTCTGATGGTGCGCGGTCTGCGACATCGGGGAACCTGCCCGAGCCGGCGGGCGCAAGGTGCCCATGGAATGCATAAAAGATCCGGTCGTGCGGCCTCGAGCCGCATGACCGGGTCTTTCGACGCATTCAAAATCCCGCCGGCGGCACCTATATCGGGAGCGCTCGGCGACCGGGCGGCGGGCGAGTGCCACGACGCCGGCCGTCGTGGCGACCGGCTTGCAGCGAGGCGTAGGATGCACCTGCGTCCTTCCGGCCGACGACGACAACGAACCATGTGCGGGATGACAGGATGAACGCCCTTACCCAGACGGTCGCCGAGCGCGCGACCGGCCCTCTCCCAGCCGGACACCCTCCGGTCAAGACGGCGAAGATCGGCGTTCTTCTCGTCAATCTCGGCACCCCCGACGGCACCGACTACAAGCCGATGCGGCGCTATCTGAAGGAGTTCCTCTCCGACAAGCGCGTCATCGAGTGGCCGCGTATCGCCTGGTACCCGATCCTTTACGGCATCGTCCTCAACACCCGGCCGAAGAAATCCGGCGCCGCCTATGCCGAGATCTGGAACAAGGAGCGCAACGAGTCGCCGCTGCGCACCTTCACCCGCGCCCAAGGCGAGAAGCTCGCGGTGCGCATGGCCGGCCATGGCGAGATCGTCGTCGACTGGGCGATGCGCTACGGCAATCCATCGATCGCCGAGCGGACCGACTACCTGATGAGCCAGGGCTGCGACCGCATCCTAGTCTATCCGCTCTATCCGCAATATTCGGCTTCGACCACGGCGACGGTGAACGACAAGTTCTTCGAGCACATGATGGCCCAACGCTGGATGCCGGCGGTCAGGACCGTGCCCGCCTATCACGACGAGCCGGTCTATATCGACGCCCTCGCCCGCTCCATCGAGAGCCATCTCGCCACCCTCGACTTCGAGCCCGAGCACGTGATCTGCTCCTACCACGGCATTCCGCAGAGCTATTTCCGCAAGGGCGACCCCTATCACTGCCACTGTCAGAAGACCTCGCGCCTTCTCGACGAGCGCCTCGGCTGGCCGAAGGGCCGGCTGATGACCACCTTCCAGTCCCGCTTCGGCCCGGAAGAGTGGCTGCAGCCCTATACCGACAAGACGGTGGAGAAACTCGCCAAGGAGGGCGTCAAGAACATCGCCGTCCTCAATCCCGGCTTCGTCTCCGACTGCCTGGAGACGTTGGAGGAGATCGCGGGCGAAGCCGGCGAGATCTTCCACGAGGCCGGCGGCGAGAACTTCACCCACATCCCCTGCCTCAACGATTCCGAGGCCGGCATGGACGTCATCGAGGCGATGGTGCGCCGCGAGCTGCGCGGCTGGCTGGACTGACCGGAGCGTCGGCCACCGTGATCGACGGCCTGTCTGTTTCTGGTCGCCAGCCACCTGTCCAGTTTATTTGACAACCCGTCTTGGAACGGGCCGCGAAGTGTGAAAGCCTCGCCGCGCCGCCAGTTTCCGCAGGCCTGACGCCGGAACCCGGCCAGCCGGGTCCACTGGGCGGCGACAGGGTGGATGATTGGTGCGCATCGACGACGCTTGCGAGGCTGGTACGGATCGGGACACCGGCATGGCGTGGGCTCCGCCGGTCATGCCGGCCGTCCCCCGCTCCTTGTGCACCGATTGCGGGATCTCCCGCACCGCCGAGCCCGGCCGTTGCGGCAAGGCCTGCCAGTTCATCAAGCCCGACTATCCGGCCCTCGAAGCTGCGGTCCACGGACGCGCCCGCGATCCCGAACGCCCGGACGAGCGGCATTTCGGCCCGTTCCGGCGGATGGTGCGGGCACGTCTCGCGCCCCCTCGCGGCGGCGCCCAGTGGACGGGCATCACCACCCGCATCGCCGAGCGCCTGCTCGAAACCGGTGCCGTCGACGCGGTGCTGACCATGGCGCCCGACCCGGCGGATCGCTGGCGACCGATCCCGGTGATCGTGACGGCGGCCGAGGGCATGGCGGCCTGCCGGGGCATGCGGATGGGCTTTGCGCCGCTTCTGTCCCTCGTCGAGCCGGCCCGCGACAAGGGCTACAAGCGGCTGGCGGTGATCGGCATTCCCTGCCAGGTCTATGCGCTCCGCGCACTGGAGGCCGAACTCGGCCTCGACAAGCTCTACGTGATCGGCACGCCCTGCTCCGACAACACGACCACCGAGCGCTTCCACGACTTTCTCGCGCTGCTCGCCGACGATCCAGAAGCGATCACCTATCTGGAATTTCGCGCCGACTACCATGTCGAACTGCGCTTTGCCGACGGCCGGGTGAAGGCGATCCCGTTCCTGAAGCTGCCGATCTCGCAGTTGCCGCCGGACTTCTTCCCGCTGACCTGCCGGACCTGCGTCGACTACACCAACGTCCTGGCCGACGTCACCGTCGGCTACATGGCCGGTGAAGGCGACCAGTGGCTCCTGGTGCGCAACCAGCGCGGCGAAGAGCTCGTCGCACTTCTGGGCACCGAGCTCGAGACCCGAGATCTTCGCAGCCGGGGCAGGCGCCAGGGTGCCGTCAAGGGCTTCCTGGCCAATACCGAGCTCGCCGCCGGCGGCCTGCCGCTCCGCCGCATGCCGCCCTGGCTGCGCCCGATCGTCGGTTGGCTGATGCCGAGGATCGGCCCGCGCGGCCTCGAATTCGCCCGCGCCCGCGTTGAGATGAAGGCGATCGAGACCGTGCTGCATCTGCGCCGCAACGTCCCGCGCCGGATGCGCAGCATGATCCCGGCGCACGTCTGGACGCTCGTCGCTCCCTACGGGCTCACACCACGCCCCGGCGAGGGCGCACCCGGCGAACCCGCCGGGACGGACGGCACAGGGCTGCGATGACGGCGCCTCGCCTGCGTCCGATCGTTCCGATGTTGCTGGCGCTGCTCGCCCTTGCAGCCATCGGCCTGTCGCTCCTGAAGCTCCATGCGGCCGAGACCGGCGTGACGATCGAGCCGACGGTCATCGGCGACACACCGGCGACGATCTTCCGGCCGGAAGGCAAGGCACTGGGGCCCGTCGTCGTAATCGCCCATGGCTTTGCCGGCTCGCAGCAGCTGATGCAGAGCTTCGCCCTCGCCTTCGCGCGCAACGGCTACGTCGCGGTGACCTTCGATTTCCTCGGCCATGGTCGCAATCCGGCCGCGCTCGCCGGCAGCATCACCGAGGAGCAGGGCGCCACCCGCGCCCTCGTCGAGGAGACGGCAGAGGTCGCGGCGTATGCGAGGACGCTCGGAGACGGCCGGCTGGCGGTGCTCGGGCATTCGATGGCCTCCGACATCGTCGTCCGCTTCGCCGAGGCGCGGCCCGACGTCGCGGCGACCATCGCCGTCTCGATGTTCTCGCCGTTGGTGACGGCGAAAGAGCCCCGCAACCTCCTGGTCATCGTCGGCGAATGGGAGGGCATGCTGAAGCGCGAGGCGCTGCGCGTGGTAGGGCTCGCGACCGCCCCCACTGCCGCCGAGCCCGGCGTCACCTATGGTGATCCCTCCGCCGGCACGGCACGGCGCGCCGCCTTCAGCCCGAATGTCGAGCATGCCAGCGTGCTGTTCAGCCAGGCGAGCCTGCGGGAGGCTCTCGGGTGGCTCGATGCGGTCTTCGCCGTGGACAGGCCGGAGCCGCCGGTGATCGCCGGGCGCGGCCCCTGGATCATGCTGCTGATCGCCGGCTGCACGCTTTTGGCTCGCCAGCTGGCGCCGATGCTTCCCCGCCTCTGCGAGCCGCCGGCGGGCGCCGGCCTGAGGTGGCGGCGCCTGTGGCCGGCGCTGCTGGTGCCGGCGATTGCCACGCCGCTCCTCCTGCGGGTGCTGCCGACGCATTTCCTGCCGGTCCTCGTCGGCGACTATCTCGCCGTCCATTTCCTCGTCTACGGCCTCCTCACCGCGCTGTGCCTGCGCTGGCTCCGGCGCGGCGACGGGCAGCGCTTCGCGGCCAGCATCGCCTCCCCGGGGACCATCGTCGCCGCGCTCGCGGTCGCCGCGTTCTACCTCGTCGCCCTCGTCTGGCCGATCGACAGCTTCGTGACCTCCTTCGTGCCGACGCCGGCCCGCGCCGCGCTGGTGCTGGCCATGTTGGTCGGGACGCTCGCCTATTTCATCGCCGACGAATGGGCGACGCGCGGGCCGGGATCGGCGCGCCTCGCCTATCCGGCCTCGAAGCTCGCCTTCGTCGTCTCGCTGGCCTTCGCGGTCGCCCTCGATTTCGAGCGGTTGTTCTTCCTGATCATCATCGTCCCGGTCATCGCCCTGTTCTTCCTGGTGTTCGGCGCCTTCAGCGCCTGGATCTATCGGGCGACGGGCCAACCGCTTGTGGCGGCCCTCGCAAATGCGCTGGCCTTCGCCTGGGCGATCGGCGTGACCTTCCCGCTGCTCGCGGGATGAGGCCGGGAGACCGCGCGAGGTGACTGGCACACGGCATCGTGCCGGTCATTCTTCAGCGCGCGTCCCGCCATCCCAGCAGCGCCGCCCCGTCAGACTCCGCCAACCGGTCGCGCTTGCCTTCCCGGCCGATCGCGCGATAGTCACCAGGGGCCTCTCGCAACGCCCGTCCGGGCGATGGCGCCGGCGGCCCCTGGAGATCCTTATGCTCACATCCGGCAGCATCCTCGTCCTGGTGATCCTGGTCTTCGGCATCGTCGTGCTTCTGTCGACGATCAAGATCGTGCCGCAGGGCTATAACTACACAGTCGAGAATTTCGGCCGCTATACCCGGACGCTCCACCCCGGGCTGTCCATCCTGATCCCCTTCATCGAGCGCGTCGGGCGCAAGATCAACATGATGGAACAGGTGCTCGACGTGCCGACCCAGGAGGTGATCACGAGGGACAACGCCTCGGTCGCGGCGGACGGCGTCGCCTTCTACCAGATCCTCGACGCCAAGGCGGCGGCCTACGAGGTGTCCGGCCTTGAGAACGCGATCCTCAACCTGGTCATGACCAACCTGCGCTCGGTCATGGGCTCGATGGATCTCGACGACCTCCTGTCCAACCGCGACACCATCTCGGAAAAGATCCTGCGGGTCGTCGACCAGGCGTCGCATTCCTGGGGCATCAAGATCACCCGCATCGAGATCAAGGACATCAACCCGCCGAAGAACCTCGTCGACGCGATGGCGAGGCAAATGATCGCCGAGCGCGAAAAGCGCGCCGAGATTCTCGAGGCGGAGGGCTCGCGCAATGCGTCAATTCTGCGGGCCGAAGGCGAGAAGCAGGGCCAGATCCTCCAGGCCGAGGGCAAGCGCGAGGCCGCCTATCGCGAAGCCGAGGCGCGCGAGAGGTTGGCGGAGGCCGAGGCGACGGCGACGCGGCTCGTCTCCGAGGCCATCGCCGCCGGCGACGTCCAGGCGATCAATTACTTCGTCGCCCAGAAATACACCGAGGCCCTCGCCAAGCTGGCCTCCGCCCCGAACCAGCGCGTGATCCTGATGCCGCTGGAGGCGTCCTCGCTGATCGGCTCGGTCGCCGGCATCGCCGAGATCGCCCGCGCCGCCTTNGGCGACGACGCCGGCCCCGCGGTGTCGCCCTCGCCGCCCCGCCCGCGGCCCGGCCGCCAGGGCCGGCCCGGCTTTTCCGTTCCGCCGAGCGGGACGGGCGAGCCGGCGGCCGAGTGAGCGTCATGGACGCGCTGCTTGAAACCCTCGCAAACTATGGCTGGTGGATCGCCGGCCTCCTCCTGTTAATCCTCGAGGCGGTGGTTCCGGGCGTCTATCTGGTGTTCTTCGGCATCGCCGCCCTCGTCGTCGGCACCAACGCCTTCCTGCTCGGCGCCACCGGCTGGTTTGACTGGCCGCAGCAGGTGATCGCCTTCATCGTCGTCTCGGCCGTCTGCGTTTATCTCGGCCGGCGCTGGTACGGCACGGCAGAGGAGCGCGAGGACGCAGCGCCGCTCAACCGCCGCACCGGCCGCCTGATCGGCCGCGAGGTGCGGCTGTCCGAGGCGATCATCGACGGCCGCGGCCGTGTGGCGCTCGAGGACAGTTGGTGGAGCGTTTCCGGGCCCGACCTGCCGCTGGGCGCCCGGGTGCGGATCGTCGGCGCCGACGGGTCCGTGCTGCAGGTCGAGCCGGCGGAGTGAGGGAAGTCTCGTGGCGGCCGCCCTCCCCGATTGATCCGCCGCCCGTCTGCCGCTACCCCTTGTCGGGTCGACAGTCCACGAAGCGATCCCCCATGACAGAGCGCTATCCCCGCGATCTCCTCGGCTACGGCCGGACGCCGCCCGATCCGCAATGGCCGAACCCGTCCGGCGAGGGTCATGCCAGGATCTGCGTCCAGTTCGTCGTCAATTACGAGGAGGGCGGCGAGAGCTCGATCCTCGACGGCGATCCGGCATCGGAGTCGCTGCTGTCCGAGATCGTCGGCGCGCAGCCCTGGCCCGGGCAGCGCAACCTCAACATGGAGTCGCTCTACGAATACGGCTCGCGGGCCGGCTTCTGGCGACTGTGGCGGATGTTCACCGAGCGGNACATGCCGGTCACCGTCTACGGCGTCGCGCTGGCGCTCCAGCGCAATCCGGAATCCGTCGAGGCGATGCTCGAGGCCGACTGGGAGATCGCCAGCCACGGGCTCCGATGGCTCGAATACAAGGACTTTCCGGAGGAGGAGGAACGCCGGCACATCCGTGACGCCGTCCGCATCCACGCGGCGGTCACCGGCTCGCGTCCCCTCGGCCTCTATCAGGGCAAGCCCTCCGCCAACACGCTGAAGCTGGTCATGGAGGAAGGCGGCTTCGCCTATTCCTCCGACAGCTATGCCGACGACCTGCCCTACTGGGTGGAGGGCCCGCATGGTCCGCACCTGATCATCCCCTATACCCTCGACACCAACGACATGCGGTTCGCGACGCCCCAGGGCTTCAACTCGGGCGATCAGTTCTTCGCCTATCTGAAGGATGCCTTCGACGCGCTCTACGAGGAAGGCGAGGCCGGACAGGCGAAGATGCTGAATGTCGGCCTGCACTGCCGGCTGGTCGGCCGGCCCGCCCGCGCCGCAGCGCTGGCCCGCTTCCTCGACTATGTCCAGTCGAAGCCCGACGTCTGGGTGGCCCGGCGCATCGACATCGCCCGGCACTGGCGCGAGCGCTTCCCCTATGCGCCGCGCTTCCGGCCGAGCCGGATGACCAAGGCCGAGTTCGTCGCGACCTTCGGCGGCGTCTTCGAGCATTCGCCCTTCGTTGCCAAGCGCGCCTTCAAGGCCGGCCTCGGCGATGCCCACGATACGCCCCTTGCCCTGTCGGCCGCGATGAACCGGGCGCTCCGCCAGGCCGGCGAAGACGAGCGGCGCGATGTGCTGAAGGCTCATCCCGATCTCGCCGGCAGGCTGGCGCTCGCCGGCGACCTGACCGAAGATTCAAAGGCGGAACAGGCGGGCGCCGGCCTCGACCGCCTGACGCCGGACGAACTTTCCCGCTTCGCCGATCTCAACAGCCGCTATGTGGAGCGCTTCGGCTTTCCCTTCATCATCGCCGTGAAGGGCCTCGACAAGACCGCGATCCTCGCCGCCTTCGAGCGGCGCGTGGCGAACGAGCCGCAGGAGGAATTTTTCACCGCCTGCCGCGAGGTCGAGACGATCGCCCGCATCCGGATAAAGTCCATCTTCGAAAGCAGACAGCCCATGAGTTCCGAGCGATGAGTTTCGAGCGTTTCGTCACCGCCGCGCCGCTGCCCGAGGCGCAAAATCTTACCCGGCGCTATGTCGACCTCGCCCAGCCCCGCCTCGGTACCGTTGTGACGTTCGCGACCGACGACTTCTTCGCCGACAAGTCCCGGATGCTGGATCCCGCTGCGCCGGTCTTCTATCCCGACCGCTTCGACGATCACGGCAAGTGGATGGACGGCTGGGAATCCCGCCGAAAGCGCACCCCCGGCCACGACCACGCGGTCGTTCGCCTCGGCCAGCGCGGCACGATCGCGGCGATCGACGTCGACACCTCCTTCTTTACCGGCAACTTCCCGCCCGAGGCGATGATCGAGGCGGCCGACACGGCGGAGGAGCCGGGCGAGGCCGACTGGGCCGTGATCGTTCCCCGCGCGCGCCTGGAGGGCGACAGCCACAACCTGTTCATGGTCGAAAGCGACGCGCCGGTCCGCTGGCTGCGCCTCAACATCTATCCCGACGGCGGCGTCGCGCGGCTGCGCGTCTACGGCACGATCGCCAAGGACTGGAGCAGCATTGCACCGGACGAGACCATCGATCTCGGCGCGATGGAGAACGGCGGCACTGCCGTCGCCTGGAACGACGCCCATTACGGCCATCCGGCCAACATGCTGGCGCCGGGCCGTGCCCCGGTGATGGCCGACGGCTGGGAANCCGCCCGCCGCCGCGTGCCCGGCAACGACTGGTGCGTCCTGAAGCTCGGCCATCCCGGCTCGATCGAGCGCATCGCCATCGACACCAACCACTTCAAGGGCAACTATCCCGACCGTTTCACGCTGCGGGCCGGCCGCCTCGACGACGAGGCGAGCGTGGAAGCGGTCGATGCGGCGAGCCGCAACTGGCCGCTGATCGTCGCGGAGGCGAAGCTCTCGGCCCATCACGTGGAGAAGTTCGCGGCCGCGCCGGTCGGCGAGCCGGTCACCCATGTGAGGCTCGACATCTTCCCGGACGGCGGCGTCTCGCGCCTGAGGCTCTATGGGAAGAAGGCCTGATGGCGGATCGCATCGTCCGGACGCGCCCGCTGACCAAGAGCGCCTTCGCTCCCTTTGGCGACGTCATCGAGACCGACGGGGCCGAAGAGCGGCTGATCAACGCCGGCACCACCACCCGCTATCACGATCTCGCCCAGGTCGACGTTGCGGCTGGCGGGGGCCGCCCGCTGATCTCGATCTTTCGCGGCCAGGCCTTCGCCCTGCCGGTCGAGATCGCGATGTTCGAACGCCACCCGCTCGGCAGCCAGGCCTTTGTTCCGCTCGCCGGCCGCCCCTGGCTCGTCGTCGTCGCCGCGGACGATGGGGGGCAACCGGGCGAGCCCGCCGCCTTCCTCGCCAGCGGCACCCAGGGCGTCAACTACGCGGCCGGGGTCTGGCATCATCCGCTGCTGGCCCTCGAGGCGACGTCGGATTTCCTCATCGTCGACCGGGGTGCCTCGGACGCCAATCTCGAGGAGGTCTTCCTCGACGCGCCCTACCGCATCGAGCGCTGACCGCACGCGCTGGCTCCAAAAGCGATGTCCGACCGCGTCACGGCGCGGCGAAACCATCCGGCGGCTTTCTCGTTGCAGATTCATGACGGCTTCGCCCACCCGCGGTGGCAAGCACCGACTGGAGGCGGCCGAGCGAAGACGACAAGTTGAGGAGACATCCCGATGGCGACCGAGTCCCTGAAGCATGCCCGTTTCGACCATGCGGCGCACGGCAGCTACGACAGCCCAGAAGACGTCCTGGCGGATGATCGCCTGTCGGCCACCGAGAAGCAGACGATCCTGACCGAATGGCGCTCCTCGCTGCAGCACATCCTCAACAACGATCCGGATGCGCCGCATGTTAATGCGACGAGCCGCTCCCTCGACGAAGCCACCGAGCGCCTTGCCGGCATGCACAGCTGACAACGCGCTGAGGTGGCGGAACGGGCCAACCACACGATCTGCGGCATAGTGGCACGTCCCATGCTCAAGCGTTTTCAGCCGGCAGTCAAAATGAGAAATTCGCCTTTCAGGCGAGACGGTTCAACGATTCCCGCCAACGATGGGAGGCGGATCGACAGTCTGCTTTGAGTGGGATGCAAGAGGACAACGAGCAGGCCGTGGATACCGCCGGCAGGCTTCCGTCGTCCGTTGGCTCGACGGTGTGCCTACCTGCTTCGGACCGGGCTCGCCCGTCCATGCCCGCTTGCGCTTCTGCGCGGAGAAGCAGGAACCGCCGACAACACCAGCGATTTTGCTCCGACCACAGGCCCATCCGGAGGCCGGGGCGCAGACAGGACCCTTTCGATGTCTATGCAATTTCCCCGATGGGCGCAGTACAGTCATCCCAGACACGGGATCTATGGCTCTCCCAGCGAAGTGCTGGCCGACGGCCGCCTTTCGGAAACCGAGAAGCAGATGGTCATCGAGGCCTGGCGGTCCTTCATCGAGCACGGTGCCGCCGAGGAGGCGGACAGAGCGCTCATCCCCTCGACGCTCCGGTCGTTGGATACCGCCGCCGAACGGCTGGCAGCCGGAACGACGTAAGCTGCGGCAGATAAATCAATCAACATGATAAAAAAGGTGGCGATCCCGGGAACCGCCGCCTTTTTCGTTGGCTCCTTCACCCTAGCTTGCGAGAAGAGACGACCGTGCCGCCCGAACGGCAACGGCCGCCAAGCGATCAACGGGACCGGGACATCGACCATGCCGAAAAGCATCAACCCCGCGACGGGCGAGGTCATCGAGGACTACGCCGATCACAGCGACGCCGACGTCGAACGGGCGCTGGAGAATGCCGATCTCGCCTATCGGGACTGGCGCAAAACACCCTACAGCCGGCGCGCCGAACTCCTTATGCGGACAGCCGATGTCCTGGAGCGCCGCAAGGACGAACTCGCCCGCATCGCCACGCGGGAAATGGGCAAGCGGCTGAAGGAGGCCGTCGCCGAAGTCGAGAAAAGCGCCGCTGGCTGCCGCTATTATGCCGAGCACGGCGAGGCGATGATCGCCGACGACGAACGGCCTGGACCGGCCGGCAGGAACTACGTCGCCTATCTGCCGATCGGGCCGGTGCTGGCGGTGATGCCGTGGAACTTCCCCTACTGGCAGTGCTTCCGCTTCATCGCCCCGGCGCTGATGGCCGGCAATGTCGGGCTCCTCAAGCACGCCTCCAATGTCAGCCAGTGCGCGCTCGAGATCGAGAAGGTGCTGCTGGAAGCCGATGCGCCCCAGGGCGTCTTCCAGACGCTGCTGATTTCCTCCAAGAAGGTCGAGCCGATCCTGCGCGATCGCCGCATCCGCGCCGCGACCCTCACCGGGAGCGAGGGCGCTGGTTCGGCCGTTGCGGCGACGGCGGGTTCGGAGATCAAGACCACCGTTCTCGAACTCGGCGGCTCGGATCCCTTCATCGTCATGCCATCCGCCGACATCTCCAAGGCGGTGGACGTCGGCGTCACCGCACGCATGCAGAACAATGGCCAGAGCTGCATCGCCGCCAAGCGCTTCATCGTCCACGAGGACGTCTATGACGACTACGCCGCCCGTTACCGGGCAAAGCTCGAGGCGATGACCGTCGGCGACCCGATGGACGCGGCGACGGACATCGGGCCGGTGGCGATGAAGTCCGGCGTCGAGGACCTGGAAGATCAGATCCAGCGCTCGGTGAAGGCCGGCGCGCAGCTGACCACCGGCGGCGCGATCGAGGGCAAGGGCTTCTACTTCAAGCCCGGGATGTTGGAGAACGTCGGCAAGGACGCGCCTGCCTACCGCGAGGAGCTGTTCGGCCCCTGCGCGATCTTCTTCAAGGTCGCCTCGATCGACGAGGCGATCAGCCTCGCCAATGATTCGGACTTCGGCCTCGGCGGATCGATCTGGACCAACGAGGCGCCGGAGATCGAGCGCTTCGTGCGCGAACTCGACCAGGGCGGCACCCATGTCAACCGGATGACCGCCTCCGATCCGCGCCTGCCCTTCGGCGGGGTCAAGCGCTCCGGCTACGGCCGGGAGCTGTCGAAGGAAGGCATCCATGCCTTCATGAACGTGAAGACGGTGACGATCGACTAAGGGGTCGACGCGCGCCGGCGCTGGTCGACCCCGCCGCCGGCCGCCGCCCACTTGACGCCCGGCCGCCGAGGGTGGAACACCGCGTCCCGGTTATGGAGTTCGGCGCGGAGGGCCGGGGCGGAGCGGTTCTGAAGCCGGGAGGGCGCGTCGTTTGAGAGGGCTGCCGGAGCGAGGCCTGCAATCCATCTTTCGCCGCGCCGCTGCGCATGCATCGGGCGCGGCCATGCGGGTCTTGGGCGCATCCACGCAACGTCGCGACAGGCGGGCGAACAGTTTCACGGCAGCCTTGTCGGCTGCCTATGGACAAGGCATAAATCCAACGTCGACAAGCATCCGGCATAGGCTATCCCTTCTGCGGGGTGGCCGCTGCCACGCTCGACAAGCGAACGGACACGGCGCATGAGCACGACCCAACCGCATGATGAGATCTCCGGCGAGGCCTCCCGGGCGCTTGCCACACGGGCCACGGCCGCCCGCGAGACCGGCATCCGGCAGCTGTTCGCCGCCGATCCGGCGCGCTTTACGGCGTTCTCGGCGTCTGCCGCCGGCCTCTTGCTCGACTATTCCAAGACGGCGATCGACGCCGGGACACTGTCGGCGCTGTTCGATCTCGCGCGGGCGCGCCAGGTGGAGGCCAGGCGCGACGCCATGTTCGCCGGCGCCCGCATCAACACGACGGAGAACCGCTCGGTCCTCCATGTCGCGCTGCGCGCCGAACCAGCCGACGGCTACCGGGCGGACGGCGATCCGGTCAGCGCCGACGTGATGAACGTTTTGACCGCCATGTCGAATTTCGCCACCAAGATCCGCAACGGCGAGATCGCGGGATCGGACGGCGACCTGATCACCGACGTGGTCAATATCGGGATCGGCGGTTCCGATCTCGGCCCGGTGATGGCGACGCTCGCCCTTTCCCCCTACCATGATGGCCCGCGCACGCATTTCGTCTCGAATGTCGACGGCGCCCACATGGCCGACACGCTGAAGGGCCTCGATCCGAAGACGACGCTGTTCATCGTCGCCTCCAAGACCTTCACGACCATCGAGACCATGACCAACGCGGCGACGGCCCGGCGCTGGATCGTCGCCGCGCTCGGGGAAGCCGCGGTCGGGGATCATTTCGCCGCGGTCTCCACCGCCCTCGACAAGGTCAAGGCGTTCGGAATCGCTTCGGACCGCACCTTCGGGTTCTGGGAGTGGGTCGGCGGGCGCTATTCGATCTGGTCGGCGATCGGCCTGCCGCTGATGCTTGCCATCGGGCCGGAGGATTTTCGCGAATTCCTCGCCGGCGCCCGCGACATCGACGAGCATTTCAAGTCAGCGCCTCTGGAGACGAACCTGCCGGTGCTGCTCGGTCTCGTCGGCTACTGGCACCGGGCAATGATGGGCTATCCCACCCGCGCGATCATCCCCTACGACCAGCGCCTTGCCCGCTTCCCGGCCTATCTCCAGCAGCTCGACATGGAATCCAACGGCAAGGGCGTCGATCTGTCCGGGCAACCGGTGGCGATCAGCGGACCGGTCGTGTGGGGCGAGCCCGGCACCAACGGCCAGCACGCCTTCTTCCAGCTGATTCACCAGGGGACCGACGTCATCCCGGTCGAATTCATGGTCGGCGCCAACGCCCATGAGGGCGCCGACATGGCGGCCCACCAGGATCTTCTCCTCGCCAACTGCCTTGCCCAGAGCGAGGCGCTGATGAAGGGCCGCACCCTGGAGGAAGCCCGCCAGCAGCTTCTCGATGCCGGAAAATCCTCCGCCGAGGCCGACGAGATCGCGCCGCACCGGGTGTTCACCGGGAACCGCCCGTCCCTCACCCTCCTTTACGCGACGCTCGACCCGCGGACCCTCGGCGCCCTGATCGCCCTCTACGAGCACCGGGTGTTCGTGGAGGCGCAGCTCTACGGGATCAACGCCTTCGACCAGTGGGGCGTCGAGCTCGGCAAGGAACTGGCAAGCGCTCTCGTTCCGATCGTCACCGGAGACGCCGAGGCCACGGGCCGCGACGGCTCCACCCAAGGGCTCGTCGCAGCCATTCAATCCATGAGGAATGCCTGATGTCAGCTAGTCCCGAGATCGAAGCCGTCGGCGCGAAAGTCCCCGAGCCGCGCCGAAACGACCCGGACACGCTGGCGCGCCAGATCGTCGAGAAGCTCACCTATTCGATCGGCAAGCATCCCGAGCAGGCGCGCAAATACGACTGGCTGCGCGCCACCACCCTCGTCGTGCGCGACCACATCATCGACCACTGGTTCGCCACCACCGACAGGGTGCGCGAATCGAAGGAAAAGCGCGTCTATTATCTGTCGATGGAGTTCCTGATCGGCCGGCTCCTGCGGGACGCCATCAACAACCTCCAGCTGACCGGCCCGATCCGCGAGGCTCTCAAGCGCTACAATGTCGACATCGACATGGTCGAGCTGCTCGAGCCGGACGCGGCGCTCGGCAATGGCGGCCTCGGCCGCCTCGCCGCCTGCTTCATGGAATCCATGGCCTCGACCGGCGTGCCCGGCGTCGGCTACGGCATCCGCTACGTCCACGGCTTCTTCCGCCAGGAAATCGCCGAGGGAGCGCAGGTCGAACTGCCGGAGACCTGGCTCGTCCACGGCAACCCCTGGGAGTTCGAGCGGCGGGAATCGTCCTACGAGATCGGCTTCGGCGGCAAGGTGCTGACGCAGAACGAACCGGGCAAGCCGTCGCGCCAGGTTTGGCGGCCGGCCGAGCGGGTGCTCGCCGTCGCCTTCGACACGCCGATCGTCGGCTGGCGGGGCCATCAGGTCAACACGCTGCGCCTGTGGAGCGCCCAGGCCATCGATCCGATCCTGCTCGACGCCTTCAACTCCGGCGACCACATCGGCGCGCTGGTGGAATCGAACAAGGCCGAGGCGATCACCCGCGTTCTCTATCCGGCCGATTCCCACCAGGCCGGCCAGGAACTGCGCCTGCGGCAGGAATACTTCTTCTCCGCCGCCTCGCTGCAGGACATCATCCGCCGCCATCTCGGCGAGAATGACAGCCTCGACAACTTGCCCGACAAGGTCGCGATACAGCTGAACGACACCCATCCGGCCGTGTCGGTCGCCGAGCTGATGCGGCTGCTCGTCGACGTCCACGGCTATGATTGGGCGAAGGCCTGGAAGATCACCCGGGCGACCTTCGGCTACACCAACCACACGCTCCTGCCGGAGGCGCTGGAGCACTGGCCGATCAATCTGTTCGAGCGGCTGCTGCCGCGCCAGATGCAGATCATCTACCAGATCAATGCCGACGTCATCCGCGAGGCCTCCCAGGACAAGGGCTTCGACGGCGCGCAGATCTCGGCCATCTCGCTGATCGACGAAGGTCACGGCCGGCGCGTCAGAATGGGCCAACTCGCCTTCGTCGGCAGCCATGCCGTCAACGGCGTGTCGGCGCTGCACACCGAGCTGATGAAGGAGACGGTGTTCCAGAATCTCCACCAGCTCTATCCCGACCGCATCCAGAACAAGACCAACGGCGTGACGCCGCGGCGCTGGCTGATGGAGTGCAATCCCGGGCTCACCGGCCTCCTGACCGAAGCGATCGGGCCCGGCTTCCTCGACGACATCGACAAGATCGCCGAGGCCGACAAGCTGGCGGAGGATGCCGCGTTCCGGGACCGCTTTGCCGCCGTGAAGCGGGCGAACAAGGCGCGGCTCGCCGATCTCATCTCCGACCGGCTCGCCATCAGCCTAGACCCGGATGCGATCTTCGACATCCAGGTGAAGCGCATCCACGAATACAAGCGCCAGTTCCTCAACATCATCGAGGCGATCGCCCTCTACAACCAGATCCGGGCCCATCCGGAAAAGAACTGGACGCCCCGCGTCAAGATCTTCGCCGGCAAGGCCGCCCCGAGCTACGTCCAGGCCAAGGAGATCATCCATCTCGCCAACGACGTCGCCCGGCTGATCAACTCCGACCCGTCGGTCCGCGACCTCCTGAAGGTAGTGTTCATCCCGAACTACAACGTCAGCCTGGCCGAGATCATCATGCCGGCCGCCGATCTGTCCGAGCAGATCTCGACCGCGGGACTCGAGGCATCCGGCACAGGCAACATGAAGTTCGCGCTGAACGGGGCATTGACCATCGGCACGCTCGACGGCGCCAATGTCGAGATGCTCGAACATGTCGGCGAGGAGAACATCTTCATCTTCGGCCTCAAGGCCGACGAGGTCGCCCAGCGCCGGCGCGAGACCCACAGCGGACGCTCGATCATTGAGCGCACCCAGCTCCTGCGCGAGGCGCTGGACGCGATCTCCACCGGCGTCTTCGCGCCGGAGAGCCCGGCGCGCTACCACACCCTCGTCTCCAATCTCTACAACAACGACTGGTGGATGATCTGCGCCGACTTCGAGGCCTACTGGAACACCCAGCGCCGCCTCGACGCCTTGTTCCTGCGCCAGGACGAGTGGCAGACCAAGGCGATCCGCAACACCGCCCGGATGAGCTGGTTCTCCTCCGACCGGTCGATCCGCGAATACGCCTCGGACATCTGGCAGGCCGGCCCCGGCAAGATCGCCTGAGCGAAAACACGGCGAGACCGGTCACCGGTCTCGCTTTTCCCGGAGAGGGCCGAGCGTCCGTCGTCGGAGCAGGAGGCTGACCCGTCAACCTGCATACCGACCAGTGTGCGGCAAACTTTCGCGGTCCTGCTTTCCCGCTGGCCGCCCATCCTCCTTGACACTTGCCGCACTATCTTCACTCTTCGAACCCGACGAGGGCGAAAACAGGCATGGGTCGCCGCGCTCCGGACGATCCAGAATGGCGACGATGCGGCCCTTCCGGCCGAAAGATCGCCAGCAGGGAGGAACGATGGCAGATCAAAGACGACCGTTCGCGCCGCTGGCGCGCGACGCCATGGCCTATGTCCTGGCGGGCGGGCGCGGCAGCCGGCTGCTTGAACTGACCGACGCCCGGGCCAAGCCCGCGGTCTATTTCGGCGGCAAGACCCGCATCATCGACTTCGCCCTGTCGAATGCGATCAACTCCGGCATCCGGCGCATCGGCGTCGCGACGCAGTACAAGGCGCACAGCCTCATCCGCCACCTGCAGAACGGCTGGAACTTCCTGCGTCAGGGCCGCAACGAGAGCTTCGACATCCTGCCCGCCAGCCAGCGCGTGTCGGAAGACCAGTGGTATGCCGGTACGGCGGACGCGGTCTACCAGAACATCGACATCATCGAGTCCTACGCGCCGAAATACATCGTCATCCTCGCCGGCGATCACATCTATAAAATGGACTACGAGATCATGCTCCAGCAGCATGTGGACTCGGGTGCCGACGTGACGGTGGGGTGCCTCGAGGTGCCCCGCATGGAGGCGGTCGGCTTCGGCGTCATGCATGTCGACGAGGACTTCCAGATCACCGATTTCGTCGAAAAGCCCAAGGATCCGCCGTCGATCCCCGGACGACCGGACGTCGCCCTCGCCTCCATGGGCATCTACGTCTTCGAGACCAACTTCCTGATGGACCAGCTGCGCCGCGACGCGTCGGACCCCAACTCCCAGCGCGACTTCGGCAAGGACATCATCCCCCACATCGTGCGCCACGGAAAGGCGGTCGCCCACCGCTTCAACCGCTCGGTGGTGCGCTCGGCGATGGAGCCGGACAACGAGGCCTACTGGCGCGACGTCGGTACGGTCGACGCCTATTGGCAGGCCAATATCGACCTGACCGACATCGTTCCCCCGCTCGACGTCTACGATCGCGACTGGCCGATCTGGACCTATGCCGAGATCAACCCGCCGGCCAAGTTCGTCCATGACGAGGACGGGCGACGCGGCATGGCGATCTCCTCACTCGTCTCCGGTGACTGCATCATCTCGGGCGGCGCCCTGAACCGCTCGCTGCTGTTCACCGGCGTCCGGGTGCATTCCTATTCGCAGCTCGACCACGCCGTCGTCCTGCCCCAGACCGACATCGGCCGCAGCGTTCGAATCCGCAACGCCATCATCGATCGCGGCGTCCATATCCCGGACGGGCTGGTGATCGGCGAGGATCCCGAGCTCGACGCCAAGCGCTTCCGTCGCACGGAGGCCGGTATCTGTCTCGTCACCAAGCCGATGATCGAGCGGTTGAGTTACTGACCACCCCATGCAGATCCTTGCCATTGCTTCCGAAGTCTTCCCGCTGATCAAGACCGGGGGGCTGGCCGACGTCGCCGGCGCCCTGCCTTTCGCCCTCGCCGAACACGGTTGCGACGTCGTCACCATGCTGCCGGGCTATCCCGTCGTCCTGAAGGCGATCGAGACGGCCGGTGCCGACGTCACGGTCCTGCCGCTCGAGCCCGTTCTCGGCGGTGCGGCGCGCATCCTGGCCGTGACCCTTCACGGGCTGAAGCTCTTCGTCCTCGACATGCCGGAGCTTTACGACCGGCTGGGCGGCCCCTACACCGATGCCAGCGGCCACGACTATGCCGACAACTGGCGGCGCTTCGCCGCCCTGTCGAAGGCCGGCGCGATGGTGGCGCAAGGAGCGGTGCCGGGCTTCCTGCCGGACATCGTCCATGTCCACGACTGGCAGGCGGCGCTGACGCCGGTCTATCTCGCCGCCTCCAACCGGCCGCGCCCGAAGACGGCGCTGACCATCCACAACCTCGCCTTCCAGGGCAACTATCCGGCGGCGATCTTCCCGCAGCTGGAGCTGCCGCCGACGAGCTGGTCGATCGAGGGCGTCGAGTATTACGGCAATGTCGGCTATCTGAAGGGCGGGCTGCACGCCTGCGACGTCGTCACCACCGTCAGCCCCACCTATGCCAAGGAAATCGTCACGCCCGGCGGCGGCATGGGGCTCGACGGGCTGCTGCTCGGCCGCGGCTCGCGCCTCGTCGGGATCGTCAACGGCATCGACACGACGGTCTGGGACCCCGCCGGTGATCCTGCGATCGCCGCGCCCTATTCGGCGCGCAACCTGAAACCGCGGGTTCACGACAAGCGGGCGCTCGAGGGCGAATTCGGCCTCAGGCGGGAGGACGGACCGATCTTCGCCGTGGTCAGTCGGCTGACCTGGCAGAAGGGCCTCGATCTCGTCGCCGACCTCTGCGACGAGATCGTCGCGCGCGGCGTGCGGCTTGTCGTCGTCGGCTCCGGCGAGGCGATGATCGAAGGCGCCTTCCAGGCCGCCCATTCGCGCCATCCCGACCGCGTCGGCGTCAGGATCGGTTATGACGAAACGCTGTCGCACCGGGTGCAGGCCGGCGCCGACGCGATCCTCATCCCGTCGCGCTTCGAGCCCTGCGGCCTCACCCAGCTCTATGGCCTGCGCTACGGCTGCATTCCCATCGTCGCCAAGGTCGGCGGCCTCGCCG
Source organism: Fulvimarina sp. (assembly GCA_002700095.1). Classification (GTDB taxonomy): domain Bacteria; phylum Pseudomonadota; class Alphaproteobacteria; order Rhizobiales; family Rhizobiaceae; genus Jiella. The sequence goes on along the minus strand of PACL01000062.1, from coordinate 24,763 downwards.
ACACGGTCGTCGACGCCAACTACGCGGCCGTGAGTGCCGGCGCGGCGACGGGGGTGATCTTCCCCTCGCCCACGAAGGATTCGCTTCTCGATGCGGTGGATCGCTCGCTGGAACTCTACGAGGACGCCGGAGTCTGGCGGAAGATGCAAGCCGCGGCTATGAAGGCGGACGTTTCCTGGGACAAGAGCGCGGCGCTTTACGCGGGCCTCTTCCGCGATCTGACGAAAGAGTAGACGATGATCGAGACGATCGCCACCAAACCCTACGACGATCAGAAGCCCGGCACCTCCGGCCTGCGCAAGAAGGTCACGCATTTCCAGCAGCCGAACTACGCGGCGAACTTCATCCAGTCGATCTTCGACGCCCTCCCCCTCGATGGCGGGGAGACCCTCGTCATCGGCGGCGACGGCCGCTACTACAACCGCGACGTCATCCTGATGGCGATCCGCATGGCCGCCGGCAACGGCTATGGCCGCGTCGTCGTCGGCCAGAACGGCATCCTGTCGACCCCGGCCGCCTCCAACCTCATCCGCAAGCGCGGCGCCTCCGGCGGCATCATCCTGTCGGCCAGCCACAATCCCGGCGGCCCGGACGGCGACTTCGGCATCAAGTACAACGGCTCCAACGGTGGCCCGGCGCCGGAAAGCGTCACCGGCAAGATCTTCGAGAAGTCCCGGACGATCGAGCGGTACCGCGTCTTCGCATCGACTGCCCCGGACATCTCGAAGCTCGGCGAGACGAAGCTCGGCGACATGGTGGTCGAGGTTGTCGATCCGGTCGCCGACTATGCCGAGCTGATGGAGAGCCTGTTCGACTTTGGAAAGATCCGCGATCTCATCGCCTCCGGCTTCCGGATCCGCTTCGACGCGATGCACGCGGTGACCGGCCCCTACGCCACCGAGATCCTGGTGAACCGCCTCGGCGCGGCGCCGGACAGCGTCGTCAACGCCGTGCCGATGGAGGATTTCGGCGGCGGCCATCCGGATCCCAACGCCGTCCATGCGGCCGATCTGATCTCCCATCTGATGGCCGCGGACGGCCCGGACTTCGGCGCCGCCTCGGACGGCGACGGCGACCGCAACCTGATCGTCGGCAAGGGCGTCGTCGTGTCGCCCTCGGACTCCCTTGCGGTGCTTGCCGCCAACGCCCATCTGGCGCCCGGCTATGCGCAGGGGATCGTCGGCATCGCACGCTCCATGCCGACCAGCCAGGCCGCCGACCGGGTCGCGGCCAAGCGCAAGATCGGCATCTACGAGACGCCGACCGGCTGGAAGTTCTTCGGCAACCTCCTCGACGCCGGCAAGGTGACGATCTGCGGCGAGGAGTCGGCCGGCACCGGATCGAACCATGTGCGCGAGAAGGACGGCGTATGGGCCGTGCTCCTGTGGCTGAACATCCTCGCCGAACGGCGCGAGAGCGTTCAGGCCATCCTCGACAAGCACTGGGGCGAGTTCGGCCGCAACTTCTATCAGCGTCACGACTACGAGGAGATCGACGCCAAGGCCGCGAACGGGCTGATGGAATCCCTCCGGGACCGGCTCGCCTCGATGGCCGGCCAGCGCTTCGGTACCCTCGTCGTCTCCGAGGCCGACGACTTTTCCTATATAGACCCGATCGACGGCTCGGTGGCGACCAGTCAGGGCGTGCGCATCATCTTCTCCGGTGGCTCGCGCATCGTCTACCGTCTGTCGGGCACCGGCACCGCCGGCGCCACCCTGCGCGTCTATATCGAGCGCTTCGAATCCGATCCGGCGAGGCACGCCCTGGCGCCGGAGGAGGCGCTGAAAGAGCTGATCGACACCGCCGACGTCATCGGCGAGATCGAGAAGCGTACCGGGCGCAGCGAGCCCGACGTGGTCACCTGAGCCGACAGGACCGAGCGGCAGGATGACAGGCGCGGCGTAGGCCGCCGCGCCGACGCGTTCCGCAACCTGCGGCCGCTCTTTCCACTCCGCTTCCTCCACATCCAGCAGGATGATCGGACGGATGCACCGATCGCGCCGACAGCGCGGCCGGTGCGTCGGCTCCGCGAAAAAGCTCGCCGCCGGCCGGAACCGTCGGTTCCGGCACCCGTTCGCCCCGAGTACGGGCATCGCCCAGCAGCAATCACGACCTGCAAGCGAACAGGAGACGCGACATGGCGGATCATCAGACCAAAGGCGCGGCCAAGGAAATCGGCGGAAAGATCAAGGAAACGGTCGGCAACGCCACCGGCAATCGAGAGGTCGAAACCGAAGGGACCGCCGACCGGACCGAAGGAAAGACCGAGAAGAACTACGGCAAGGCCAAGGATGCGATCAAGGATCAGTTCAAGAACTGATCCCCAGCCGGAATTTTGCGGACAGAAACTTCCCCGGATGCAGCCGAGGGCCGGCGGTAAAGCACTATCGTCCCGCCCAGGACGGCGAACGATCAGATCGGAACATCATGCTGAAATTCATCGGTGGCACTATCGGAATCGTCTTCCTCATCGGCCTTCTGGTCGTCGTCGGCCTGTTGATGCTGATCTTCTGACCGGCGGTCCGGTGTCGCCAAAGCCGGCTGCCAGCTCGGGCGGGCCGCGAACTGCTCCGACGGCCGCATCACGTCCTGATCGCAGCATCGGGTCCACGAGATCTCGGAAAGGCGCGAGCGTTTCTATTGAAGCCCGAGACCTTGGCGTGGCCGAGATTGCGGATCATTCGGCTTCCATCCGTTCCGCTGGGGATCCCTCGCCGGGTCCACCCCGGGTATCGGCACGCTCCTGCAGGTAACCATCTTCGTCCTGTCGCAACCGCAGCCCTCGGCGCAGCTTCGCAAACGAGAAGGAGCCAGCGCGGAATACCAGCGGCCCGGAAGACTGCCTTGCGTGCCACTCGTATCAAGGCGTCGCGCGACTTGAGCGGTAACCCCTCGGCCCCGGCCTTCGACCGGCGCCGACGGTACAAGGCGTCCATCGACAGTTGCGTGGCGAGCCTCGACTGCAGCATGACCTTTTAGCGGGCCCGCCGATCACCTCTCCGGCGAAAGCCTCGGCGACGCATTCGTGGGATGGTCCGCCGAAGTTTCCGAAGCGGCACATCCCGGCTCCGTCTTGATCGCTCACCTTCACGGGCGGACGACTATCTCGACCCGCCGGTTTCGCTGCCTGCAGTTCTCGAAAACGCGGATTTCCAGCATCTGGCCGGCGAAGTCGGCGGCTCCCGGCACGCTGACGAGGGCGGCGGCAGCGGTCTTCATGCTGGCCGCGGCGGGAACCGGAGCGAGGGCGAAACCGGCGCTGGCGAGGATGGCGGCGGTCGCGAAAATGGCTTTGCTGGTCATCGGTCGGCTTCCTCTTGGTTGCTGGCGGCGTTTCCGGCGCCGCCCATGTCCGGAAGCTACCCCTCGCCTGCCCCGGCATCCGTGATGCGGATCACAGGGGCGACCGGCCCCCGCCATGCAGCGAACGCCCGACGATTGCGCGGCTGCGGATGGAGGGTCACGGACGCGCCTTCGCCGCCTGCCCGTAGAGCCGTTTCACGTCCTGCGTCAGCGCCCGCCGGCTGTCGGGTCGCAGATACATCATGTGCCCGCCGAGATAATCCTCGACCGCGATCGGCGCCGCTCCGGCGAGCGGCGGCAGTTGCGAAACGAGATAGCGCGAGGCGAAGTAGGGCGTTGCAAGGTCGGTGTAGCCGCCGGCGATCAGCACCCGCAGCGCCGGATTGTAGGCCCGCGCCTCCTGCAGGTCTCCCATGGCGTCGGCATAACCCTGGTCGGAACTGCCATTGCCGTAGTCCCAGCGGCGGCTGATCTCGCCATTGAGCAGGCGATAGGTGATGTCCGTCCGGAAGCCGAGCTCGCCGCGCAGATAACCGACATAGGCCGAGGTCCAGATCGGCCCCATGCGATCGAGGATCGGGTCCGGGCCGTGGGCGAAGGACGTGTCCGCTTCGGTCCCCGGCCCGGAGACGGCGCCGTCGTAGCGGCTCAGCACCTTTCCTTCGTCCCGGTCGAAGAGGCTGGCGAAGGTGGAGAGCGAGATTGCCGCGAACCGGCGCCTGACGAGATCCGGCGAAAGGCCGGTGAGTTCGGCGACCCGGCTGGTCGCCCGCTGCCGCGTCGCTTCCGGCCCGGCGGCCAGCGCCGTCAGATAGTCGCCCAACGCATAGTCCTCCACCGGCTTCAGCCGGCTCGCCATCTCGGCACGGTCGTCTACGCCCTGCCGCATGAAGTTCACCGCGGCCATGGACGGCAATCCGACGGCGAAGGGCAGGATCTGCGCCGTCTGGTGGCCGAAGAGCAGGGAGAAGTCGAGCGCCGGCGAGATCATCACGACGCCGCTTACCGGGACACCCGATCTGTCCGGCAGCGCCTTGGCGAGCAGCGCCGCGCGGAAGCCGCCATAGCTCTCGCCGGCAAGGAAGACCGGCGACGTCGTGCGCTCCTTCCGGGCGAGATAGAGCCGGATGAAGGCGGCCATCGCCTCCCGGTCGGCCTCGACGCCCCAGAAGTCGCTATCGTTCTTCGGGTCGGCGGCGCGGCTGTAGCCGGTGCCGACCGGATCGACGAAGACGAGATCGGTGAAGGCGAGCCAGGTATCGGGATTGTCGACGAGCCGCGCCGGCGGCGGTGAAATGCTGCCGTCGCCGGTCCCGACGACAATGCGCGGCCCGAGCGCGCCGATGTTCAGATAGGCCGAGGCGGCGCCCGGTCCGCCATTGAACACGAAGGTCAGCGGTCTGGGAGAGGCTCGTGCTTCGTCGGGTTCGTCGGCGGTATAGGCGACATAGAAGATCTTCGCCGTCGTCGTGCCGTCCCCCTGGCGGATCGGCAGCGTGCCGGCCTCAGCCGCGTAGTCGAGCTGCGTCTCGCCGAGCGCGACGCTGTGCCGGCTGGTCGCGGTTTCGGGCAGCAGCGCCAGGATGCCGGTCTCGCTGGAGCCTTGCGCGCCTGCCCCTTGGGGCGAAGCGACGGCTGCTGCGGCAAGGAAGAGCATGGCGGCAAGGCCGCGGCGGAGAACGCGGAGCGAATTCGTCATGGCGCAGTTCTCGCCGATCAGCCGGGCAGCGATGTGACGGGCGCGGAAAAGCGGCATCACAAGGGCGTCAGGCATGCGGGATCATTGTGCGTAACGCCCTTCCCTGCCCCCATCGTGTCGACGTATGATGCCGCCATGTCCAACGAGAAGAAACAACCCCTCGCGATCGATGCCCAGTTGACGCAGCGTCTCTCTGTGTTGGCGGAGAGGCAGGGCGCGTCTTTGGCCGATTTTGCGGAGGACGTTCTTCGGGAGCATGCGGAGCAGGCCGAGCGAGCCCTTGCCGAAGACGTCGAGGATGCCGAACGCTGGCAGCGTTATCTCGTCACCGGCACCGTCGTTCCGGTCGAGAGCGTGCGCGGCCGACTTCTCGAGTTGGCTGACACGGCGGTGGAAGCCAAACCCCGGTGAAGTTCGTCTTCCTGCCTGAGGCGGAAGCGGACATCGAGCGGCTCTACCGGTTCCTATCGGAACGCAATCCGTCGGCAGCTCGGAAAGCCATGCTGGCAATCGACGAAGGCATCCAGATGCTTCTCGATACGCCTCTTCTCGGGACCAGGATGGAGGGCCGGCCGGATTACCGTCAGTTGTTCGTCCCCTTCGGGAAGAGTGCCTATGTCCTGCGGTATCGCATCCATGACGACGCTGATAGCCTCGTCGTCGTCCGGGTCTGGCACGGCCGCGAAGACCGGGGGAACTGAAACAGAATTGGCAATTCTGTTTCATATGCAGGCGGGCGGGTGAGAAGCGGCTTTCGATTTCGTTGAGATCATGAAACAAATGAAGCGAAGTGAGCAAGCTTGATTTGCTTTACCTGAACTGAACTGAGGGTCATGCCGCGCCTTCGCCCTTCCACACGCGCCGATCTGTCGCGCATCCATGCGGTCCGGCATGGCACATCGGAGAACCGGCTGACGGACCCGATGCTTGTCACCGACGCCGAGGTTGCCTGGTACATGGATGAGGCGATTTTCTTGGTCTCGGAAGATGACGAGGACGTGCAGGGTTTCGTATGCGCAAACCATCAAACGGGCTATGTCTGGGCGCTGTTCGTGATCGAGGCCGCACAGGGGCGTGGCCACGGTACGGCGCTGCTCGAAGCGGCACTTGCACACCTCAGAAAGATTGGTCACCGGCAGGCATTCCTGACCACGGGGGCGGACACGCGGGCGGCGGAGTTCTATCAGGCGCGTGGCTGGCGGTTGATGGGCAAGAACCTAAACGGTGAGGCGGTATTCGTACTTGCGATTTAGTTGATCGAGGTTCCGCTTCCAACCTCCCGCACGCTTACATGCTCGTTTTCTGAAACACACCCGTTGTATTCTGTTTCACCCGCCGTCGCCGCTCGCCAGTCCCTGCCGCCACCCCCATCGCCCCAGTGGCGCAGCCCCCACCAAGCCGCTAATCCTGCCCCATGACCGTCACCATCACCTCCGAGCGCGGGCTGCCGAAGCGGCTGGGCGCGACCCCGAAGAAGCGCGGCGTCGATTTCGCCGTAACCTCGCACAACGCCGACGTCGTCGAGCTCTGCCTGTTCGACGAGACGGGGACGCAGGAGCTGCAGCGAATTCCCCTGCCCGGCGAGAGGGACGGCGTGCGCTTCGGCTTCGTGCCGGAGCTGAAGCTTGGTGCGCGCTACGGGTTGCGGGCGCACGGTCCCTTCGATCCCGCCCGGAACCATCGGTTCGACCCCTCGAAGCTGCTGGTCGATCCCTATGCCCTGCGGCTCGACCGGCCGTTCGTCTATCACCCGGCGTTGGTCGCACCGCCGGGGCAGCGGCTCGACAGCGCTCCGTGGGTGCCCCGCGCCATCGTCACCGATGTCGAGCGAGACGCCGAGCCCCTGCCCTTCTCGCCGCCGGGCTTCATCTACGAGCTGCATGTGCGCGGCTTTTCCCAGCGCCACCCCGATGTTCCCGACCCCATCCGCGGCACGCTCGCGGCGCTCGCCGAGCCGGCGCTGCTCGATCACATCCAGACGCTCGGCGTCGAGACGGTCGAGCTGATGCCCTGCGCCGCCTTTATCGACGAGGCGCATCTGACGCGCCTCGGCCTCACCAATGCCTGGGGCTACAATCCGATCACCCACATGGCGCTCGATCCGCGGCTGGCGCCGGGCGGCCCCGCCGACATGCGCCGGGCGGTCGAGGCGTTCCACCAGCGCGGCATCCGCGTCCTCCTCGACGTCGTCTTCAACCATTCCGGCGAGGGCCCGGTGGAGGGGCCGACGGTCTCCTATCGCGGTCTCGACAACGCGCTCTACTATCGCCACGCCGAGGACGGCTCGCTGGTCAACGACACCGGCACCGGCAACACCTTCGCCTGCGATCGCGCGCCCGTCGCAAGGCTCGTCGTCGACACGCTCCGGCATTTCGTCGAGGTCATGGGCATCGACGGATTCCGCTACGATCTCGCCCCGATCCTCGGGCGCAGCGACCGGGGATTTTCGCCAGACGCGCCGCTGCTCAAGGCGATCGCCCTCGATCCGGTCCTGAAGGACCGCATCCATGTGGCCGAATCCTGGGACATCGGCCCCGGCGGCTATCAGGTCGGACGATTCCCGCCGCCGTTCTTCGAATGGCAGGACCGGTTTCGCGACGACGTCCGCAAGTTCTGGCGCGGCCACGACGAGACCGTCGGCGATCTCGCGACACGGCTTGCGGGGTCTGCGGACATCTTCGGCGGCAACGGGCGAAAACCCTCCGTCGGCGTCAACATGATCGCCCCCCATGACGGCTTCGCGCTGGCCGACCTCACCGCCTATGCCGAGAAGCACAACCAGGCCAATGGCGAGGACAACCGCGACGGCCATGGCGAGAACTTCAGCTGGAACCACGGCGTCGAGGGACAGAGCGACGATGCGGGCGTCGTTGAGGCGCGCCGGCGGGACGTGCGAGCGCTGCTGGCGACGCTGTTCGTCTCGCGCGGCAGCCCGATGATCGTCGCCGGCGACGAGATCGGCCGCAGCCAGCGCGGCAACAACAACGCCTACTGCCAGGACAACGAGATCCTCTGGCTCGACTGGGAAAATGCCGACCACGACCTCTCGGCCTTCGTCGCCCGCCTCGCTAAGCTGCGGCGCGAGCACCCGGCGCTGTCGGCCGACCGCTTCCTCACCGGCGGCGTCGTCGACGGCGGCGCGGTCGAGGACGTCGTGTGGCTGCGCGAAACTGGCGAGCCGATGGGCGAGGCCGACTGGCACGACCCCGAGCGCCATTTCCTCGGCATGAGCGTCTACGCCCCCCGCCGCGCCGGCGACGAGGAGAGCGAGCGCGCCATCGTCTATCTCAACGCCGGCCATCTCATCGTCGAGGCCACCCTGCCGTCCCCGCGCCCCGGCCATCGTTTGCGCCAAATTCTGGATTCTTCCCTGACCGAACATTCGTCGGTCGTGTCACCAGAAAGCTCGACGATGACCATCGCCGCCCGGTCCGTCGTCGTGTTGATAGAAGTTCAAACGAAAGAAAGGCTGGCGCCGACGGCAGGTTATTGAATCCACCTCAGGATTTTCTTTACGGAGTAATCGTGCCGCGATGGCTCGAGCTCATGGTATAGGTTTTTATCCACCAATGGCTTGGATCATCTGTCAATGTCCGACCCTGGCAAAGACGTCCTTCGTCGAGCGGCGCAGAACAAGTCTCGCAGATTTCCTGACAGGAACGACCCTCGTTACCAGGGCCTTCTATTTCCGGCGGTGAAGCCGAGTTTCTCGATCGAGCCCGGATCGAGCGTGATGACGATCGGGTCATGCTTTGCGCGCAACGTCGAGCGGGCTCTGGCCCTGCAAGGCGTCGATGTTCCGGCGACCCGGTTTTCGGCCGCGCAGGATAATCTGCCCGGCCAGCCAAACCGCGTTCTGAACCATTACAATCCAGGGACGATGCTGCAGGCGATACGGGCGGTCGGAGATGCCGCCGACTTTCGCGGGATCGTCAAAACTCCGTCGGGCTACACGGACCTCTTGCTCGCCACCGGACAGCATACGGTCAGCCTCCAGCGAGCCAAGGAGAGGCGTCGGCAGATCCTTGCGTTCTACGAAGACGGGCTGAACAGAGCGCAGACCGTCATCATCACGCTGGGGATGGTGGAATGCTGGTACGACGAAGTGCATCAGCTCTGGCTCAACGATGTCTATATCGGTCACTTGAGGACTGGCGCCAACCGTTACAGCTTTCATCAGCTCGATGCAGACCGCTGCACGGAGATCGTCTCGCAGATCATCGACGCGCTCGGCGACAAGAATGTGCTGCTGACGGTCTCGCCTGTGCCTATGAAGGCAACATTCACGGATGTCGATTGCATCATTGCAAACATGTATTCGAAGTCCACGCTTCGAGTATGCGCGGAGCGCATTTGCCGCCAATATAGCAACGTCGACTATTTTCCTTCCTATGAGATTGTCTCCGCATTCGGACATCCTGCCTTCGGCCCTGACAATATCCACGTCCGACAAAGTGTCATTGCGCGCATCGTCGGCAACATGATCGACCACTATGTGGCCCCTGCGATCAACCAGCCGAAGACGGTTCCGATGGAAGAGGCATCAGCCCAGCCTCATCTCGCAGTCAGGCCATCGGCTCACCCGAGCCTTGGAGGGAGATGGCGTCGCTTCAACCTGACTAAGGCCGTTCAATGGCTGAAGACACGAATCCTGCGCGGCAGAGACAGAATGATCTGAGCGGGTGACCAACGCACGCGCCGGGACACTTTGCCGATACACACAGACGAACGGCGAAAGATCTCTGCTCGACTCCGTGCCTGCAAAGTGTGAACCGCTGCCGACACATTGTCTGGCGACGCGTTTCAGAAGGTGCCATCCAGTCGAAGCAGTCCGATGCCCCCAACAGGTTCAGGCCGGGGCGCCACAAAGAACTTCTCGCATCTCGGACGCCTGTATCCTCCAGCACTCTCAGCCCCTCCATCGTCGAAGCGGATTGCCAAAGCGATACGGCATTGTATTACGTAGCATCGGCTTCGCGGCTGGAACGATGCCCCCAACCACACTCCCTCACCTTGCGCCGAGCCTCTTCAGATCGCCAGGAAATGCCTTGCCACCCGATCCTGGCTCGGCCTGCAACAACGTCGCCAGGCTCGATTGGGGCCGCCGGGCATCGGAGTTCCCCATCTTGCAGACCATCCTCGACATCATCGTCCCGATCTTCAGCCTGATCGCGCTCGGCTATGCCGCGGCGCGGTTCGGGCTGTTGTCGGAGGCGGTCGGAGAAGGGCTGGCGCGGTTCGTCTTCGTGGTGGCCGTGCCGGTGCTCCTGTTCCGCACGCTCGCCACCATGTCGATCGGGGACGCCAACCCGGTCTTCCTGTGGCTGAGCTATTTCGGCGGCGTCGCCATCGTCTGGACGCTGGGCACGCTGGCGATTCGCCGGTTCGCCGGCGCCGATCATCGCACCGGGGTGATCGCCGGCATCTCGTCGAGCTTCGCCAACACGGTCTTCGTCGCCATCCCGACGCTGCAGCGGGCCTTTGGCGACGCCGGCCTCGAGCCGCTGCTGATCATCATCTCGATCCACCTGCCGGTCATGATGATCGCCTCGACGCTGCTGGTCGAGCGCGCCGCCGCCCTCGATGCCGCGGTGGGTGCCGATCTCGCCCGCGAGCCGGTCCCGCTGGCGCGGATGGCGCGGCGCATGGCGGTCAATCTCCTTACCAATCCGATCATCGTCGGCATCGTCATCGGGGTCTGCTGGCGCGCGCTGGCCCTGCCGCTGGAAGGATCGCTCAACGAGGTCACGCGGCTTCTCGGCGGCACCGCCGGCGGTCTCGCGCTGTTCTCCCTCGGCATGTCGCTGACCCGCTACGGGCTGCGCGGCGACCTCCTCGCCNCCTCGCTGATCACCGTCCTGTCGCTGGTGGTGATGCCGCTCTGCGTCTGGCTCTTCGCCCGGCAGGCCGGCCTGCCGCCGCTATGGCTGAAGGGCGCGGTGCTGACGGCGGCGGCGCCGGCCGGCATCAACGCCTATCTCTTCGCCACCTATTTCAAGGCCGGCGAGAAGCTCGCCGCGACGACGATCCTGATCTCGACCGTCGCCTCGGTGGTGACGCTCAGCCTGTGGCTGACGATCCTGGGCGTCTGACCTCCGCCGCTACTTCGCCCTCTTCCGGCTGTCCGGGCAGACCGACCATCCGGCGGATATCCTCGGCCGTCATGCCGGCCGCGCGCAACGCGCGCAGCGAGGTGTCCTGGGCGCTCTTCGACAGCTTGCGACCGTCCTCTCCCAGGATGAGGCCGTGATGGTGGTAGCGGGGAACCGGCAGCCCCAGCAGCGCCTGCAACAGCCGGTGGATGCTCGTCGCATAGAACAGGTCGCGGCCGCGCACGACGTCGCTCACCCCCTGGATGGCATCGTCGACCACGACCGACAGGTGATAGCTCGTCGGAATGTCCATCCGGCCGAGCACGACGTCGCCCCATTCCAGCGGCCTTGCGACGATCGTCCCGCTCTCGCCGACCGGCGAGGCGCCGTGCTCGTCCCAGGTCAGCGCCGGCACCATCTCGATCGCCCGCTCGACGTCGAGCCGCCAGGCGAAGCGCTCCCCCTCGCTCATCCGCTTCTCGCGCTCCTTCGTGCTCGCATGCCGGTCGAGGCCGGGATAAAGCGGCGCGCCATCGGGATCGCAGGGCCAGGGCCGGCCCGTCTCTTCCGCGAAGCGCTGGGCATAGACCCTGATCTCGCCGCGGGACATGAAGCCCGGATAGACGAGATCCTCGGCCGCCAGCGCCTCCAGCGCCGCCGCGTAATCGTGCATGTGCTCCGACTGGCGGCGCGGCGGCTCGTCCCAGGAAATGCCGAGAAAGCCGAGATCCTCCTCCACCTGCCGCTCCAAGGCCGGCGTGCAGCGGGCCGTATCGATGTCTTCGTGGCGCAAGAGGAACCGCCCTCCCGACGCCCGCGCCAGCGCGTGGTTCATCAGCGCCGAATAGGCGTGGCCGAGATGCAGCTCGCCGTTCGGGCTCGGGGCGAAGCGAAAGACGGCGTCGATGGAGGACATGGTCGGCGATTCCCTCGTCGGGCGGTCGGGCGATCGGCTCCTGCCAACGCCCCTTCCCCCCGGTTGATCGTCTTCTTATGGTTGCGGATGACGGAAGAGCGGTCCCGGCTTCGGCTCATCAGGATGTCGGCCCCGGTGCTATTGCTGGAATGCGTGAGGAAAATGACGGAGGGCTGAACCGGGTGATCAGAACCGAAGCCGACATCGCCGAAGCGCTCGAGGCGCTGATCGCGGCGGATGGTCGCCTCGCCGCGATCCTCGACAAGGCGGGGTCGGTGCCTCTGCGGCGCTCGCGTTCCGGGCTCGAGGGGCTGATCGCCATCGTCGTCGCCCAGCAGGTTTCCAAGGCCAGCGCCGACGCGATCTTCGGCCGGCTCGGCGAAAGCGTCGACCTGACCGATCCCCATGCGATCCTTGCCGCCGACGACGAGGTGTTGCGCGCCGCCGGCCTGTCGCGGCCGAAGCAGCGCACCGTGCGGGCGATTGCTGAAGCGATCGCCGAGGGCCGCGTCGACCTCGCGCGCTGCGAAGTGGCGGCAGCGGAAGAAGCGATCGCCGAGCTGGTCGCGGTGCGCGGCATCGGCGTCTGGACGGCGGAATGCTATCTTCTGTTCTGTGCCGGCCACCGCGACGTCTTTCCCGCCGGCGACCTCGCCCTGCAGGCCGCCGTCGCCCATGCCTTCGACGAGGAGAGCCGCCCGACGGCGAGGCGACTCGGCGAGATCGCCGGGGCATGGCGGCCGCATCGCTCCGTCGCCGCCCGTCTCTTCTGGGCCTATTACGCGACGATCCACAGGCGCGAGGTGGTGCCGGCTGCGGCCTCGGACAAGCCGATGTCGAAGGAGATATCCACAGCAAAGACTGCGCCCCCCGCGCGCCCGCGCAAGGTGAGATCCGCCAAGCCCCTGTCATGACTGGCTTCAGGCTTCACAAAGGCGACATGATAGAGCACGATAGTCCCCGCCGACGCAGGCAACGTATGAAGGCGTCAGCCTAAGGAGATTGCGGTGACGATTGCGGTAAGTCAGGACTTATCCCCAACCCTCGTCCTCAACGCCGACTTCCGGCCCCTGAGCTACTATCCGCTTTCGCTCTGGTCCTGGCAGGATGCGATCAAGGCGGTGTTCCTCGACCGGGTGACGATCCTGGCCGAATACGACCGGGCGGTGCGAAGTCCCACCTTCTCCATGCGCCTTCCGTCGGTCGTCTGCCTCAAAACATACGTCAAGCCCGCCCGCAACCCCGCCTTCACCCGCTTCAACGTCTTTCTGCGCGACAGATTCCAGTGCCAGTACTGCGGCACGTCCCATGACCTGACGTTCGATCACGTCATTCCCCGTTCGAAGGGCGGCCTGACCACCTGGGAGAACGTCGTCGCCGCCTGCTCCCCCTGCAATCTGAAGAAGGGCGGCCTGATGCCGCGGGAGGCGGGAATGATCCCGCACCAGACGCCGTTCCAGCCGACCGTTCACGACCTGCACAACAACGGCCGGCTGTTTCCGCCGAACTTCTTGCACGAGAGCTGGCTCGATTATCTCTACTGGGACTCCGAACTCGATCCGGAATGAGCGGCGCGTCGGCCTGGTAGCACTTCGCCGGAGAGCGATCGGCGGGAGCCGCGCTTCACTGCCAGCGGTGTCGGGAAAAGCAACTTCGACTATATTATTGGAGCATGTGCCGGAGCGGCTAACTCCGACACCCTTTGCTCAGGTGAAGATATCGACCCGGATTTCGACATCCCAGCCGGTCCGGGTCCGTTTCACTCTAAGCACGACGGTCTATGGAATCATCCACATTTCCGCCACTTCGTAGAGAGCAAAGCCGTTGCTTCGGCCGCGGTGGCTCATCCTCCGCGATGCGCCGGCTGGGAACGACGCTGCTGCTCATGCCCTCTTCGAGCAACTTAAGCCTGTAGGACGGTCGGCCACAAGCCCGGGTGACCGGGCAAGGCATTTGCGCCCGGCCCATGCCACAGACCATCGCTTTCAATCCCCGACATTGGCCTCGGCTTCCTTCTCCGTGACGCCTTCCGGCCGGCGGAAGAACCGTCCGGCGACGATCGGGATCAGGAAGCCGCCGATCGCCATCAGCCACAGGGTGATCGCCAGCGGCGAATCGAACAGCGCCATGAGGTTGCCGTCGGAGATCGTCAGCTCGCGCCGGAGGTTAACCTCCATGGCGTTGCCGAGCAGGATGCCGAGGATCACCGGGACGGTCGGGATCTCCATCTTGCGCAAGAGCCAGCCGAGCAGGCCGAAGATCACCATCATCATGACGTCGAAGCTCGATCCCGAGATGCCGTAGACCGAGACGAAAGAGATCATCGCCACCGCCGGCATCAGGTAGCGTACCGGGATGAGCAGCACCCGCGCGAAGACGGCGACCAGCGGCAGGTTAAGGATCAGGAGCATGATGTTGCCGATGAACAGGGCGGCGATCAGGCCCCAGACGACGTCCGGGTTCTGCTGGAACAGCAATGGCCCCGGCTGGACGTTGAGGGTCATCAGCATGGCGAGGAGCACCGCCGTCGTCCCGGAGCCCGGCACGCCGAGGGCCAGCATCGGCACCAGCGCGCCGCCGGCCGACGCGTTGTTTCCGGCTTCGGGCGCGGCGACGCCGCGCGGATCGCCCTTGCCGAAGGTATCGTTCTTGTTCTTCAGCTTCTTCTCGAAACCATAGGCGAGGAAGGAGCCGAGCGAAGCGCCAGCGCCCGGCAAGACGCCGGCGAAGAAGCCGACGATAGTGCCGCGCCCCATCGAGCCGGCGGTTTCCTTCAGCATCGAGAGCGGCGGGATCGTGCGGCCGGTGACCGAGAGCTTGTCGCCCTCGTCGGCGGCCTCGCGCTCGCCCTTGTGCTCGAGGAAGACGAAGACCTCGGCGACGGCGAAAAGGCCGACGATCGCCACCAGGAAGTCGATGCCGTCATAGAGATGCACCTCGCCGAAGGAGAAGCGCGGCACGCCGGTCTGGCCGTCGACGCCGATCATCGCGATGCCGAGGCCGAGGGCAGCCGCCAGCGCGGCCTTCGCCTGATTGGCGGAAGCGAGCCCGCCCAGCGTCGCGAAGGCAAGGAGGTAGAGGGCGAAATATTCCGCCGGGCCGAAGAGCAACGCCAGGGCGACGAGGGACGGCGCGAGAAAGACGAGGCCCCAGGTGGCGAAGAACGAGCCGACGAAGGAGGCGATGCCGGAAATCGCCAGCGCCTCGCCCGCCTGCCCCTTCTGGGCCATGGGGTAGCCGTCGAGGGTGGTCATCATCGCCGGTTCGTCGCCTGGGATGTTGAGGAGGATCGACGAGATGCGCCCGCCATACATGGCGCCGTAATAGACCGAGGTGAGGAGGATGAGCGCCGGCGTCGCGGGAAGGCCGAGGCTGAAGGCGAGCGGGATCAGGATGGCGACGCCGTTCGCCGGCCCGAGGCCTGGAAGCGCGCCGATTATGGTTCCGAGGATGCAGCCGACGAAGGCGAGAAACAGGTTCTCGAAGGTCAGCGCGATGGCGAAGCCATTGGCAAGCTGGGTGAAGGTGTCCATCGAAGCCCCCGATCAGATGCCGAACGGGCCGCGCGCCAGCGCGAGGCCGAGGATGAGGTGGAAGACGACATAGATGCCGATGGAAATCGCCGCTCCCGCCGCCACCGCCTTCAGCGGCGGCGCGCCGAGCCGCCAGGACAGGTAGCCGCCGGCGACGAAGGTGCAGATCAGGAAGCCGAGCACCGACAGGAGCTGGCCATAGGCGAAGAACACCACCGCCGCCGCGACGATCTCGAGGATGCGCGGCAGCGCCGGCCAGTCCGGCTCCGGGTCGGGCCGCAGCGCGACGATCAGGCCGGTGAGGCCGAGAACGACGCCGATCACGATGGGGAAGGCCCGCGGGCCCAGCGGATCGGTGATGAAGGACAGCTGGATCTGGAAGGCCGCCCAGATGAAGAAGGCGGCGAGCGCCACCATCAGACCGCCGAAGATGCGATCGGTCATGTCGAAGCTCCGTGATCGGACGGCGCAGCGCACGGCTCCGCCCAGGGCCCATCGATGGTAGAGGCCCCGGCGCATCGTCTCTCGAGCGGCGCGCCGGCGCGGGTCGTCACGGCATCGCGCAGGGATGCGCGATGCCGAACGAACGGGATCAGGCCTACTGGATCAGGCCGATTTCCTTGGACAGGCCCTCGATCTCGGCGACGCTCGCCGCCACGAACTTCTGGAACTCCTCGCCGGAATAGTCGAGCGGCGCGAGACCGTTCTGTTCCATGATCGTCTTCCATTCGTCGGACTGGTAGGTCTTCTGGAGCGCGTCGACCCAGAAGTCGTAGGACGCCTCGCTCATCCCGCCGGGGCCGTAGAAGCCGCGCCAATTGGCGCCGGTGACATCGAAGCCCTGCTCCTTGGCGGTCGGAAAGCTGGAGAAGTCGCCGGGAAGCTTTTCGGGCGCGAGGACGGCGAGGACCTTCAGGTCGCCGGAATCGACGAAGCCCTTGGCCTCCGAGGCATCCCCGGTGAAGGCCTGCACCGAGCCGCCGAGCAGCTGCGTCATCGCCTCGCCGCCGCCGTCGAAGGCGACGTACTTGACCTTGCGGACGTCGTCGATACCGGCCTTCTTGGCGAGCAGCAGGACCTTCAGATGATCCCAGCCGCCGACCGCCGAGCCACCGGCGAAGGAGACCGAGGTCGGATCGGCCTTGACCTTCTCCATCAGCTCCTTGAGGTCCTTGATGGGGCTGTCCTTGGCAACGCCGATGACGCCGTAGTCGGCTCCGACGGCGCCGAGCCAGCGGACCTGGTCCATGGTGTTGCCGGGATAGGCGCCCTGGGCGAGACGCGTCGAGGTCGCCGTCGAGGCGGCGACGATGACGTCGTTGCTGTCATTGCGCTTGTTGACCACCTCGGCATAGGCGACGCCGCCGCCGCCGCCGGCGAGATTGGTCACCTGAAGCGTGCCGGGGATGAGCTTGAGGTCCTGCATCGCCTTGCCGACCTGGCGGCAGGTGAAGTCCCAGCCGCCGCCGGCTGCCGCCGGGGCGATGCATTCGGGGTTGGACGGCGTGAAGTCCTGGGCTGCAGCCGGCGCGGCGGCGGGCAAGAGCATCGCGGCCGCGAGCGCGCAGACGCGCAAACGAGATGTGAGCATGTGATCTGTCCTCCCTGGAGCATGACGGCTCTTCGTGGCCGGTGACGACATCATGGATCGGATCGGGATGCGATGTCGAGCCGGCGAGGCCGTCGCCCAAGCGACCTTATCCGCAGCGCGGATGCAAGTTCTTTCTCATCTTTGGTGAGATATCTACCTTGGGCGCGGTGACTGACTGCGACGGTATCCTGGCGGGATCCCGCATTCTGCCACGGAAGGCGACGGATGCTGGCCCCAGCCTTCTTGCCACGAGCCCCTCTGCCCGGGCTCTCGCCGCGTTCAGCGCGCCCGCACCGGCCCTTGGAGGCCGTCCAGCCCGCCCTCACGAAGCTCCAGCCCCAGCACCCGCCGCGGATCGACGGGTCCAGGCATGGTCACCGCGTTCAGGGGGAGCGGGCGATAGCCGAGCGGTTGGTAGTAGGGCGGATCGCCGACGAGAATGATCGAGCCCTCGCCCGCCTCCCGCGCTGCCTCCGCCGCAAGCCGCATCAGCGCCTTGCCGACCCCGCGGTTCTTGTAGTCCGGGCGCACCGCCAGCGGCCCCAGCAAGAGGCTCGGCGCGCCGCCCACCCGGATCGGGGTCAGCCGGACCGAACCGATGATTTCGCCGGAATGCTCGGCGACGAAGGACAGGTCCGCCGCATGGGCCGCCATTTCGCGCACCCGCTCGGCCGTCCGGGCGAAGCGGCCTGGCCCGAAGGCCTCGGCGGCGATCGCCTCGATCGCGGCGTGGTGGTGGAAATGCTCAGGCAGGAACCTGACGTCGTCGAGATGGAACATGGAGATCATCCGGAAGGCATGGATCGAGCGGGCTCGCCGCTCGCTTGCCCGTCCGATGACGACCGGCAGCTGGCGACGGATGGTCAGCGCGGGTGGGCGCTCGGCCTCATTCGTCGTCGCTGGATGGTCATTTTGGCCGTTCCTCACGATGTGCGACGTCGCCGTTAGCACCTTCGCGCCCCGCGGTCCACCCGAGTGCCGTGCCTGGCATGCCTCGCAGGTGACGCACTGTCGCGCCGAAACCCGGAACGCTCGTCGTTGCCGCCGGGTTAGACCTGCACGACATTGGGGGCGGCACGGCCTTCGCCGCTGGCCCATCCATCCGGACACTCGGGAGCAGATCGCCATGGGACTTCTCGTCGACGGCAAATGGCAGGACAAGTGGTACGACACCGACAAGACGGGCGGCGAGTTCAAGCGCACGACGACAACCTTCCGCGACTGGATCACCCCCGACGGCTCGCCCGGCCCGGAAGGCCGGAAGGCCGTTCCGGCCGAGGCCGGACGCTATCACCTCTATGTCTCGCTCGCCTGCCCCTGGGCGCACCGGACCCTCATCGCCCGCAAGCTGAAAAAGCTCGAGGAGGTGATCTCGCTGTCCGTCGTCGACTATCACATGGGCGAGGAAGGCTGGGTCTTCTCCGAGCGTCCCGGTGCCATCCCGGATGGCGTCCTCGGCAAAGAGCGGCTCTACGAGGTCTATCTGGAGGCCGAGCCGACCTATACCGGCCGGGTCACGGTTCCGGTGCTGTGGGACAAGCAGGAAGGCACGATCGTCAACAACGAGTCGGCCGAGATCATCCGGATCCTGAACACCGGATTTTCGGCCTTCGCCGACAATTCCGTCGACATCACGCCGCAGGATCATCTCGCCGAGATCGAGGCGATCAACGCGGTCGTCTACGACGCGGTCAACAACGGCGTCTACAAATGCGGCTTCGCCACCACCCAGGCCGCCTATGAGAAGCCCTTCGCCGAACTCTTCGAGACCTTGGAAAGGCTGGAGGAACGGCTGTCGGGCCAGCGCTACTTGGTTCCCTCCAAGGCGCCGACGGAAGCCGACTGGCGGCTGTTCACCACGCTGATCCGCTTCGACGCCGTCTATCACGGCCACTTCAAGTGCAACCAGCGCCGCATCGCCGACTATCCGGCGATCGACGCTTATATGCGCGAACTCCACCAGTGGCCCGGCATCGCCGAGACGGTGAATTTCGAGCACATCAAAGGCCACTATTACACCAGCCACAAGACCATCAACCCGACCGGCATCGTGCCGCTCGGGCCGAAGCTGGACCTCGACACGCCCCACGGCCGGGACAGCGTGCCCTTCGCCGCCTGAGGCCTCGCGTCAGCTCCCATCCGGCACGGCGGTCAGCCGCGCCGGGTGGCCAGGCGGACGTGCCGCGGCATCGCCGGGCGAATGCCCGATCACCGGCCGCTCCCGCGCCGCCCATTCCGTCGGCGCCCGCCCCGTGACACGGCGAAATTCCCGGTTGAAGTTCGACTTGGTGGCAAAGCCGCTGCCCAGCATCGCCTCCGTCACCGACTGACCCGCCTCGATGGCCGCGCAGGCGTCGGCGATGCGAAAGCCGTTGACGTAGCGCGAGACGTTCTCGCCGGTCTGGCGATTGATCGCCTCCGACACGCGCTTGGCCGGCAGGCCCAGGCGTCGCGCCAGCCTTGCCAGCGTCAGGTCGCCGTCGCGGTAGAGCTTCTGTCCGGCGAGCAACTGCTCGAGATCGGCGATGATCGCGGCATCGCTCTGGCGCTCCGCGGCAGCTTCCCCGTCATCTAAGCTCGCCGGCCGGCCAGGGCTAACGGTCGTCTCCGTCACCGTCGGGCCGATGCTTCGCGAAGCGGCGAGACCGCCGATGAGCAGCAGCGTCAGGCTCGTCCCGAAGCTGACGATCCAGCCCTTCAGCCAGCCTTCGCCGGCAAACACCGCCAGCCCGATCGCGACATCGCTCAGCGCCGAGGCGATCAGTGACGCGGCGATCGCCCGCCAGACCAGTGGCGGCCAGTCGCCGGCGTCGAGCCGCGCCTCGGGCAGGGCATCGGCACCGGAGCGGAGGGCGGAAAGCATCGCTACGCCATAGCCGGAAAAGATCGCGACCACCGCGACGTCGATCGCCTGCGGGGCGGTGAGGACGCAGAAGCCCACGAAGGCCGGGGCGAGCAGGTGAAGCGCTGCGCCCGTGCGGTCCCTCCCCTGCGCCGCCCCGAGCGCCAGAAAGGCCAGCGGCGGAATGGCGACCGCCGTCACCGGCTGCAGCGGGCGAAAGCCCGGGACCCCGTAATATTGCGCCAGCGCATTGACGACGCCCTGGAGGATGCAGGCCCCGAGCAGCGCGGCGAGCGGCATCGCGACGCGGCGCCCATGCAGGAGGCGGGCCAGCACATAGGCTAGGGCAAGCGAGACGACGATCGATATCGGCAAGGCGAGCATCACGGCGCTCCGTAAATCACCCTTCCTCAATAGGCCTCGAACGGGTTCGGCGCGACCTCGAACCGGATCGAGGACGCGGAAAATCCAGCAGGAGCGCATCGCATTGGCCGGGCTGACAGCCCGAACCATCGTCAGAAGGAACACCCGATGCCAAGCCGCCTCTCCCTCCTCGCCTGCCTCACCAGCCTCCTCCTCGCGGGACCGGCCTTCGCCGCGCCGGACGAGGGAACATCACCACAGGCCGCAACGCCCGCCTCAGGCCCCGTCGAGCCGCTCGCCGGCTACGACCGCTTCGACGTCGTCGCCGCCCATCGCGCCGTCCTCGTACCCGGCTCGGTCTGGTATCCGGCCAGCGCCCGGACCTACGCCATCACCATCGGCGACAATTCCGTCTTCCACGGCACTCGCGCCCTCGTCGGCGCGGCGGCGCAAGGCGGCAAGCATCCGCTGATCCTCTTGTCCCATGGCTCGGGCGGCAACATGGACGGCCTCGGCTGGTTGTCGTCAGAGCTTGCCATGCGCGGGGCACTGGTGGTCGCGGTCAACCACCCCGGCACCACCTCGGGCGATTCCTCGCCCCGGCGCACCCCGCGTATCGACCAGCGGGCGAAGGACCTCTCCGCCGCCCTCGACACGATGCTCGCCGATCCGAGCTTCGGCCCGCTGATCGACCGGGGCCGCATCTCGGCGCTGGGCTTCTCCCTCGGCGGCACCACGGTCCTCGACCTTGCCGGCGGGCATTTTCAGCGCACGGCGTTTCGCGACTACTGCCGGCGCTTCAAGGACCAGGGCGACTGCGTGTTCTTCGAAAAGGGCGGCGTCGATTTCGACCATCTGCCGGAGGAGATGGAAGCCGATGTCCGCGACCCGCGGATCTCCTCCATCGTCGCCGTCGAACCCGGCCTGACCGACGCGCTGTCGCAGGACAGCATCGTGGCGATGACGCTGCCGGTGCTCCTGGTCGGGCTCGGCGCGCCCAATCCGTGGCGGGCGGTCGACGTGACTGCGTCCGGCTCGAACCTTCTCGCCGGCCTGCCGAATGCGAGCCTGGAGATGATCCGCCCGGCCTCCCACTTCACCTTCCTCGGCCTCTGCAGGCCCGAAGCCGAGAAGCTTCTCGAAGACGAGCAGGACGATCCGGTCTGCACCGATCCGGAAGGCTCCGACCGGGCGACGATCCACGCAAGGGTGATCGACGCGGTCGCCCGCTTCCTCGGCCTTGCCGGAGCGCCGAGCGCAGCGAGCGCCGCTCACCAGTAAGGATCGGGAGTGCTTTTGCCGGCGAGTTCGTCCAGCCGGCGGCGCGTCGCCTCGGTCAGGCCTTCGGGAAGATCGTCGAGCGGGAAGAAGCCCGATTCGGCGATCTCCCGGTCGGGCTTCTTGTCGCTTGCCTGCGAGACGCCGTCGCAGCGGTAGAAGACGACATGGTCGTGCTTGGAAGCAGCCCGGTTGTAGTAGACGGCGAAGAGCTCCGGCGGGCGGGAGGCGACCAGATTGCCCTCTTCCGCCATCTCCCGGTGCAGCGCCTCCTCGACTGTCTCGCCGGGATCGACGCCGCCGCCCGGCATGTACCAGCCCGGCAGATAGGTGTGCCGGACGAGGAAGATGCGCCCCGCGTCGTCGAAGGCGGCGCCGCGCACGCCCAGCGTCATCGGCCGCGAGAGGAGATGCACGCCCTGCATGGCGCTGACCAGCAATTTCTGAAACCGCACGGTTCCACTCTCTTCGTTCGTTTCTACAATGGGTTCATGACGAGGGTGCGCGGATCGGCGCCCCTTTCCAAGCGTTAAAGAACAATCGCTTCCTGCGGCACCTCGTCGACGAGATGGTGCCCGGCGGAAGACCGATTTCGACCCGAGGAAATGCGATGTTCCGTCTTGCCCATCTTTCCGACATCCATCTCGGGCCGTTGCCGGAACTCTCCTTTCGCGAACTCGCCTCCAAGCGCGTGACCGGCTGGTACAACTGGCAGCGCAACCGGCGCCGGATGATGTTCGGCGACACGCTGAGCGACCTCGTCCTCGACCTCCAGGCCGAGGATCCCGATCACATCGCGGTGACGGGCGACCTCGTCAATCTCGCCACCAAGAAGGAGACGGTCGCGTCCGGCCTCTGGCTGCGCGACCTCGGCACGCCGCAGCGGGTGTCATTGGTACCAGGCAATCACGACGCCTATGTGCCGGGCGCGCTGAAGCGCTCCTACCGGGAATGGCAGCCCTACATGACCGGCGACGCGCCGCTGAATTCGACCGACAAGTCGTTCCCCTACATGCGCATTCGCGAGAACGTGGCGATCCTCGGCGTCTCGACGGCCGAGGCGACGGCGCCGTTCTTCGCCACCGGCACGTTCAATCGCGGCCAGGCGCTGCGGCTCGCCAAGATGCTGGAGACCGCGCGCGCGCTCGGCCTGTTCCGGGTCGTCCTGATCCACCACCCGCCGATCTCCGGCGCCACATCATGGCACAAGCGGCTGATCGGCAAGCAGTTCTTCTCCAAGGTGATGCGCGAGGTCGGCGCCGAGCTGGTGCTGCACGGCCATACCCATCTCGACACGCTCTATTGGCTGAAGGGTCCGGAAAAGCAGATCCCGGTGGTCGGCGTGCCTTCGGCCAGCCAGGCCCCCGGCAGCAAGAACCCCGCCTCGCGCTACAATCTCTTCGAGATCACCGGCGGCCCGTCCACCTGGACCCTGATCCAGCGCGAGCGCGGCATATGCGAGGACAAGCCCGGCATCGGCTGGGTGCGCCAGCGCGAACTTCTCGCCGACGGGCGGGCGATCGATGCCCTGCCCCGGGAGGACGCAAAGGAGGCGGTCTGAGCACCGTACGTAACGTTTCCTCCCCGCCCAGTCCGGCGTGACGATCAGAGCCCCGCGACCAGCGGGGCCTCGCCCGCCGGCACCAGCCGCACCACCTTGTAGCCGCGCTTCTGCAGCTCGGCGAGGAAACCCGGCAGCATCGCCGCCGTCCGGTTCTGGATGTCGTGCATCAGGATGATGCCGCGGCCGTGCTTCTCCAGTGCCCGCAAGGTGCGATCGCGGACGGTCGCCGGGGCATCCCGGAAATAATCCTTGGAGTCGATGTCGACGTCGATGGCGACGATGCCTTCGCTCGCCAGATCATGGCGCAGCCGCTGGGTGTCGGCGAGATAGGGAAAGCGGAAGAACGGCGCGGGCCGCATGCCGATCGGCCTCAGGGCGTCGGCGACGCTCATCTCGCCCTTGCGGATTTCCGCCATGGCCGCCGCATCGCTCATCGTTCTGAGATTGGGGTGGCGATAGGTGTGGGTGCCGATGGTGTGCCCTGCCTGCGCGACCTCCTGGGCGATTTTCGGATAAGCCTTGGCCATCTGGCCGACCATCAGAAAGGTTGCGCCGACGCCATGGTCGGAGAGCGCTTCGAGGATCTTGTGGGTCTTGCCCGGCATCGGCCCGTCGTCGAAGGTGAGCACCACCTCCTTGTCGCGAAGCGCGATGTCGGAGTAGCGCGCGACCGGGATGGTGCGGCCGGACAGCGCCGATCCGAGCGCCGGCTGGAACGACTGGAACAGCGGGAACTTCGGATCCTCCGCAGCCGTCTGGTAGCCGAGCGCGGGCGATGGGGCCGTCGCGGGCGTGGCGGGCACCCGCAACGAATAGCGCTCGTTGCTGGCACAACCGGACAACAGCGCTGCGGCGAGGATGGCGGAAAGGAGAACTCGCGAGGAGCGCATGAGGACCGGCCCGGATGGGTTGCTGACCCGGTCGTTGGTAAGGCGTTAAGGTTAATCTTCGGTTGCCGGCAGTGCTCCTGCAGGATGCGGCAGCGGCAGCACGCTTGCCCGACGCTCGCATGATGACGGAAAGTCACGATCGTGATACAACCCTTGCCTGTAAGTTCCGCTACAGCCATGGAGCGAAGGCGATGGGTGACGGCAGGTTCGAGGGGCAGGTGGTGGTCGAATGGCTCGATCACCGGGGGGCGGATCGCAACATGCGACTGCGGGAGGCCTTTGCCTTCGTCGACGAGGACGGCACGCGGTGGGACGTCCCGGCCGGAGCGATCTGAGGTGGTCCCGGTTTCCCGGACAGGCTGGCGGCTGAGTTAAGCTTGGTCCATGTGGATTTTCATGCCGCCAGTTTGATGAAGCCGGTGCCCTCATGGACCTGGGCGGGCGTCTTGCCGCCATGGGTCGAGTGAGGACGTTGGACGTTGTAGTAGGTCACCCACTTCGAGATCCCGACCCGCGTCTCGGAACCGGTCTCGAAGGCATGGAGATAGATGCACTCGTATTTGAGCGATCGCCACAGCCGCTCGATGAAGACATTGTCCATCCAGCGGCCGCGTCCGTCCATGGACACCTTCACGCCGGCGCCGGTCAAGACCGCGGTGAAGCGCGGGCTGGTGAATTGGCTGCCTTGGTCG
>PACL01000061.1 GCA_002700095.1 Fulvimarina sp. | reverse complement strand
CCTGACGCTGCTGCGAGAGGCGGATGAGGGGGTGCCGATCGAGGTGATCTGCAACTCCGCCCATGTCTCGCAACGAACCTTCTATCGCTGGCGAAAGCGGCTGGGCGGCCTCAAGCCGGAGGCCCTCCAGCGCCTGCAGACGCTCGAGCGCGAGAACCAGAATCTGCGGATCCTCGTCGGACGGTTGAAGCCGAAGAACCCGGATGGAGTGTGGTCCGGCTGGCTGGAGCGCGACACCGCGCCCGCAACGCCCGGATCCCAGCATGGTCGCCCTGCGCTAGAGGCTGCAAGCGGGTCGATACCGCGGCAGGGGCGTCACTGTGGTTCGGGCCACTCGTCCGGACGCTTTGCCAGCCTGCGCGCCGGCCGTTGCTGATCGCGGAGGGCGACGAGGCCCCGGTCGGCGCGCACGCGGGCCTGAGGCGATGAACGTCGTGCTTGGGATGCCCCGGCGCGCGGCAGCCTCGCTGCCCGACCGCTGAGCGCCCTGCCTCGAAAGCGGGCATTCGGGATCGTCCAGAAAGCGCGACCAAGCGTAGCGGGCGGCGGGTCTCCCGGCTCATGCCGTCAACCCGCTCTTAAACCGGCGCAAGGGGTTGCGACCCAAGCGCCGCCCGGGCCACTCGTATCTCCTGTCAGAACGCCGCCAGGATCTCCTTGGCCACGGTGCAGACATAGGTATATTTTGGGTTGACGACCTGGGTGCAGCGCGCCTCGGCGATCTGGCCGAGCAGCATGTAGGCTTCGGGCGCCGGGATGCCGTAGTCGTCCTCCAACCAGTAGATCATTTCCTCGAAGGCGATGCGCATGGCGTCCTCGAGGGGGCGGGCGCAGGCGATGGTGCCGATGTGGGTCGGCGTTTCGAAGCGCGGCCAGGTCAGACGCTCCGGCGCCTTCGCCAAGTGAATCCGAACCGTCAGCACGGTGGCGATCTCGATCGCCCCCATACCGTTGCATTCGCCGTCGCCCTGGATCGCATGGCAATCGCCGAGGAACAGGTGTGCGCCTTCGTGGTGGACGCGCATCGACACCCTGTTGCCGGTGGTGATCTCCTGGACGTCGAGATTGCCGCCATGGGTGCCGTTGTCGACGGTCAGCACCGAACCATGGACCGGGGCGACGCCGACGACCCCGATCATCGGGCGGACGGGAAGCTTGACCTTGTCGTTCCAGTGAACGACGCCGTCGCTGACCTCCACCACCCGGGTCTGGATGCCGAACTCCTTGTGGCGGACCCAATCAGGAAACATGCCGATGCCGGGCCACAGGGAAGTGAAGCCCAGCGTGTCGAGTTCCATGTCGAGGATCTCGACGCTCAGCATGTCGCCGGGCTTGGCCCCGCGCACCTCGATCGGCCCGGTCGCACCGTTGACGAAAGGCATGGTGACGTCCTCGGGCGTCAGCTGTTGCCCGACGGCCTTGATCACCCCGTCATTGATATTGATCGCGGTCTCAACCGTCACCGTCTCGCCGGGGTCGATCGCCGCCACGAACGGGTCGCCGGCCGAGAGGGCGTACTTGATATTGCCGGATTTGATCACGCGGGTCGTCATGTTTCCAGAAACTCCGGGGCTGATCAGCGCTCTGGCTGCCAAGGCTTGAGAAGTCGTTCCAGCCAGCCGACGAGGTAGGTGAGAACGAGGGCGAGGGCGATGGTTGCCGTCAGCGCGGCAAACACCTTCGGGATGACATAGAGCGATCCGGCCTTGAAAATCGCGTGGCCCAGGCCCTCGGAGGAGGACATGAACTCACCGATGATCGCTCCGATGAGCGCGAAGCCTACCGTGAGTTTCAACCCTGCGAATATGTCGTTGAGGGAGGACGGGACGACCAGCTTGCGGAAGATCTGCGACTTGCGGGCGCCGAGCGTTCGGAACAGGTTGATCTGGTCCGGGTCGACGCTCATCGCGCCCTTGTAGGAGGTGACGAGCGCCACGACCACGACCGACAGGGTGGACATGGCCACCTTCGAGGCGAGGCCGGTGCCGAACCAGATGATCACCATCGGGGCGAGAGCGATGATCGGGATCGAGCCAAGGGCGACGACGAAGGGCTGGACGACCCGCGACACGAAGGCCGAGTACCACAAGGAGAGACCGACGAGGGTCCCGATCAGATTGCCGAGGAGAAAGCCCAGAAGCGTCTCGAGCGCGGTGACATAGGTGTCGCGGGCAAGGCTTCCGTCTGTTGCCATCGTCTTGAGGAAGCCGAAGATCGCGCTCGGCGATCCGAACAGGAAGGCCGTCTGCCGGTCGAGCGAGGTGATGTATTCCCAGCCGCCGAGGAAGATCGCGAGAAGGGCGAGCTGGCACCCGGCCACCATGGCGCGTGTCCGCGAGCGGGCGCGGCGGCGGGCTTTCTCGCGTGAACCCGCGCCGCTTGCCGCTCGGTCGGCCGCCACAGCGGGCGATGCTCGTGCGTCTGTCATGTGCCTGAGACCTCGAGGTCGCGCCAGATGGCGCGGACATGGTCGTTGAAGCGCGGGCTCTGACGCGCCTCCATCATATCAGCGTGTTGGTCGCCGAGATCGATCTCGTAGACGGCCTTGGCGCGCGTCGGGCGTTTCGTCAGAACGATGACGCGGTCCGAAATCGACACCGCTTCCTCGATGTCATGGGTGATGCAGAGAAGGCTGCGGCCTTCCTCGCGCACCAGCCGCACCGTGTCCGCCTCCAGAAGCAGCTTGGTCTGGAAATCGAGGGCCGCGAAGGGCTCGTCGAACAAGAGAACCTCCGGGTCGTTGACCAAGGTCCGCGCAAGCGCCACTCGCTGGCGCATTCCGCCGGAAAAGGTGGCCGGGTAGCGGTCCGTAAACCCGTGCAGGCCCAGCCTGTCGAGAAGAACGCGGGCCTTGTCGCGCTCTTCCATCCCGACCTTGCCCTTGATCTCCATCCCGAGCGTGACGTTCGAAAGGGCGGTCCGCCATGGCAGCAGCATGTCCTTCTGCAGCATGTAACCGACGCGTCCAGGCATGCCCTGCGGCGCGGCGCCATGCCACAGGACCGACCCTGAGGACGCGGGCGTCAGCCCGCAGACGACGTTGAGAAGCGTCGTCTTGCCACAGCCGGATGGGCCGACGATGCTGACGATCTCGCCGGCATTCAACGTGAAGCTGAGATCGGCGATGACGGGGACCTCCACGTCACCGTCGTCGAACGTCTTGGCGAGACGTTCGGCAACGAGCGGCGGCGCGGCGCCGGGCCCGGATTGGTGCATGGTCCGCCGCGCCTTCGCCAAGGATCAGCCCCCGACCTTCTCGACCGCCTTGTCGGCGAAGCTGTTGTCGATGACATCGTCGAAGGGCACCGTACCCTTCACGTTGCCGAGGTAGACCTGCATATCCATGAGGTTCTTCCACTGGTCCTTCTGGACGACGACTGTCTCGGCCGGGATCTTGTACTCCAGCTCGGCATCGATCGCAGCGTCGACGACCTCGCCGGAAAGATCAGGGAACTCGGCGCGAGCCACCTGCTTGGCGAAGTCCGGATCGGCATAGGTCTTGCGTGACGCTTCCTCGAACGACGTGACAAGCGCCTGGACCATTTCGGGGTCCGTCTCGATCGTCGACGGCAGCACCATGATGCCGGTGTTGCAGAAGGGGCCGACGTAGTTGGAGAAGTCGAAGACCACCTTGGCGCCCTGATCGACGGCGGATGCCACGCCGGGCTGGTAGGCGATCGCCATGTCGGCCTGTCCGGCGAGCATGGCGGCGATCTCGGTCCCGGGGCTGACCTGCAGGATCGTGGTATCCGTGCCGATCTTCAGCCCGGCATTTTCGAGCATGCGCTTGGCGACGCTGTAGTTGGTGTTGGGCTCGGGCGAGGTGACGATCGTCAGCCCCTTGAACTGCTTGGGATCGGTGATCGGCTCCAGCGTCTTGGAGACGCCGAAGTAGTGGGCCCTCTGCACCACCGTGCCAACGACCACGCCGGGGCCGCCGGCCTCCCGCGACATGACAGCCATCGTGGCGTCGCCGATCGCGAAGTCCGCCGATCCGCCGAGCACCGCCGCGAATGTCTGTGTATCGCCCCCAGCGGCGGAGACATTCATCTTCAGGCCGTTCTTTTCAAAGATGCCGGCGTGGAGGCCGACGTAGAGGTTGATGTAACCGAGATTGTGGACCGCCTCGCTGAAGTTGACCTCCTTGAGGTCCGCAGCGACGGCCGATCCGGGATGAGCCAGCACAGGGGCGACCGTCACGCCCACGGCAAGCGCCGCTCGCACCATTCGTGCCTTAAGGATGCCGACAATCTTCATTGACTTGCTCCGTTTCGCTTCGCCGATGGACACCAGTTGCACGAGGCGGCCCGCCCAAGGCGGGTTGGCTTCCCCTTGCTCTGCAAGCTTCAGCAAATGCCGTGCCATATCATCGCAGGCGAAGGCGGATAGGGCAGGCGCCCAGGAACCGCAGGGGATTCGGGAGAGTTCCAACAGTTCCGGGACCGAAGGATCGCAGGCGGCAACGCACGCGAACATGCCAGGAAAGTGGCGCATCGAGACCATCTGCCTTCGCCTCCGGCATGAAGGCTCATGATTGTCAATTTTGCCAATCGGACCACGAGGCGCCGGTCTGGCCGGCAGTCTGGCCCGCGTCGATCGCGTCGGTTCCGTCCAGGCGCCTTCGGCGAGAAATGCGGACGCGAAAAGGTTTTTAGCTTCAGCCGCCCGTTCGGGCGCAGCAAGGCGTCGGTCGACGTCCGCCGAACGAACCGTATCGGGATGGGCAAGGCACGGCGGACGCCCGCCGGTCTCCTGACGAGCTATGCGGCCGTGCGGCGCTCGACCCGCGAAGCGGTTCGCACAACGCTCGCTTCGTCGAGGCCCGCTCCGGCGATCTGGAAGCCGATCGGCAGGCTTCACATTGACCTGGCCCCCAAGACGAAGCCCGTTTCCTCGCCGACATGACTGCAGGGGCCATCAGTGGAGCCGCCGGGGTTGACGATATGGATGTTCGCTTCGAGCAGGTTCTGGGCCGACGCCGGCGGGAGGCGCTCGAGCATGATGCCGGCGCCGAAGCGGGATTGCCTGATGCTGATCACCGGGCGGTCTCCGGCGCGATGGTCGTCGACGTCGGTCAAAAGCAACCATCGGCGCCGATCCCCTTGCCGGTCGAGCCGTAGACCGAGAGGCTTCGAGCCATTCGAGCGCGGGTGAGGCAATGTCCCAATTGGAATTGAGCCGGCCGACATGAACTCAGCATTAGGCGTTCTTCCGCGATACTCCTGTCACCTTGCAACGATCAGACGAGTGACGAGCAAAACATGTTTCTGAAGTCCGCTCGCATCTATGCCATCAAGGGTGGCGGCGTTCGACCGGTGTTGCTGCACCTCGAAGCATCGGAAGGTGTCGCCGGCCTTGGCGAAGCCGCCGTCGCCTACGGTGTCGGCTCGAGTGCCGCCGCGGCGATGCTGGAGGAACTTTCCGGCCGCTTCCTCTCCGGGCGTGTCGACCCCTTCCGAAGTGAGGCGATCACCGCTTCGATCCGAGATTTCAGCTTCTGGGCCAAGGGCGGCGGCCCGATCCTCAACGCGGCACTCAGCGCAATCGAACAGGCGCTTTTCGATATCAAGGCCCGCAGTCTGAACGTCCCCGTCTACGACCTTCTCGGCGGCCGGCTGCGCGAGGATCTTCCGACCTATGCCAATGGCTGGTACTTTGGCTGTGCCTCTGACGCCGAGCTGCCGGCCGCTGCCGAAAAGGCGGTTGCGGACGGCTATGGCAGTCTGAAATTCTACCCCTTCGCGACCATTCTGCCCGATGGCCGCCTGCGTCATCCGGCGCTGCGCGGCGTCGGCGACCGGGAACTTGTGCGGCAGGGGATTGCCCGCGTCGCTGCCGTCCGCGATGCGGTCGGGCCGGATGTCGAACTGATGCTGGATCTTTCCGCCGGGCTCACGCCTTCGGACACCATCCGGTTCTGCCGCGCGATCGAGACATACGAGATCGCCTTCATCGAGGAACCCACCGAGCCCGACGATCTCGGCGCCTTGCAACTGATCTCCCGCTCGATTTCGCAGCCGATCGCCGTCGGCGAACGCCTCTATGGTCGGCAGGGCTTCCGCGATCTCCTGGAAAGCCGCAGCGTCGCCATCATCCAGCCCGATCTCGGCAACACCGGCGGTATCTGGGAAGGCCGAAAGATCGCCGCCATGGCCGAGGCCTACGGGCTGAAGGTGCAGCCGCATATCTGCGCGAGTTCTCTCTCGACCGCGATCGGGGCGCATTTCAGCGCTGCCATCCCGAACTTCTACATTCAGGAGCATTTTCCTTATTGGGACCGCATTCCAGGCCATGTCGAAGTGCTGATGGATCCTCTGGAGACGCGGGTCGCGAACGGGCGCATCCCGATCGACGATGCGCCGGGCTACGGCGTCGCCCTCGACGAGAAGCGGCTTTCGGGCTTCGTCTATGCCGAGATCGATCTTCGCTGATGGGGCGCGACCGGTGAACATCCAGCATTTTGCCGCCTTTCGCGCGGTCATGATGACAGGCACGGTCAGCGGGGCCGCCGAGATCCTGGGGCGAAGCCAGCCGGCCGTCAGCCGGCTGCTCGACCGGCTGGAGGCCGAGCTCGGACTGGCGCTGTTCGAGCGTCGAAAGGGCCTGATCCGGCCGACGGCCCAGGCCCATCGGCTGCTGGACGAGGTCGAGCGCGCCTATGTCTCGCTCGATTCCCTGCAGAATCTCGCCACGCGCCTCGCCAAGGGGCAGGGCAATCAGGTCAGCCTCGCCATCCTGCCGGCCCTCGGCATGGGCTTCATGCCGCGGGTCATCGCCAGGTTTCGTCAGGACTGGCCGGAGACCCGGGTCAGCCTCAACATCCGCATGTCGACCACCGTAGAGGAATGGGCGGCGGGCCAGCAGGTGGATTTCGGCTTCGCCGAGATGCCGGTGCGCCGCTCCGGATTCGAGACGGATATCTTCTCGACTGCCCCCTATGTCGCGGCCGTTCCCAGCGGCCACGAACTCGCCGATCGCTCCTGCCTGACGCCGGAGGACCTTCGCAAGGGACCGATGATCAACTGGACGCCCTTCGTCTCGGCGCGCCACCTGATCGATCAGGTCATGGTCACCGCCGGTGTGCGGATCGAGGCGCTCTGCGAGACGAGCCTCTCGGGCGCCGCCTACGAGATGGTCAAGCAGGGGCTCGGGATCGCCATCGTCGATCCATACACGGCGGTTCTTCAGGCCGACGAGCGGATCCGGCTGATCCCGTTCCGACCGGCCATCCCCTTCAACCTCGCTTTGCTGCGCCCGGAATCGCGCGGCGCGACGCCGGCGGTCGAGCACATGCTCGCTTTGGCACGAGCCGAGCGGGATGACATCCTCGCGCAGGTCCCGAGCTGATCCGCGGGACTCGCCAGGAAATCCGCATTCTCATTATAACATTAACGCATAACCATCGCCGTATTTTCAATTTTGAACATTTCGAATCCCTCTGCATAGTCGTTCCCGGAGCCACTTGATCGGGGATTGTATGCAGCACGAGCTGGCCGATATCGCTGGATCGAAATGGGATGTCGTCGTCATCGGGGCGGGCATCAACGGCGCTGCCACCGCCCGCGAACTGACCATGGCCGGATATTCGGTGCTGCTCTGCGAGAAGGGCGATTTCGCCGCCGGAGCCACGGGCCGCTCGTCCCGCATGCTCCATTGCGGGCTGCGCTATTTCGAGGCGGAAGCACCCGTGCGGACTTTCGGTCTCCATCCGCGGCGCTTTCTCCAGGCCGTGACGATGGCGCGTGCGGGGATGAAGGCCCGCCACGAGATCGCGACGACGGCGCCGGAGGCCGTGACACCCTTCACCATGTGCTTTCCGGTCTATCCCGAAAGCCCCGTCAGGCCATGGCATCTCGATGCCGGTCTGACGCTGCTGAAGACGCTCGGTCCGAACGAGCCGCCCCTCGAATACCGCAAGATCACCTCCAATTTCGAGGCGCAGCTTCCCTTTGCAAGGGATCTGCGGGATCATGATCGTCTGCAGTCGATCGCGACCTATCGCGAGTACCTCTTCGACTGGCCGGACCGGTTCTGCGTCGATGCAGCGCTCGAGGCCGAGGCCGGTGGCGCGACGGTGCTCAACTTCTGCGAGGCGCAGCTAGTCGGGCGTAACGCGGCGGGGCTCTGGCAGATCGTGCTTGCGGGGCAGGACGGTTCGACGGCCAATGTCTCCGCGCGTCTCGTCTACAACATGGCCGGCACCTGGATCGACACGGTGAATGCGGGGGCGTGCGCAACGGCCACCCCGTCCCGGCGCCTCATCCGCGGCACCAAGGGAAGCCACATCATGGTGCGGCTGCCAAAGTCCTATCGCGGCTACGGCATCGCCACCATGCACCGCAAGGGCATGCCGTTCTACTGCCTGCCCTCCCATGACGACTTCTTCTATTTCGGGCCGACCGAAACCCCGTTCGAAGGGGATGCGGGAGACGTCGCCGCGACCGAGGCGGAAATCGACTTCCTTCTCGGCGAAGCGAATTTCCTTCTGCCGGGCCTTGGCCTGACACGCAACGACGTTGTGTTCACCTGGGCCGGGGTACGGCCGCTGACCTTCGACGTGGATCAGCCGATGGGGCGGCGTTCGCGGGAGATCCACGATCTGGCCGCCGACGGACTGCCGGGCGTCGTGGCCATGACGGCAGGCCCCGTGATGTCGCATCGCAGCGCCGCGCGGACGATGCGCGAACGGGCCGAGGCCGTGCTTGGAAAGCCTTTCAAGCCAGTGGACGAGCCGGCGCCGTGGCGGATCGCCAAGGACGCGCCGCGCCTGTCCGATCCCGAGCCTTCGGGAAACCTCCGCCGGGTGGCGCTGCGCCGGGCTGTCAGCGACGAGCACGCCCGGGATTTGAAGGGCATCCTCTACACGCGCACGGCGCTGGCCTGGCGCCGGCATCTGGCGCGTCATGAGGTCGAGGACGCCGCCGCCTCCGTCGCCGACCTCCTCGGCTGGACACCAGAGCAATCTGCCGAAGAGGTCGACCATTTCCTCGCCTACCAACGAACCGTGTTTCGAGCCGGTACCCCCGCTCGATCCCCCGATCGACCCTATGCAATGCCAACCCCAACAGGAGACATGCAGCCATGAATTCGATCGCCACAGTCATGCGCTTTCCAGCCCTTGTAGCCGTCATGGGAGCGACGCTTCTTGCTGCGGCGGCTCCGGCACAGGCGGAGGGCGGCCGGCTGGAAGAGATACTCGAGCGCGGCACGCTGCGGGTCGGCGTGCTGGGAGCCTTCAAGCCCTGGTCGTTTCCCTCGCCCGACGGGTCTCAGCAGGGCATTGAGGTCGATCTCGCCCAGAGCGTCGCCGACACCCTCGGCGTCAAGCTCGAGCCGGTCGTCGTGACTTCGGCGAACCGCATGCAGTTCCTGCAGCAGGGCAAGATCGACGCGATCATCGGCGGCATGTACGACACCGCCGAGCGCCGCCAGATCATCGGCATCATCGAGCCGGCCTACTGGACTTCCGGCCCGACCCTGATGGCCAAGGAGGGCGCGGTCGCCAGCTGGGACGACCTTAAGGGCAAGC
The DNA here is from genome assembly GCA_002700095.1 of Fulvimarina sp. GTDB lineage: Bacteria > Pseudomonadota > Alphaproteobacteria > Rhizobiales > Rhizobiaceae > Jiella. The sequence continues at coordinate 72,644 of PACL01000061.1, read as the reverse complement.
CGGTCTGCGCCAAGCAGGGCGCCAACTACAACAAGCAGGTGCAGCAGGACTACGGTCCGCGCCTCGTCGCCTTTGCCGGCAACACCGAAGGCAAGGCCGCGCTGCGGGCCGGCAAGTGCGTCGCCTGGCTCTATGACGACGCCAGCATCATGGCCGACCTCGCCTCCGGGGAGTGGGACGGCTACACGATGCCGGTTTCCGTGCTGTTCAACAATCCCTGGGCCTCTGCCGTGCCGATCGAGGAGCTCGACAAGCCCTGGGGCGTCTTCATGACCGGCATGGCCTACAAATGGCAGGCCGACGGCAAGCTCGTCGAACTGGAGAAGAAGTGGGAGGTCAAGCCTTCCGACTGGATCGCCGAGCAGCACAAGCGGCTCGAATGGGACGAGAGCTACCTCAAGGGCCAATGACCCCGGCCGCAACGATCCGACGTTAGCGCGATGAAATGAGCTGCGCTCATCATCCCGCTCTAGCCCCTTGTCTTCGCATGATCCTTTCCGAAAACCGGTACCCACTTCTCGGGATTATGCTCTAAGCCCATCGGCCACAGGACCGCAGCTTGTTCGACCTGATTGCCCCTATCTTCCAGCGTCTCAACGTCGAGACGGGATGGAACTTCATCATATTCTACGACCGCTACGAATATGATCGGTTCCTGACGGGCATCTCGATCTCGCTGCAGCTCATCCTGTGGTCGATCCTTCTCTCTCTCGTCATCGGTGTTCTCGGCGCGTGGGTCCAAACCGCGCGCTCGAGGCTGCTGCGCGGGGTCGTCGACGGCTACATCCAGCTGTTTCGCAACACGCCGCCGCTGATCCAGCTCCTGTTCTTCTATTTCGGCCTCGGCGCCTTTACGCCGCAGGTCGACATGGGCGGCTATTACGAGCCGCTGATTTCGTCCTTCACCTGGGCGATCCTCGCGCTCGGGATCTTCGGGGGTGCCTTCAACGTCGAGATCTTCCGCTCCGGCATCGAAGCCGTGCCCAAGGCCACCGCCGAGGCGGCCGAGAGCCTGTGCTTCTCGTCCTGGCAGACCTACGCCTATGTCACGCTGCCGCTGGCCTTCCGCATCAGCCTGCCGGCGCTGACCAACAATCTGGTCTCCTTGGCGAAGACGACCTCGCTCGCCTACGTCATCTCGGTTCCGGAAATGACCTACACGCTGAACCAGGTCTGGTCGGACAACATCAACGTGCCGGAGATGATGATCGTCCTCTTCCTGTTCTACGTCGTCGTCGTCAGCTTGATCGCAGCGGGGCTGCACGTGCTCGAAAAGCGCCTCGCACTCCCGGGATACGGCCGATGAGGGCGCTGGCAAAACCGTTCCGCATCGACGTCGAGGCGGTGTCGTCCTTCCTGCCGAGCCGTGCGCTTCGCGGCTGGCACGGCATCCTGCTTCTGGCTCTGTTTCTCGCCAGCCTTGCCATCGCGACGGCCCATGCCCAGAGCGGCGCAGCGGCGGGACCGCCGTCGCCGTTGGCCACGCTGGTCGAGTGGATACCGTTCATTCTGCGGGGCTTCCTGCTCAATCTCGGCATGAGCTTCCTTGCCATGGCCATTGCCACCGTGCTGGGCATCGGCCTTGGCCTCCTGCAGCTCAGCCGCAGCCGCTTCTTAAGCCTCCCGGCCTGGCTGGTGACGCATCTCTTCCGCAATTCGCCCTGGCTGGTGATCCTGTTCGTGGTGATGCTGCTGGTGCCTTTCGAGCTGCAGCTTCCCGGCGGCGGAACTTTCATCATGTCCGACTGGCTGAAGGCCACCTTCGCCTTCTCGCTGCCGGTCATGGCGAATGTCAGCGAGATCGTTCGCGGCGCCATCGTCTCGATTCCGAAGGGCCAGTGGGAATCGGCCGAAAGCCTTGCCTTCACCCATGGCCAGACGCTGCGCTGGATCATCCTGCCGCAATGCGTCAAGCGGGCGATCCCGCCCTGGATGAACTGGTATGCGCTGCTCACCATGGCGACGCCGATGGCCTCGATCCTCGGCGTGCGCGAGGCGGTCGGAAACGGCCAGGCGGCCATGGAAGCGGCCGGTGCGCGGCCGGAACTGCTCGTGCCGTTCTATCTGTTCCTGCTGCTGCTGTTCTTCGCCTACATCTATCCGATTTCCATCTGGACCCGAATGATCGAGCGCAAATATGCCGTCGACTCCTGAGCTTTCCCCGCATGCGGCGGCGCCTGGGACCTGGACCCCGGACATGCCCCTCGTCTCGATCAAGGAGGTCCACAAGTCCTTCGGCAAGCTGGAGGTGCTGCGCGGCGTCAGCCTGGACGTAAAGAAGGGCGAGGTGGTCTGCATCATTGGCCCGTCTGGTTCCGGCAAGTCGACGTTGATCCGCTGCATCAACGGCCTCAATGACATCCAGAAGGGCTCGATCACGGTCGAGGGCCAGGAGGTCAACGATCCCAAGCTCGACAAGCTGGCCCTGCGCAAGAAGGTCGGCATCGTCTTCCAGCAGTACAATCTCTTTCCCCACAAAACGGCGCTTGAAAACGTCATGATGGCGCCGGTGAAGGTGCTGAAGGAGCCCAAGCGCGAGGTCGAGGAGCGGGCGAGGGCGCTGATCGCTAAGGTGCGGCTTTCCGGCAAGGAGGACGTCTATCCCGGCCATCTTTCCGGCGGTCAGCAGCAGCGCGTGGCGATCGCCCGCAGCCTTGCCATGCGGCCCGACGTGATGCTGTTCGACGAGGTCACCGCGGCCCTCGACCCGGAGACGGTCAAGGAGGTGCTCCTGACCATCAAGGAGCTCGCCGCCGAGGGCATGACCTGCATTCTCGTGACCCACGAAATGGGCTTTGCCCGGGAGGTCGCCGACCACGTGTATTTCACCGACAGGGGCGTGATCGTCGAGCACGGGCCGCCCGAGGAACTCTTCACCCAGGCGAAGGACGAGCGCACGCAGCGCTTCCTCAGCCAGATCTTCTAACCGCTCGCCCGAAACGGGCCGGTGGACGCAACGGTCGGACGGGTGCCCGTCCAGTCGACGCCACCACTTTGCCTGAACAGGAGAGACCGATCCATGCTGGATTTACCCGAACCGAACGTCGCGTCCCGCGCCGTTCCGCCGCCGACGGATCCCCTGCTGCAACCGCTGACGATCAAGCATCTGACGCTGCGCAACCGCATCATGAGCACCAGCCACGCCTGCGGGCTGGAGGTTGGCGGCATGCCGCAGGAAGCCTATCAGCGCTATCACCTGGAAAAGGCCAAGGGCGGGCTCGCCCTGTCGATGTTCGGCGGCTCGTCCAATGTCGATCGCGACTCGCCGAACATCTTCCGCCAGCTCAACGTCGGCTCGGACGCGATCATTCCGCATCTCCAGCAGTTCTCCGAGCGCATGCATGGCGAGGGCGCGGCGCTGATGTGCCAGATCAGTCATCTCGGCCGGCGCGGCGATCCTTATGCCGGCGACTGGCTGACCACCATCGCGCCGTCGCCCTTGCGCGAAACCCTCCACCGCAGCATCCCCAAGGAGATGGACGAGCACGACATCGACCGGGTGGTGAAGGCCTATGGCGCCGCCGCCCGGCGCTGCAAGGAAGGCGGGCTCGACGGCATCGAGACGCTCTCGGCCGGCCATCTCATCGGCCAGTTCCTGTCGCCCGTCACCAACCGGCGCACCGATCGCTTCGGCGGCTCCCTGGAAAACCGCTGCCGCTTCGCGTTGATGGTCCATGAGGCGATCCGCGAGGCGACCGGCGACGACTTCCTTGTCGGCATCCGCTTCGTCGTTGACGAGGCGATCGCCGGCGGCATGAATTTCGACGAATGCGTGAAGGCCGCGCAGATCCTGACGCGGGCAGGGGCGGTCGACTTCTTCAACGCCATCTACGGCACGATGGACACCACCCGGGCGCTCGCCGAGGAGAACATGCCCGGCATGGGCTCGCCATTGGCGCCCTGGGTCGAGCCCGTCGGCGCTTTCCGGCGCGAGGTCGGACTGCCGGTCTTCCATGCCGCGCGGATTTCCGATCTCGCCTCGGCGCGCTTTGCCGTTGCCGAGGGCAAGGTCGACATGGCCGGCATGACCCGGGCCCAGATCGCCGATCCGCACATGGTGGAAAAGCTCGCCGCCGGCCGCGAGGATCAGGTGCGCCCTTGCATCGGCGCCACCCACTGCCAGTCGCCCTACCGCCCCTCCTGCCTGCACAACCCGGTGACCGGCCGGGAGACGGTGCTCAGCCACGTCACCGCGCGGGCGACGGGCCCGAAGCGCAAGGTCGTCGTGGTCGGTGGCGGCCCGGCGGGGCTCGAGGCTGCCCGCATCAGCGCCGAGCGCGGCCACGACGTGACGCTCTACGAGGCGGCGGCCGATCTCGGGGGGCAGATCCTCCTCGGCGCGACGGGCTCTTGGCGCCGCGACCTCATCGGCATCGTCGAGTGGCGCGTCGCCGAGCTGGAGCGCCGCGGCGTTCCGATCCACACCAACAGCTACATGGAGGCCGGCGACATCCCCGCGCTCGGGCCCGACGTGGTGATCCTCGCCACCGGCGGCCTGCCGCAGGTCGATTTGATGGAGGGCAGCGCGCTCTGCGTCAGTACCTGGGACATCGTTTCCGGCCAGACGCCGGTCGGCCGCGATGTTCTCGTCTATGACGGCACCGGCCGCCATCCGGCACCGCTCGCGGCCGAGCGGGCGAAGGAAGCGGGCGCCAACGTCACCTATGCGACGATCGACGCCAATCTCGCCGAGGAGCTGACCTATGCCGAGAGGCTGCGCTGGAAGAAGCGGTTCCTCTCGCTCGGGCTTCAGCCGATCTCGGACACCCGGCTCCTCGCCGTCCGCCGCCGCGACAACCGCCTCGAAGCCGCGCTCCTGAACGAGATCTCGCGGGAGGAACGCTTGGTGGCCGTCGATCAGGTGATCGTCGAGCAGGGCAGCATCCCGATGAACGAGCTCTTCGATGAGCTTCGCACCGCCTCCTCGAACGAAGGCGTCACCGACATCGAGACCTTCGTCCGCGCCGCGCCGCAGCCCGCAGCGACACGAGACGGTTTCGAACTCCATCGCATTGGTGACGCGGTTTCCAGCCGCAACATCCACGCCGCCATGCTCGACGCCGTCCGGATCTGCAGCCCGCTCTGACGATCGGCGCGCCGACAGGTCGGCCACACCAACCCGAACATCAACTCGAGACTACGAAAAGGACACCTGCCTCATGCAATTCGACCGCTTCAAGGTTCTCACCTTCGACGTCGTGGGAACCCTCATCGATTTCGAGAAGGGCCTGCTCGACGGTTTTCGCGCCTTCGGCGGACCGGCGGCTCGCGACCTCAGCGACGACGACATCTTCGGCCCTTATGTCGAGGCGCGCCACATTCATCCGGGCCGCGCCAGCCAGGTCATGGGGGAGGTCTACCAGCATGTCGCCGGCAAGCTCGGGCTGGACCGCAGCGAGGCCGCGGCCGTCGCGTTCCAGGCACACGTCCTGAAGTGGCCGGCCTTCGACGACTCGGTCGCTGCGCTGAAGCGCCTGCGCAAGCGCTTCCGCCTCGTGGCGATGACGAATGCCGACCGGGTGATCTTCTCCAGCTATTCCCACACCCTCGACAACCCCTTCCATGAGGGCGTCACCCTGGACGACGTCGGCATTCCGAAGCCGAGCCCGCGGTTCTTCGACTACAACCGGGGTCGCCAGTCGGCCTTCGGCTACAGGCAGGACGAGATCCTGCACGTCGCGCAGAGCCAGTATCACGACATCGGCGTGGCGCGGGAACTCGGGTATTCGGTCTGCTGGATCGAGCGGCGGCAGGGGCAGAAGGGCTTCGGCGGTACGCCGGTACCGAAGGAAGTGACGAAGCCGGACTTCCATTTCGCGACGCTCGCCCAACTGGCCGACGCGATCGACGCCGACATGGCAGGCGGACGGTGACAGCCGAAGTGCCCGGAAAGGACGGAACGAAGGCGTCGGCCGCGACAATGTGGCCTGCCTCACTCTGGATGGAAACGGCGCGCCCGCGCCCGGCCGTTGCCCGGCAGGCCGGGCCAAGCGGGCAGGACAGCGCCGACGTCGTGATCGTCGGCGGCGGCTACACGGGGTTATCTGCCGCCCAACGGTTTGTTGAACGGGGGCTCCGGCCGCTGATCGTCGAGGCGAATGGGATCGGTTGGGGTGCGAGCGGAAGAAACGGCGGAGTCGTGTCTCCTAAGTTCCGCCTCGCCATTCCCGACATGGCCCGCCGGCACGGTCAGGACGTGGCACGGCGCATGGCCGGACTTGGCCACGAGGCCGTCGATGCCGTCAAGGAGGCGGTGCGGCGCGACGAGATCGACGATGCCGACCTCACAATGACGGGCAACCTTCGCTGCGCCCACACGCGGAGCGCCTTCGACGCCCTGAAGGCCGAGGCGCGGACCATGCGGGAGGATTTCGGCGACGAGACGAGCCGCATCCTCGATCGCGACGAAGTGGCCGACGAGACCGGCTCGGCCGATTTCGTCGGCGGCGTGCTGGTCTCCCATGCCGGCCTCATCCATCCCCTGAACTACGCCCTCGGCCTCGCCGAGGGTCTGCGGGGCAGGGGCGTCGGCATCTGGGAAGGCGCCCCGGCGACGTCCGTCCGTCAGGATGGCGCCGGGGTGGTGGTCGAGACACCGTTGGGGGCGATCCGCGCCAGATACGCCCTCCTGGCGACAAACGGCTATTCCGACCTTGCCCCCGGAACCGCCGCGATCCGCCGCGCCGTCATTCCCTTTCGCAGCGCCATGGTCGCCACCGGGCCGCTTTCCGAAGAGCTCCGCGCCAGGCTGCTGCGCCATGGCCGGAGCTACTCGGAGACGCGGCGGATGATGCGCTGGTTCCGGCCTTATCGGGACCGCCTGATCTTCGGCGGTCGCGGCGCCTTCGGCAAGACCGACAGCCAGGCAGCGTTCGACGCGCTGGAGCGGGCGATGCTGCGCGTCTTTCCGGACTTGCGCGGCGTTCCGATCACCCATCGCTGGTCCGGCCTCGTCGCCATGACCCTCGATGCGGTTCCTCAGCTTGGCCGGCTGGACGACAGGATCTCGTTCGCGCTGGGATACAACGGCGCCGGCATCGCCATGGCCTCGCTGATGGGCCGATACGCCGCCGACGTCACTCTCGGCGACAGGCCGGATCTCGCGCTGCTCCGGCCGAAGCAGCTGAAAAGCATCCCATTCTATTCCTTGCGAGGACCGGCAGTGCGACTGGTCGCCTCTTGGTACCAGCTTCTCGACACCGCAGGGCGGTAGAGGCCGTCAAGCGCGGCGGTAACTTGTTGGAGTCACCGATCCCACACACTAGTCTGCGGTCCAGCCGCCATCAATCAGGAGGCTCGCTCCGGTCATCATTGCGGCGGCGTCCGAGGCGAGGAAGACCGCGGCACCGACGATGTCCTCGATCGACGCGAGCCGACCGAGCTTGATCTTGGACAGCACCGCTGCGCGGAAGCCGGGATCGGCCAGCATCGGCTCCGTCATCGGCGTCTCGACGAAGGTCGGGCAGATCGTGTTGACGCGAATGCCGACGGGGCCCAGTTCCACTGCGAGCGCCTTCGTGAACCCTTCGAGCGCCCATTTCGACGCGCAGTAGAGCGTGCGGTCGGCGGCACCGACATGCCCCATCTGGGAGGACATGTTGATCACGACGCCGCGACGTCCGGTGTCGATCATCCGCCGCGTGACCGCCTGCGTCGCGAAGTAGACGGCCCGCAGGTTGAGGCTCATGACCGCGTCGTAGTCCTCCTGAGTGACCTCCCGCAGCGGTTTCGGCCGGTTCATCCCCGCGTTGTTGACGAGAATGTCGAGGGCCGGGAGTGCGGCGATCGCGGCGGCGAAGGCGGTGACGTCGGTGACGTCCGCTACCAGGGGCTCGGCATCGCAGCCTGCAGACCGGATGGCCTCGGCTGCCTGCTCGATCTCCTGTGCCGATCGGGCGCAAAGGATCACGGAGGCGCCGGCCGCCGCATAGGCTTCGGCCACCGCCCGGCCGATGCCCCGGCCGGCACCCGTGACGAGCGCGCGGCGGCCATCGAGGCGGAAGTTCGGGGCGAACATCGGCGCTGGCCCTGCGGTCATTGCTGGCCCTCCGAGGCACGCTTGTGGACGGCGAGCGCCATCAGCCGCCGGTCACGCCATTCGGAGCGGCTCGGCAGGTCCTCAAGGGGCAGCGCCTGACGGCGCTCGGCCTCCGCACGTGCTACGAGGTCCGGGCTCCAGGGCTGCGGATCCTGTCGTTCGAGCGCAATCGAATGGTAAAGGCCGCCGAGGCGCGCCGCATAGTCGCCGATACCGCCGGGCGCGTTGAGGTCGATCGTCTCGAAGGGGCCCATGAAGGCCCAGCGCAGGCCGAGGCCCTTCGACACCGTGGCGTCGATGTCGGCGAGCGAGCAGTAGCCCTCCTCGTAGAGCGCGAAGGCCTCGCGCAGCAGCGCACCCTGCAGGCGGTTGAGGACGAAACCCGTCAGCTCCCGCGCGACGCGGATCGGATGCTGGCCGACCCGCGACATCAGGCCGTGAACCGCATCGACCGCCTCCGGCAGCGTCCATTCGGCCGGAACCAGCTCGACGATCGGCGCGAGGTAGGGCGGGTTGACCGGATGGGCGACGAGGCAGCGCGGTGCGATCGCCAGCCCTTGCGTGAAGGCCGAGGAGGGGATCCCGGAGGAGGAAGACCCGACGATCGCCTCGGGCGCCAGGCAGGCCGAGAGCGCGGTATAGAGGTTGCGCTTCACGTCGGTGCGTTCGAGCACCGATTCCTGAACGTAGTCGACGTTTCCCACCGCAGCGGCGAGGTCGGCGACCGGCGTGCAGCGCGCCGCCACGACATCCGGTGCCTCCGCGATCAGGCCTGCGGCGGCGAGATCTGCAAGCGAGCGACGAAGCCGCGCGGGCGCATCGGCAAGCCGCGCCGGATCTGTGTCATGCAGCCGCACGGCCAGTCCCGCACGGGCGAAGACGATCGCCCAGCCGAGACCGACGAGGCCGGCGCCGACGACAGCGACGCCCGCCTCACCGAAATCTGCCCGCGCCGTCATGCGATCACCGAGTCCGCACCGTCGGCGAGGCAGATTTCGCTGATCCGCAGATTTTCCTTGGTGATGCGCGAGGGGAAGCGATCGGCGAGGCCCTCTTCGTGGATCGGGATCACGCGGCGATCCTCGTAGGCCACCTGCTTCATCATCTCCTCGGTGGCGAGGAGCAGGTTCATCTGGCTGCCGAGGGCAAGTCCGACCGGCGTGTACATGCTCTCGACGCCGACGATCGAGCCATCGCTCTTCAGATTGGCGAACTGATAGACGAGGTCTCCTGCCAACACCCAGGTGTCAGCGGAGGCCGCGGCGCCGTCGTTGCGCACCGTCACCCACATCGAGCCGAAGGTGTGGCTGTCCTTGGCGAGGTGGAGATCGATCCCCGGCAGGACGTTCTCCATCGAGCCCTCGACCGTGCGAAGACGTCCCTGCACGGCAAGGTTCACGCCGCGCAGGACGTCGCTCGGATCGACCGCGATCATCATCCAGCGCAGCCGCTCTGGCAGGGAGAGCGCCCAGACCCACTTCTCGATCTCCTCGCGCTGGATGTAGAAGGTGGCGTTCGGGAAGTCCTCGACGCTGCCGAAATGGTCGAAATGCGCGTGGGTGATGAAGACCGTGTCGACGTCCTCCGGCGTGAGCCCCATCTCCGCCAGAACCACTTTCGGAGAACGCCAGTTCTCGACGCCGAATTTCTCCGCCAGGTGCTGGCCATAGTCCTTGTGATTGTACCCGACGTCGACCAGCGCGACATGGTCCTTGCTGCGCAGGAGAACGTAGCAATAGGGCAGCTTCACGTAGCCCTGATTGTGCGCCCCGTAGAGGACGCCACTCTTGTGGTACTTCGGAACATAGCTGTATTCCAGAACGTGAATCGAATAATCGGCCATTTTTGTCTCCTCCCCTTGATGATGATTGGTCAGCGGGCGTTCAGGCGCCCGGTTGGCGCGCCGCAACTGCAGCATGCGTTGGAAAAGTCGATCGGTGTCACGCCGGCATCCGGCTCGGCCGCGGCGACGAGGAGTTGCTGCGCGCAGTGGAGGTGTCTGAGCACCGCCTTGCGGCCGGCCTCGTCGGCGCTCTGGCGCGCGGCAAGCCGGTCCATCGCGAAAGCGGCTTCAGACAGGTGGCCGGCAAGCTCCGCCAGCGCTCCGTGATGGCGCGCCGCCAGCGAAGGCGGGGTGATGTCGGCAAGCCGCGCCCGGGCTTCGGCGAGCTTCTCGCAGGCCACCTTGTACATGTCGTGGTCGAGATGGAGACCCGAGCCGTTGCCGGTCAGCCTCAGGAGGAAGAGGCCGGAAAGCTGCGCCATGGCGCGGCCGAGGTCGTCGTAGATCGGCCGGATCGCAGCGCCGTACCGGCCGCCGTCCGCGCTCGAGCGATCATAGGAGACGGGCGTGCCTTCGCCTTCGGGCAGGAGATCCCAGACATCGCATCGGGCGGCGTGCAAATGGGTTTTGCTCATTGTGTCCTCGCTTCGAGCAGGCGGGCGGAGCCGCGGACCATCAGCCGGCCGGGAAGGAAGCGCCGCTTGGGTGTCGCCACGATGCCCGCCTGCAGGCGTGTGATCTCGTCTATCACCTGATCGATCATCGCGTTCATCGGCTGGCGCACGGTGGTGAGGTCGTGCGAGGGCCAGGCGGCGAGGGCGATGTCGTCGAAGCCGATCACCGAGACGTCTTTCGGGATTTCAAGGCCGAACTCGCGCCGGGCAGCGTCCATCGCGCCGATGGCGATGATGTCGTTGCCGCAGAAGACGGCCTCGGGCTTTTGCGGCCCTCTCGCCATCAGATCGGCCATGCCGCGATACCCGGCCTCGTAGCTGAAGTCGCCGCCCGCCTGGACGATCGGCTCCGGCAGGCCGCAGTCGGCGCAGCCGCCGAGGAAGCCGGCCATCCGGTCGCTGTTGGTGCTGGCCGTTTCGAGGCCGGCGATGAAAGCCAGCCGGCGATGTCCTGCCGCGGCGAGGCGCTCGGCCACGAGCCGCCCGCCCGCCTCGTTGTCGCAGCACACGACGCTCGCTTCGGTGCCGGGGATGTAGCGGTTGAACAGGATGATCGGCGTCTGCGTCTCGCGCAGCTCGGCCATGAAGTCCGGGGTCATCGTCGCGGCAAGCACCACGACGACGTCGGGGTCGATCTGGCGCATCGCCGGCAACGCAGGGCCGGTTGTCGCGTCCCACGAGATCAGCATGGTGTGGAGATCGAGCTCCTGCAGTCGGCGCGTCAGCTTCACCGTCACTTCCGGATAGAACGGATTGGTGATGTTGTTGGCGAGGAGCGCGACGATGCCGCTCTTCTTGGTGATCAGGCCGCGGGCGAAGAGATTGGGCGCGTAGCCCATCTCCTTCGCCTTGCCGAGAACCCGCTCGCGCGTGTCGCGCGCGATGGTCGGATCGTCGCTGAGCGCGCGCGAGACGGTGGCGATCGAGACGCCCGCTTCCCGCGCCACGTCCTTGACGGTGACTCGTCTGCGCCGGGGCTTGACCGGCCCTTTTCCGGCGATGCTTCCCTCGGCCGTTTCCACCGTTCCGTCTCCTCGTATTTCGCCTATTCGACGGCGTCCGGTGATCGGGCTCCCTCGCCGTAAGGCACGTTGATTCCGCCGTAGCGTCGGACGCGGATGTTGCACTGTTCGGCGTGTCCGACAAAACCCTCCAGAATGCAGAGGCGCGAGCCGTAGGCGCCGACGAGCGCCGCCGCCTCGTCGGTGGTGATCTTCTGGTAGCTGTGCGTCTTAAGGAACTTGCCCACCCACAGCCCGCCCGTGTAACGGCCCGCCTTGCGGGTCGGCAGGGTATGGTTCGTGCCGATCACCTTGTCGCCATTGGCAACGTTCGTCCGGGGCCCGAGGAAGAGCGCGCCATAGGCGGTCATCTTGTCGAGGAACCAGTCGTCGCGGTCGGTCATCACCTGGACGTGCTCGCTGGCGATGTCCTCCGCGACGGCGAGCATCTCCTCGTAGGTGTCGCACAGGACGACCTCGCCGTAGTCCTCCCAGCTCCGCGCCGCCGTGTCCGCCGTCGGCAGGATCTCAAGGATGCGGGCGATTTCCGCCACCGTGCCTTCCGCGAGGCGGCGGGAGTTGGTCACGAGGACGGCGGGGCTGTTGTAGCCGTGCTCGGCCTGGCCGAGGAGATCGGTGGCGCAGAGCTCGGCATCGACCGTCTCGTCGGCGATGACCATGGTCTCGGTCGGACCGGCGAAGAGATCGATCCCGACGCGGCCGAACAGCTGGCGCTTGGCTTCGGCGACGAAGGCGTTGCCCGGTCCGACGAGCATGTCGACCGGTTGCATCGTCTCGGTGCCGAGTGCCATGGCGCCGATTGCCTGGATGCCGCCGAGGACGTAGATCTCGTGGGCGCCGCCGAAATGCATGGCGGCGATGACGCCGGGATTGGGCCGGCCCTTGAAGGGCGGCGTACACGCGAGAATGCGGGGGACACCGGCCACCGAGGCGGTCACCACCGACATGTGGGCGCTTGCCACCATGGGGAACTTGCCGCCCGGAACGTAGCAGCCGACCGACTGGACGGGGATGTTCTTGTGGCCGAGGATGACGCCAGGCATCGTCTCGATCTCGAGATCGAGCATGGTTCCGCGCTGCGCCTTGGCAAAGGTCCGCACCTGCTCCTGGGCGAACTTGATGTCGGCGATCTCCTGCTCGGAGAGCTCGGCGATCAGGGCGTCGATCTCGTCGGCACTGAGCCTGAAGGCGGCGGGGGAGTAGGAATCGAACTTCTCCGACAGTTCCCGCACGGCGGCGTCGCCACGCGCCTCGATGTCCTTCAGCGTCGCTTCGACGCTCTGCCGCACCTTCTGATCGTCGTCGTCGCGTTCGGATGCGGATCTTCCGCGCTTCAGATATTCGATCGCCATTGTTCTGTTCCTTTCCTGGAGCTCAACCGATCGCGGACGGTCTGGCGGCTGTGGCGGCAACCGGTGGACCGCCGCCCATGCTGGCGGCGGTCCTTGGTTGAGGATCGGGCCGAGCGGCCCTTGGCTCAAGGCTGTACGGTCGGCTCGATCTTCGTCAACGCATAGATGTCTTCCGGGGCCTCGCACTGGCGGCAGTTGATCCCGGGTGCATCGGGCGCCTTTTGAACCGCATCGGCGGGGAGCGCCTGGATGGTGGCGCCTTCGGTCGGCTGTCCGTCGAGCGCGGACGCCAGCGACAACTCCGGCAGGAGCTCCGGGTTGAACACCTCGGTGACGAAGGAACTCGGCACCTTGTCTTCGGGGAAGGCGTTGCAGCCGTTCTCGAAGGCGTCGCCCTCGCAGAGCTTCACCGCATCGGCCGGAACCCAGGGCAGCGGGTACTGGATGTTCCGCTCGCCCTCGGCCAGCGGCTCGCGCTTGCCCTCCAGGATCTCCATCATCAGCTTGAAGGCAAAGCCCGACTGGGCCGGCGGCGAGCCGGCCGATACGCCGGCGAGACCCTTGGCCTGATAGTCCGGATTGGCCAGCGCCAGGCGAAAGCCGTTGGAATTCTCGCCGGTCATCGGCACCAGCCGATCCGGATTGGCCTGCAGCAGCGCCTGGATCGCGCCGTATTCGCCTGCCTGCGCCCAGATCCCGTCGACGTCGGGATGCGCGGCGAGGGCCTTGGCCGTTTCCTGCTGTGTCGTGCGGTCGTCCCAGTAGCTGTAATATTCCGCCGCGATCTCGATGCCCGGATACTGGTTGAAGATGTGCATGGCGCCGTTGGTGTGGCGCTCGTCGACCGAATTGCCCGGCACGCCGCGTGACAGGAAGATCTTGCCCTTGCCGCCGAGTTCGTTGACCAGAGCCTGCGCGCTGTTCTCGCCGAAGCCGGACGTGATGTAGCTGACATTGTAGGCGCACTGTTCGGTGACGGTGGCGTCGTACATGAAGAACAGCGTGCCTTCCTGGCAGCCGCGACGCACGACACGGTTCAGCGCGGTCGAGGAGATCGGGAAGCTGACAACACCGTCGGCGCCGGCGGCGATCATGCTCTCATAGTCGGAGATCTGTGCCTGCGGGTCGGTGCCGGAGATGACCTCCACCAGTTCGACCGTCTCGTTGTAGGGAGCGGTCTTGGCGAGCGCCTTGACGATGTTCGCGGCTTCGCTCTGCCAGGAATTGCCGGAATAGCTGAGCGACAGATAGATCAGCCACTTGCCGTCCGCCGTCTTGGCGTCGGCCGGCGTCATCGCGCCGGCGAGCATGGTCGTACCTACGAATGCTGCCAGGATCGCACTGCCCGTCTTGCTCTTGGATGTCATGATATTTCCTCCCTTTCTTCTTTGATGGCGGTCTTTCGTGCCGTTCTGGCCGAGAGCCGTTTGGAAACGTTTCCAAATATGCTCGGCCGACGATGCCTCCCGGTCCGAGCATGGGGTTACGCCGTGCGGCGAAAGCGGGTCTGGAGGGCCGTGAAGACCTCGTCCCTGAGCAGAATGAGTGCGGCGAGGATCACCAGACCCTCGGTGATCGTTTTCCACCCCTGGCCGATGCCGAGGGCGCTGAGAATGGTGGAGAGCGTCGTCAGGAGCAGCGCTCCGCCGACAGTGCCGAGGAAGCTTCCGCGCCCGCCGAGGATGGAGGATCCGCCGACGACGACGGCCGCGATCGACGGCAGCAGATAGGCGTCGCCCATCCTCAACGTCGCGCCGTTCGAATAGGCGGCGAGAAGGATGCCGGTGAAGCCGGCACAGGCGGCCGATATCGCGTAGGCCAGGATCGTCAGGCGTCGGGCAGACAGTCCCGCGACATGGGCAGCGGCAGGATTGTTCCCGACGGCGGTCAGCTTGCGCCCAAGGCTCGAATAGCCCTGCAGCACCGTGCCGAGGATGACGAAGAGGCCGAGCAGCCATACGGGAGAGGGGATCCCGACGAAGCGATCCTGCATGAATTCGCGAAGCATCGGCGAGGGAAAGCCGCGCGGGGTGCCGCCGGTGACGCCTAGGCAGAGGCTGTAGACGATGATCCCGACTGCCATGGTCATGATGAAGGGTGGGATCGCGAAGAACGTGATGCCGATGCCGCTGACGACCCCCACCATCGCGCAGACGAGAAGGATCGCCGGCACGAGATAGAGCAGCCCGTCATTGGAGCCCCCCATCAGCGTCGTCGACAGGATGGCGCCGAGCGTGATCATCGAGGCGATCGACAGGTCGAGACCGCGCACCAGGATCACCAGCCCCTGGCCGAAGGCGCAGAAGACGAGGAAGGCCGAGAGGTAGAAGACCGTCTCGATCTGCGAGAGGCCGCCGAGGGAGGGGCTGACGGCGCGTGAGGCGAGAATGAGCACGGCGACGAGGCCGTAGATCGCCAGTACCGCGACCGTGGTGCTGCTCACCTTCTGGGCCGTGCGCGTGTCCTTGGCCGCAGTGTCGGAAAGCTCGGCGGCGGGATGGGGGCCGGTCATGCAACCCTCCTTGAGCGGACGGCGTACCGGACTGCGGCGGCGAACAGCACGGCGAGGATCATGATGAGGCCCTGAATGACGCCGGTGTAGAAGGATGACACGCCGAGTGCGAACAGAACCTTCTGCATGAGCGTCAGGGTCGCGGCCCCGAAGAGCGAAGCCGTCACGCCGCCGCGGCCGCCACCGAATGCGGTGCCGCCGAGGGCGACGGCGGCGAAGCTCAGGAGCAGGAAGGGCTCGCCGGCCGACGGACTGCCCGTCGAGGTCTGTGCCGCGAGCATGTAGGCGGCAAGCGCATAGAAGGCGCCGGCCCAGACGAAGGAGAAGAACTCGGTCCGCTCCACGTTGATGCCGGAAAGGCCTGCCGCCTTGCGGTCCTGGCCGACGGCAAGGAGATTGCGGCCTGCGTCGGTCCGGCGGTAGAGGCTCCAGAGGGCGATGACGGCCAGAATGATGACGAGCGCCACCGGTACGCCGAACACGGAGCCGGTCAGATCGTAGACCATGAAGTCGGGGACGTAGCCGCCTGGCGCCCCGAGGATCAGCAGCGCTGCGCCCTGGCAGACGATCATCGTGGCAAGGGTCGCGGCGATGGCCTGGATGCGCAGTCCCGCCACCAGGAACCCGTTCACCGCTCCGACCGCGATGCCGATCGACAGGGCTACGCCGAGATTGGCCAGCGCGCCGAGAGGGCCGTCGACCGGCATGACGGCGATGACGACGTTGACGAGCGAAATGATGCCGGCGACCGAAAGGTCGAAACCACCTTGCAGGATGACGAAGGTCGCCCCGGCCGCCGCGAGCATGAGGGGCAGAGAATTGTTGAGCAGCGCCTCGATCGCGTAGGGTGAGAGCGCCGACGGCTGCACCGACACATAGACCACGGCCATGACGGCGTAGATCAGGACGATCAGGAGCGCACTTTCCGCCAGCACCTTCAGGTTGGGAAGGCGGCGGGAATGCGGCGCCGTGGACATGGCGAGTTGGTTCGTCATCAGACCGCCATCCGCAGATCGTTCGTCGGGCGCTCGCCATGGCCGTGGGCGGCGGCGAGCAGCCGTGCCTCCGACAATGCTTCCTGCGGCACCTCCGCCGCGAGGCGGCCGTCATAGAGGACGAGGCATCGCGAGCTCAGCTGCACGAGTTCGGGCAGTTCGGAAGAGTAGAACAGGATGGCCCCGCCGAGCTCGGCGAAGTGGCGCATCATCTGATAGATCGACTGCTTGGTTCCGACATCGACACCACGGGCGGGGTCGAACAGGACGAGGATCCTCGCCCCGGTCATCAGTGCCCGGGCGAGCAGCACCTTCTGCTGGTTGCCGCCGGACAGGTTGCCGACCTCGAAGTCGAGATATCGGGGCGAAAGCGAGACGCGCTCGGCGGATTGGCGCGCGAGAAGACGCTCGGCCCTGCCGTTGACAAGGCGCTCCCGGCCTCCCGTGGCGAATTCTGCGAGCGCGATGTTCGCAGCTGCCGTCAGTGTGTCGAAGATCCCCTCGGTCTTGCGCTCCTCCGGAACGAAGACGATGCCGGGCGGCGTGCGCTGCGCCTTCTGCGGAGATGTGAGCATGGCCTTGGCTCCGCCGACGATGATCTCGCCGCCGCCGGGTCGCATCGCACCGCCCACCAGGCGCAGCAGGGCCTGCTGGCCCTGGCCCTCCAGGCCAGCGACGCCGACGATCTCCCCGGCATGGAGACTGAGATCGACGCCCTTGAGAAGACCGCCGCGCAGATTGCGCGTCTCGAGCAGCACTTCCGCCCCCTTGTTGGGCCGCAGCGCCGTGCGCTTCTCCGCTTCCGGCCGATGACCAACCATCATCGAGAAGATGCCGGCGTCGTCCACACCTTCGAGCGCGACGGTCCCGATGCTGGAGCCGTTGCGCAGAACCGTCGCGCGCCCGCAGATCTCGCGCACCTCGCTCAGCCGATGTGAAATGTAGAGAACGCCGACGCCGTCGCCGGTCGCCCGCCTGATCTGCGAGAAGAGCCAGCCCGTGTCGGGAAGGGCGGCGGTCGGCTCGTCGAGCACGAGCAGTCGCCTCGCATGGCTGAGTGCCCGCGTGATCTCGATGCGTTGCCGCTGCGCCAGGGAGAGATCGGAGACGACTGCGTCCGCCGGAATGTCATGGACGTCGAACCGCTCGAGCAGGTCACGCCCACGGCGGATGATCGAGGCCAGCGACTCGGGCCAGAAGCGGCCCGTCGAGACCTTCGGCAGCAGCATGTTCTCGGCGACGGTAAGGTCGGGAACGAGGCTGAGTTCCTGGAAGGCGGTCGAGACGCCCATCCTGCGCGCGTCACGGATGGACGCGGGGCGATAGGGCGCGCCGTCGAGGGAGAGGCTGCCGCCATCCGGCTCGACGACGCCGGAAAGCAGCTTCACCAGCGTGGATTTGCCGGCTCCGTTCTCGCCGAGAATGGCGTGTACCTCGCCGCGGCGGATGCCGAGGTCGACGCCGCGCAAGGCGATCGTCGCACCGTATTGCTTCGACAGCGCCTGAACACTCAACACATCCGCCACCCGAGCCTCCCACCTCAGACGACCATCCCTGCAAAGCAAGGCCAATCGCAAACGTTTCCAATCGCGTTGGAAACGTTTCCATCGAATGTTGTTGTAAGAGAACGGCCTCCGGCCTGTCAACTGGGCAATCGAGAACGTCACGGTCAGGCGCGGCACCAGCCACCGCTATCGGCAGGCGGGCGCTGCGGTGAAGGCGTCACCTGAAGAAGCGAATGTCACTGATTTGACATTCGGAGCCAGTCCCCACTAGATCCGGAATTGTGATTTATATCTGCCACTGAGGGATTTGATGCCGGGCAATTTTCTGTTGGTCGATCCGGTAAAGGATGCCCCCGTTTTGAGGGCGTTGGCGTCGCAGACGCGGGTCGACATTCTGCGCCTGCTGATCGGCAACGGTCCGACCAACGTCAACGAGATCGCAGAAACGCTCGCCTTGCCGCAATCGTCGGTCTCGGCCAACATCAAGATCCTTGAAGAAACCGGGTTGATTCTCGCCGAGACCCGGAAGGCCCGCAAAGGCATGCAGAAGATCTGCCGCGCCGCCTATGACGAGGTGATCGTCACCTTCAAGAGCGACGTGAGGGCCGATCGCGACGAGTTCATCGAAGTGGCGATGCCGCTCGGCCTCTATTCCAATTGCGAGGTGACCGCGCCTTGTGGAATCTGCTCGAAGGAGGGGGTGATCGGCCTGTTGGACGTGCCGTCCTCGTTTCTCGAACCGGACCGGATGAAGACCGCACTCCTGTGGTTCACCAGCGGCTTCGTCGAGTATCAGTTCCCGAACAACATCAATCTCATCAAGGCTCAGTGCCGGGCGCTGGAAGTGCTGTTCGAGGTCAGTTCCGAAGTGCCGGGAACCGACCCCGACTGGCCGTCGGACATCAGTCTGTCGATCAACGGGGTGGAACTCGGCGCATGGACCTCGCCCGGTGACTTCGGCGACAAGCGGGGACTGTTCACGCCGAGCTGGTGGAAGCTCGCCGGCTCCCAATACGGGATGCTGAAGAGCTGGAGCGTCAACGGGAAGGGCACCTATGTCGACGGCGTCAAGATTTCCAACGTGCGCCTTGCGGACCTGAAGCTCGAGGTCCACCGCTCGATCCGGCTGAGGATCGAAGTCAAGGCGGAGGCCAAGCATCCGGGCGGCATCAACATCTTCGGCCGCGGTTTCGGCAATTACGACCAGGACATCGTGCTTCGCCTGCACAGCGATCCGTGACCGCCTCCCGTCGCGCTTGACGATCAAATCGAACTCTGAGATACATATCGAAAAGATAGATTTATATCAAAAAACAGAGTTCAATGGGGGGGAAGGATGCGGGTCTCGGCCACCGTCCATCGCGACTTCAAGATCGCCGATATCGACGACAGGATCTATTCGGCTTTTATCGAGCATCTCGGTCGCGCCATCTATTCCGGCATCTGGGAGCCGGATCATCCCGAGGCCGATGATCTTGGCTTCCGCAGGGACGTTCTCGCCCTCGTCCGCGATCTCAAGGTCCCCGCCATCCGCTATCCGGGCGGCAATTTCGTCTCCGCCTATGACTGGAAGGACGGCATCGGTCCGCGCGAGGACCGGCCGATGCGCCTCGACCTTGCCTGGCGGTCGCGCGAGAGCAACCAGATCGGCGTCAACGAATTCGCGCAGTGGTGCGAGCGGGCCGGCATCGATCTCATGCTGGCCGTCAATCTCGGTACCGGGACGCTGCAGGACGCCCGCGAATACATCGAATATGCGAACCATCCCGGCGGCACCGCCTGGTCGGACCTGCGGCGTTCGCACGGGTTCGAGAAGCCGCATGGCGTCAAGATGTGGTGTCTCGGCAACGAGATGGACGGGCCCTGGCAGATCGGCCACCGCACCGCCCACGACTATGGCCGCATCGCCGACGAGACCGCCAAGGCGCTGAAGGGCTTCGATCCGACGATCGAGACCATCGCCTGCGGCTCCAGCAACGACGACATGGCGACCTATCCCGATTGGGAGCGCATCGTTCTCGAAGAGTGCTACGAGAACGTCGACTACGTCTCGCTGCACAAGTATTTCGGCAATCGCAGCGGCGACACGCTGAATTTCTTCGCCAAGGTCGACGTGATGGGCCGCTACATCAAGACCGTCGGCGGCATCATCGATTTCGTCAAGGCCAAGAAGAAGGCCAGGAACGACGTCCACATCTGCTTCGACGAGTGGAACGTCTGGTACCACAAGCGCTATCAGGAAAAGGACGCGCTGAAGACCTGGGACTGGCCCGAGGCGCCGGCGCTGCTGGAGGAAGACTACAATTTCGAGGATGCGCTGCTTGTGGCCGCGCTGATCAACGAGTTCATCCGCAATTCCGACCGCGTGAAGATCGCCTGCATCGCGCAGTTGGTCAACGTCATCGCGCCGATCCGCGCCGAGCGCGGCGGCCCTGCCTGGCGACAGTCGATCTACTGGCCTTATCAGCTGGCGAGCCTCTATGGCCGGGGCGAGGCGCTCGCCGTCCATGTCGATACGCCGACCTATGACGCCCGTGTCGCCGACGACGTCGCTTACATCGACATGGCGGTGACGCGGGACCGGGAAGCCGGCATGCTGACGGCCTTCATCGTCAACCGGCACATGAGCGACACGGCGGAGTTCGCCGTGGATGTCTGCGGCCTCGATGCCGCGCGCATCGTCATGCACCAGGTCATGGAGGGGCACGACCTGCGCGCCACCAACTCGGCGGAAGACCCGGACCGGATCGCCCCGGTCCGCGGGGAGGGCGCCGTCATCGAGGAGGGCAAGCTGAAGGCCAAGCTCGGCCCGCTTTCCTATCACGTCATCAGGCTGGAGGTTCGCTGACGCCGCTTCGGCGACGGTCGATACGAGTGGCCTGGCGCAACAGGTCCGACATTCATTACAACGGGAGGTAAGAATGAAGACATCACGCATCTGGACGCTGGGAGCATCCGCAGCCCTTCTGGCCGCGACGCTGGCAACGCCGGCCCTGTCGCAGGAAACGATCCGCATCATCGGCCATCGCTCGCCGCCGAACGAATACTACACCGGCGCCATGCAGAAGGCGTTGCCCGAGGGCCGGGTCAGCGTCGAACTCATGCCGATCGACAAGGAGATGGAGCTCGCCTCGATCACCATGTCCTCGAAGTCGGACGCGATCGACGTGCTCTACCTGACCGACAGCTCGCTCAAGCGCTTCGCCGCCAATGGCTGGCTCGAGCCGCTCGACGATCTCTGGGCGAAGTACAAGGAGGAGTACAAGCTCGACGATTTCCCGCCGGCGATCATGGAGGCGGTCAGCTATGACGGCCACATCTATTCCATGCCGGTGCTGACCAACACCGAGCTGTTCTTCTATCGCAAGGACCTCTTCGACGAGGCCGGTATCGCAGCGCCGAAGACGATGGACGACTACCAGAATGCGGCTGCCAAGCTCGACTCCGGCCGCATGTCCGGCACCATCATGTCGCTCAAGCCGGTCGACGCCGCGCTGAACGAGACTCATTGGTATCTCAACGCCGTCGGCGATGGCTGGTTCGACGAGAACTGGCGGCCGATCTTCAACCAGGAAGCCGGCGTCAAGGCGATCACCCGCATGAAGGAGATGTCGGAATTCGCGCCCCGGGGCTTCACCTCCCATGCCAACGACGAGTCGACGATCAACCTGCAGCAGGGGCTCGCGGCCATGGGCCTGCAGTGGTTCACCCGCGCCGCCTCCATGGACGATCCGCAGAAGTCGCGGGTGGTCGGCAAGATCGACTGGGTTGCGCCTCCAGGCGGCGGCGCGCGCGTTGCCAATGACGGCTTTGCGATTTCGGCGTTCTCGTCCGGCGACAAGGAAGAGATGTTCCGGATGCTGGCCGAGGCAAGCTCGGTCGACAGCATGATCAAGGGCGCCGAGTTCTCCATGCCGCCGCGCCTCTCGGTGCTCCAGAACGAGGAGTTGTCGGAGAAATACCGCTGGTACCCGGCTGCCCGGGCCGCGCTCGAAGACGGCAAGCCCTTCCCGGCCCTGCCTGATTTCAATGACGTCGGCGATATCGTGACGCGACACGTCCTGCGCGCCGTGACCGGCGAGGTCGAGGTCAAGGCGGCGCTCGACCAGGCTGCCAAGGAGACCGAGGAGCTCCTGGCGTCCCGCGGCTACTACAAGAACTGATTGAGGCGAGGCCTGCCACGCGACGACGTTGGCAGGCCTCGATCTGAACTCGGACGCTGGAGTATCCGAAAATGGTCCGTTGGCAACGCGGCCTCTGGCTGTTCTGTCTGCCCAGCTTCGGCTTGTTGACGATCGTGCTTCTGTGGCCGCTGGCCTACGCCATCTATCTGAGCTTCTTCGATTACTATCTGGGATCCGATGTCCGCACGTTTGTCGGCCTCGGCAACTACATCGATCTTCTGTCCGAGACGCGGCTGTGGAACTCGATGTGGACGACGATCGTCATCGCCTTCGGTTCGGTGGCTCTTGAGTTCGTCGTCGGCTTCGCCCTGGCGCTGGCGCTCTACGGCAACCGCATCGGCACGAAAGCGTTTTCGACACTGTTGTTCCTGCCGCACATCATCACTCCGGTCGTCGCCACGCTGTTCCTCAAATGGATGCTCGCCTCCAACTGGGGGCTTGTCGACGCCACGCTTCTGACCATCGGCATCGAGCCGCCCGACTGGCTGGGTAACCCCCTCTGGGCCAAGATCAGCGTCATCCTCGCAGATGCGTGGATCTTCACGCCGCTGATCATGATCGTCCTGTATGCCGCGCTCCAGGGCCTCAACAACTCGCTGCTCGAAGCGGCCAGGATCGACGGCGCAAGCAACTGGCGGATCCTCAGGCACGTCGTCATCCCGGCGCTGATCCCGGCGATCATCTTCACCATTTCGGTGCGGCTGATGGACGTCTTCCGCTTCTTCGACACGATCTACGTCCTCACCGGCGGCGGGCCCGGCACGGCGACCGAAACGGTGACGATGTACACCTATCAGCTCGGCTTCCGGATGCTGCAGGTCGGCAAGGCATCGGCGCTCGGCGTCATCACCCTCGTCATCGTGGCGGTGCTGCTTCTGACGATCAACCGGATGCTGACGCGGATCTACAGGAAGGGCGACCAATGAGCATGCGCAGCCAGGGGCGCAGGCGCGGCTATCTCCTCTTCGCCGCGCTGTGCATCTTCACATTCGTCAACCTCATCCCGTTGCTGTGGGCGGTGCTCCCCTCGTTCAAGTATCCGGCGGATGCCTTCACCATCCCGCCGACGCTCATTTTCGAGCCGACGCTGGAATACCACCGGGAAGTCTGGTTCGAGAATGACTTCTTCCGCTATCTGATCAACAGCCTGATCGTCTCCGCGGGCACGGTCCTGATTTCGGTTCCGTGTGGGACGCTTGCGGCCTACGCGCTGTCGCGCATCCCCCGGCGCAATTCCGGGCCGATCCTCAACGTCCTGTTCACCATCCGCATGTTTCCGCACATGTTGCTGGCCATCCCGTTCTTCGTGATGGGCACCTTCCTCAACATGATCGACAGCTATCCGCTGCTGATCCTGGCCTTGGTGGCGATCAACCAGCCCTTCACGATCTGGCTGCTGCACGGCTTCTTCCTGGATATCCCGCGCGATCTCGACGAGGCGGCGGCGATCGACGGCTGCAACTCCTGGCAGGCGTTCAGGATCGTCATCCTGCCGCTGGCGCGGCCCGGCATGACCGTCGCCGCGCTGTTCAGCCTGCTGATGTCCTACAACGAATTCCTGTTCGCGCTCGTCCTGACCGGCGTCGAAACCAAGACGCTCCCGGTGGCCATCGCCTCGTTCGGCGGCGAGGACATCTCTTTGTGGTCGATTTCGGCCGCGGGCGCCGTCGGCATCATGCTTCCGATCGTGGTCATCATGCTGTTCCTGCAGCGCAACCTCGTGAGCGGCCTGACGGCTGGCGCGGTCAAGGGATGAGCATGCCGCCCCGACCCAACAAACGGAGTGAGACACCATGGCTCCCGTGACGATCCAGAACGCCACCAAGTCGTTCGGCGGCTTGACCGTCCTTCATGGCATCGACGTCGAGATCGCCGATGGCGAGTTCGTCGTTCTGGTCGGGCCGTCCGGCTGCGGAAAGTCGACCCTCCTTCGTCTCATTGCGGGGCTCGAGGACATGAGCGGCGGCAAGATCAGGATCGGCGACCGGGACGTCACCGACCTGCATCCCAAGGACCGCGACATCGCTTTGGTGTTCCAGTCCTACGCGCTCTATCCGCACATGACTGTCGCCGAGAATATGGGCTTCTCGCTGCGCATGCGGGACGTGCCGAAGGCCGAACAGGACCGGAAGGTGCAGATGGCGGCGCAGATCCTCGACCTGTCGCAACTGCTCGATCGCTATCCGCGGCAGCTCTCGGGCGGTCAGCGCCAGCGCGTCGCGATGGGGCGGGCGATCGTTCGCGATCCGCAGGTCTTCCTCTTCGACGAGCCTTTGTCGAATCTCGACGCCAAGCTGCGCGTCCAGATGCGCGCCGAGATCCGCGAACTGCACAAGAAGCTCGGCGCGACGATCGTCTATGTGACGCACGACCAGATCGAGGCGATGACCATGGCCGACAAGATCGTCGTCATGCGCGGCGGCCACGTCGAGCAGATGGGCACGCCGCTCGACCTCTACGACAGGCCGGCCAACGTCTTCGTGGCGGGGTTCATCGGCTCGCCGGCGATGAATCTCCTCACGGGAAGCATCGATGCTGCGGGAACCGCCTTCGTCTCCCAGAAGGGCGCAAGGATCGATTTTCCGGCTCCGGTCGGCGTCGGCACGGGCCGTGACGTCGTCCTCGGGCTGAGGCCGGAGGACATCGCGATCGCCGAGAGCGGCCTCGACGCCAAGGTGCGGATCGTCGAGCCGACCGGTGCCGAACTCCACGTGATCCTGGATTTTCACGGCGAGACGCTGACCGCCGTCTTGCACGGCCGACCCGATATCAGGGAAGGGGAGGCGATCAAGATCGCCTTGCCCCACCAGACGCTGCACTTTTTCGACACGCAATCCGGCGATCGTCTCGTCGCCACCCGCTGACCCGATCCGGTGCCGCCTCGCGGCGATCGCGCGGCGCGGCTTCAGCCGACCGTTCGCTCCGGCGCGAGTTCCACGGCATAGCGGATCGCGGCCACGAGGCTGTCGGCGCGAGCGATCCCCTGACCGGCAATGTCGAAGGCGGTGCCGTGATCGACCGAGGTTCTGATGATCCCGCCGTTCAGCCCGACCGTGACATTGACCCCCTCGTCGAAGAACATCGCCTTCACCGGCGCGTGGCCCTGATCGTGATAGCAGGCGACGACGACGTCGAAATCCCCGCGCGAGGCGCGATAGAACAGCGTGTCGGCCGGGAACGGGCCGCTGGCGTCGATCCCCTCTTGGCGCGCCCGCGCAATGCCCGGGGCGAGCTTTTCCTCCTCTTCGCCCTCGCCGAAAAGCCCGTTCTCGCCGGCATGGGGATTGATGCCGCAGACGGCGATCCGCGGGCGCTTCTGGCCGGCGCGCTCCAGCGTGTCGTGGGCGAGGCGAATGACCTGATAGGTCCGCTCCGGATCGATCCGGCGGATGGCCTCGATCAGGCCGACATGGGTGGTCAGGTGGATGACCTTCATCTTCGGCGTCGCCAGCATCATCGAATAATTTTGCGTCCCGGTCAGTTCCGCCAGGATCTCCGTGTGCCCGGGAAAAATGAAGCCGCCGGCGTGCAGCGCTTCCTTGTTCAACGGCGCAGTGACGATGGCGTCGATCTGCCCGGCCTTGGCCATGTCGACCGCGGCTGCGATGAAATGATAGGCCGCCGCCCCGGCCCGGCCGTCGACCCTGCCGAAGGGGAGCGTCCCGACGTCAAGGCCGGGATCCGCACAGGTCACGGCGCCGTCGGAGGTCTCCGGGATCGGCTCGCCGGGCCTGAACGGCGCGATCTCGAACCCGGCGCCGACGATGTCGCGGGCCCGGGCGAGGGCTTCGGCGTCGCCGATCACGCAGAGGCGGGCGATGGACAGGACATTCGGATCGACCAGCGCCCGCGCCGTAATCTCCGGGCCGACGCCGCAGACGTCGCCCATAGTGATGCCGATTGTGGGTTTCATCTCGCGCTCCAGGGCTTCCACGCAGCCATCGCGACCACGGGCAATCTTTTGTCAGCTCCGTAAATGGATTGGCATGTTATGATGGAAAATGGAATGATGGTAACAGAAATCAGTGGAGATCAGCGAGAAATAGTGCGCATACGCTCGCTCTTCGCAGGTGACTGAAAGAAATCTACCAACGGTGAGCGACGTGCTCAAAGCCAGACGAATGGCCCGCATCATCGAGATTCTCCGGGAGGAGGACGGCTTTGCCTCGCTGGGTGCCATCGCCGAGCGGCTGGAGACGTCCGTCTCCACGGTCCGCCGCGACGTCGATCAGCTGAGCCGCATCGGCCCGGTGACGCGCACCCATGGCGGCGCGGTCCTCAGTGCCGCGGAGACGCTCTCATTCGAACCGGGAAGCCGCATCGCCTCCGAGATCGAGCCGGAAGCCAAGGCGTCCATCGGCCGTCATGCCGCCGCCATGATCGTGCCGGGCAGCAGCGTCCTGTTCGACAGCGGCACGACAACGGGGGAGGTCGCCCGCGCCGCCTTGTCGCGTGGGATCGCCTTCCATGCTTTCACCAACGACATCGCCATCGCCGCCACCCTTTCCGTCTCGGACAAGATCGTCGTCAATCTTTTCCACGGCCGGATGCGATCGGGCTCCTCCACCGTGATGGGGGCGGAGACCGTCGCCGACATCCACCGGATCTGTGCCGATCTCCTGTTCATCGGCACCCATGCGGGGTCCCTCGAGGGCGTGTCGGACACCTCGACGGAGCTTGCCGAGATCAAGCGCGCGTTTCTCTCGGCGGCACGGGAGACGATCCTTGTCGCCGATCGCACGAAGTTTCCCAAGCGCTCCCTGTGCCAGTTCGCCGCCCTGTCGGAACTCGACCGGATCGTCATCGACGACCGTCTGGATGCAGAACTGCATGCGGAGCTGGCGGCTCGCCATCCGGGGGTGGAACTCGCGCCGAGGGTGCCGTCTTGACCGGCATCCGGATCCTGGCCGACGACCTGACCGGGGCGCTCGATGCCGCAGCCCCCTTCGCGACGCCCGAAGAACCGGTGCATTTGAGCGTCGACCCTTCGCGGACGTTGGGCGGGGCCAAACGGACGGCCAGCAGCGAAAGCCGCGACAGCCCTTTGCCGATCGCCCTCGACGCGGTGCGCGACAGCTTCGCCCGGCTCCTGACGGGGACGGACGAGCGGACGCTGTGGTTCAAGAAGGTCGACAGTGTCCTGCGGGGCTGGCCGGTGGAGGAGACGCTGGAATTGATGCGGCTGTTGGGCCTGCCCCTCTGCCTCTTTGCGCCGGCCTTTCCGGAGATGGGCCGACGCACCATCGGCGGATTTCACCAGACGGCGGATCAAGAGCGGCCCGGCCTTTGGGAGCCGGCGGCGATCCATGATCTTCTGGGTGCGTTCCAGTCCGCCGGCGCGAGGGCAAGGCTGCTCGGTAGAGATGTCGCTGCGGCTGGCATTCTCATTGGCGACGCGGAAGAAGCGGCCGATTTGCGGGCCTTGGTCGGCCAAGTGCCGAAGGACGGCGTGTTGTGGGCCGGCAGCAGGGGACTGGCAGAAGCGCTCTGCCCGCCGCGGAGGCCGATTCCCTGTCCGAGGATCGGCACCATCGTCGTCGGAACCAGTCATCCCGTCTCCCGCCGGCAGGTGCAAAGTCTCCTGCAGGCGGGCCTCGCCGATCTGTCGCTGATTGACCCGGTGCCGGCTTCGCGCGACGCGGAAGAAACGGCCGATCAGCTGCGCCAGGCGATCCGGAGCCTGGAGCATCCAGGCAGCCGAGCGCTGATCGTCGTCGGCGGCAACACACTGGCGACGGTTCTGGCGGCAGCGGAAGCCGACGCACTGGCCTGTCTGGGCGAGATCGCGCCCGGACTGCCCCTGTCTCGGATCGTCGGTGGTCGGATCGCCGGTGTTGAGCTCGTGACCAAGTCCGGTGGCTTCGGCGCGGCCGATCTCTTCATGCAGCTGTCGCCGCACTGGTCGTATCGTTGATCGAAGCGACCCACTCGCCTTTTGCGGGAATGGGGCGCTCGGCTGAGCCTCGATGCAAGCACTTGCCGGTTCGCAAAACCGCGTCTGGGCGATCGAGGAACGAGTCATCGCAATCGCCGACGATTTCGAGGCGCTCTGCGCGGCGCGCTCTGCAAGCTGGCTCGGTTCGTTCAGAAAATCTTGACTGAGCTTCTGCCGCGGACGCCGTTGTTCCCGCCTGAGTCGATGCCTTCGTTTCCTGCTGGCCGCAGATCCGCTCCATCGTGGGACAGATGGGCTGATGCAAGGTGACGGCGGCGGCTCGATTTTGCGGTTCCCGTCTCCCGTCGAGACCCACTCCGCCTGCCGGTAGGGCCGGAGGGACCGGCTGCTGCTGCGGCCGGAAAAAGTCGTTGTTTCTCTGCGGCTTATTTTTCCAGCGCAGCCTGGAAGACTTGCGTCTCGTGGGCCGCGGCGGGCGATGCAGCCAGACGTCTCGATAAAAATAACCTAGACTGATATTTTGCCAGCCAAATTCTCAGACCGTTAGGAGAATCTTGAAGGAATTTTCCGATGCTCCAACACGAACAAGTTGAGCGGGCGCCATGAGCCGATCTGAGCATATTGAACTTGCAGGCCGAACCCAGGATTCGCAGGGCTTCGAGTTGGCCGGTGACTGCGGAATCCGCAACGTCGACGAAATCGCTGCGGCCCTTCGGGAACGCGCCGGGTCCGACATGCGGATCGATGCCCGCGGCCTCACCGGCGTGGATGTCTGCGTGCTTCAGCTCCTGGTGTCGGCGAGCAAGTCCGCCGCTGCAGCCGGCCACACTTTGTCGATCGACGCAGGGGCGGGGGGCGCGCTCGATCTCGCCATCGACATGGCCGGTCTGGCTGACGCGTTCCGGGACAGCTTGAAGCCCAGCCCGACCTAAGCTGCAGTTTTTCATAGCCTTCCATTCCATCGCGGGCCGGCCGATGCCGGCGCGCGGTCGCATGGGGGTGTCTCCGCAAGGCAGGGGCCGTCGCATGCGGCGATCCTCCCAGCATTCCTTCATTGGAGCTTCTCATGAGCAAGACGATCTTGATGGTCGACGATTCGGCCTCGGTTCGGCAGATGGTCGGCATGACGCTCAAGCAGGCCGGCTACAACGTCGTCGAGGCCTGCGATGGCCGCGAGGCATTGCAGAAGGCGGCGGCAAACCGCGTCGATGCCGTCATCACCGATCTTAACATGCCCGGCATGGACGGGCTTTCCTTCATTCGCCAGTACCGCACCACGCCCGCGAGCAGCGGCGTGCCGATCGTCTTCCTCACCACCGAGTCGGACGACGCTCTGAAGGCGCAGGCCAAGCAGGCGGGCGCCACCGGCTGGATGGTGAAGCCCTTCAAGCCGGACCAGCTTCTGGCGATCATGCGCAAGATTGTCGGCGCCTGATGAGCAACCTCGATCCCGCCGAAGTCTTCCGCCAGGAAGCCGCCGATCTGATCGAAACGCTGGAACAGGCGCTTCTCGATCTGGAAAAACGACCTGACGACAGCGAGCTCGTCGGGCTGGCCTTCCGGGCCCTGCATACGCTCAAGGGCTCTGGAGCGATGTTCGGCTTCGTCGCCGTGTCCGAATTCATCCACGAGTTCGAGACGGCCTTCGACCGTGTTCGCAAGGGCGAGGCCGCAGCCGACCGCCGGCTGATCGCCGCCGCTCTCGAAGCGCGGGATCATGTCGCCCGGTTGATCGACGATCCGGACGTTGATCCGGCCCGCGGCGAGGCGATCCTCGCCGCGCTGAAGGTCGCCGTCAGCGGCGATGCACCGGTGGTCCTTGTCGCGCAGCTTGAGCCGGTGGCCGGCGTCGCGGCTCCTGCCGCCGTGACCGGCTGGCACGTGCGCTTTCGCCTGCCCGCCGACGCTTTGACGCTGGGCACCAACCCGCTGCTTCTTCTCGACGAGTTGCGGGGCCTCGGGCCCTGCGAGGTTTCGGCCGAAATTGCCGACGTGCCGCCGCTCGACCGGATCGAGCCGCAGCAGTGCTACCTTACCTGGGACGTCACGCTCCGGGGCGACGTGCCGCAGGAAGCCGTCGACGACGTCTTCCTGTTCGTGCGCGACGACATGGAGCTTCTGATCGAGCCGCTGTCGGAGGAGGGGACGCAGGCGGAACCCGCCACCCCGACCGAAGCGTCGGCTATGCCGAGAGCCGCGGCAGTCCGCCCGGAGGAAGTCGCAGCGGCCTCCTCGCTCACCGCGGCG
The DNA here is from genome assembly GCA_002700095.1 of Fulvimarina sp. Lineage (GTDB taxonomy): Bacteria > Pseudomonadota > Alphaproteobacteria > Rhizobiales > Rhizobiaceae > Jiella. Next base: position 42,436 of record PACL01000061.1, on the reverse strand, counting down.
AGTTCCGCGCCTGCCGGGCGTCTGCCCGCCGAGCCGGCGGCGCGCTCGTCGGCCGGCAAGGTCGAGCGCAACGCGACGCTCAGGGTTCCGGCCGAGCGGCTCGACGAGCTGATGGACCGGGTGGGCGAACTCGTCATCGCCCAGGCAAGGCTCAGCCAGCTTGCCGAAACCATCCACGATCCCGCCCTGGTGAATGTCGCGGAAGAGATCGAGCGCCTGACATCCAGCCTGCGCGACACCACCATGGGCACCCGCATGGTGCCGATCGGCTCGCTGTTCGGACGGTTCCGCCGGCTCGTCCATGATCTGTCCGAAGAGCTCGGCAAGTCGATCAACTTCGTCACCGAGGGTGAAGACACCGAACTCGACAAGACGGTGATCGAGCAACTGGCCGATCCCCTCGTCCATCTGATCCGCAACTCGATCGATCACGGCCTCGAGGATGCCGCGCGGCGCGCTGAGAGCGGCAAGCCGGCGGCGGGGACGCTGCGCCTCTCGGCGAGCCATCGCGGCGCCGAGGTGGCGATCACCGTCTCCGACGACGGCGCGGGACTGAATGGCGAGCGCATTCGCCGGCGGGCCGAGGAGGCCGGGTTGATCGCGCCCGGCCAGCCGGTCTCCGAGGCCGAACTCAACCGGATGATCTTCCAGCCGGGCTTTTCGACGGCGTCGCAGGTCACCGCGCTGTCCGGCCGCGGCGTCGGCATGGACGTCGTCAAGCGCACGATCGACGGCCTGCGCGGCTCGATCGACGTCGAGACGCGGCCGGGCAAGGGCACGACCATGACCCTGCGCCTGCCCTTGACGCTGGCGATCATCGACGGCCTGCTCGTGCGCGTCGGCGAGGATCGCTACACGATCCCGCTCGCCGCCGTCGAGGAATGTCTCGAACTGCCGACCGGCGTCGACGGCGATGCGCGTGGGCGCAGCTTCCTCAATGTGCGCGGCGAGCTCGTGCCCTTCCTCAAGCTCAGGCAGGTCTTCAACACCGAGGGCCGGCCGGATCCCTTCCAGAAGGTCGTGGTGGTGGCTTCCGACACCACCCGCGTCGGGCTCGTGGTCGACCAGATCATCGGCAACAACCAGACCGTCATCAAGCAGCTCTCCCGGCTGCATTCCGGCCTGAAGACCTTCTCGGGCGCGACGATCCTCGGCGACGGGACCGTCGCCCTCATTCTCGACGTCATCCATCTCGTTGCCTTCGGCCAGAAGCTGGAGGAGCGCCGCCGCGCCGAAACCCTCGGACGGGCAGCATGAGCGACCGGCAGGAGACCAAAGGCATGCATGCCCTCACCATCCGGCTCCAGGACGAGATGTTCGCTCTCGAAGCGACGCATGTCCGCGAGATCCTCGACCCGGTCCCGATCACCCGCGTGCCGAATGCCGGCGACTTCGTCGGCGGCCTCATCAACGTGCGCGGCAGCGTCGTGCCGCTCGCCGATCTCAGGGTCAGCTTCGGCATGGACCGGCCGCCGCCGGACGCCGATACGCGCATCGTGGTCATGGAAATCGATCTCGACGGCGAGCCGCTGGTCGCCGGCATCCTCGCCGACAAGGTCTACGACGTCACCGACATCACCGCCGCCTCGATCGAGGAAGCACCAAGGGTCGGCATGCGTTGGCCGGCCGAATTCGTGCGGGGCATCGGCCGGCGCGACGACGACTTCGTCATCATCCCAGACATGAACCGAATCATCAGGGCAGAGGGAGACAGGAACTCGTCCCTGGCCGCGCACGAAAGGACCGATCGATGAGACTGACCCTGAAGGCCAAGCTGGGAACGACCTTCGCGGTCATCGTCGCACTGTCCGGCATCAGCATGTTCGTGGCGATCCAGAATCTCGGCGATCTGAACGCTTCGATCGAGGGCATCGTCAAGGGCAACGCCGCCCGCACCGAACTCGCCGCAACGATCAACGCCCGCACCCTGCGCATCGCCCGCGATGAAAAGAACTACATCCTCGCAAATACGCCGGCGGACTTCGACCGGTTCCGTACGCAGATCGGACGGGAAGAGGCGGCACTCCGCGAGGAGGTGGCGAAGTTGCGAGAGATGTCGAGCGAGGCGGGCAAGCCACTCGTCGACACCTTCACCGAGACCTGGAACGGCTTCATGGCGGAGCACAAGAAGGTCGAGGACCTCTCCGACCTGAACTCGGCCACGCGGGCGTTGGAAAAGGTCGAGGAGGCCGGCCGGCTCGCCGGAGCGGCGCTCGATCCGTATCGCGCCATGGTCCAGCGGCTCGGTATCGCAGCGACCGCCGGTGGCGGCAATGCAGCGATCTTCCGCGTCTACGAGGCCGCGAACGACCTGGAGGGGACCGTCACGCAGGCGTCTCTCAATCTGCGCGACGTTCTGCTGACGATGAGCGATCCGAACGCGCAGACGCCGTATTCGGAGGCTCTCGACAAGGACATCGCCCAACTCGGCGGCGAACTCGACAGCGTCGGCGCGCTTCTGCCGGCCAGTGAGAGCCGAACCTTCGCCACCTTCAGGGACGGCATCGCCGCATGGCTCCCGGTCGTCAAGGAAGCGCAGGCGATCGCCCTCGAGAACGGTGACTACTTCGCCTTCCAGCTCGCCAATGGCGGTGCGGCCGTGGCCCGGCAGAAGTCGGTCGATGCCCTCAACGCCATCATCGATCTGAACACCCATCAGATGGACGAAGCGAGCGCTGCGGCCGAGGATCTCTACGTGTTCTCCCGCAACCTTCTGCTCGGGCTTCTGATCGGCTCGACCCTGCTCGCAGCGGCTGCCGCGACCTGGATCGTCCTGAATATCAGCCGGGCCATCGCCAGCGCTCTTGGCCTCGCACGTTCGGTCGCCGACGGCGATCTCGACGCCAGCGCCTCGGTCAAGACCGACGACGAGATCAAGGATCTCATCGACGCCCTCAACATGATGGTGTCGAAGCTGAGGAACGTCGTCGGCGAGGTGACGGGCGCGGCGCGCAACGTCTCTTCCGGCAGCCAGGAAATGTCGGCCGCGGCCGAACAGCTGAGCCAGGGCGCGACGGAGCAGGCCTCGTCGACCGAGGAAGCCTCCTCGTCGATGGAGGAGATGGCCTCGAACATCAAGCAGAACGCCGACAACGCCCAGCAGACCGAGATCATCGCCCGCCAGTCGGCCCGCGATGCCCAGGCCAGCGGCGAGGCCGTCGGCAAGGCCGTCAGCGCGATGGAGACGATCGCCGAGAAGATCCTGATCGTTCAGGAGATCGCCCGCCAGACCGATCTTCTGGCCCTCAACGCGGCGGTCGAAGCCGCACGGGCCGGCGAGCATGGTCGCGGCTTCGCGGTGGTGGCCTCGGAGGTGCGCAAGCTCGCCGAGCGCAGCCAGGCGGCAGCCCAGCAGATCGCCGGCCTGTCCGGCGATACGGTGAAGGCGGCGCAGGAGGCCGGCCAGATGCTGACCCGGCTGGTGCCGGACATCCAGCGCACGGCCGAGCTGGTGGCGGAGATATCCAATGCCAGCCGCGAGCAGAATGCCGGCGCCGCGCAGATCAACACGGCGATCCAGCAGCTCGACAAGGTGACCCAGCAGAACACCTCCGCCGCCGAGGAAATGGCCTCGACGTCGGAAGAGCTGGCGAGCCAGGCCGATCAGCTCCAGCAGGCGATCTCCTACTTCCGGCTTCAGCAGTCGGGCGGCCTCGCCGAGATGCCGGTCAAGCGTGCGGGTGGCTTTGCCAAGAATCCGGGCCGCCCCGTCGCCGACATGCAGAACGCCATCCGCGTCGCGGCACCGGCGATGTCGGCCAGCCGCAGCGCCGCCAGGAAGGGCGGCGGCGGCTTCGACCTCGACATGGACGACTTCGGCGACGAGCTCGACAATCGCTTCTCGCGCAGCGGCCGCGCCGCCTGATGGACTGAACGAGGTACCTGCGCCCCGGAAGCGGGGCGCAGCACGTCGCTCGACGGAACGAGCGTGAAGGGCTCGGTGCGTGCCGCTTCAGCCCGCAGAAAAACCCGCCCGAGAGGGACGGACCGAGCAAGAGATTTTTCAGGCGGGCTCCCACGCGGGAGCCACCGAACCACCGCCGATCGAGGCTCCCGGGGGGAGCCGGCGCGCGGTGGCAGCATGATCATCCCCGGCAACGGGTGGGTATCGCGGCTGCGACGGGGCTGCTTCCGTCGAGCGTCAGAGGACAAGGGAAAATGAGACTTTCACTCAAGGCGAAATTTGCCGCCGCATTCGGCTCGCTGCTCATTTTGATGATGGCGCTGGGAGGCCTGGCGATCGTCAAGATGAGCGACATCAACGACGCCTCTACGGTGATCGCGGAGAACTGGCTGCCGAGCGTCGACGCGGTCAATCGCATCAACACGGATACGTCGGACCTGCGCATCCTCGAATATCGCCACGTCGCCACCCTCGACTCGTCGGCGATGCGGGCCGTGGAAACCGATGTGGCGGAGCTGCTGTCGCGATTGAAGGAGCACAGGGCGGACTTCGAGGCGCTCATCTCTTCGCCTGAAGAGCGGGCGCTTTACGAGCAGTTCGCTGCCAAATTCTCGCAGTACATGACCCAGCATGAGCGGATGCTGACCCAGTCGCGGCAGAACCTGAACGATCAGGCCGTCGCGACCCTGGATGGAAGCCGCAACCTGTTCGACGACTTCTCGGCGGACATGTTGCATCTCGTCAACATGAACAAGGACGGCGCCAAGGCGGCAAGTGACGCCGCGTCCGTCGACTATGAAAATGCGCGGATGATCGTCCTGTCGATGATCGGCTTCGCCCTCGTCGTCGGCATCGTCGTCGCCGTCCTCGTCAGCCGCAGCATCCTGAAGCAGCTCGGTGGCGAGCCCGACTACACCGTCGCCATCATCCGCGAGATCGCCGTCGGCAATCTCGGCGTCGAGGTCGCGACCGCCAAGGGCGACACGACAAGCCTCCTCGCCAACGCCAAGGACATGATCGCCAATCTGAAGGGCGCCGCCGGCGTCGCCGACCAGATCGCCGCCGGCGATCTGTCGGTGCAGCCCAAGCCCCTGTCGGAGAAGGACACGCTCGGCCTCTCTCTCGAGCAGATGGTCAAGAACCTCCGGCAGTCGGCAGGGGTGGCGGATCAGATCGCGGCGGGCGATCTGACGGTCGAGCCGAAGCCGCTGTCGGACAAGGACACGCTCGGTCTCGCCCTGCAGAGCATGGTCCACCGCCTGCGTGGGATCATCGGCGACGCGCTGTCGGCCGCTCACAACGTCTCGTCTGGCAGCCAGCAGCTTTCCGCAAGCTCTGAAGAACTGTCGCAGGGTGCGACGGAACAGGCCTCGTCGACCGAGGAAGCCTCCTCGTCGATGGAAGAGATGGCCTCGAACATCAAGCAGAATGCCGAGAACGCCCAGCAGACCGAGACAATCGCGCGGCAATCCGCCGGCGATGCCCAGGCCAGCGGCGAGGCCGTCGGCAGGGCCGTCAAGGCGATGGAGACGATCGCCGAGAAGATCCTGATCGTCCAGGAAATCGCTCGCCAGACCGATCTCCTCGCCCTGAACGCGGCTGTCGAGGCGGCCCGGGCCGGCGAACACGGCCGTGGTTTTGCGGTGGTGGCTTCCGAGGTGCGCAAGCTCGCCGAGCGCAGCCAGGCGGCGGCCCAGCAGATCTCCGGCCTGTCCGGCGATACGGTGAAGGCGGCGCAGCAGGCGGGTGACATGCTGACCCGGCTGGTGCCGGACATCCAGCGCACGGCGGAACTCGTCGCGGAGATCTCCAATGCCAGCCGCGAGCAGAATGCCGGCGCCGCGCAGATCAACACGGCGATCCAGCGGCTCGACAAGGGGACCCAGCAGAACACCTCCGCCGCCGAGGAAATGGCCTCGACGTCGGAAGAGCTGGCGAGCCAGGCCGAGCAGCTCCAGCAGGCGATCTCCTATTTCCGGATCGAGCAGACCGGAGCGGGCGGAATGGCGATAGCCTCGGCGCCCCGCAAGGCGAACGCCGGGAAGAAGACACCGGGCCACGCCGTCGCAGACATGCAGGAGATCATTCGCGCGGCGGCACCGTCCATGGCGTTCAAGCGCCCCTCAAAGGCCACGGGCGGCGGCTTTGACCTCGACCTGAACGACGGCGGCGACGAACTGGACAGCCGCTTCACCCGCAACGGCCATGCCGCATAGTCCTGCGCATCTCAAACCTGCCTCCGGCTCCCGGCCGGGGGCGACGTCCAACCTGATGCGAGGAATCGAGATGGCCGACCACACGCAATATGTCACCCTCGGCGTTGCCGACAGCCTCTTCGCGGTCCCGGTGGCCCGGGTGCAGGAAATCCTGGAGCCGCAGCCCCTTGCGAAGATGCCGCGGGCGCCGGCCGATTTCCTCGGCGTCATCGACGTGCGCGGCCAGAGCGTGCCGGTGACCGATCTGCGCCTGCGCCTGGCGATGCCGGCGGCCGAGGACACGCTCGACACGCGCATTATCGTGCTCGAGGTCGAGATCGACGGGGAGCAGCGCAAGGTCGCGCTGAGAGCCGACCGGGTCTTCGAGGTGGCGGAACTCGATGCCGGATCGCTGGAACCGCCCGCCCGGATGGGAACGCGCTGGCAGGCCGACTGCGTCGCGGGCGTCGGCAGGCGCAACGGCGCGTTTGTCACGGTCTTCGATCTCGATCGTCTGTTCGCCATCGACGTGGCGAACGAAGCCGCCGCCTAGGGCTTGGTCGCGAAGCTTGAGAACCACTCTTCGACCCGAGGATCGGGCGAAACGAAAGAGCGGGTGGGGAGCCGATCGGCCAAACTCGACTGCCCGCCGGACCGATCTCGCTCAAGCTTGTTGGATTAGCAGTTCGTTCGCGGCCGTTGACAGGATGTCCGGCGTTTTGCCCCGCGGATACAGCGACGTGACCTTGCCGGAGAATGCATCGACGTGCGCCACCGCCACCGTGCGGTTCCGGACCGGCATCGACGGGTGCTCGACTGCCTCTCCGGCACGTCGCCAAAGGATGATGGGAATGGCTCTTTCTTCAGCGGTCGATGAGGGTGGCCGATCTTACCGCCCGGCAGTCGTGAACGACCAGATCTCCCCGGCCGATTTCGAGCGGCTCGCCGGGCTCGTCACAAGCCAAACGGGGATCAAGCTGCCGCCGGCAAAGCAGCTGATGATCGAGGGACGCTTGCGCAAGCGCATGCGCGCCCGCAATCAACCGAATCTCAATGCCTATTGTCGTTTCCTGTTCGACCAGGGCGGGCTCGAATCCGAGATCACCCACCTGATCGACGTCGTGACCACCAACAAGACCGATTTCTTCCGAGAGCCCGACCATCTCGACTTCATGGAAACCCGCATGGTCGACGCGCTGCTGTCGCAAACCCGGCCGCGACCGTTGCTCAAGGTGTGGAGCGCGGCGAGTTCCAATGGTGCCGAAGCCTGGTCGATCGCCATGGTGCTCGAGGACATGGCCCGCAAACGCCGAAACTTCAGCTACGCCATTCTCGGCACGGACATCTCGACGGTCGTTCTGGAACAGGCCCGCCGGGCGGTCTACCCGGCCGAGGCGATGGAGCCGGTGCCGACCGACAAGCGCCAGCGCTACGTCATGGAGAGCCGTGACCCGGAGCTTCGCGGCGAGGTCCGGATCGTCCCGGAGCTGCGCCAGCGCGCGCAATTCAATCGCATGAACCTGATGGATACGCAGTATCCCTATGATCGCGACGTGGACATCATCTTCCTGCGCAACGTTCTGATCTATTTCGAGAAGGCGGATCAGGAAGCGGTCGTCGCCCGCCTCGTCGGCCATCTGCGGCGGGGCGGCTATCTCGTCGTCGGCCACTCCGAATCCATGGTCGTCGTCGAATCGAGCGTTCGGCAGGTCGGGCCGACCGTCTTCCAGAAGTCTTGAGGAGGGATCGATGCCAACCACAGCCTCGACGGATGGCGGCGGGAAGATCCGGGTCCTGATCGTCGACGATTCGGCTTCGGTGCGCGCCACCCTCAGCGCCATTCTTGCCGACGATCCGCAGATCGAGGTGATGGGGGCCGCCGCCGATCCCTATCTCGCGGCCGAGAAGATCCGCCAGCAGGTGCCGGACGTCCTGTTTCTCGACATCGAGATGCCGCGCATGGACGGCCTGACCTTCCTGCGGAAGATCATGGCCCAGCGCCCGATCCCGGTGGTCATCTGTTCGAGCCTTGCCGCCGAGAATTCCGACGTGATGATGGAGGCACTCGCCGCCGGCGCCGTCGACGTCATCACCAAGCCGCGGGTGAGCACGGCGCAGTTCCTCAACGATTCCCGCATGCTGATCTGCGACGTCGCCAAGGCCGCGGCCCATGCGAGGGTCCGCGCCGGCGCACGCCGCCAGCCGAAGATGGTGGTCGAGGCGAAGCATCTGGCGGACGTCGTCGTCCCGCCGATCTCCGAAACCCGCGCCGCCTCGCTGCGCCGCTCTATCCCGAAGACCGAACCGATTGTCTGCATCGGCGCCTCGACCGGCGGCACCGAGGCGCTCGCGGCGGTCCTGACGCGGTTGCCGGCGGCAAGCCCCGCCATCCTGATCGTCCAGCACATGCCGGAGAACTTCACGGCCGCCTTCGCCCGCCGGCTTGACGGCATCTGCGCGGTCGCGGTGAAGGAGGCGACCGACGGCGATCAGGTGATCGCCGGCCGTGTCCTGATCGCCCCCGGCAACCGGCACATGCTGCTGCGCCGGGCCGGCAGCCGATATACGGTCGCGATCGAGGAGGGCCCCTATGTCTGCCGCCATCGTCCGTCGGTGGACGTGATGTTCCGCACGGCGGCGCAGAACGCCGGCGCCAACGCGATGGGCGTGCTTTTGACCGGCATGGGCGACGACGGCGCACGGGGTCTTCTGGAAATGCGGGTGATGGGTTCCCACACGGTCGCCCAGGACGAGGAGACCAGCATCGTCTTCGGCATGCCGCGCGAGGCGATCGAGCTCGGGGCCGCGGAGAAGGTCCTGCCGCTGCAGAAGGTCGCCGAGGAGATCCTCCGCCATTGCGCCGGGGCCGCACAGGCGGCGAGGGCCGCATCATGAGCGCACTCGCGGCCTTCCCCTACCATTCGCCCCCCTGCCACTCGATCGACGAAGACGCCGAAACGCAAGGCGATCGCGGCTCGGCTTCCGCGCTGCTTCGGCATCGCGACCGGCTGAACGGCGCGATCGCGGCGATCGAACAGATCTTTCTCGGCATCGGGGAACGCCTCGTCACCTGCGTCGGCATTCTCGGCGACATGCAGTCGGCCTTCGGCGCCGTCACCACGGCCCATGCGAGCCCGGAACTCGCCTCGGCCGAAACCGCCATCAGAGCGCTCGTCGGCGAATGCCTCGATCTCGTCGAGCGATCGCAGCATGAGCGCTCGCTGATCCAGCAGCTGTCACGCTCGCTCGCGGCGGCGACGCCGAGGATCGACGATTTGCGGCAGACGGTCGCCATGATCGCCGCGATCGCCATCAATGCGCGGGTGACCGCCGCCTCGATGCGCAACCACGGCAATTCCGATCTGACCGTCTTCACCGACGACGTGCTCGAATTGTCGAAGCGCGCCGCCATCGTGGTGGACGAGTTGCAGCAGGGTCAGGTGCGGCTGCGCAGGCTCCTGTCGGACGCCGCGTCGCGCAGCGCTGTCTTCGAGCGGAACATGCGCGTCGCCACTGCCAACCTGAAGGAGCGGATCGAGGCCGATCTCAGCGGTGCCCTTGCCGAACGCGGCCGGGCCGGCAGCGTCGGGTCCTCTGCAACGGCGGCCTCGCAGGAGATCGCCCAGGAGGCCTCGACGATCGTCGCCTCGATGCAGATCGGCGACAACACCCGGCAACGCCTGGAACATACCGCCGCGGCGCTCGCCGTCGCCTGCGAAACGCCGACGGCGGAGCCGGCGATCCTGCGGCTGCAACTGGCGCAGATCGCCGATACCCGCGACAGCCTCGTCACGGAGACCAGCTACATTCGCGATGCGATCCTTGCCCTGTCGCGCAGGATCGATCGCTCCTTCAACGCGCTGATAAGCAAGCTCGAGCAGGGCGGCGGATCCGACCTGCCCGGCACCAGGCGTCTCGCCGCGGACATCGCCCGGGCGGCGGCGGAGCTGTCGCTTTCCGAGGCGGAGCACCGCCATGTCGAGGCGCTGGCCCGCACCATCGGCGGCGACGTCGAGATGTTCGGCGCCTGTTCCCGGGAAATGCGGACACTCGAATTTGAGATGCGCCTGGTCAGCCTGAACACGGCCATCAGCTGTTCCAATCTCGGCCAGGAGGGCAAGGCGCTGGGCGTCGTCTCCCTGCAGATGCGCGAGCTGGTCGGCGAGATGGTCACCCGCTCCGAAACCGTCGCCGGGGCCTTGTCCGAACTCGGCATCATCGCCGCCGAACTGGCCGAAGCGCGCCGCAACGGGGAAGAGCGGAGCATGGCGATGCTGGTCGCCGAGGCCGAGCGGAGCCTCGTTCTCCTGCAGACGGTGGATGGACGAATGCAGACGGTCGGGTCGGTTCTGGGCGAGGTCGGCACCCGCGCCGCGGCTCTCGCCTCGGATGCCGGCGCCGCGCTCGAACGCCTGGATCGTCTCGTCCGCGAGCTGGACGCGGTGGAGGCCGAGCTGGCGGTGCAGGAGGAGGCCGGGTCATCCGACCCTGCGACCGAGCCGCATGATCACGCAGCTCTCTTCGCCGCGCTTCGCTCAGCCTACACGATGGAGGTGGAGCGCCAGATCCACGACGCTGTCATCGGAGGCGGCACGGCCCCGACGGATGAGGGCGCTGACGCCGCCGAAACCGCCGACATCGACGACATGCTGTTTTGACCTGAGGGCGACTTCGCCCTCGAACAAAGGCCCTCAGCTGCGCTTGTCCTTGTCCTTCAGCATCGACCAGGTGTTCTGCTGGGACAGCATCTGCTGCAGATAGGCGACGTTGGCTTTGGCCTGGTCCGGTGCCAGCTCGGCGCTGGCGATCTGTTTGGCTTCGTCGAAGCGTCCCTGCAGGCCGACGACGAGGGCGAGGTTCTGCTTGACCCGGCTGTCGACGCCCGGCTGCCTCGCCGCTTCCCGCAGATACTGCTCCGCCGAGGCGAGGTCGTTGGTCAGGACGTAGGACATGCCGAGATTGGACAGGACCGTCGGCTCGTTCGGCTGGATGTCGAGGGCCTTGCGGTAGAGCGTCCGTGCCTGCGCGGAATCGCCCATCTGGTCGAGGATCGCTGCCTCGGCCGAGAACAGCCGCCAGTCCGGCTGGTCGGGCGTCTGGGCCCGGCGCACCGTCTCCAGCGCTTTCGGCAGGTTGCCAGCGGCGGCCAGCGCCTTGCCGTAGGCCGACAGGACGTCGCGGTCCTTCGGATGGGCGATCGCCACCTGCTGCATCACCGCCAGCGACTGGTCGTTGCGCCCGGCCATCTGCAATACCGCGGCGTAGGAGAGGCCGGTGCCCTTGTCCCTGGGGTTCTGCTGATAGGCCGAGCCGTAGGATTCCACGGCGCCGTGCAGCTGGGTGTTCGACATCGCCGCGACGGTGCCGCCGGTGCGATCGGCGCGGCTGATCGAGCCCGTCGTCTCGCCGGACACCGACGCGCAGCCCTGGATCGCCAGAAGCGCCAGCGCGGCGACGCAGGCTGCTCCGCGCTTGAGCGGCAGCGTCGCGGGGAGGCTACGGAGTGACATCGGACGGTCTCCATCAGGCAGAGAAAGAAGGGGGCGGGGCCTCGCAGAGCCGAGGGCCGTTCTCGCCTTTGACAGTATTTCGTTAACCCTAACGCTTGGTTAACCGGCGCCCTCCGGGGTCCGCCCATGGCCATGGCGGCGGGGCCGAGCGTCGGCTGGACACCGCAATCGGCATCGACATCGGCACCGCAATCCCTATCGGCCGGACGGCGCAAGGAGTGGCCATCCGCCTCTCGCGGTATAAAAAGGGGAGAATGCCCGAGACGGGCGACGCCACGCGAATCACGGAGTTCCTCATCATGCTGATCCAGCTGTCGTCCCGACGGGCCGCAAACTCGCGTCCGGTCCGCGTCGTCCGATCCGGCGCGACCGAGAGCCTTCCGGAACCCCTGAAGACATGGGCCGCGGCGATGCGGTTTTCCGGCGAGGCGGGCCAGGTGCTGGTGGCGCCCGGCGAGGGCGGCGCGCCCTCGGCGGCACTTCTCGGCCTCGGCAAGCCGGCAAGGGATGCCGTCGGCGAAGCGGCCCTGCCGCTCATCTTCGGGGCGCTGGCCGGCAAGCTGCCCGCCGGCAGCTGGCACATCGAGAGCGGTGATGCCGGGGAGACCGGCGCGGCCGCCGGCGATCCGACGCTGCGGGCGCTGGCCATGCGTCTCGGCGGCTACCGCTTCTCGCGCTACAAGGCTGGCGCCGGCGGCAAGGAGGACGAGCCGGCCGAGGTCTTCGCCGGCGAGGGTGCCGACATCGCCGAAGCCGGCCGCCTCGCCGATGCGGTCTTCCTGACCCGGGACCTGATCAACACGCCGACCAACGACCTCGGCCCGGCCGAGCTGGAGGCCGCCGCCCGCCAGCTGGCGGAGGAGTTCTCCGCCGAAATCCGCGTGACCACGGGCGACGATCTCCTCGGCGCCAACTTTCCGATGATCCACGCGGTCGGACGGGCGAGCGCCGATGCGCCGCGGCTGATCGACTTTTCCTGGGGGGCCGCCGACGCGCCGAAGGTCACGCTGGTCGGCAAGGGCGTCTGTTTCGACACCGGCGGCCTAGACATCAAGCCATCCTCCTCGATGCTCTTGATGAAGAAGGACATGGGCGGTGCCGCCAACGTCCTCGGCCTCGCCCGCCTCGTCATGGCGAGCGGCCTTGCCGTGCGGCTGCGGGTGCTGATCCCGGCGGTGGAGAACTCGATCTCCGCGTCCGCCTTCCGTCCCGGCGACGTTCTGACGAGCCGCAAGGGCAAGACCGTCGAGATCGGCAACACCGACGCCGAGGGGAGGCTGGTTCTGGCCGACGCCCTGTCCCTCGCCGACGAGGAGGCGCCGGAGATCCTGATCGACATGGCGACGCTGACCGGGGCGGCGCGGGTCGCCCTCGGGCCCGACGTGCCGCCGTTCTACACGGCCGACGCCGGCTTCGCGGCGAGCCTTGCCGAGGCGTCGGTCGCGGTAGCCGACCCGGTCTGGCAGCTGCCCCTCTGGCAGCCCTATGCGGATAACCTCGCCTCGAAGATCGCCGACATCAACAACGTCACCAGCGACGGCTTCGCCGGCTCGATCACCGCGGCGCTGTTCCTCGAGGGCTTCGTGGAACGGGCGCGGACATGGGCGCATTTCGACGTCTATGGCTGGCGCCCGAAGGCCTCGCCCATCGGCCCCGTCGGCGGCGAGGCCCAAGCGATCCGGGCACTCTACGCCGTCCTGAAGCAGCGTTTCGGAGGCTGAAGTCAGCGCCGAAAAGCCTTGCGCCGACTGCCTCGAGGCCTTGGCACCGTGCCGACGCCGACCCGCAACGCGGCATGACCGGCGGCGATGCGCTGCCCCAATCCGACGAGGGAGCCACAGATGCCCGCCGATCCCGATGCCCGCCGCAATGCCTTTCGCCCGGATCTCGCCGACGTGCGGCTGAGGGGCCGGGTCGAGGCCGAGCGTTTCGTCGCGGGCGACCTTCGGCGGGTCGTCACGCCGATCGCGCCGCTGCGGCGGCGGCCCGCCGCGGACGCCCCGCTCGAGACCGAACTTCTGATGGGCGAGCGCGTCCGCGTCTTCGAGGAGGCCGGCGACGGCTGGTGCTGGGTGCAGGCCGAGGCCGACTTCTATGTCGGCTACCTGCCGGCATCGTCTCTCGGCGCGGACGACGCCCCGCCGCCGACGGCCCGGGTCGCGGTGCCGCGCACGCTGGTCTTTCCCGGCCCCGACATCAAGCGTCCGCCGCTCGGCGCGCTGCCGATGGCGGCACTGGTTACGGTGACGGGGGCGGCCAGCGACCACAATGCCGACTATGCGGAACTTGCCTCGGGCGGCCATGTCGTGCGCCAGCATCTGGCGGCCCTCGATGTGTTTCAGTCCGATTTCGTCGCGGTGGCCGAGCGGTTCCTGGGAGTGCCCTATCTGTGGGGGGGCAAGAGCGCCCTCGGCATCGACTGTTCCGGCCTCGTCCAGCTCGCCCTGCAGATGAGCGGCGTCGCCGCGCCGCGCGACACCGACATGCAGGAGCGCGAGCTCGGCACGCGGCTGGCCGGGATCGAGGGCCTGCAGCGGGGGGATCTGGTGTTCTGGAAGGGGCATGTCGGGATCATGCTCGACGGCCAGCTGCTGCTGCACGCCAACGCCCATCACATGATGACCGCGATCGAGCCCCTGCAGGCGGCGGTGGAGAGGCTGGCCGCCAGGGGCGCGCCCGTCACCAGCATCCGCCGGCTTCGCGCCGGCTGAAGACCTTCAAGACCGCCGAAGGAGGCTGCGGCCGCGGCATGTCCCCCGGATCGCCCGGGCGCCGACGCGTTGGCAGGCGAAACGCGATCGTCTAAACCCGGCGGGTGCGGCGCTCCTTGAAAGGTGCGCCGCGAGCATCGGGCGAGCGCCACGACGAAGCTTCGGCGCGAACGATGCGCAGATCAATGAGAGAGCGTCGGCCAGCGTCGAACGAGATGCAGGGCGCTCCGAGGGAGGAAACGACATGTCGCAGAAGATCGCCGTGGTCACGGGCGGGGGAACCGGAGTCGGCAAGGCCATCACCAAGGCACTCGTCGCGGACGGCTACGAGGTGGTGGTCACCGGCCGCCGCGAGGCGGTGCTTCGCGACGCGGCAGACGCGATCGATCCCGCTCACGTCCATCCGATCGCCTGCGACGTCGCCGACCGCGCAGCAGTTGCGGAGCTCTTCGCCGCCGTCGAGAAACAGTTCGGCCGTCTCGATCTTCTCGTCAACAATGCCGGCGTTTTTTCGCCATCGGTGCCCCTCGAGGAATTGTCCGCCGAGGACTGGAACAAGGCCGTCGGCGCCAATCTCTCCGGGTCGTTCTTCTGCCTTCAGGAGGCGTTCCGGATGATGAAGGCGCAGGATCCGCGTGGCGGCCGGATCATCAATAACGGCTCGGTGTCGGCGACGACGCCGCGGCCGAACTCGGCGCCATACACCGCAACCAAGCACGCCATCACCGGCCTCACCAAGGCGGCCTCCCTCGACGGTCGCCGCTTCGACATCGCCGTCGGCCAAATCGACATCGGCAATGCGGCGAGCGACATGACCGCGAAGATGTCCGGCGGCGTGATGCAGGCGGATGGCGAGATGCGACCGGAGCCGACCATCGATGCGGTCCATATCGCCAGGGCCGTCGCCTACATGGCGAGCCTGCCCCTAGACGCCAACGTCCTCACCATGACGGTGATGGCCAATCAGATGCCCTTCGTCGGCAGGGGCTGAGGCCAGCCTGCACGCGGCTCTGCCCGGAGGTGCTCTCCCGGCGGGGCCGGCGCGACGCTTGGGTTTCGCAAGGCCGGTGCTCAGAAGAACTCGGCCTTGCTGGTCTCGGAGAACATCCGCTCGAGGTTCAGGAAGCAGATCATGTCGCCGTGCTGCGGGATGATGCCTTCGACGAAGCTGCGGTCGAAGCCGGCGCTCATCTCCGGCACCGGCTGGATGATATCCGGACCGATGGAGAGGATGTCGGAGACCCGGTCGACCATCAGGCCGAACACCGCGCCGCCGAGTTCGGCGACGACGATGGCGCTGCGCTCCGTCGGCTCGGACCGGCCGAGGCCGAGCTTGCTGGCGGTATTGATCACGGGGATCACCGCCCCGCGCAGGTTCATCATGCCCATCACCTCCGGTGGAGCATGGGGAAGCGGCGTCGACTTCGCCCAGCCCCGGATCTCCCGGATCGAGGTGGTGCGAACGCAGAACTGCTGCTCGCCGAGATAGAAGGCGATGATCTCGATCGGGTCATCTGCCGCGTGGCTCATCAAGGCGCTGCTCTGTGCTGTCGTCATCAGAATTCTTTCCAACGTGATGGTTGCGCCGCCGGCGGCGCTCCAGTGGATCCGAAGGCTTCGGCAACGTCGCAAATCATGGTGCGAGCCGGCGCCACCGTAGCGCCGCTGCCTGTTGCTTGGCTGGAAAGCAGTGCGACCTGCCGCTGCCGAGTCGTTGCCGCGCGTACAAGCCACATGCCATCGCGTCGTCTCGGCGATGCTCTCGCGGTCTCTCCCCCGGTGCCGGTCGCCGGTAATGCGCCGTCCTCGGTCCTTGCATGCAGCGACGAAATACCCGTCGCTTTTGCGAGGCGGCGGGTGCATAAGGGCGATCGACACCTTCCGTCGCTTCATGCGGACATTCGCAGTCATGCGCTCATCCGGCGCTCCCGCCCCACAGATCCGATCCGTTCACGAATCGCGCGCACCGGCGGCAGAGACCGAAGCCCGGGTCGTTCTTCGCGCGGCCGTCATCGAGGATGTCGATGCGCTGGTGACGCTCGAGGATGCGACCTTCGTCGCGGATCGCATCACCCGGCGCTCGTTCCGCAATCTCATCGGCTCCGCGAGTGCCCTGATACTCGTCGCCGAAACCGAGGGCACGCCGCACCTTCTCGGATATACGGCGCTCCTGTTCCGGCGCGGGACGGCACTGGCCCGGCTTTATTCGATCGCCGTGGCTGCCGATGCGGCGGGCAGGGGGATCGGCCGGACGCTCCTGAAGGCAGCCGAGACTGCGGCCTTCGACCGCGATCGCATCCTCCTGCGCCTCGAGGTGCGCGAAGACAACGAGCGCGCCATCCGACTCTACCGCTCGGAGGGCTACCGGCCGATCGGCCGCTACCTCGACTACTATGCCGACCACATGCCGGCGCTGCGCTTCGAGAAGATCCTGCGCGGCGAGAAGCTGTTCGACAGCGGCGTTCCCTATTACGAGCAGACCACCGACTTCACCTGCGGCTCCTGCTGCCTGATGATGGCACTGGCGAGGGACGTTTCCGGTTTCGAGCTCGATCCGGTGATGGAGATCCGGCTGTGGCGCGAGGCGACGACGATCTTCATGATGTCGGGGCCCGGCGGCTGCGATCCCTATGGGCTCGCGGTGACGGCCCACGAATTCGGTCTCGACGCGGAAATCCACGTCTCCCAGGCCGGCGATCTGTTCCTGGAAGGCGTCAGGAGCCTTGAAAAGCAGAAGGTGATGGCGCTCGCCCAGGAGGATTTCCGCCGCCGGGCGCTCGCCTATGCGATCCCGACCGTCGTCGAGCCATTCACCCTCGACCTGCTGCGCGCGCATCTTTGCAAGGGCGGGACGGCTATCGTCCTCGTCTCGGGCTACCATATGTTCGCCAAGAAGGTGCCGCACTGGGTTCTCGCCCATGGCGACGACGGGCGTCACATCATCGTCCACGATCCCTGGGTGGCCGACGAACGCGGCGAATCCATCGCCGATGCGGCACATTTGCCGCTGCCCTATGCAACCTTCGACAAGATGGCGCGGTTTGGGAAGGCTGTCCTTCGGGCTGCCGTGTTCCTCTCACCCCGACGGAGCTGACTTTCCTCCATGTCCCAATGGGTCGTCCTCGCGGGCCGGCTGTCCGAGCTCGACAACAGCGCCACCCCTCACAAAGTGATGACCAGCCGGGACTATCTTGCCCGTCCCGGCCTGTTTCGCGGCCAACGCCCGAAAATCATCAACCTGTCGCGGACCTACGCGTATCAGAGCCGGGGCTATTATGCCTCGCTGCTCGCCGAGGCGCGCGGGCACCGCATCATCCCTTCGGTCGAGACGATGATCGACCTGTCGGAAAAGAAGCTCTACGAAAACGCCCTGCCGGAGCTCGACGCGGTTTTGCGGAAGGCCTGCGAGAAGGGCGACGCGGCCGTCTCGCCGATCCGGATCTATTTCGGCTATGCTCAGGACCACCGACTCGAACGCTTCGGCAAGCTCGTCTTCGACTGGTTTCGTGCGCCTGCCCTCGACATTCATCTCGAACCGAATGCGGCGGTGCCGACGATCCGGCGGATCGGCTTTTCCCCGCTCGGCAAGCTCGACGACGGCGAGATGATGCGGCTCTACGCCGCGATGGAGCGCTATACGGGGCGCGAATGGCGGGCGGCCAAGACCAAGACCCCGGCGAAATACGCCTTCGCCACCCTCTACGATCCGCGCGAGGACCTGCCGCCGTCTTCTGTCGATACGCTGAAGCATTGGGCGCGCGTCGCGGCGAGGCTCGGCGTCGACGTCGAGCCGATCACCCGCAAGGACCTGCCGCGGCTGGCCAATTTCGACGCGCTGTTCATCCGCGAGACGACGTCGATCTCCAACCACACCTATCGCTTCGCGCGCCGGGCCATGCAGGAGGGCATGCCGGTCATCGACGATCCGATCTCGATGATCCGCTGCACCAACAAGGTCTATCTGAACGAATTGATGGCGGCGAACGGCGTCGCCTGCCCGAAGGGCCTGATGATCGCCGGCCGCGAAGACCTGAAGCGCGCCGCCGACGAACTCGGCTTCCCGATGGTCCTGAAGATCCCCGACGGCTCGTTCTCGCGCGGCGTCAAGAAGGTCGAGGACTTCGCCGGGCTGGAGAAGCTTGCGGGCGCTTGGCTGGAGGACAGCGACCTTTTGATCGCCCAGAAGTTCATGCCGACCAATTTCGACTGGCGGATCGGCGTTCTCGGCGGCGAACCGCTCTTTGCGGTCCAGTATCTGATGGCCAAGAGCCATTGGCAGATCATCAACCACGACACTGGCGGGCGGCCGATGGAGGGAGGCTTTCGCGCCTTTTCCCTCGGTGAGGCGCCGCCCCACGTTCTCGACGCCGGTCTCAGGGCCGCCCGCTGCATCGGCGACGGCCTCTATGGCGTCGATCTGAAGGAAACCGACGACGGCGTCTTCGTCATCGAGGTCAACGACAATCCCAATCTCGAGCACGGGGTCGAGGATTCCATCGAGAAGGACGAGGTGTGGACGCGGCTGACGCGCTGGTTCATCGACCGGATCGAGCGATAAAGCCATGATCCCGGAAAGCTCGAAGCGGCTTTCGGAAAAGGGTGATGCGGCAACGAAAGTCTGAAGCGGGATGACGATGGAAGCTGATCTCGTCCCGCTCTGCCCGACGGCCGGGCATCTCGCCCGGACCGCGTCGCACACCTCTCAGTTGCCGCAGCTCAGCCCATCAACTGCCGGCGCAGCAGGGCGAGTTCCAGGACGAAGCACTGGTCGTAGCGGAGCCCGTAGCGCGTCTTCCCGGTCGTCACCTCCTCATGGACGGTTTCAGTCACTTCGACCGTCTCCATCTCCGGCACGGGATGGGTAAGCGGCGCGCCGGCCTCGTCGCGCACCGGCTCGCCGCTCTCGTCGTGGACCACCGCTTGGCGCATCATGGGCTCGTCCACGGTCTCCTCGACGACGACCAGAACGGGCGCGCCGTCGCGGATCTCGATGTCCTGGCGCCGCCGCACGACCTTGCGGGTCAGTGGCCGGGTGATGCGGCGGCTCTTCGCGACGGCGCGCAATTCGGTGATCTCATCGACGCAGAAGAGCCCGTAGCGCGCCGGGTCGAGCCCTTCGGCAGCAAAGGCCTCGGCGACCTCCTGGGCGACGTAGCCGGCATGCAGCCGTGCGCCGTCCTCGCCTTTCGCCGCGATGGCGGCGTTCCACTGGAAGAGCTTCGGCCTGACCCGTGACCAGGCCCGCAGTTCGGCCTCGCCGGGCTCCCCGCGGAGACGCTTTTCAGCGGCGTCGGAGGTGTTGATGGTCCCGGTCGCGGCATAGACCGCCGCGGCCCGGAGCGAAGCCGAGCCGAAGGCGTGGAGGTTGTCGGCAGCATGGACGATCGCGCCATTCGCGCGGATCGCCTCGCCGGCGGGAGCGGTCCCGATGCCGAGCTTGCCGGCGAAATAGGCCGAGCCGTCTCCCATGACATGGAAGGTTTCCACGCCGTTGCCGCGGCCGGAAAACATCCGCTGGCCGGTGGTCGAGGCGACGCTGGAGAGGAAGGTGGCGTAGCTTCCCGCTGTCAGAGCCGAGTTGACGCTCTTGATGCCGTTGGCTGCGGCAGCGTTCAGATTGTTGGTGACGGCAGCCAGCGCCCCGTCGTCGGCAAGGCCGCAGAAGCCGATGCGCGGCGCCCCGGTAGAGGTCTTGCGAAATTCGGCGATGGTACCGGCGGTGCCGAACCCCGCGCCGGCATTGACGAGGCGCAGGTTGTTGGCGCCGGAGACGGCGTCGAAGAAGGATGTGGCATTCCAGCGGCCGCTGGCCGAGGCTGCGGCCTTATCTTCGATCGAAAGCCCGTTGGCGCCACCCGTTCCCGAGATCGACAGGGACGTCATGGGACTGCCCGTGCCGATGCCGATTCGTCCTGTGTCACCGTCGACGACCAGGGCATCGTTGAATGTGGCACCATCGGGGGAGACCTTGATGCGGAAATCCTCATCGCCGAAGAGCCCGAGAAGCGCCCGCGTGCTCCAGTCGACCTCAAACCTCAAGCCGGCGTCCGTCTCGCCGGAGGTTTTGTTGAAGCTTGCGAGCACGCTGCCGTTGCCGCTGCCCGAGACGTCGTCGTGGCTGATGAGAACGGCTGAGGATTTGACTGCCAGGCGATTAACCTCGTTGGCCGGCGTGTTGATGCCGAGGCGCGTGAGCGAACCGTCGACAAGGTCTTCGGCGCTGGGGCCCATGAGACTCCAGCCGGTCCCATCGTGGACCAGAAGGGCGGCCTCCGCGGCGCACCAGGCGCGCCAGCCGACCCGCGGCTCCAGAAACATCCAGGTGCCATCCTGCCAGACCGCTACGGAGCCCGCATGCCCGGCCCATGCGCCGGACGCCTCTGCTGCGACGAGATGTCTGTCGCCGCCCGCGGGCTCGGGGGGCGGTTCGCTGCGGTCGCGGTCCGCGACGGCGAGATGGACAAGGGCGTCCAGCCGGACAAGCGCCTCGTTGTGACTGACATGCTTCTGCGCCTGCTCGGCGAGAATGTAGGGCAAAGCGAGGCGGTCGGTCGTATCTGGCATGGTGTCGGCTCCTCATCGCGGTTGCGACGAGGATCGCCGATCACCGGCGCCCGGGGATATCTTTGCCGCCGATCCGTCTTCGTCCGAGGGCGGACGGCTGGATCTGGGCCAGACCTGACTGCCACGGAGATCGCGGCAGGGGCCGGGATATCTCCGTGACGTCCGATGCCAGTGCGTCTGCGACGGAATCGGCGCCCCGCGGATTCATGACGACAAGAGCGCGGCCGAATTGAGCCACGCTTCGTAGACGCACATTCCCCCAAAAATCATCTATATTTGCATATTATGGTAAAATTTTTGTGCAAATTTGGTGATGGCCCGTTTTGCTGAATGATTTCAGTCAATAGGGAAGCTGATTTGATGGAAGGTCGGATTGACGCCTATGCTGACTTTGCGTAATTCATGGCCGGGGCTTAGTGATGGCCGGCGCAGCGGTGCGCAGGCGGCGCTGTACTCAGGGATTTGCCAGATATCGTAGCAGTCTTCGAAGGCATCCCGACGCACATGCGTGGGCTGCCATCGCGGCTCTGTCCGCGTTTTCGGATGTGCATCCCAGCGAATCAGGCCGTTCCGTCTCACGGCAGACGGAACCGGTGAGAATGCCTCCGCAGCTTCGAGAACCGCCTCGATCGTCCGGCGCCTGATCCAGCCAACGAAAGGCTAGACCAATGGCAGACGTTCTCATTTCCACCGATTCCTCGACCGCACAGACCCTGTCTGCGGGCGACGACCTCGTCGTGACGCAGGATTCGACGCTCACGACTTTCGGAGCGTCAGCGCCGATCACGACGACCGGCGGCGCCAACCAGATCGCCATCCTCGGCGGCCTCGTCGGGCTGAGCGGGCAGGATGCGCTCTCTTCCGTCGGCAACTCGTTCCTGCAGTTCAACATCGGCAGCCTCGGCAATGTGATCAGCACCAACAGCACGGCCCTCGACATCGACGGCCTGACGTCGGCCTTCGAGTTCAGCAATGCAGGATCGGTGCAGGGCGATACGGATGCCGTCTCAGTCACCAGTGCAGTCGACGCCTCCGCTTCGACCGAATTCGTCAATACGGGCACGATCGCTGCATCGGGTGACGGACTCGACGTCAATTCCGGTGGGACCGTCTACGCAACGAATGGTTATGGTGCGTCGATCGTCAGCTCCAATGAGTCGGCCTTCGAGATCCAGGCAACGCGGTTCGAGTTGACCAATGCCGGGGCGATCCAGGGGCGCTTCACAGCGATCTCTGTCACGCCGAACACGGCCGCAAGCAGCGCCGTTCCTGTCTACATCTTCAACGATGGCTCGATCCACTCGTCCAACGCAGATGCGATCTTCGTTTCGACGGGGAACAACACGACGATCTCGAACAACGGTCTCATAGCGGGCGAAAATGAGGGTATCCAACTCACGGACGGCCTCGGAACAGCTACAATCACAAACACCGGGCATCTCTCCGGCAGCAACGGCAATGGCATCGACGCATCCAACACGGCGGTGGAGATCAATAACACCGGCGTGATCGCGTCCACGGACGGGATCGGCCTCCTCCTGGAGGACTCGACCGGCAGCATCCTCAACACGAGCTATATCAACAATAGCGGGACGATCTCCTCCCATGTCACCAGCCGGTCGATCGACGTTGTCGGCGATACGGCCGTCGAGATCAACAATCTCGGCCTGATCACCGGTGGCGTTCGCTTGTCCGACGTCGGCGACATCATCGAGAACGGCGGAACCATCGGCGGCGACGTCGAACTCGGCGCCGGCGACGACCTCTATGACGGCTTCGCCGACAGCCAGGTCGGTGGCGCCGTCTATGGTGACGCGGGTAACGACGATCTCTTAGGCGGCGACAACTCCGACACGCTCTATGGCGGCAGCGACAACGACGATCTTTCCGGCGGGTTGGGGACCGACTTGGTCTTCGGCGAAGATGGCAATGATCGCATCATCGGGGATGCCGACGCCGCCAATGATTTCTACAACGGCGGCGCCAACAACGACACCATCACCTACGTCGGTGCCTCCATCGGGGTACGGCTCCACCTCGGTCTCGAATATGCATTGAGCGCAGAGATCGGCTTTGATCGACTGATCAGCTTCGAGACGGCAGCCGGTGGAGGCGGCGACGACATTATGACTGCCTCGGCGACAACCTTGACTCTGAGCGGGAATGGCGGCAACGACATCGTGAACGGCGCTTCCGGCAACAACACTCTCTTCGGCGGCTCCGGCGATGACACGATTCGTGGATTTTCCGGTTTCGACACGATCGACGGCGGTTCGGGCAACGACACGCTGACCGGCGACTTCAACGCGGACACCTTCGTCTTCGTCGACGGTTTCGGCAACGACACGATCACCGACTTCGACGAATTCAACAACTCCGAGCGGATCAACCTCGCCGGCGTCACCGCCATCGTCAATTTCACCGACCTGCAGCTCAACCACCTGACCCAGGTGGGCGCCAATGCGGTGATCACCGACGGGGCCAACACCATCACGCTTCTCAACGTCAATCTTGCCGATCTCGACGTCAACGACTTTATCTTCTGACGAACGGCGCACCTTGCGGGGAAATGGCCGAGGCGGACCTGCCGGTGGCAGGTTCGCATCGGCGCGTCGATCGCCCTGAAGCGTCGTGCGTCTCATGCGATGTCCGATGAACTCTTCGAGGCTTCACGGACGGTATGACATTGCCGTCGACGTCACGCTGCCGCACTGCATCGTCTTCTGTGAAGTATGTCGAAGCCATTGAAATGGCGGGCCGATCGGCTTCAGGGAAGAATTGATTTCTGCCAGTTTCAGCCGTCTGTGGGCTGAGAAACTTGCATATTGCGTTGCGGCGGCGGGCGTGATTCCATGGCTTTCGGGTCCATGAATCGGGAGCTGCGGGATGCGTCCGAAGGAGCGGCGGGACAGCGGGCAGGCGGATCTCTTCCGTGCCCGGCTCGACCAGATCGTCGACACGAACCACGCTCTCGCCAGGCTCGGCCGGGCTATCGACTGGCCGTTCCTGGAAGAGCGGCTCGGCGCGGTTTACACTGACGCGCCAGGCCATCCGCCGCTGGCGACCCGGCTGATGGCAGGACTGGCGATCCTGAAGGCGATGCACGATTTGTCCGACGAGGCGCTGTGCGATCGCTGGCTGGAGAACCCCTATTATCAACTGTTCTGCGGCGAGGAATTCTTCTGCCACCAACTGCCCTTCGACCGTTCGTCGATGACCCGCTGGCGCCAGCGGATGGGCGAGGAACGGCTGAACGCCCTTCTGCAGGAGAGCCTCGCCACGGCGACGCGCACCGGCGCGGCCAAGCCCGCCGACTTTACCAAGGCCATCGTCGACACCACCGTGCAGCCCAAGGCCGTCGCCCATCCGACCGATGCCAAGCTGATGCAGCGCTCGCGCGAGCGCCTGGTGCGCTTGGCCAAGACGCTGGGGATCGATCTGCGCCAGTCCTATGAGCGGGTCGGCAAGGTCGCCCTGATCAAGCAGCAGCGTTACGCCCATGCCAAGCAGTTCAAGCGGGCNAACAAGGCGCTNAGNACCCTCANGACCTATCTCGGCCGGGTCATCCGCGACATCGTCAGGAAGACCAGGGGCGACGCCGAGCTGGAAGCGGCGGTGGCGCACGAACTCATGCTGGCCCGCCGGGTCCATGCCGGCAACCGCAATCTCATTCCCCTCCGCGGCCAGCCGAGAGACGCCGATCTCAGGGTCTTCAGCCTGCATGCGCCCGAGGTCGAATGCATCGGCAAGGGCAAGGCGCACCGGCCCTACGAGTTCGGCGTGAAGGTCTCCGTCGCCACCACGCTGAAGCGCTCCAAGGGCGGCCAGTTCGTCACCCATGTCGCGGCGCTGCCGGGGAAACCGTACGACGGCCATACGCTGGCCAGCGTCATTCCCGCCATCGAGGCCCAAGTCGGCGCGACGCTCACGAGGATCATCGCCGATGCCGGCTACAAGGGCCACAACGCCCCTCAAAGCCACCGCCTCAAGGTCTACACCTCGGGCCAGAAGCGCGGCATGACCGAGGCCATCCGCCGCGAGATGAAAAGACGGGCGGCCGTCGAACCCGTCATCGGGCACCTCAAGGCCGATCATCGAATGGGCCGCAATCATCTGGCCCACAAAATCGGCGACGCCGCCAATGCCGTCCTCGCCGCCATCGGCTACAACTTCCGCCGCATCCTCGCCTGGATGAAGCTTTTTGTCGCCTTCATCCAGATCGCGATCATCAGCCTGTTCGGCACCCGTCAAACCGCCGCCGTCGCTTAACGAGCCTTCTTCACGGACGACTGCATCGTCGCCGGCGGCGGCACGCAGTCGATCGCGCTGCCGGACGTCCAGTCGGCTCGCCGCGCCGGCGCCGCAGATTGTCCGGTCTGGTCGATCAGAGGGTCATTCAGGAAAGCAGCGACCAGATCAGCGGCAACAGGATGGCCGTCGCGAGGGCATTCAGCCCCATGGCGAGGCCGGAGAAGGCGCCTGCGACCTCGCTTTCCTGGAGCGCCCTTGCCGTGCCGATGCCGTGGGAGGCGGTGCCGAGGGCAAAGCCGCGGGCCGCCGGATCGCCGATCTTCAGCCTGTCGAGCAGCAATGGCCCGAGCGCGCCCCCGAGGATACCCGTCACGATGACGAAGACCGCCGTCAGCGACGGCAGCCCGCCGAGCTTGTCGGCAATGCCCATGGCGACGGGCGCCGTCACCGACTTCGGCGCCAGCGAAACCAGGCTGACGTGATCGAGGCCCATGCCGTAGCCGATCGCCAGCGCCGTCCCCATGGCCGTCAGCGAGCCGATGAGGAGGCTGGCGAGAAGGGCGAGGGCGCTTCGCCTGACCCTGTCGAACTGCCGGTAGAGCGGGATCGCCAGGGCGACGGTGGCCGGACCGAGCAGGAAATGGATGAACTGCGCCCCCTCGAAATAGGTCTGGTAGCTGGTGCCCGTCGCCACGAGAATGGCGACGAGGCAGGTAACCGCGACGAGCACCGGATTGAGCAGCGCCGGCCGCCCGGCCCGCTGGTGGAGCCATTGTGCGCCCTGATAGACGACGAGCGTCATCGTCAGCGCCAGCAGCGGGCTCGCCGAGAGATAGACCCAGATGTCGGAGATTGTTTCCGGCAGCATTTCGCTCACTCTTCCCTCCGGGAGCCGCCATGACGCGCCGGCCCCATCCGCTGCATGACCAGCGCCGTCACCGCGATCGTCACGAAGGTCGAGACGACGAGGGCAGTGATCACCGGCAGGGCTTCGTTCTGAAGTCTTGCCGCGTGCTGCATGATCCCGACGCCGGCCGGCACGAACAGCAGCGAAAGGTTCGACAGCAGCGTGTCCGCCACCGCCCCGACATCCTTCGGTACGCCTTTGCGCACGGCGAGGACGGCGAACAGGATCACCATGCCGATGNCCGGGCCGGGCAGCGGCAGGCCTGTTGCGGCGGAGATCGCCTCGCCGGCGAGTTGGCAGAGGAGGATGGCAGTGAGGGCTTGAAGCATCGGGATCTCTCGTCGGGGCCGGCAGGTGGGCAAAGCAACGCAAAGCAAGGCAAGGCGGCGGCGGTGGCCGCAAGGCCGGCATGGTTGGCCGCCGGAAGCGTCCAGCGCCCATCGGCGGTTCCTCGACCGCGGCAGGATCGATGCCGCCGCCGCCCCGCATGTGGCAAGTCGCGGCACCATAGCTGGCGAAGAGGATTGTGCCCCTCCGCTTATTGCCGTCGCCCCGCGTCCGTCAACATTGTCCCCGGCATGGACAGTTGAGGTTCCTCCGTGATGGCGAGATGACGCCCGCCCTGCCGATGAGCGTCGGCGGCGTCGGCGCCGGCGCTGCGCTCCGCCCTCTGCTCGGTCTTCTTCTTCGAAATGGTCGCGGACATCGCCGTGAGGTCCTGCTCGGCGGAGCGGCAGGATAAGGCCTGAGCGGCGGTCGTTCGGGGGAGGGCGGCGCCTATAGGCCGCGGAGCGCTTTCGCGATAAGAGGGCGGCATGCGTTTCCCACCTTCCTTCCTCGACGAGATCAGAGACCGCGTGCCGATATCCGAGGTGATCGGCCGCCGGGTGACCTGGGATCGCCGCAAGTCGCAGCCCGGCCGCGGTGACTACTGGGCCTGCTGTCCCTTCCATGGCGAGAAGACGCCGTCCTTCCACTGCGAGGATGCCAAGGGCCGCTATCACTGCTTCGGCTGCGGGGTCTCCGGCGACCACTTCCGCTTCCTGACCGAGCTCGAGGGTCTGTCGTTTCCCGAAGCCGTCGAGCGACTTGCCGGCGAGGCAGGCGTTGGCATGCCCGATCGCGATCCGGAGGCCGAGGCGCGCGAGGCCAAGCGCGGCACCATCCTCGATGCTCTCGCCGAGGCGGCGGCCTTCTTTCGCCAGCAGTTGCACGAGACCGACGGGGCAAAGGCGCGGGCCTATCTTCGCGACCGGGGGATGGATCCGCGCACGCAGGCGGCCTTCGGCCTTGGTTACGCGCCGAACTCGCGGAACCGCCTGAAGGAGCATCTGGCCGGCAAGGGGCTCGGCCGGGACGAGATCGAGGGCGCCGGCCTCGTCGTCCATGGCGAGGGGATCGCCGTCTCCTACGACCGGTTTCGCGACCGCATCATGTTTCCGATCCACGATGCCGGCGAGAAGACCGTCGCCTTCGGCGGGCGGGCGATGGCGGCGGACGCACAGGCGAAATACCTCAATTCGCCGGAGACCGAGGTCTTCCACAAGGGCGACATGCTTTTCAACCTCGCCAGGGCGCGGCGGGCGGCGCGCGAGGCCGGGACGCTGATCCTCGTCGAAGGCTACATGGACGTCATCATGCTGGCGCAGGCGGGCTTCGCCCATGCCGTGGCGCCGCTCGGGACGGCGATGACCGAGCGCCAGCTGGAACTCCTGTGGCGCACAGCCGGCGAGCCGCTCCTCTGCTTCGACGGCGACGCGGCGGGGCTGAAGGCGGCGAACCGCGCCGCCGAGCTCGCCCNGCNGCTCCTGAAGCCCGGCCGGTCTCTGCGTTTCGCCCTTCTGCCGGAGGGAAAGGATCCGGACGATCTGGTCCGCGAGGGCGGTCCCGAGGCGTTCTCGCAGGTCCTCGCCAGCGCCCGGCCGCTCGCCGACCTCGTCTGGATGCGCGAGACCCATGGCGGCAGCTTCGACACGCCCGAGCGCCGCGCAGAACTCGAGCACCGGCTGAAGGGCCTGTTCCGCACCATCGGCGACGGGGCGGTGCGCCGGCATTATCTCGACGACGCCAAGGCAAGGCTGTCGGCCTTCTTCGGATCCGGCGTCTCGGGCGGCCGCGGCCAGCGCGAGGGATGGCAGGGAAAATCGGGTGGTTATCGCCAGGGGCAAGGGACCGGATACGGTCGGCGCGACGGCGGCAAGGGCAGGGGGCAGCCCGGCCGGGCGGCGATCTCCGATCGCCTGGCGCGATCCCGGCTGGCCTCGTCTGCGAACCTGCCGGCGCCCTCGCTGCGCGAGATCGCCATCGTCGTCGGCTTCGTCAATCATCCGCTGCTGATGGAAGAGGAGTTCGAGGTCTTCGCCTCGCTCGACCTGCCGAATGGCGATCTCGCCCGGCTGCGCTCCTCCGTCCTCGACGTTCATGCGGCCAATCCCCCCAGGGACCGGGACGGCCTCCTTCTGGAACTCGGCCGTCACGGCACGGCAGGCCTGTTCGAGGTCTTCGAGGCGAAGCTGAAGGCGATCCGGCTCTGGCCGGTGCTGGCGGAGGCAGCCTTCGAGGATGCGCGGGAGGCGCTTCGGCAGATGCTGCATCTGCAGCACCGGTTCCTGGCGCTGCGGCGAGAGCTCAGGCTCGCCGAGGAGGCGCTGGGACGCGAGCCGACCGAGGCGACCTATGCCCATGTCATGGAGATCAAGAGCGAAATCGAACGGGTGGACGGGACCGAAGCGCTGATCGAGGGGTTCGGCCTCTTGTCAGGACGCCCCATGAAGGCCATCTGAGGGCCTCATCTGGAACTTTTCTCGGATTTTGGAAACCGGCCGTAGCCTCGCGCACAGCCGACAGCCATTGCGCCGGGGAGCTTGACAGATCATATCGGTTCGGTCGAGAGGGCGAACCATTCTGATCCGAAGCTTGAAAGATTTCGCATCTGCGCCTTCTTTAATGCGCCTTGCGGCAATGCCGAAGAGGCGCGATGCCGGACGCGGTCGAGTTATGGTTAAGCCGTCTTTAACGGCAGATGCTGCATATGGTGGCCTTGCGGGTCGCAGCGTGGCGCCCGCCCTTGATTTGCAAGGGCCCGCCCGACGGGCATGCGAACTGGAGAATGAGACGTATGGCGACAAAGGCCAAGGAAAGCGAAGCAGCCGTCGAGGAGCGTAACGACAATACGCCGGACGGACCGCTGCTCGACCTTTCGGACGACGCCGTAAAGAAGATGATCAAGGCCGCGAAAAAACGCGGCTTCGTGACCATGGACAAGTTGAACTCGATGCTCTCCGAGGATGTGACCTCCGAGCAGATCGAGGACATGATGACCATGCTCAGCGACATGGGCATCAACGTCGTCGAAGACGACGAAGAGGGCGGCGAGGAAGAGACCGAGGAAAAGGAATCGACCGAGGTTGCCGAAACCGGCACGACCCAGGTCGCGACCACGCCGAAGCGCGAGGCCGGTGACCGCACCGACGATCCTGTGCGCATGTATCTGCGCGAGATGGGGTCGGTCGAGCTGTTGTCTCGCGAGGGCGAGATCGCCATCGCCAAGCGCATCGAGGCCGGCCGCGAGACGATGATCGCCGGGCTCTGCGAGAGCCCTCTGACCTTCCAGGCGATCATCATCTGGCGCGACGAGCTGAACGAAGGCAACATCATGTTGCGCGAGATCGTCGATCTCGAGGCGACCTATGCCGGCCCCGAGGCCAAGGCCCCCGCTGGTCCTGTTCCCGGTGAAGCTGCGGCGAATGGCGCCGCCCCGTCCGCGGATGGCGTTGCTGGCGCAAATGGTGGCGAAGCGCAGCCCGGCAGCGGGGACGACGACGACGACGAGGACGATCTCGAAAACAGCCTGTCGCTTGCGGCGATGGAAGCCGAGATCAAGCCTCAGGTCATGGAGATGTTCGACCAGATCGCCGATGGCTATCGGCGTCTGCGCAAGCTCCAGGACCAGCAGGTCGAGAACCGGCTGGCCGCGCAGGGCACCTTGTCGCCGAGCCAGGAGCGGTCCTACAAGAAGCTGAAGGAAGACCTCGTCGCCGCGGTCAAGAGCCTGTCGCTCAACCAGAACCGCATCGACGCGCTGGTCGCGCAGCTCTACGACATCAACAAGCGGCTCGTCGGCAACGAGGGCAAGCTTTTGCGCCTCGCCGAATCCCACGGCGTCAAGCGCGAGGAGTTCCTGCGCGAATATCAGGGCTCGGAGCTTGATCCGAACTGGACCCGCCACGTCGCCAATCTCTCCGGCAAGGGCTGGCTGAAATTCGTCCAGAACGACAAGGACGGGATCAAGAACCTTCGCCAGGAAATCCAGAATCTCGCCACCGAAACCGGTCTCGAGATCATCGAATTCCGCCGTATCGTCCAGATGGTCAAGAAGGGTGAGGCCGAGGCCCGTCAGGCCAAGAAGGAGATGGTCGAGGCGAACCTTCGGCTCGTCATCTCGATCGCCAAGAAATACACCAATCGCGGCCTGCAGTTCCTGGATCTCATCCAGGAAGGCAACATCGGCCTGATGAAGGCGGTCGACAAGTTCGAGTATCGCCGCGGCTACAAGTTCTCGACCTATGCGACCTGGTGGATCCGGCAAGCGATCACCCGCTCGATCGCCGACCAGGCCCGCACCATCCGTATCCCGGTGCACATGATCGAGACGATCAACAAGATCGTGCGCACTTCGCGCCAGATGCTGCACGAGATCGGCCGCGAGCCGACGCCGGAGGAACTGGCTGAAAAGCTGGCGATGCCGCTCGAAAAGGTCCGCAAGGTCCTGAAGATCGCCAAGGAGCCGATCTCCCTCGAAACGCCGGTCGGCGACGAGGAAGACAGCCATCTCGGCGACTTCATCGAGGACAAGAACGCCATCCTGCCGATCGACGCGGCGATCCAGGGCAATCTGCGCGAGACGACAACCCGCGTCCTCGCCTCGCTGACGCCTCGGGAAGAGCGCGTCCTGCGCATGCGCTTCGGCATCGGCATGAACACCGACCACACGCTGGAAGAAGTCGGCCAGCAGTTTTCGGTGACCAGAGAGCGCATTCGTCAGATCGAGGCGAAGGCGCTCCGCAAGCTGAAGCACCCGAGCCGATCGAGGAAGCTGCGCAGCTTCCTCGACAGCTGACCCTTTTGCGCGCTCGTGCTATCTTGATGGCATGAGCGCGCTGAAGGACCATCACCGACATCACGACGACCACGGACACCACGAACCGGTGCCGCAGGCGTTCGACGGCCCCGTCCCCCTCACCACCCAGGCGGCGGAAGGACTGCGCCGTCGGCGGTTCACCGTCGCCGAGATCGAGGCGATGGTCGAGGCCGGTATCATGGAAGAGGACGAGCGCGTCGAACTCATCGGCGGGGAGCTCGTTCCGATGTCGGCCAAGGGGATCCGTCACGAGCGGCTCAAGACCTTTCTCATGATGGAACTGGCGCGCAAGCTGCCGGATCATCTCGCCTTCACCCCCGAGACGACCTTCCGGCTCTCCGAGGACACGTTTCTGGAGCCGGACTTTGCCCTCTACGACAAGGCCGACGGACTCGAAGGGCTGAACGGCGCGACCTGCCTTCTCGCCATCGAGGTCGGCGATTCCAGCCTCGCCTACGACCGCGGCCGCAAGGCGGCGATCTATGCGGCCTTCGGTCTCCGCGAACTCTGGGTCGTCGACGCCGTCAGGCTGCAGACGCGGATCTTACGCGAACCGACGCCGACGGGATATCGCCGCGTGATCGACCATGACGCCGACGCGGCGCTGTCGCCGGACGCCATCCGCAGCCTCTCCCTGCGCCTCGCCGACTTCAGCTGACCGGTCTTCGGGCGACAGTTTCGGCCGCGAGACGGCGATCGCTCTGCGACAGGCTCACTGCGCAGGCCGGGTGCCTCCGACCATCCTGCGCGCGTCCAGACGGTGCGCCGCAGCCGCCGGGCTCGATCCGGCGGGACACAATCCGCCAGGACGCACCGGCCTTCCGCCTCTTGCCGGCAGCCCTATCTCCGCCATAGCGCATTGCCGCGACGGCGGCGCCCACGGCAGGAGATCATCCAAAGCAGGGGGGGGCTGCCAGTCGTCAGGGCCGTCGCAGGCCGTGCCAGCCTCTGATGTGATACCGATGACGTGTAGCCGGGACCAGGAGATCGAATGTCGTTTCTGAAGAAGCTTTTTGGTGGATCGAATGGCGCGCCCGCCGCCGCCGGCCCGCAGGTCACGGAGACCCTCGACCATGCCGGGTTCACCATCAAGGCGACGCCGATGCCGGAAGGCGGCCAGTTCCGCCTCGCGGCGCTGATCGAGAAGGACGTCGGCGGCACGGTGAGGTCCCACCGGATGATCCGCGCCGACATGTTCTCGTCCAAGGAGGAGGCCACGCAATTCGCGCTCCGCAAGGCCCGCCAGGTCATCGACGAGCAGGGCGAGGCGCTCTTTACGGATTGAGCCGCGGCAAGCTTGGGGCTGTCGGCCGCAAAGGCTTGTACGGCCGTTGAGAAAACATCGCTCTCTCCACCACGAGAGCGGAAGGGATGTGTTGACAAGGCGAATTATTAGAAGCTTGTCTGGCAGGTCGCGGAGACGTTGACCGGCCAGGGCAGGGAGGCCCTGCGCTCCTGCCGCCAGAGCAGGGCCACGAGGCCCGGGGTTACGACGCCAGAGGGTCCGGCGGACCCTTCCACACGATCAGACCAACCCACCATCGGGCCATGCAAGCGCCCGGGAGATCACCATGACGAGAAGCGAACTCGGCACCAAGCGCGTCGACCCGGAGAGCGGACGCAAGTTCTATGACCTCGGGAAGGATCCGATCGTCTCCCCCTATTCGGGGATTTCCTATCCTCTGTCGTATTTCGAACCGCCCGTCAGCGAATCGTCCCGGCGCCCGGCTCCGCGACGCCCGGTGCATCGGGAGGAAGCCGTCGGCGCCGAGGCGCGTGACGACGAGACGGTTTCGCTGGCCGAAGTCGAGGACGACGAGGACGGCAAGTCCGAGCTTTCTTCGACCGATGTCGACGGCGACGATGACGACGAGAGCGAGAACGACGACCGGATCCTGGCGCCAGACGACGAGGACGGCGATGATCTCGGCGACATCGTCGATCCGCGATCCGACGACGACTGACTCTCTTCGTCTGCGAACCGCAAGGGACAAGACGGGGCGGCGCGGTCCGGCAGACGCCGCCTCCATCGGCGAGCTCTCCTGCCGCGCACGGCCTGCGCCCCGCCGGTCGCCGCACCGTCTTCGGCCGTGGCTCCAGGCGCGGCCCGCCCGCCAGACCTGCCGGGCTGTCATCGGTCTCCGTCGATCGGCAGCGCACACTGCCCTGGCCGGCCTCAGAGCGTCCAACGACTTATCGAGCCCATCAGCGTCGAGACCTGCGACGATACACAGCCGATATCGGTTGTCTGGCGGACTATGCACCGATCGTGACGACCGATGAGGAAACAGCGCCAAAGCCTCCACCAATCGCCCTTCTTGCTTCCGACCTCAATGGGAAGCGGGTGGGCGACGGCGGAAGCCGACAATTCCATCAGTGAAATCAAGGCCAATCGGCAATTTTGGCGGANNGGGTGGGATTCGAACCCACGGTACGGTCTCCCGCACGCCGGTTTTCAAGACCGGTTCCTTAAACCACTCGGACACCCATCCGTGCCATGTTTTCGTTAGCGTTTTCGGAATTGTGCTTGGCTTGAAAATGGCCTCTGCTACCGAATTGCTACCGAATGGTCTACGACGCAGGCTTTACCGCTCGCCGGATCGCCGCGTCAACCTGCTCGGCCGCGTCTTCCTGCATGCCCGGCATCACGTGGCTGTAGAGGTCCAGCGTAATCGCGATCGTCGAGTGGCCAAGGCGCTCCTGGGCGATCTTCGGGTGAACGCCGGCGGCGAGCATCTGGGTCGCGTGGCTGTGCCTGAGGTCATGGAAGCGGATGCGCGGCAGGGCGAGCTTGCCGGTGATCCGAGACCATTCGTGCGTCAGGGACCGCGGCTGAACGATGCGGCCATCGACCTGCGCATAGACGAAGGCGTCTTCGTCGAGCCGCAGGCCGAGCCGCAGTTGTTCCTCGGCTTGGCGGACGCGGTGGGCGCGAAGCTCTTCCACGAGCGTCGAGGACAGGCTGACGACGCGAGACAGTCCCGACTTCGTTTCCTTCAGCCTGACGACGCCCGCGATCTGCTCGGCGGTCTCAACGACGGCAATGGCCCGGCGATCGAGATCGACGTTTCTCCAGCGGAGGGCGACGATTTCACCGCGTCTCAGGCCACACAGGACGGCGAGAAGCACGGGGACGAAGATCCGTGTGGGTCGAACAGCCTCCAGCAGCTCGGCCGTCGTCGTCGCGCCATAGGCGCCCATCTGCTTTCGCTCAATCTTCGGCGGCTTCGAGGCCATCGCCGGGTTTTTCGCGATCATCTCCCAGGTCACGGCCTGGTTCAGAGCCTTGATCAGCACCCGGCGCATATGGTGGACCGTTCGGGGCGATAGTCCGCCTTTGCCATCGCGGCGGCCGCTGGCCAGCGCCTGCGACCACGCGGCGTCGATCCGCTCTGCCTTCAGCTTCGATAGCGTGACCTCGCCGATCAGCGGGGCGATGTTTTTCCGGCAGATCTCCGCATAGCGCTCGTGCGTCTTTGGCGAGACGCCGGTCTTCACGTGACGGAGCCAGCGATCAAGATAGGAGGCGAGGGTGGTCTTCGTCGGCTCGGTATAGCCGCCGTGCCTGATCAGCGAGACGAGCCGTGCGCACTCCTCCTGGGCCTGCCGCTTCGTGCCGGCGAAGCTGTGCCACTTGCGGCGGCGCTTGCCTGTCTCAGGATCGGGGACGTCGAGGATGATGGCCCACTTGCCGGGGGATCGTTCGCGGATCGAGCCCTTCATTCGTCATGATCCTCATTGTTTGCGAGCCACTTTAGGTAGGCGTCGTTCGTAAGAAGCTCCTCGAGCTTCTCATGGCCACCATAGCGGACTGCCTTGCCCCCAAAGGCGAAGAGGGCGCCAGAGAACCGCTTAAACATCCGAACCTCGTCTGGACTGAGTGTGAAGGACTCGCCGGCCTTCACATCAACCGCCTCGACCAACTCAAGATGGTCAGGGCCGTAGGTTCGAATGAAATAGTCGAAAATCATCCCAATTTGGCATAGCCGGCGGATCGCGTCGGACCTTGTCGCTATTCGGTTAGCGAAGCGCCAGTCGTCAATCGACGCGAGCTCGTCCTCGGACATCATGATCGGCACGCGATTCTCGCGCGGCTTCTTTGTCATCCTGCTTCCCCCGCATCCGACAGCCTACCGATACAAAATCGGCACAAGTAGCACAAGGCGGCTTGACCCTGCATCTGAAATGGTTAAAAATCCAAAAACGGCACAAGTAGCGCCGCTAGCACATAATCACAAAGAGGTCAGCATGACGATCGACGAGGCTCTACGGAGCCCAACCATTTCAGTCCCGGATGCCGGATCGCTGTTCTTCGGATTGGGGCGGTGCGCCTCATACGAGGCGGCGAGGCGAGGGGACATTCCGACCATCAAGATCGGCGGGCGCCTGTTGGTGCCGGTCGTGGCGCTGGCCGAGAAGGTCGGCCTCAAAGCTCGGATCGGGAGTCCCGCATGAGCACCGCGATCCAGCATATCGACCTCGACGGAAGCGACATCTCCCTCAAAGGCGAGATGGTCAGCCTGACTGGCCTCTGGAAGGCAGCCGGCTCGGACCCGAGCAAGAAGCCGGCGAAGTGGCGGGAGCTTCCCTCGACCCAGGAGTTCGCCGGGCACGTCGCGGAAGTCATTATCCGAAAATCGGACATTGACCTCTTTTCGGTGACGCGCGGCGGCACGGCGCCGGGCACGTGGGCACACTGGCAGATCGCCATGAGCTACGCCCGATATCTCGACCCAGCCTTCGCGGCTCGGTGCAATGAGATCGTTCGCGAGCGGATGGAACGGCGCTTGGCCCCGGCCATCGACTTCCCCGCCGAGCTCATGGAAACGATCCGGCGCACGGACGGCATCTGCCGAATGTTGGCCAAGAAGGTGACCGCGATTGAGAAGGCGGTGGCCAGCGGCGTCCAGCCCGAGCCGGCGAGCTTCACGATCACCGTCACCCCGACTGCGAGGTCTGCGCAATGACCATCGCGGCCGAAACGAAAAGGCCCGGCCGGGATCTGGACCATCCCGCCGAGCCAAGAACATCCGCAACTTCTTGGAAGGAAAAGCCGATGAACGGCGCAACCGATACCACGCGCGGCGTCGATGCCGCAATACAGGAAGCCGAGACGGCCTCATATGGCGCACTCATGATGACGAGGGTCGTCAGCCGGCTGCTGGATACCATGACGAACCGAACGCGGTTCATTCCAGACCACGGCGACGGCTGCTTCCTCAGCAAAAACAACGCCGACATCCTCCTCTGGTTGGCCTACCACGCCGAGGAGTTGGCCAAGGAGTCGTCCGCCCGTGTCGACGAGATCTGCGCCTCGGGCGAGCAGGTGGCGTCGTGACCAAACTGGACCAAAATTCCGCTGCCGACGGTGAGAACCCCGCCTATCGCGAGTTCCAGAACCTCGAGAGCATGATCAGCCAAGCGCAGAGCCATGCCTCGGCACTCGGTGTGGTGCTTTCCCACACCCTGGAACGTCTCGATTACAAAACGTCGCCGGATGAGCGGGAAGCCGTCTGCCATCTCGCCAGCGAGACGTTCGACGCCATTCAAGCCCTGTGGCGGGAGTGGAACGACGGTTTCGCGCGGATTAACCGGAGGGCTTCTTCATGAGCGCGATCACCCGGGCAATCACCGAGCGCAACCGGATCTGGGAGGCTTGGATCTCGGCGGCATCCCCGCGCGTGTCGGACGACGAGATGCAGACGCATATTGCCATCTACGGCAAGGCGACGGAGGCTTGGCAGGCCGCGCCATGCGCGAGCGTCGCCGACGTTCTGGCGAAGGTCAGCTTCGCCTTAACCAACACGACCGTCCTCGACGACCTCCGACAGAACGACGGCGAATTGGAGCGCTTCCTGCGATCCATTACCGCGGTGGCCGATGGCGACAGTCTCGACCGCGACGATGCAATCGATTTCGTTGGGGACATGCTCGACGGTCTTCTGGTCTTCGCGAAAGGGATGGAACTCCGGCACGAAGGCAACGCGCTGGCGGCGCTCGTCCAGGCGGTGGTCAAGAAGATGGACGAGGTGGCGGCATGACCCTGATCCGCGATATCTTCGAGCTAGTCCGCTTCTCCTGCGCGTGGTTGCTGATCGTCTTGGCCCGCCACTGCACCACCGCCGCCGGCGTCGTCGCCCCGGAATTGCGGAGGGCATTATGAACCAGACCCGAAAGGAGATCATGGCCGAGCTCGTCCGAATGGCGAAGGAGGCCACCGCTCGAGGCGAGAGCGCCTTTGCCTTCCTCTGCAATAAGGGCGTCCCGGTTTCAATTGCGGAGGAAGCCGAATGGGAAGCTGGCCGTGGAGAGGAGGAAGCATGGTGGCAGCGCATGGAGCGCACCATCGAGGGCGAGGTCGTGCGCAAGGCCATCGGAGGTGATTCATGACCATGCAAGCCGCCGTCTACGGCCGGATCGGTCAAGATCCGCGCTCGATCGAAACCCGCTCCGGCAAGCCGATGGCCGTGGCGTCGATCGCTGTCTCGCTCGGTGAGCAGGGCGACCCGCCGCTGTGGGTGAGCATCCTCGGCTTCGGCAGGGTCGCCGACGAGATCATGCGTCACGCCAAGGGTGACCTGCTCTCTGCGTCGGGGCGCGTCCAGCGGAACACCTGGACGACATCCTCGGGCGAAGCCCGCGAGCAGCTTCAGGTGATCGCCGACAGCGTCATCTCGGCGCGGGCGGTTCGCCCGGCTGGCGGCAAGCGGAAGGGTGGCCAGCCGGCGCCGGATCTGTCCGACGAGGACCGCGCGCCGAACGACGAGGTGCCATTTTGAGCGCGCGGGGAATGGATCCTCTGATGACGGGGAAGACACCATCGGGGGCGGCTCCGGCCGCCTTCGTCCCGGCGGGTTCTGCTCAAGACGTTGCCGCGGCACCTCGACACGGGAAGCGCCGGAAAATCGCGCCCCGGGCGTGCATTCCGCTGCTATGGCCGACCGAGATGAAGCCTCGGAAAGAGCTGTTCGATGCTTGGCATCAAATCGCGATGCAGGTGCTTCACGAAGAGCGGCAGAGCTTTCGACTGGTTGCCGTCATCGAGAGATTCATCAACTGGCAGTCAGGTGAGCTGTGGCCGACAAACGAGACGCTGGCGCGTCGCGCGGGCGGCTGCGACGAGAGCACGATCAAGCGAGAGGTTGGCGCCTATCAGCGGCTGGGTCTTCTTGTCGTCGATCTCGGATGCCGACGGCAGAAAGGAGGGCGGCTCGTTCGCAAGAGGACTATCGGCCTTGCCATCCCAGTCGGGTTCGCCGGCCACATCGACGGTATAGTCGAAGGGGGACACCGTGGCCCCGATGGTGAAGTGCACCAGGGGGGACACCGTGGCCCCGGTCAGGGGGGACACCGTGGCCCCGATACCTTTGAAGACACCCTTGAAGGCGCCAAGGAGGCCAACGATGCAGCTTGACCTGTTCGCCAGACGGCGCGGGCCCGCAGAGATCGTGCCGTTCCCGCTCGCGCGGCGTAAGGGCTTCGTCTCAGCGACCGCTCGAGCACTCGCCCAGCGAGACCACGACGCAGGGCGGGACTATTGGCGAGAGCACGTCCGCCAGCTCCGCGCTGACCTCAGAGCGACTGGGCACTCTTCGAAGCAGGTTGCGGCCGAGGTGAAGTGGTACACGGCTGCTGTCTCCCGAGAGGTCTTGATCCTCCTGAGCTACGGGAAGGGGCATCCGAATGATGCTGCGTAACCTCCAGAGCCGGCGGGCCGCGCAGCGGATCGC
Organism: Fulvimarina sp.; assembly: GCA_002700095.1. Taxonomy (GTDB): domain Bacteria; phylum Pseudomonadota; class Alphaproteobacteria; order Rhizobiales; family Rhizobiaceae; genus Jiella. The sequence goes on along the minus strand of PACL01000061.1, from coordinate 3,524 downwards.
CCAGGGGGCCGGGGACCAAAAGTCCCCGGTGGGGTTTGGGGCAAAGCCCCATGATCCGAAGGACGGTGCTCGACGTTCCGCACGCGCGACGAGGTCTGCCAGGTCGCCGGCCTTTCAACTCGTCGAAGGACAAAGCGACGCCGCCAACTGCCGACGGCCACTGCGGGCGTCTGCGGGCGGCGATAAGCGAGGTTTCAGGTCATGACCGACGAACTCACGCCGGAAGACGAGAAGAAGATGGCCGCGCGGCTGCTGGGTCGTCAGGATCAGAAAAGCCGGGTCGTCGAGACCAAGCGCAAGCGCGCCGCGCGACCGCCTGCGCGGTCCATCCCGCACTTCGAAATAATCACCGGCCACGACTACGAGGAGTTCTTCGCCTTTTGGCTGGTCAGTGACGAAGACCGCGTCGAGATCGGTCGCGAATGGGAACGACAAGGCGCCCTGAAGCTCCAGAGGAGGATCGAGCGCATGGGCCTGCGCGTCGAATGGGTGCAGTCATGAAGGGCAGGGCAGCTCGAGGCGCGAAGGTGGCCGAAGAGGATCATCGCTTCGGCAAGCTGGGCCCGGCGTCGGCGGTCCGGCAGCCGAACTTTGCAGAGCACGCGGCGCGGCTGGGCCTGCCGATTTCGACGCGCGAGAAGGAGCCGCCGATACTGAAGCCGACCGCTCTGGCAGCCACCCGCCCAGCGCCGCCGCAGATGCGGCCGATCACCGATGCCGAGATCGACGCGGGCATAAGCGAGAAGGGAGGATTCAAGCGCACGCAGCTCGCCGCCTGGGGCGTTCCGTGGCCGGCGCCGAAGGGATGGCGGAAGCAGCTTCTCAGGAACGGGGTTCCCGCGTCCTGCGCCCAGTCTGTGAAGCCACAAGCTGTCCTCGATGTCGATCAGCCGACGGTGCGGCTTGGACCGGACGCAATCGAGATCTTCACCGATGGCGCTTGCGAGCCAAACCCGGGCGCCGGCGGATGGGGCTTCGTCGTTTTCAGAGGCGCCGAGGAGATCCACGCGGCTTGCGGCGGCGATGATGCGACGACGAACAACAGGATGGAAATGGTCGGCGCGCTTCAGGCGCTTCGCTGGCTCGACGATCGGCAGCCGGCAGTGGTCTGGACCGATTCCGAATATCTCCGCAACGGCTGCACGAAGTGGCGCCAAAGCTGGAAAAAGAAGCGCTGGACGCGCGGGCCGGACAAGCCGCTCCTCAATGCGGATCTGTGGCGGCAGCTGGACGATCTTCTCGACCGGCGGCTCGTCGAGATCCGATGGACGCGCGGGCATGTCGGCACCATCGGAAACGAGCGCGCAGACGAGCTCGCGGGGCAGGGGCGGCGGGAACTCCTCGAGGTGACGCGATGACGGAGGAGCGTGTCCGGGTCCTGCTCGCTGAGTACGAGATCCAGATCGTGGGGAAGGGTGCAGCCCCGGGTCCGCGGCAGACGCGAGCGCCGGAAACCGTCGCCCGGATCTGGCGGCGCAATGACGAGGCTCACATCCGGCTCGTTATCTCGACGCTCGCGGAGACGCACAATAATTTCGCTGTGCTCGACGAGGCGACGTGGTGGGCCGTCTCCGATCTTGTCCGGGCGTGCCGGCACATCATCGAAGCCGACGCGGGCGCCTGGCTCGCGCTCTGGGACGCTCTTCCGCTCGACATGCTCCACTCGATCGCATCCGAGCTGTCTGGAACGGTGCGTGTGCGAGATGCAATCGCCGCGCTCGTCTATGAGCGCATTGTCCGCCGTTTCGGCCCCGGCGCGGCGCAGCCCGACCTTTTCGACGACCGCGGACCCTATGGAGAAGCCGCATGAACCATGACGAGATCGAAGACCGCTTCATCGCTGCTGCGAAGACCGAGATGCGCCGGCGAGTGGAAGGCGTCCGCCCGGCGGAATACGGCAGCTCGATGCCCGACTATTGCCACACTCAGGCCGACGTCTTCGGCTGGGGCGGCAAGCGCTTTCAGGAGGAGCGCGAGGCGTTTTACCGGCGACTGACGAACCAGGTGTCGGCGCAGGATATCAGCGAGCTGCACGAGTGCGAGCGCTGGGCCGCGCTGATCGACGACATTGTCCTCCGTCGTGCACTCTGGGGATGGTCCCGATCGAAGGCCGGTGGGGAAGCGTTCAAGGCTTGGTGCGCGAGAGAGAGGATCACGCGAGAGACGGGCCGGAGGCGGAAGACGGCCGCTGTTGAGCAAATCATGCTCAAAGTGTTCGGCAGGACCGTCCAGCAGTGGAATAATGTTGCAGACCCGGTGTTGCACGATGGGCCTGTTTCGGCGGATAAATCAGGCACGATGGCGCCAGGCGACGGCGAGCGGCGCTGCTTCACATGGCGCGATGATCCCAGCCTGAAGCGGGACGGCTTCGTCGAGAGCAACGGCCGCGGCCGGCGATTTTATCGGGACGTCAAAGCCAAGCACATGCCTGAAGCACACGGCCCCGCTAACGATGCTGGAAGGCAGCAACGGGCAGGGTGAGAATGCGATGGGCCTGGTTGCAGGATGAAACAGTGGCCCTCGTGGGGCTATTCAGGAACTGTTAAGCATAAAATCCTTTTCAGTTTCAGTATCTTCGGCTGGCCGGGAAAATTAAGCTTATTTAATGATCAGACAGCGCATCGTTTGGTCATTGCGAAGCTTCCCAGCACGATGCGGGGCGCAGGCATGATGCCGTTTCGCTTTCCCGGCCGACCCGGAATGTCCCATATCAGTGCGCCTTGCATCTGGGACTATTAACATGACCAGCATCAACACCAATACTTCGGCGATGACGGCTCTCCAGAGTCTGCAGTCGATCAACAACTCCCTCGACACGACCCAGGGCCGCATCTCCACTGGCTACCGGGTTGCGGATGCCAAGGACAACGCCGCCTACTGGTCGATCGCGACCACCATGCGGTCCGATAACAACGCCCTGTCCGCCGTCGCCGACTCCCTCGGCATCGGCGCCGCCACGGTCGACGCCGCCTATACCGGCCTCGACTCTGCCAAGGACATGCTCGACACGATCAAGGCCAAGCTGACCACCGCCACTTCCGACGGCGTCGACAAGGCGAAGGTCCAGTCCGAAATCACGGCCCTCCAGGGCCAGCTGCAGACGATCGCAGAATCGGCCTCCTTCTCCGGCCAGAACTGGCTGGCGACCGGNNCCTCCACGGCNTTCAACAAGGAGATCGTCTCCTCGATCGCCCGNGATGCCACCGGCTCGCTGACCGTCGGTTCGATCTCCGTCGACATCACCAACATCCGCCTCTTCGGCGACGTCGCGTCCGGTGGCGCCCAGTCTGGCATCCTCGACAAGACGATCGACCTGACCACCTACACCAACACCTCGGGCGTCGCCGCGACGGTCGAGACGAGCGCCGTTTCCTTCGCCGCTGCCGACGACCTCGTGACCTTCTCGGTCAAGCAGGGCGGCGCGGCTGCCAAGACGGTCGAGATCACCGATCAGACGCTGCTCGACGCCGGCCTCACCGACACCACCATCCGGTCGAACGCCGATCTGGCGGCCGTCCTCAAGC
>PACL01000060.1 GCA_002700095.1 Fulvimarina sp. | reverse complement strand
GATCTCGGCAAGAAAATCCTCAACGAGAGCGGCCTTGCCATCACGGCGGCCGACGACCTCGACGACGCGGCCAAGAAGATCGTCGCCGCGATCGGGTGACGCTATAGCCAGGGACCCTATGGCCGCTGAGTGGCCGGCGGGGTCTGGGGAGGGATTGCAAATGACCGACCAACGGTCGAACCACACGGCCCGGGGGATCACCCGGGCCGTTCTGGCATCGGGATGCATCCTTGCATCGACGGCATTCTCGGCGGGCGCCACCGAGGTGAAGCTGCCGATCACGCCGCCCGAAGGCGCGTCGCAGACGCTCTCCGACTATTTGGAGATCTGTTCGGCGGGGATGAAGAACGTTCCCGAGGCCGGGCAGGTCGCCTTGTCGAAGGGCTGGAAGGCCGCCGATGCCGGCGGCAACGGTCTTGCCGCGGGCGCCTTGGCCGCCGCCGGCATGTTCACCGCCACCAAGGGCGACGACGGCACCTTCCTCACCATCAATCGCGTGCAGTTCCCGCATCTGGTCGCGACCAGCTGCCAGATGGTGCTGTTCGAAAAGCCCGCCGATCTCGACACCGCGGTCCTGACGACGATCGACGGCGTCGTCGGTGGCGGCGGGGTGATGGGCATGGCGCAGCCGGGTGCAGGGCTCTGGAGCTTTGTCGACGATACCGGGGAAGTCGTGACCATGACGGCGATCCCGGCCGGCGGCTCGCGCTTCGTGTTGACCATGGGACGATCCGAGCGGACCGAGCTCGGCCGGACGGCCAAGTGACAGGACAGTCAGGTGAGACGCCCGCCGGCGTCACCCGAATGAGGGGCGCCTCGACGCCTGCGGATGCCGGAGAACCCCGGATGAGACGAAGCCTGTTCGCGGTTGCGCTCATCGGGGGGATGGCCGCGATCGCCTCCTGCACGACGTCGCCAGAAGCGATACCTCCGGAGGCAGCCAATGCGCCGTCGCAGGTTCCGGCCGAGAAGCGGCGCAGCTTCGACCTTTTTGAGCAGGCGAGAGTGGCGACGCGGGCCTGCCTCGAAAGCGAAATCAACGGTCCCCTTTCGCTGCGTAGCCTTTTGGCCGATGGCTACACCGTGACGCGTGGCCTGTTGGGCGTGAAATACGAGATGGTGCAGCCCTACGGCGGGCTGTTCGACCGCGTCGAGACAATGGCGGTTCACGACAGTGGCGACTCCTACGGCTGCCAGATCGAGGTGCCGAGGGATCGCGGATACGAGGTGTTCGCTGTCGTGGCCGATGAGGTGACCCGTCTCGGCTACCGCAGGATCGAGATCGGGCGGTATGACCGCTATGTCGGCAATGGCCGACGGTTCGACTTGCGAGGCAGTTACACACGGACGAGCCTGACCGCGCAAATCAGCATTTATCGCATCACCGCCGACGGGGACCGAAGCTGCCGTCGGACGGATCTGCCGGCAGATTTCAAGGAGGGGTGCTGAACGATGGTTTCAACCCGTGTTGATGATCGAAACGATCCATGGCACTTGCCCGCACATCCAGCACAGGATATGTGCTGCACATAACCCGTGTAGACGCGATCGGCTTATCGCCATGGCCAAGAACATCACCCTCGCCATCGACGAGGACCTCCTCGACAAGGTGCGCGTCCTTGCCGCGATGCGGCGGACGAGCGTCAACGAGATGGTTCGCACCTACCTGCAGCGTCTTGTCGAGGATGCGAAACAGCATGACGAGGCGCGCGAGGAGCTTTTGAAGCTCATCGACGAATCGGACGCCGACATGGGCGACTGGCGCCCCAGCCGGGAAGAGACCTACTCCGGGGAGCCGCGGTTTGATCGCTGGCGCTGATGTCTTTCTGGACAGCAACATTCTCATCTATGCCGCCCAGGGTCGCAGCGCGGCGCCTGAAAAGCATGACATCGCAAGGCAGATCATCGTCTCTGAGAATTATTGCACGTCAGGGCAGGTGCTGGCCGAGTTCTACACCAACGTCATCAAGAAGGGCGACCGGCCGCTCGGCAAGGAGAAGGCTCTCGTCTGGGTGCGCACGATCGCCAAGAAGCCTTGCCAACCCCTCGATGATCGCCTCGTCATAGCCGGCATACAGATCTCCCAGCGCTACCAGATCTCCTACTGGGACGGCGCCATCGTCGCCGCCGCGGAGCGTCTGGGGGCAAAGACCCTCTACACCGAAGACCTCAGCCACGGTCAGGCCTACGGGCCGGTGACCGCCATCAATCCGTTTCTGTAGCGCCCTTCTCCCGCAGCAGGGTGACCTTCAAGGAGTTAGAAAGCCCATGTCCATTCTGGTCGACAAGAACACCAAGGTCATCGTGCAGGGCCTGACCGGCAAGACCGGCACCTTCCACACCGAGCAGGCGCTGGCCTATTTCGGCACGCAGATGGTCGGCGGCACGCATCCCAAGAAGGGCGGCGAGATGTGGGAGGGCAATGCCGGCGGCAAGACCGTGCAGCTGCCGATCTTCACCTCGGTCGCCGAGGCGAAGGAGAAGACCGGCGCCACCGCCTCGGTGATCTACGTCCCGCCGGCAGGCGCGGCCGCCGCCATCGAGGAGGCCATCGACGCCGGCGTCGAGCTGATCACCTGCATCACCGAGGGCATCCCGGTGTTCGACATGGTGCGGGTCAAGGCCAAGCTCGACAAGTCGAAGTCCCGCCTGATCGGCCCGAACTGCCCGGGTGTGCTCACGCCGGAAGAATGCAAGATCGGCATCATGCCGGGCAACATCTTCAAGAAGGGCAGCGTCGGCATCGTTTCGCGCTCCGGCACGTTGACCTATGAGGCGGTCTTCCAGACCACCAACGAGGGCCTCGGCCAGACCACGGCCGTCGGCATCGGCGGCGACCCGGTGAAGGGCACCGAGTTCATCGACATGCTTGAGATGTTCCTCGCCGACGAGGCGACCAAGTCGATCATCATGATCGGCGAGATCGGCGGCTCGGCCGAGGAGGACGCGGCGCAGTTCCTGGCCGACGAGGCGAAGAAGGGCCGCAAGAAGCCGATGGTCGGCTTCATCGCCGGCCGCACGGCGCCGGAAGGTCGCACCATGGGCCATGCCGGCGCGGTGGTCTCCGGCGGCAAGGGCGGCGCCGAGGACAAGATCGCGGCGATGGAAGCCGCGGGCATCCGCGTCTCGCCGTCGCCGGCCCGCCTCGGCACCACGCTGACGGAAGTGTTGAAGGGCTGAAGGCTGGTTTTCTCGCCGAAGAAACACAAACTGAAGGTCTTGCCGGATAGATGATCCGGCAAGACGCATTCGCGGCCGCACCGGTCGCGGCGTCTGTAACCGGCTCGAAGGGATCCGCCCGGCCGGACCGAAATACGTCGATAGGAGGCGGCGCCGGGCACGCGCCGCGAACTCGAACATGTCACGCAGCCAAGCGAACGACCATTTCGCTCTCACCTCCTTCCTCTATGGCGGCAATGCCGACTACATCGAGGAGCTCTATGCGGCCTATGAGGAGGATCCCGCTTCCGTCGACGCCGAATGGGGCGCCTTCTTCAAGGGGCTCGGCGATCCGCGCGAGGACGTGAAGAAGAACGCCGACGGCCCGTCCTGGTCGCGTGACAACTGGCCGATCGCCATGAATGGCGAGCTCGTCTCGGCGCTCGACGGCAACTGGGCGCCGGTCGAGCAACGCATCGAGACCAAGGTCAAGGAAAAGGCGCAGGGCGCCGGCGCCGCCCTGTCGCCCGAGGCGGTGAACCGGGCGACGCGCGATTCGGTCCGCGCGCTGATGCTGATCCGCGCCTACCGGGTGCGCGGCCATCTCCACGCCAAGCTCGACCCGCTCGGCATCGCCAAGCCGGCAGACGACGACTACAACGAGCTCAGCCCCAAGGCCTACGGCTTCACCGAGGCCGACTACGACCGCAAGATCTACATCGACAACGTGCTCGGCATGGAGTTCGCGACCATCCGCCAGATGGTCGACATCCTCGAGCGCACCTACTGCTCCACCTTCGCCATCGAGTTCATGCACATCTCCAACCCGGAAGAGAAGGGCTGGCTGCAGGAGCGGATCGAGGGCCCCGGCAAGGGCGTCGAGTTCACCGCCCAGGGCAAGAAGGCGATCCTCAACAAGCTGATCGAATCCGAGGGCTTCGAGAAGTTCATCGACGTCAAGTACAAGGGCACCAAGCGCTTCGGCCTCGACGGCTCGGAATCGCTGATCCCGGCGCTCGAGCAGATCATCAAGCGCGGCGGCCAGCTCGGCCTCAAGGAGATCGTCTTCGGCATGGCCCATCGCGGCCGGCTGAACGTTCTCGCCCAGGTCATGGGCAAGCCGCACCGGGCAATCTTCCACGAGTTCAAGGGCGGCTCCTTCAAGCCCGACGACGTCGAGGGCTCGGGCGACGTGAAGTACCATCTCGGCGCCTCGTCCGACCGCGAGTTCGACCAGAACAAGGTACATCTGTCGCTGACCGCCAACCCGTCGCATCTCGAGATCGTCGATCCGGTCGTGATGGGCAAGGCGCGGGCCAAGCAGGACCACATCGCCGGGCGCTCGCGCACCGAGGTGGTGCCGCTGGAGACCCGCGCCCAGATCCTGCCGCTCCTGATCCATGGTGACGCGGCCTTCGCCGGCCAGGGCGTCGTCGCCGAGTGCTTCGGCCTGTCGGCGCTGCGCGGCCACCGGGTCGCCGGCACGCTGCACTTCATCATCAACAACCAGATCGGCTTCACCACCAATCCTCGCTTCTCGCGCTCCTCGCCTTATCCCTCGGACGTCGCCAAGACGGTCGAGGCGCCGATCTTCCACGTCAATGGCGACGATCCGGAAGCGGTGGTCTACGCGGCGAAGATCGCCATGGAATTTCGCATGAAGTTCCACAAGCCGGTGGTCATCGACATGTTCTGCTACCGGCGCTACGGCCACAACGAGGGCGACGAGCCGGCCTTCACCCAGCCGATCATGTACAAGACCATCCGCAACCATCCCTCGACGCTGGAGATCTACACCAAGAAGCTGGTCGCCGAGGGCCTCCTGAGCGAGGAGGACGTCGAGGCCCGCAAGGCCGAATGGCGCAAGCATCTCGACGAGGAGTTCGAGGCTGGCCAGAGCTATCTGCCGAACAAGGCGGACTGGCTCGATGGCGCCTGGTCGGGTCTGCGCAAGGCCGAGAAGGAAGACGAGCCGCGGCGCGGCATCACCGGCGTGCCGTTGAAGACGCTGAAGGAGATGGGGGCGAAGCTGTCCTCGGTGCCCGAGACCTTCAACGTCCACCGCACCGTCAAGCGCTTCCTGGAGAACCGCGCCTCGATCATCGACACCGGCGAGGGCATTGACTGGGCGACGGCCGAGGCGCTGGCCTTCGGCACCCTCGTCACCGAGGGCCATCCGGTCCGACTGTCCGGCCAGGACGTCGAGCGTGGCACCTTCTCCCAGCGCCATTCGGTGCTCTACGATCAGGAAGACGAGAGCCGCTATATCCCGCTGGCCAATCTCGCCAAGGGCCAGGCCGTCTACGAGGTCATCAATTCGATGCTCTCGGAAGAGGCGGTGCTCGGCTACGAATACGGCTATTCCCTCGCCGAGCCGAACGCCCTGACCCTTTGGGAAGCGCAGTTCGGCGATTTCGCCAACGGCGCCCAGGTGGTGATCGACCAGTTCATCTCGTCCGGCGAGCGCAAGTGGCTGCGCATGTCCGGCCTCGTCCTCCTGCTGCCGCACGGCTATGAGGGGCAGGGACCGGAACATTCCTCGGCCCGGCTCGAACGCTTCCTGCAGATGTGCGCCGAGGACAACATGCAGGTCGCCAACGTGACCACGCCGGCCAACTACTTCCACATTCTGAGGCGGCAGCTGAAGCGCGAGTTCCGCAAGCCGCTCGTCCTGATGACGCCGAAGTCGCTGCTTCGCCACAAGCGGGCGGTGTCCAAACTGTCGGAGATGGCCGGCGAGACCAGCTTCCACCGGCTGCTCTGGGACGATGCCGAACTCGACAAGAATGCACCGATCAAGCTCGTTCCCAACGACAAGATCAAGCGCGTCGTCATGTGCACGGGCAAGGTCTATTACGATCTCTACGAGGAGCGCGAGAAGCGCGACATCGACGACGTCTACCTGTTGCGCCTCGAGCAGCTCTATCCGTTCCCGGCCAAGGCGCTGATCAGCGAACTCTCCCGCTTCAAGCAGGCGGAGATGGTGTGGTGCCAGGAAGAGCCGAAGAACATGGGCTCCTGGTCCTTCATCGACCCTTATCTCGAATGGGTTCTGGACCATATCGACGCGGAGAAGCGCCGGGTTCGCTACCCCGGTCGTGCGGCCTCGGCTTCGCCGGCCGCCGGCACCATGGCGAACCACCTGAAGCAGCTCGCCGATTTCCTCGAGGACGCGCTCGGCTGACCAGCCGGGCACAGTCCCCAAGCCCTTCGCCAAGACCTTTCGCCCAACAAGCGACAACCGAACGAACGAGACAGATGGCAACCGAAATCAAAGTGCCGACCCTCGGCGAATCCGTGACCGAAGCCACCATCGGCCAATGGTTCAAGCAGCCGGGCGACCGGGTCGAGCAGGACGAGACGATCGCCGAGCTCGAGACCGACAAGGTGACGGTGGAAGTACCGGCGCCGGCCGCCGGCATCCTGGAGGAAATCGTCGTCAAGGACGGCGAGACCGTCGCCGTGGGGGCGCTGATCGGCATGATCGGCGAAGGCGAGGGCAAGGCCTCCGGCGAGACGAAGCCGACCGAGAAGCCGAAGAGCCAGGCGGCCCGGTCCGACCAGGCCGCGGATACGGCGGCCGACTACGGCGGCGGCGCAGCGGGCGATGCCAAGGCCGGCGCCAAGGCCAGCGCCAACGGGGCTTCCGGCGGCGGCAAGCTCGTCGAGGTGATGGTTCCGGCGGCGGGCGAATCCGTCACCGAAGCGGCCGTCGGGACGGTCTTCAAGAAGGTCGGCGACAGCGTCGCGGTGGATGAATCGCTGCTCGAACTCGAGACCGACAAGGCCGCCCAGGAAATCCCGTCCCCGGTGTCAGGCGTGATCCGCGAGATGGCCGTCAGCCAGGGCGACGAGGTCAAGGTCGGCGCGCTGCTCCTGAAGATCGAGGAGGGCGCCTCCGCCGGTTCCTCGGCCCCCGCTCAGGCAGCAAGGGGCAGCGGCACCGACGAGACGCCCCGCCGTCAGGTCGAGGCCGAGGAAGGCCGTCCGCCGGCACCATCGGCCGCCAAGATGATGCGCGAAAAGGGCCTGAAGGACGGCGACGTGAAGGGCAGCGGCCGCGAAGGCCAGGTGCTGAAGGGCGACGTCCTCGACGCCATCTCCCGCGGTGCGCCGTCCTCGCCCCAGGAAAAGCCGGAAAAGGCCGCGAGGCCTCCCTCGTCGTCGAACGATGCGCCGCGCGAGGAGCGGGTCAAGATGACCCGGCTTCGCCAGACCATCGCGCGGCGCCTGAAGGACGCGCAGGACACCGCCGCCATGCTCACCACCTTCAACGAGGTGGACATGACCGCGGTCATGGAGCTGCGGACGAAGTACAAGGACCTGTTCGAGAAGAAGCATGGCGTGAAGCTCGGCTTCATGGGCTTCTTCACCAAGGCGATCTGCCACGCCCTGAAGGAAATCCCGGCGGTCAACGCCGAGATCGACGGCAACGAGATCGTCTACAAGAACTTCTGCCACATCGGCATGGCGGTCGGCACCGACAAGGGCCTCGTCGTCCCGGTCATCCGCGACGCCGACGAGATGTCCATTGCCGAGGTCGAGAAGGAGCTGTCGCGGCTCGCTCGCGCCGCGCGCGACGGCAAGCTCGGCATGTCCGACATGCAGGGCGGCACCTTCACCATCACCAATGGCGGCGTCTACGGCTCGCTCATGTCGACGCCGATCCTCAACGCGCCGCAGTCGGGCATCCTCGGCATGCACAAGATCCAGGAGCGGCCGATGGCGATCGGCGGCCAGGTGGTCATCCGGCCGATGATGTATCTGGCGCTCAGCTACGATCACCGGATCGTCGACGGCAAGGAAGCGGTGACGTTCCTGGTGCGCGTCAAGGAGAGCCTGGAGGATCCCGAGCGCCTCGTCCTCGACCTCTGACCGGTGATCGCGATAGGCTTCCGGGATGGAGACGCTGGTCGACCTCTCGGAAATCCTGCGCAATCTGGCGCTGACGGCGGCGGCCGCCGTCGGCGCGTACCTTGCCTGGAAGAAGCTCGGGCCGGAGACGACGCAGGCGGGGACCGCCGTTCGACAGGCCGAACTGGCTCGGCGGGCGCACGTCACCGAGCTGTTCAACCGGGCGGCCGCGCAATTGGCCGATGACAAACTTGAGGTCCGACTGGCGGCAATCTACGTTCTGAGGGAGATCGGCCGGGATTTTCCCGATCTGGCCAACCCGATCTTCGAGTTGTTGCAGAACCATCTCGAAGCTCGGCATGGATCTGGCTACGGCGAGGCTGAGCCGCCGATCGATGTTCAGGCCATTCTGGATGCGTTGTTGCTCAAGACGGGAGACAGATAACCATGTCGATTGTCGCATCTCGGACATTGCCGCGACTTCGCCTTCGGAACGTCTTCCTGCGCCGCACGGACTGGAGTGGAGCCGATCTTTCAGGCGCTGACATCTCCGGTTCCGATGTCAGTCATGCGTCATTCGTTGGAGCGGATTTTGGCGGCGCCACCATCGAAGGCACGATCTTGCGCGGCGCCGATCTTACCGGGGCACGGAACCTCAAGGTCGAGCAGCTGCAAAGTGCCGTCATCGACGAGGCGACACGGCTGCCAGACTACATCAATCGCTCGCAGCTTCCCGTCGCGCATAATTCGAAGGTACGTCTGCAGGATCGCAACGAGAACGGCGGGTCCGCGGACTCTACTCGGGAAATTATCACACGGATTTCTCCTCCATGGAGTGGGGATCAACTTGCTTTGGCTATGGCAGAGGTCGCGCGGGACTACGGCTTCAGCCATGCTGCGTCGTTCTCGCTGCCCTCGACCGACGATGTCGGACTCGCGACGAGAGTTCTCCACTCCAACTGGTCGCCGGCCTTCGCCCGAGGTTACGAGGCGCATGGGCTGCACAAGTGCAAGATCGTCGTCGGCACCCTGCAAACAGATCCGATGCCCTTCGTCTGGGACATCGAGACGCTTTATGGATCGGACGAGCCGGACCCAACGCCTGCGGCCCGCTTCCTCCTGCAGGAGGGCTATCTCGCCGGCGTTCTGCTGCCGGTCCATTCCATGACATCCTTCCGTGGCGCGCTCTCCTTCGCCGGCGCCAAGCCCAATCTTTCGGAGCAGGCCGTCGCCGAGCTGCATCGCTTCGCCTTCATCTACTTTTCCATGCTGGCGGCGGTGCGCTTCGAGGAGGACCAGAGGAACAACCTGCTCTCCGCACGTGAGCGCGACTGCCTGAAGCTCGCCATGCTCGGTAAGACCTCAAGCGAGATCGGCATGATCCTATCATTGTCGGAATACACAGTCTTACAATATCTATCGGCCGCCCAGCGCAAGATGAAAGCCGAAAATATTAACCAAGCTGTAGATGTTGCTATCCATCATGGCTATCTCACTTGAGGTTTGCACAAACTTGATATGGGATCATCAATGATATACTGCAAAGAATGCTCTGCAATGCTCTGGAGTAAGAATTCCTAGTATGCGGGCTAAAAATCGACTATTAGGAACTGGAAACCGATGCCCAAGGTCATGATCGTCACCGGCGGCTCGCGCGGCATCGGCGCGGCGACCGCCATTCTCGGCGCGAAGGCAGGCTATGCCGTCGTCGTCAACTATGCGTCGAACCGGGAGGCGGCCGATAAAGTCGTCGCCGCGATCGCGGCCGACGGTGGCAGCGCCATCGCGGTCAAGGGTGACGTCGGCGTCGAGGCGGACATTCTTTCGCTCTTTGAGGCGGCAGATGAACTCGGCACGTTGACGGCGCTGGTCAACAATGCCGGCGTCGTCGATGCCGCCCTGCCGCTCGCCGAGATGAGCGCCGCCCGCATCGAACGGATGTTTCGCATCAACGTGACGGGCAGCCTCCTCTGCGCCCGCGAGGCCGTGCGGCGCATGGCGACGAGCCGCGGCGGCAAGGGCGGCGGCATCGTCAACGTCTCCTCCGTCGCGGCCAAGCTCGGCGGCCCCGGCCAGTATCTCGACTATGCCGCCAGCAAGGGCGCCATCGACAGCTTCACCGTCGGCCTCGCCAAGGAGGTGATCGACGAGGGCATCCGGGTCGGCGCGGTCCGGCCGGGCATCATCGATACCGACATACATGCCTCCGGCGGCCAGCCGGACCGCGTCGCCGAACTCTCGCCGGGACTGCCCATGCGCCGGGCGGGGACGGCGGCGGAGGTGGCGAAGGCGATCCTGTGGCTGTTGTCGGACGAGGCGAGCTATTCCACCGGGGCGATCATCGACGTCTCCGGCGCAAGGTCCATCCTGCCATGAAGATCATCGCTCCCGCCCTTCTCGCCTGCGGCCTTGCCTGCGCCGCGCTGCAGCCCGCCTTCGGCCTCGACGAGGTCGCGCCGGCCGCAGCGCCCGGCCCCGAGGCCGTCGCCGACGACAGCTATCTCGACGACCGCTCGACGCCGGTCTCGCTGATCGGATCGCTCTACAACGCCATCAACCGCCACGAATATCTGCGCGCCTGGAGCTACTTTGCCGAGGATTCCGGCCGGCCCGACTTTCCGGCCTTCCAGGCGGGCTACGAGACCACCGGCGGGGTCCGGCTGAAACTCGGCGCGCCGTCCAGCGACGGCGCGGCCGGCTCGGTCTACACCTCGGTGCCGACGGTGATCGAGGCGACCGGGACCGACGGCGCCATCCGCATCTTCTCGGGCTGCTATGTGACCCGCTTCGTCCAGCCGGCCAACCAGGCGACGCCGCCCTTCGTGCCGCTCCAGATCACCAAGGCGACGCTGCGCCCGGCGCGCACGACGTTCGACGAGACCTCGGGCGACTGCCCGCCGGACGGGGAGTGATGCCGGCCTCATGGCCCGACGTCGATCCGGCCTATGCCGGTCCCCATGACGGCAGGACGCCTCGATGGGTTTCGGGGTTGCCAGCCGGGTCGTGCCGTTAGAAACAGGTCTGGATCCGGCTCGCGCCCGAAAAACCCCATGCCAACCATCAATCAGACGGAAAGACTGTTCTCACATGGCTGATCCCTACGATCTCGTCGTCATCGGCTCAGGGCCCGGCGGCTATGTCTGCGCCATCAAGGCGGCACAGCTCGGTCTCACGGTCGCCTGCGTCGAGAAGCGCAAGACCTATGGCGGCACCTGCCTCAATGTCGGCTGCATCCCGTCGAAGGCGCTGCTCTACGCGTCCGAAGCCTTCGCCGAGGCTGGCCATTCCTTCGCCGATCTCGGCATCGAGGTCGCGCCGAAGCTGAACCTCGGCACGATGATGGGCCACAAGGACAAGACCGTCAAAGCCAATGTCGACGGCATCGCCTATCTGTTCAAGAAGAACAGGATCGACGGCATCATCGGCACCGGCCGGATCAAGTCGGCCGGCGAGGTCGAGGTGACCAAGGAAGACGGCTCGAGCCAGACGCTCCAGGCCAAGGCCATCTGCATCGCCACAGGCTCGGAGGTCGCCGGCATTCCGGGCCTCGACGTCACCTTCGACGAAACCACCATCGTCTCCTCCGACCACGCGATCGCGCTGCCGAAGGTGCCGAAGAAGATGGTCGTCGTCGGCGGCGGCGTCATCGGGCTGGAACTCGGCTCGGTCTGGGCCCGGCTCGGCGCCGAGGTCACCGTCGTCGAGTTCCTCGACAAGGTCCTCGGCCCGATGGACCAGGAGGTCTCCACCGCCTTCCAGAAGCTGCTGGTCAAGCAGGGCCTGACCTTCCGGCTCGGCGCCAAGGTGACCGGGGTCGAGAAGACCGAGACGGGGGCCAGTGTCACCTTCGAGCCGGTCAAGGGCGGCGAGGCGGAGACGATCGAGGCCGACGTCGTCCTCGTCGCCACCGGCCGCAAGCCCCATACCGAGGGCCTCGGGCTCGCGGACGCCGGGGTCGATCTCGACGAGCGCGGCCGCGTCGAGATCGACCAGCACTTCAAGACCAGCGTCGACGGCATCTATGCGATCGGCGACGTGGTGAAGGGCGCGATGCTCGCCCACAAGGCCGAGGACGAGGGCGTCGCGCTCGCCGAGATCCTCGCCGGCCAGTCCGGTCACGTGAATTACGACGCGATCCCGTCGGTGGTCTACACCTCGCCGGAAGTCGCTTCGGTCGGCAGGACGGAAGAAGAGCTGAAGAAGGCCGGGATCGACTACAAGGTCGGCAAGTTCCCCTTCATGGCGAATGGCCGCGCGAGGGCGATGCTGAAGACCGACGGCTTCGTGAAGGTGCTCGCCGACGCTAAAACCGACCGCGTCCTCGGCGTCCACATCCTCGGTGCCGACGCCGGCGACCTGATCGCCGAAGCTGCGTTGCTCATGGAGTTCGGCGGCGCCTCGGAGGACCTCGCCCGCACCTCCCACGCCCATCCGACCCTGTCGGAAGCGGTGCGCGAAGCCGCTTTCGCCGCCTTCGCCAAGCCGATCCACATCTGACGATCGGATCATGACGGCGGGCAGGTCCCGCCCGCCTTGGAATGTTTCATCACGCGGGGCGTCTTCGGGCGCCCCGTTTCTGTGTGATGGACCGCCAGGCCCGCCCGTCGATGGCGGCGAGGCCGAGGCCGATCAGCGCCATGCCGCCGACATGCCGGGGCAGGAGCACTTCGCCGAGGAAGGCGACGCCGAGCAGGATCGCGCTGACCGGGATCAGGAAGGTGACGAGCAGGAGGTTCGTCGCTCCGGCCGAGGCGAGCAGGCGGAAGTAGAGAATATAGGCCAGCGCCGTGCACAGAACGGCGATGCCGACGACGGCCCCGATGGTTGCAGGGCCGGGCATCGCCAACGTCCAGGGGCGGTCGACGGCGAGCGCCAGGGGTACGAGCAGTAATGAGGAAGCCGTGACCTGACCGGTGGCGGTCGCGATCGGGGAAACGCCCATGCGCTTGAACCTGCGGCCCAACACGCCGGCAAATGCGTAGGAAAGCGCGGCGCCGAGGCAGGCGATCTCGGCCAGCGTGTCGGCGCCCGGCGCCAGGATGGCGGCCGGCCCGATCAGGACGACGACACCGAAAAATCCGACGACCACACCGGCGAGCTTGTTTGCCGTCAGCTTCTCGTCGCGTGTCAGGGCATTGGCGACGATCACCCCGAACAGCGGCGTCGTGGCGTTGAGGATCGCCGCGAGACCGGATGGGATGTGGGTCTGGCTCCAGACAAAGAGCGAGAACGGCACGACGTTGTTGAGAACGCCCATGCCGAGAAAGGCGAGGAGGATGGCGGGTTGGGTCGGGAAAGGGATCTTCAGGATCGCCAGCACGAAAAACAGCGTCAGCGCCGCCAGCCCCACGCGCAGGGCGACGATGGTGACGACAGGCAGTTCGGTGACGGCGATCTGGACGAAAAAGAACGATCCGCCCCACAACACGGAAAGGGCGAGGAGCAGCGTCCAGTCGTGGCCGGTCATGGAGTGCTCGCCAGTCGCAGTATTGGCGGCGATCGTCTTTGGCTCTGCCTGATTTGCGGATATCGCCATTTCGCCTGTCCCTCCGTTGAACGATGCGGCGAGGCTAGCTAGACGGGCGCGGCCCCCGGCGGCGACCCGAATTCCGGGCTCAACGTGATTTCCTTGCGACCAACACCTGAATGAGTTCCGCGTCTTCGGCGCTCACGGGATTGTAGACCATCATCGAAAGATCCGGTCGGCCGTCGACGGCGAAGGAGGAGTATTCCATCGCGATTGCGCCGATCTCGGGATGGTTGAGGCGTTTCACGCCTTCGCCGGAATGGCGGACGTCGTTGTCGCGCCACATCGCCCGAAAATCCGGACTGGCCTGACAGAGTTCGTCGGCCAGCGCCTGCATTTCCGCCGACGCGCCGGCCCGGGCGGCGTCAGCCCGGAAGACGGCGACGACGTAGCGTGCGACGCTCTCCCAGTCGACTTGCGCGGCGCGCGTGCTGGTGTCGAGAAACATCCGCCGCAAGACGTTGCGATCGCGTGGCGGCAACGTCGCATAGTCGGTCAAGACGACGCTGGCGGCCCGGTTCCAGGCGACCACGTCCCACATCACCGTCCTGATCATCGCCGGGCTCGTGAGCATGGCGTCGAGCACCCGCTGCAGCCGCGGGGTAATCCCCTCTTCCGGCCGATAGTGGATGTCGGGGGCGCGCCCGAGGCCGAGGATGAAAACGTGTTCGCGCTCGACGTCGGTGAGCATCAGGGCTCGGGAAATCCGGTCGAGGACATGCGCCGACGGTGCACCGCCGCGTCCCTGTTCCAGCCAAGTGTACCAGGTCGTGGAGATGTTCGCTCGCTGCGCGACCTCCTCGCGCCGGAGCCCGGGTGTGCGGCGGCGCGTCGAGGTCAGGCCAAGGGACGCCGGATCGATACGCTTGCGACGATCCTTGAGGTAGGTCGCCAGAGCTGGGCTGTCGGACACGATGTCGATCCTGTTAGCAGTTATACCATGATAAGATCACTACTTTAACAGTATAGCAGCTCCTCCTACGGATGGCATCATCCACCAAGGAGATCAAACCATGCATGTATTCGTAACAGGTGCCACGGGCTGGGTCGGCTCGGTCGTCGTCCGCGACCTCATCGAGGCCGGCCACCGTGTCACCGGGCTCGCTCGATCTGCAGACAAGGCCGAAGCGCTGGCCGCCGTCGGCGGGACGGTTCTCAGCGGAACGCTCGACGATCTCGATCTTCTGGGTCGCGCCGCGGCCGAGGCAGATGCCGTTATCCATACCGCCTTCAACCACGACTTCTCGAAATTTGCCGAAAATTGCGAACAGGACCGCCGCGCCATCGAGGCTTTGGGTGGCGCACTCGTGGGCTCAGAGCGACCCCTGATCGTCACCTCCGGCATGGCGATGCTGGCAAAGGGGCGGCCAGCCACCGAAGCGGACGTTCCACCCTCCGGTCCGTCCTATCCACGGCAGTCGGAAGCTGCGGCAGCAGCGCTTCGGGAACGCGGAGTGCGCGCGGCCTCGGTTCGACTTGCCCCGAGCGTTCACGGCATCGGCGACCACGGGTTCGTTCCGATCCTCATTGCGAAGGCCCGGGAGACTGGCGTCTCGGCCTATATCGGCGACGGTGCGAACCGCTGGCCAGCGGTCCATCGCTTGGATGCCGGGCGGCTCTACAGGCTGGTGCTCGAAGAGGGCGTCACCAGGCCCGCCTATCATGCCTGCGCCGAAGAGGGGATTGCGTTCAAGGACATCGCCGCAGCGATCGGGCGCGGTCTCGGGGTTCCTGTCGAACGACGCGAGGCAGAGCATTTCGGCTGGTTCGCCGGCTTTGCCGGTGCCGACATGGCAGCTTCGAGCGAAATGACGCGCGAGTGGCTCGGCTGGCGGCCGGAAGGGCCGGAGCTTCTCGCCGACCTCGCGCAGCCGGGCTACTACCAAGGCTGACCACCCGGCATTCCTGAAATGAGAACGGGCGGGCGCCGGTCAGGTGGCGTCCGCCCGTCTTGCATCCGGTCGCCGGTCGGCGATACGCGTTACTCTGCCGGTTGCGGCGCCGGAAGCTGGTTGGCATGGCCTTCGCTGCCGCCCGCCGTCTTCCGGTCCCGCGACAGGAGCCGGTAGAAGAGCGGAATGAAGAAGATCGCGACGAAGGTCGCGGCCAGCATGCCGCCGATGACGCCCGTGCCGATCGAATGGCGCGAGGCCGATCCGGCGCCGGTCGAGATGGCGAGGGGCACGACGCCGAGGATGAAGGCCAGCGACGTCATGACGATCGGCCGGAAACGCAGCTTCGCGCCCTCCAGCGCCGCGTCGAACGCGGACAGCCCCTCCTCGCGCTTCAGGACGGCGAACTCGACGATCAGGATGGCGTTCTTCGCCGCGAGGC
Organism: Fulvimarina sp.; assembly: GCA_002700095.1. Classification (GTDB taxonomy): domain Bacteria; phylum Pseudomonadota; class Alphaproteobacteria; order Rhizobiales; family Rhizobiaceae; genus Jiella. Next base: position 91,768 of record PACL01000060.1, on the reverse strand, counting down.
CGACCAGCGTGACGAGGCCGATCTGGAAGTAGACGTCGTTGTCGAGGCCCCTCAGCCAGATCGCCAGCAGCGCCCCGAACACCGCGAAGGGTACGGCGAGGAGGACGGCGATCGGCAGGGTCCAGCGCTCGTACTGCGCGGCGAGGATCAGGAAGACCATCAGGATGCCGAAGCCCATGGCCACCGCGCCGGTGCCGCCGGCCTGGATCTCCTGATAGGCCGATCCCGTCCAGGCGACCTCGTAGCCTTCGGGCAGCTTCTCGGCGGCGATCTCCTGCATGGCCGCCAGCGCCTGGCCGGAGGAGTAGCCGGGTGCCGGGCCGCCGGAGACCTTCGCCGCGTTGAAGGCGTTGAACCGCTCGATCAGGTCCGGACCGACGACGCGCTTGACGTTGAGGAGCGTGTCGAGCGGGATCATCGAGCCGTTGGTCGCCTGCACATAGACGAAGCGCAGGTCCTCCGGCGTCTTGCGGAAATCGGCCTCCGACTGGAGCGTCACCCGGTAGTTGCGCCCGAGCAGGGTGAAGTCGTTGACATAGAGCGTGCCGAAGGTCGCCTGCATGGTGGTGAAGATCGACGAGATCGGCACGTTCAGGGACTTGGCCTTCTGCCGGTCGACGTCGATGCGGTATTGCGGGACGTTGGCGGAGAAGGTGGTGCGCACGCCCGCGAGTTCCGGGCGCTCGGCCGCCGCGGCGACGACGGCATTGGCCGCCTCGAGCAGGGCCTCGGAGCCGCCGCCGCGCCTATCCTGGACGAACAGGTCGAAGCCGCCGGTGGTCGACAGGCCCTGGATCGGCGGCGGGTTGAAGGCGAGGATCATGCCGTCCTGGATGCCGGAATTCATGCCGATGAACGGGCCGACGAGATTGCGCGCGTCGAGCGCCGGATCGGTGCGCTCGTCCCAGGGTTTCAGGGAGATGAAGGCGACGCCGGCCGAGGACTTCTGCACGCCGGCCAGAAGGTCGAAGCCGGCAAAGGCGGTGACGTCCTGCACCGCCGGATGCTGGCGGAGGTTGGCGACCATGTCGTTCATGACCGTGGTGGTCCGCTGCAGGGAGGCGGCCGGCGGCAGGATCGCGACGGCGAAGTTGACGCCCTGGTCCTCGTCCGGGACCAGCGATCCGGGCAGGGTCTGCATGAAGTGCCAGATGCCGAAGCACATCACCCCGAACAGGACGAGCGCCAGGACGGCCCGGCGCATGATGAAGGCGACACCGGCGCCATAGGCGTTGGTCAGTTTGGAAAAGCCGGCGTTGAACCAGCGGAAGGGCGCGATCGGTTGGCCATGGCTGGGCTTCAGGAGCACCGAGCAGAGCGCCGGCGTCAGCGACAGGGCGACGATGCCCGAGATCGTCACCGACACCGCGATGGTCAGCGCGAACTGCCGGTACATGGTGCCGGCGAGGCCGCCGAGGAAGGCGACGGGGACGAAGACGGCGCAGAGCACCAGCACGATGGCGATCACCGGCCCGGTCACCTCCGACATCGCCTTGGCCGTCGCCTCCTTCGGTGGGAGCCCCTCGGTGGTCATGATGCGCTCGACGTTCTCGAGGACGACGATCGCGTCGTCGACGACGATGCCGATGGCCAGCACCAGGCCGAACAGGGTGAGGAGGTTGATCGAGAAGCCGAAGGCGAGCAGCGCGCCGAAGGTGCCGAGGATCGACACCGGCACGGCGAGCATCGGGATCAGCGTCGCGCGGAAGGATTGGAGGAAGATGAAGACGACGAGGAACACCAGCACCATCGCCTCGATGAAGGTGTGGATCACCTCGGTGATCGAGGCCTGGATGAACTTCGTCGTGTCGAAGGGAACGGCCCAGGAGATGCCGTCGGGAAACGCCTTTTCCAGTTCGCTCATCCGCGTGTTCACCGCTTCGAGCGTGGCGAGCGCGTTGGCGCCGGGCTGCAGATAGATGCCGATCGGCACGGCCGGTGTGCCGTTGTAGGAGCCGTTGAAGCCGTAGTCCTGGGCGCCGAGCTCGACCCGCGCGACGTCCTTCAGGAGCAGCGACGAGCCGTTCTCGTCCGAGCGCAGGATGATGTTCTCGAAGGCCTGCGCATCCGGCAGCCGCCCCTCGGTGGTCACCGAATAGGTGAAGGCGAGGTCGCCGTCCGAGGGCGGCGCGCCGAACTGGCCGGCGGCGAACTGGGAGTTCTGGTCCCTGATCGCGGTGGCGACGTCGGTCGGCGTCAGGCCGTATTGGGCGAGCCGGTCCGGCTGCAGCCAGATGCGCATGGAATAGTTGCGGGCGCCGAAGAGCTGCGCCTCGCCGATGCCGGGCAGGCGCTTCAACTCGTCGAGGACGTAGAGCAGCGCGTAGTTGGAGACGTAGGTGGCGTCGTAGCGCGGGTCGTTCGACGCCATGGTGATGACGGCGAGGATCTGCGAGGAGCGCTTGGCGACCGTGACGCCGAGGCGCTGGACCTCCTCCGGCAGCGAGGCGGTGGCCTGCTGGACGCGGTTGTTGACGTTGATCGTCGCCTGGTCCGGATCGGTGCCGGAGGCGAAGGTGACCGCGATCGACGCCGTTCCCGTCGAGGAATTCGTCGACTGCATGTAGATCATGTCCTCGACGCCGTTGATCTGCTGCTCGATCGGCGCGGAGACGGTCTGGGCGAGGGTTTCGGCGCTGGCGCCGGGATAGGAGGCGGTGACGACGACCTGGGGCGGGACGAGCTGGGGATACTGCTCGATCGGCAGCGCGTTGAGGGCGAGCACGCCGCCCAGCGTGATGATGACCGAGATGACGACGGCGAAGATCGGCCGGTCGACGAAGAAGCGGGAATTCATCGCTGTGCCGTCTCCTTGGCCGGCGCTCCGGCCGTCTCGTCGCCGTCGCTGCCATTGGTGACCGGGTTCACCGGCGCGCCCGGGCGCACCTTCACGACGCCCTTGGTGATCAGCCGTTCGCCGGCCTTGAGCCCCGACTTGACCAGATAACCGTCGGGAATCTGTCGCTCGATCTCGATCGGCACCACGGCGGCGACGTTCTTCTCGTCGACCGTGTAGACGAAGACGCCCTGCGGCCCCTGCATCAGCGCCTCGGCGGGAATGACGATGGCGTCCCTGGCGACGAGGCCCTTCAGGCGCAGGCGGACGAACTGGCCGGGCAGAAGCCGGGCCGCGGGATTGGGCATCGTCGCCCGCGACAGGATCGTCCCGGTCTGGGTGTCGATCGAGGTCGAGGTGAAGTCGATCCGACCGGTCTCGCCATAGGTCTGGCCGTCGCCGAAAACGATCTCGACCTGCAGATCCTCGGCAGACGAGGCGCCGTCCAGGGCGCCGCCCTCGACCATCTCGCGGATCGAGGCGGCCTCGGTGTCGGCGGCCGAGAAGTTGGCGTAGACGGGATCGATCTGGCTGATCTTGGTGAGGAGATCGCCTGTCGAAAGGAGCGAGCCCTCGGGCACCTGTTCGAGGCTGGTGATGCCGCCGGCAGGCGCCTCGACCGTGGCGTAGTCGAGAGAGAGATTGGCGGTTCTGAGCTGGGCTTCGGCCGCCTCGACCTGCGCCTCGGCAAGTTCGCGCGCCGAGACAGCGTCGTCGAGGGTGGACTGGCTCGACGCGCCGCGCCGGGTCAGCGCCCGGGCGCGCTCCTCGCTGCGCCGCGCCTGGGAGAGCTGGGCTTCAGCCTGGGCGACCTGAGCCTTGGCCAGCGCGACCTGCGCCTGGTAGGTCGCCGGATCGATGGTGAAGAGGAGATCGCCCTTCTTCACCCGCGAGCCTTCGTCGAACTCGCGGCTGAGCAGGATCCCGCCGACCCGGGCGCGCACCTCGACCTCGCGGGAGGCGACGATCCGCCCGGGATATTCGTAGGTCACCGGCACGGTCTCCGCCTGCAGCGTCTCCACGGTGACCTGCGGCGGCGGCATGTTGGGCGCCTGCGCCTGTGCGGGAACGGACACGAGCAGCGCGGTGGCTGCGGCGAGAATCGCGCGGCCGATCTTAAACGTCTGCATGACAAGGACTTTCAGGGCTGGGCACAGAGCGCCGCCGATGTTGCATTGCAGCTAAAATACATGCATGTATGTATAACGCAAGGAGGAGACACACATTGCGACGGACGAAGGACTGCGCCGAACAGACGCGGGAGGCGATTCTCGACGCGGCCGAAGCGGTGTTCTTCCGCCAGGGCGTGGCCTCCACCACGCTGTCGCAGATCGCCGCCGAGGCAGGGATGACGCGCGGCGCGATCTACTGGCACTTCGAGAACAAGCTGGCGCTGTTCAAGGCGATGCAGGACCGGGCGCATCTTCCCAAGGAGCGGTTCTTCGATGCCGCCAAGCTGGTGGCGGCCGACGACGTGCTTTCGACGCTGCACGAGAACACGCTGGAGGTCCTGCGCTTCGTCCAGACCGACGAGCGCGGCAAGCGCGTCTATACCATCCTCCTGTTCCGCTGCGAATATATCGGCGAAATGCAGGAGGCGCTCTCCCGCATGCGCGAGAGCGAGGAGGATTTCTCCAACCGCATCGAGACCGTCTTCGCCAAGGTCGAGGAGCGCGGGGAGCTGTCGCGCGGCTGGATGGCGAAGACCGCCGCCGGCGCCTATTGCGCCGCCATCCATGGCCTGTTCTCCCACTGGCTGAGGACGGAAGAGGCCTTCGATCTGATGGCGACGGGCCGGCCGATGCTGGCGGCGCTGTTCGCGAGCTACCGGGCGGCCTGAACTTTCAACGTCCTCCGGCTGCGGCGACTGCGACCGGTCAGCGCCGGCCGCCTTGCGAGCGCCGCAGCCGGCGACCGCGCCCGATCGCTCCTCAGCTCAGGCGCCGGACGAGCGGCTCGGCCGAACTGTCGCCGGATCCGTGCTTCTCGACGATGCTGAGAGCGATCATGTAGAGGTCGGAGGGCGTCATCCGGGTGAGGCCGAAGCCTTCGAACTGGGATTCCTTGATGTCGGCCCGCGACTGGAGGACGACGCCGGTATGGCGCGGATCGCCAAGGATGCGCAGATAGAGCGCGTCCACCTTCAGCTTCGGCCCCTCGAGAATCTGGGTGATCATCCGTCCGTCGAAGGCGATCGCGCCGTGGATCTCGTTCTGCCGGTTCCAATCGCGCGCATGATCGAGAATGGTGGCGAACTCCTCCGCCGAAAGGCCATTCGCCATGCTGGTATAGGATATGTGCCGCATCTGCGCCCCGAGCAAACACGACGCGGATCGTCCACGTCTTCCTGGTGACTACGCCAACTCCTCGTCCCGTCCCAGACAGTTGCGCATTCCGTGATCACCGTACGGACCAGAAAGGGCCAAGTCCAGCCTTTTGCCGTTTGCCGGGTTGGCAACCATCACGGAAATCGCCGTGTTTTCAATAGTCGAAGCGGCCTCGCTTCGCCGGCCGTCGTGGCCCTCATGGCGCCTTGCACCAGTTCAGCCGGACCGGCTCTGCCGCCGCTTCGCCGAGGTCGATGCAGGGCGTGTCCTTGGCGCAGAAGTGCCAGCCGCCCCCCGTCGCGCCCGAGGCGGCGAGGACGAGCTCGGGGATCGGCGCCCGGTCGAGGGTGTAGACATAGGCGCCGTCGACGAGCCGCGCGCCCTCCGGCGGCTCCATGCCGGCGCCCGAGCCCTCGATCCGCCCTTGCGTGACGGTGAGCCCCGCAGGACCGGCCTGCCATTGCTCCTCCCAGCGGGTCTTCTCGACCGAATGGGTCCAGGACAGGGTGAAGGCGGTGGCGGCGATCGCCATCGTCTTGCCGGCGGCAAGGATGCAGATCATGCCGGCTTGCGAGGGGCGCGCCGGGCGGCTGGCAGGCGCTGGCCGGCGGGCTGTTCGGGCCCGGCCATTTTGCCCCGCAGGTAGAAATGGAGGCCGATCACCGCGACGGCCAGCGCAAAACCGATCTCGTCGGTGAGCGGCAGGGCGGCGATCAGCGTGAAGGCCGCCGCCGCCGCCAGCAGTCGCTGCCACCAGGGCATCGGAGCGGCGAGGTAGCCGATTGCCGCCGCGCCCCAGAGCCCGATGGCGAGGCACGCCTTGAAGACGATGTAGAGGACGGCGGGGATGTAGCCGATCTCGGCCGCCAGCGGCCCGCCATCCTGGAGCATCAGGGCCGGCGTGTAGACCGCCATGAACGGGATGACGAAGCCGGCCAGCGCCACCTTGATCGCCTGGAAGGAGATCTGCAGGCCCGGGGCCTTGGCGATCGGCGCCGCGGCGAAGCAGGCAAGCGCCACCGGCGGCGTCAGGTCGGCGAGGATGCCGAAGTAGAAGACGAACATGTGGGAGACGATCAGCGGCACGCCGAGCGCCAGGAGCGCCGGCCCGGCGATGGACGAGGTGATGATGTAGTTGGGGATCGTCGGGATGCCCATGCCGAGGATCAGGCAGGTGATCATCGTCAGCACCAGGGACAGGAACAGCGAGGTGTCGCCGACCGAGACGATGAACTGGCCGAAGGTGTTGGCAACGCCGGTCAGCGTCATGGTGCCGACGATGATGCCGACGATGGCGCAGGCGATGCCGACGGGAAGCGCCGTCTTGGCGCCGTCGGCCAGCGCGTCGCGCACCGCGATCAGCGTCTCGCGCCCGCCCTTGAAGACGGCGCAGGCGGCGACGAGCACGGCGAGCGCGACGATGATCGGCAGGATGCCGTATTCGAAGAAGGCGGCGGCCGACAGGCCGAGCGCCACCCAGAACACCATCCGGATCGCCAGCCCCGGCATCCGCTTGGCCAGCGGCGCGCCGAGGATGAGGAGGGCGGTGAGCGCAAGGCCGATGGTGCCGGCATAGAGCGGCGTGTAGCCGGCAAACAGCAGCCAAACGAGGACGGCGAGCGGCAGGATCAAGTACCAGCCGGTCTTCAATGCGCCCCAGGCCGAGGGAAGCTCCCCCTTCGAAAGCCCGAGGAGGTTCCGCTTGCCGGCCTCCAGATGCACCATCCAGAACACCGAGGCGAAATACAGCACCGCCGGGATCACCGCGGCGGTGACCACCTCGGCATAGGCGACGTCGAGGGTCTCGGCCATGATGAAGGCGACGGCGCCCATCACCGGCGGCATGATCTGGCCGCCCATGGAGGCGGTCGCCTCTACGCCGCCGGCAAATTCCGCCCGGTAGCCGAAGCGCTTCATGAGCGGGATCGTGAACTGGCCGGTGGTGACGACGTTGGCGACGCCGGAGCCCGAGATCGTGCCCATCAGGCCGGAGGAGAACACCGCGACCTTGGCGGCGCCGCCCTTCGCCCCGCCGACGAGGCCGAGCGCGACGTCGGTGAACAGCCGGATCATGCCCGCCCGTTCCAGGAACGAGCCGAACAGGATGAACAGGAAGATGTAGGAGGAGGAGACGTAGGTCGGGATGCCGTAGATGCCCTCGGTGCCGAAGGCCATGTGGTCCATCACCTGGGAGAAGTCGTAGCCGCGGGTGACGAAGGGCGAGGGCAGGTGCTGGCCGAACAGGCAGTAGCCGAGGAACAGGCCGGCGATGATCGGCAGGGCCGGCCCCATGATCCGCCAGGTAGCGACGAAGAGGACGGCGAGGGCGACGACACCGACCACCGTGTCCTGAACGAGCGGCGAGCCGGCGCGGAAGATCAGCGCCTTGTATTCCCACCACTGATAGACCGCGACGCCCATGCCGCACAGGCCGAGCAGCCAGGCGAGCGCCCTGAGCGCCCGCGGCTCGTGCCGCACGGCCGCCACCAGCGGCAGGCCGAGAAGGCACAGGAAGCCGACATGCACGGCGCGCACGATCTGGCTCGGAAGGTCCCACAGATGGGCGGCGGTGAGGAGCTGGAAGGTCGAGAAGGCGATGGCGATGAGGAACAGGATCCGGCCTTCGAGGCTCGCCGGAAAGCTCGAGGAGAGCGGATCGTGCAACTCGGCCCGCTCCGCGTCCATGGCCATGGCGTCGTCCGCCCCGCCGGCACCGGGCCTGGTGCCGGGCCCGGTGCCCGTCGCCGCCGGATTTCGCTCGAGCCTGCGGCTCTCCTCGTCGCTCATGGCAGCCGACCCCTCCCAAGGTGCGTGTGAATTCAGAGACTAGCCGGTGGCTTCTTCGAGGGCAAACGGCACGGGCCCGCCCGCGCTGCCGTCGTCGGCCGGACGGGCGGGACGCGAGAGCGATGCGGCGAAGACCCGCCTGCGGACCGACGCCGACGCTTCGCCGTCAGGCGCCCTTTGCGGCGGCTTTGCCTGCTGTTGCCATGCGGCGGCGTTTCGGATCATGGTGACGCAGTGCGGCAGACCCTCGCCCGGAGCGGCGGCGAGGATCCCATGAGAGGCGAGGACGGATGAAGACGATTCTGGTGCCGGCCGAGGTCCATGTGAACGGCGAATACGCGCTGCGCATGGCCGCCGAACTCGGCCGCAGGTTTTCGGCGCGGATCGAGACCTTCGCCCTGCAGACGCCGCCGCTGGTCAATCTGACCTGGGACCCGGCAGGCGTCGCGATCATGAACGGCGCCGATTTCGACCACCGCCGGGCCCGCGAGGAGGCGCGTCGCCTCGCCGCCCGGATCATGTCGGAGGAGGACGTGCCGCTGGAACCGGCGCCGGAGGTGACCGGCGAAGCCTCGCAGCCGGCGGGGTCGGCCATGCCCGCCGCGGCAGCCCCTGTCGCAGACCACCCGTCCTGGGCCTGGAACGACAAGGCGATGGCGGGCGACGGCTTCCTCGGCACCTATGGCCGCGCCTTCGACCTGACCGTCGTCTGCCGGCCCCGGGCCGACGCCGCCTCGATCACCACGCTGGAATCGGCGCTGTTCGAAAGCGGCGGGCCGATCCTCATCGCTCCGCCCTGCCCGGTGGGAAGAGGCTTCGGCGAGACCATCGCGGTCGCCTGGAACGGCTCCAGCGAGACCGCCCGCACCATCGCCTTCGCCCGGCCGTTCCTGCAGCGCGCCCGGCGGGTGATCGTGCTCGCCGACGACGGCGATCTCGGCGACCAGCCGTCCGGTGCCCTGGTCCAACGCCGGCTGGCGGCGAGCGGCATCCCGGTCGAACTGAAGCTGATGGCCTCCGGCGGCATCCGCTCGGGCGAGAAGATCCTCAAGGAAGCCGCGGCGCTCGGCTGCAACCTGCTGCTCAAGGGCGCCTATACCCAGAGCCGGCTGCGCCAGATGATCTTCGGCGGCGCCACCAGCCACATCCTCGCCAAGGCCGAGATGCCGGTGTTCATGGCCCATTGAGGGGCAGGCGTCGGCCGTGTCGCTGAGGCGGCCGGCTGCGGATCAGCCGCCGCCGCTGCTTCCGCCATCGAAGATCGCGGCGACATCGGCCGCGCCGAGGCGCCTGATCTGGCCGGGCTCGAGATCGTCCGGCAGGGCGAGACCGCCGATGGATTGCCGGTGCAGCGTCTCGACGTGGTTGCCGGCCGCCGCGAACATTCGGCGGACCTGGTGATAGCGCCCCTCGTGGACCTCCAGCATCGCCTCCTGCGGGCCGAGAACCTCCAGCTTCGCCGGGGCGAGCGGCTTCTCCTCGCCCTCCAGCATCAGGGTGCCGGAGGCGAAGAGCTCGGCCTCGCCGCCGCTCATCGGCCGGGCGAGGCCGGCGCGGTAGCGCTTGGCGACATGGCGCTTCGGCGAGATGATGCGATGCAGAAGCGCCCCGTCGTCGGTCATCAGCAACAGGCCTGAAGTCTCCTTGTCGAGCCGGCCGACGGTCGAGATGGCAGGGTCGCGCCGGCGCCAGCGAGGCGGCAGGAGATCGTAGACGAGCGGTCCCGCCTCCTTGTGCGAACAGGTGACGCCCAAGGGCTTGTTGACCATCAGTGCGACACCGGGCAACGGATCCAGCGCCTCGCCGTCGACGACCAGCCGCGTCTCGAGGTCCGGCGTCAGCGCGATCCGCATCTCGGCCTTGGGAAGGGGGACGCCGTCGAGGCGGATATGGCCGTTTTTCGCCAGGAGCTGGATCTCGCGCCGCGAGGCGTAGCCGAGATTGGCCAGCAGCTTGTCGAGGCGCGAGGTCGGCACCTTGGTCACTTGCGGGCCTCGAAGATCTTGTAGCCGCCCTCGTCCGTCACGGTCTTCACGCTCTTGAACGCCGCGCGCAGCACCTCCTCATAGGGCATGTGGCGGTTGGCGACGAGATACAGCATGCCGTTGCGGCGCAGCATCCGGCCGGCGGCGGCGATGAAGGCCTGGCCGAGCCCGCGATCCTCGATCCCTTCAGCGTGGAAAGGCGGGTTGGAGACGACGAAGTCGAGATCGACCAGCGCCACCTCGCGCGCGTCGGCCCAGAGGAAATGCGCCCTGTCGTCCGTGACATTCTCCTTCGCCGCCTCGACGGCGCGGCGGTCGATCTCGACGAGGGTCAGGGCTTCGACGGACGGGGAGGCGAGGGCGGCCTTCGAAAGGATGCCGAGCCCGGCGCCGAGATCGACGCCGCGTCCCGCCAGCGGCGGCAGATGGCGACAGAGCAGCGACGTTCCCGGATCCACCCGGTTCCACGAGAAGATCCCGGGCTGCGAGCGCAGCCCGACGTCTTCCAGCGTAACGGGCGAGCCCGCCGCGATCGCCTCGGCAAGGCCCTGTAAGGCATCGGGCCGACCGACGGTGCAGATGCGCTGGCGGGCCTTGAAGTGCTCGGCGACGTCGCATCCCAAAGCCTCCAGCTCGGCGCGAAGGCGCTGGCCGCCCTTGTCCTTGGCCGCCAGCACCGTCAGCTGTCCTCCGGGCGCCAACGTGCGCAGCGCATGGGCCAGCACATACCGCCGCTCGATGGCGCCGGGGGGCGCCGCGACGACGATCGTCTCGAACCCCCCATCGGGCTGCCGCTCCAGCGCCTCGGCGCCGGGCCTGAGCGGCGAGAGCTGAGCGGCGCCGTCCGGCACGTCCACGAGGCCGGCGGGGGGTGCGCCATAGACGGCGCTGCGGAGCGGGGAGGGGGGATCGATGTTGGTCACCCGGCTGCCATAGCAGCTTTGGCCGGGGTGCCAAAAGTGCCTGAGCGCTGCGCCCCGCAGGCTTCGGCCATGCGCAAGCCGGTCGGGGGGCCGCGCACCGGTCGCCGCGGCGTTCGCTTGCCTGCCCTCAGCTCTCGTCGTCGATCGCGATCGACACGATCTCCGCCTCGCTAGGGCCAGCGCGCAGGGTGTCGCCAACCTCCTTGCCGACCAGCTGCCGCGCCAGGGGCGACAGGTAGGAGATCAGGCCCTCGTTCGGGTCAGCCTCGTCGATGCCGACGATCCGGTAGCTCTGGACCTTGCCGTCCTCGCGCTCGATCTCCACCCGGTGGCCGAACTGGACGAGGGGACCTGCGGCCGTCGGGACCGTCAGCTGCGCCGTCGCGCGGCGGGCGCGCCAGTAGCGAAGGTCGCGATTGATCATGGCGACGGCGATCTTGTCGTTTGCCGCCCTTGCCTCCTCGAGCGCCCGTTCGCTGGAAGCGATCTGCGCGTCGAGACCGGCGAGGCCGCGCGAAGTGACGAAATTCGGATCCGTCCCGAGATCGCGTTCCGGCAGGGCTTCGACCTGATCCTCGTTCGGTTCCTTGACGAATGCCACGCTCATCGGCTGTTCCTTCCCCCCATATCGAGGTTTCGCAAGTCGCAACCTCAGAGGGATCATATAGGGACGAGCGAGGCCGGGCAAAATGCGCCTCGGTCCGTGCGCGGCCAAACTCCCGACCAGATGCGGGTGCCTGACCGGATGTGAGGAAAGGAAACGATCGGCCTTTGGCAAGGCCGCCGCGACGGCTCAGCGTCCCCCGGGCCGGCTGCCGCCGTCTTCCACCGCCGAGAGCTCGCCGCTGACTTCCTCGAGGGTCTCGTCCATCAGGCGGAGCATCTGCTCCAGTTCGCGGCACTGCTCGAGCAGGATCTCCCGCTGTTCGCCGAGGCGCGACTTCAGGCCCTTCAGGCTCTTGCGCCGGTCGCGGGGGGCCTCGTAGAGATCGACGATCTGCTTGACCTCGACCAGCGGGAAGCCGAGCCGCTTGAAGCGGGTGATCAGCCTGACCCGCTCCCGGTCCTTCACCGAATAGACCCGCGCGGGCCCGCGGCGATCGGGGCTCAGCAGGCCGCGCTCCTCGTAGAAGCGAAGCGTGCGCGGGGTCAGCCCGAATTCCCTCTCCAGATCCTTGATGGAGAACGTCTCGTCGTCTGGCATTTTCCACTCATCTCTTGGCGAGGCCATTGCTTAGAGCCGCTCCCAGCGGAAAGTCACCTGCCGAACCCGACAGAATCCTTAACAAAATCGTGTCGATTTGAAACGATGATCTTCATTCTGCAACTTATGCACAGGCTTTCGCCGAAAAACCCGGCGAAAGATGGTCCGGGCAATCTCCGATCCCGTTACTGGATGACCGCCGCGACGACGTTTTCCGGCGGTTCTCCCTCGGATCGCCAGGCCAGGCGAAAGAACGGGTCGAGGAACACCAGCCACTCGCGGTCGAGAAACGTCACGGCCAGCTGGCCCTTGTGGTCGTTCATGGCGACGACGACCTTCTCCGGCAGGCGCCGGCCCTCGACCATCAGGAACAGGTGCTGCGCCATGGCGTAGACCCGGCGCAGCCGGTCGATCCTGTCCGGCTCGTCCTCCTGGCGATGGGCCTCGATCACCGGCAGATACTCCGCCGCGAGCTGCCGCTCCTGGATGCCGTCGCCGTCGCCCAGATGCCATTCTTCCAGCTTCATGCCGCAATTCCCTCATTCGAGCCCCGCGCGACCCTAGCGGGTCCGGCTGCGGAACTCTAATCCTGCCGAAGTGCCGGCCGGACATTTTCGCGAAGAACGCCTGGCATGGCCAGCCCGTCCGTCCGAGCCCGTCGCCCCTACCCATCGGCGCCGGAACTTGGCATAGGCAGGCCAACGTGCCGGCCCCGCCTTTGCCGGCCGATCGAAAGGGATCATCCCCATGGAAAAGCGCAAGGTCATCTTCGACACCGATCCCGGCCAGGACGACGCCGTCGCGATCCTGACGGCACTGGCCTCCCCGGAGCTCGACGTCCTCGGGATCTGCACCGTCGCCGGCAACATCCCGCTGGACCTGACCACGAAGAACGCCCTGAAGCTGGTCGAGCTCGCCGGCCGCACCGACGTGCCGGTGCATGCCGGCTGCGACCGGCCGCTCGGCCGTGCCCTCGTCACCGCCGAGCATGTCCATGGCGCGACCGGCCTCGACGGGCCGGACCTGCCGGAGCCGGCGATCGCGGCCGGCAGTGCCCACGGGGTGGACTTCCTGATCGAGACGGTGCGGGCCCACGCGCCGGACAGCGTCACGCTGCTCGCCCTCGGGCCGCTCACCAACGTCGCTTTGGCCTTCGCCAAGGCGCCGGGCATCGTGACACGCCTGAAGGCACTCGTTTTGATGGGGGGCGGCTGCTTCGAGGGCGGCAACATCACGCCGGCGGCCGAGTTCAACATCTATGTCGATCCGGAAGCGGCGGCCATGGTGTTCCGCTCGGGCGTCGCGATCACCGTCCTGCCCCTCGACGTTACCCACCAGATGCTCTCGACCCGCGCGCGCATCGATGCCTTCCGGGCGCTCGGCAACAAGGCGGGCGCGGCGGTGGCGGCGATTCTGTCGTTTTCCGAACGCTTCGACGTCGCCAAATACGGCTCGGCGGGCGCGCCGCTGCACGACCCCTGCGTCACCGCCTTCGTCCTCGACCCGAGCATCTTCGAGGGCCGGATGGTCAATGTCGAGATCGAGACCGGCAGCCTCATCACCCGCGGCATGACGGTCGCCGACTACTGGGGCGTCACCGACCGGCCGAAGAACGCCTTCTGGGTCCGCTCGGGGGATGCGGACCGGTTTTATCAGTTGCTGACGGAGCGGATCGGCCGGCTGCCGTAATCGCTACGCGGCGGCAAAGGCTGGGCGCCCCTCTCTCCCCTTTGTGGGAGAGAGTGTCATTCCAGGGAGTTGGGCCTCGGCTTGCCGAGGTCCAAACCTTGAGAATGAGGAGAGAGGGGATCCACCGCTTCACCCGCCGCTACCGCTACACGGAGTCCCGGCGTCTACTGCGTTCGCCCGTCCGGACAGGGTGCCACCCCTCTCTTGCGATTTCAATCACTTGGCTTCGCCAAGACGATGAAATCGCTTTCTCTCCCACGAGGGGGAGAGAGGGCGCCCAGCGGCTCAGCCGCGATGGGTGGGATCGGTCGGGGATGAAATGCGGCTGAGGACCGAGCTGGTTTCGGCCGGGGCAGCTACCCCCAGCCTGTACGCCGCCCGCACCCGTTCCGCCGCCCGCTCGAACCCGGCGACGTCGCGGGCGTGGATCATCGCCAGCGGCTCGCCCGGCGCCAGTTCCTGGCCGATTTCCGCAAGCCCCGTCAGCCCCACCGCATGGTCGATCGCGTCTTCCGGCAAGCGCCGTCCGCCGCCGAGTTCGACCACCGCAAGGCCCAAAGCCTTGGCATCGACGGCGGTCACGCCGCCGGCCGTCCCGGCGGTGACGGGACGCAGGATCGGCGCCTGCGGCAGGTGCGTGTCCATCCGCTCGACAAAGTCTGCCGGCCCGCCGAGCGCCGTTACCATGCGGCCGAAGCGCTCGGCTGCGGCGCCCGACTGAAGCGCCCGCCGTGCCATCGCCTCGCCGGAGGCGGCAGTCTCTGCAAGCCCCGACAGCGACAACGCCTCGCCGGCGAGGGCCAGCGTCACCGCCTCCAGCCGCGCGTCGCGACGGGCGCCGGTGAGGAAATCGACCGCGTTCCTCACCTCCACGGCATTCCCCGCCGCAGAGGCCAGCGCCTGGTCCATCGGGGTGATCAGCGCCGCGGTCTTCAGCCCGGCACCGTTCGCCACGGCGACGAGGGTTTCGGCGAGATCGCGAGCGGCGTGCTCTTCGGTCATGAAGGCGCCCGAGCCGGTCTTGACGTCGAGGACGAGGGTATCGAGCCCCTCGGCCAGCTTCTTTGACAGGATTGAGGCGACGATGAGCGGCACCGACTCCACCGTCGCCGTCACGTCGCGGACCCGGTAGAACCGCCCGTCGGCCGGGGCGAGCTCTGCCGTCTGGCCGACGATGGCGCAGCCGATCTCGGTGACCGTCCGGCGGAAGGTCTCGCCGTCGGGCACGATGCGGTAGCCGGGGATCGCCTCCAGCTTGTCGAGCGTGCCGCCGGTATGGCCGAGGCCGCGCCCGGAGATCATCGGGACGGCGGCGCCTGAGGCGGCGAGGATCGGCGCGAGCATCAGCGAGACGTTGTCGCCGATGCCGCCGGTCGAGTGCTTGTCGACCACCGGCCGGTCGAGGCCCGGCCAGGCCATGACCGCGCCGGAATCGCGCATCGCTTCGGTCAGGGCGACCGTCTCGGCCCGGGTTAGCCCGCGAAAGATCACCGCCATGGCGAAGGCGGCGATCTGGGCGTCGGAGATGGAGCCGTCGGCAAAGCCGGCGACGAAGGATCCGATCTCGTCCGCGGAGAGGGATTTTCCGTCGCGCTTCCTGGCGATGATTTCCTGGGGGAGCATCAGGGAAACGCCTGCCTCCAGAGTGGGCCCGCAGCCATGTCCTAGTAGCCCGCCCTGCCGCCCGGCCGCTCCGTTCCCGCCGCCACCGCCAGGAGATCGGCGAGCACCCCGGAGGCGCCCAGCCGGAACCGCTCCGGCGCCGGATAGTCGAGGCCGCAGATCGTTTCGGCGAGGCGCATGTAGCCGTCGGCGTCCTCGAAGGTCCTGATCCCGCCGGCCGGCTTGAAGCCGACGGTGCCGCCGGCCTTGGCGATTTCTTCGAGAAGAATGGTCGCCGAGGCGGGCGTCGCGTTCACCTCCACCTTGCCGGTCGAGGTCTTGAGGAAATCCGCCCCGCCCGCCAGCGCCGCATGGCAGGCGGCGCGGATCGTCGCCTCGTCGTAGAGCCTGCCGGTCTCGAGGATGGTCTTCAGCTTCGCATGGCCGCAATTGGCCCGGATGGTGCGCACCTGCGCCTCGACGAAGCCCGGATCCTCGGCGACGCGGTCATAGGCGACGACGAGGTCGATCTCGTCGGCCCCGTCGGCGACGGCCTTGTGAGTCTCCGCGAGCGTCGTATCGATATCGTCGGCGCCGAGCGGGAAGTTGACCACCGTCGCGACCTTGATGCGGGCCGAAAGCTCCCGCCGGGCAAAGGCGACGAAGGCCGGCCAGATGCAGATCGCCGCGACCGGGCCGGCCGGCGTCTCCGCCCTGCCGCAGAGCGCGGCGACGTCTGCCTCGCTGCAGTCGTCGTTGAGGTTGGTGAGGTCCAGCCGGGCGATCAGCGCCTCGGCCCGTCTTCCCTTGGTTCCGTCAGTCATCGAACGCACCCTCCTGCAACATCGTCTCGACGATGCGCGACAGCCGCGCTCCGCCCCGCGGCGCCATCTCCTTCGTCTCCGCATGGGAGAGTTCGGCGCCGGTCATGCCTGCCCCGAAATTGGTGATCACCGAGGCGGCGACCACCCTCAGGCCGAAGAAACGGGCGAGAATCGTCTCCGGCACGGTCGACATGCCGACGGCGTCCGCCCCGAGGATGCGGGCCATGCGGATCTCCGCCGGCGTTTCGAAGGAGGGGCCGGAAAACCACATGTAGACGCCGCCGAACACCGTCTCGCCGAGTTTTGCGGCGGCTCCCGCCATGCCGGCGCGCAGCCGCGCGTCATAGGCCGTGGTCATCGAGACGAAGCGGGCGTCGGAGGCCTCGCCGATCAGCGGGTTGAGGCCCGAAAAGGCGATGTGGTCCTCGATCATCATCACAGAGCCCGGCGCGATGTCCTCGCGCACCGAGCCGGCGGAATTGGTCAGGAGCAGCCTGTCGATTCCGAGGCCGGCGATCGCCTCGATCACCGGCCGCATCGCTCCCGCATCGCCGCTCTCGTAATAATGGACGCGGCCGGAGACGATCAGCACCTCCCGCCCCCCGAGCCGGCCGAGGATCACCTCGCCCGCATGGCCCGAGACGGCGCTGACCGGGAAGCCGGGGATCTCGGCAAAGCCGATGCGGGCGGCGACCTCCACCCGTTCGGCCAGATCGCCGAGGCCGGAGCCGAGCACCATGGCCACGACAGGTAGGGCAACGGCCGGCCGGGCGCCGGAAAGGCGATCGCGCAGGACATCGGCGGCTCGGCTCATGCTGCTGCGTCCCCGAGGGAATCGGTGGCGAAGGAATGCGGCAGCAGCTCCTCCATGGTCACCGTCTCGACGATCCCCGTCGCCGCGTCGCAAAGATGCACCTTGGTGTTCGGCGAGGAGAATTCGGCGAGGCGCTGCCGGCAGCCGCCGCAGGGGCTGCAGGCGACGAGCTTCTCGGCGACCACCGCGACCTCGGCGATCCGCGACCCGCCGGCCATCACCATGTGGGCGATGGCGCTGGTCTCGGCGCACCAGCCTTCGGGGAAACTGACGATCTCGATGTTGCAGCCGGCGTGGATCAGCCCGTCCTCGGTGAGGATCGCGGCGCCGACGGAAAAGTTCGAATAGGGCGCGTGGGCCTTGGCCATGGCGGCCTTGGCGGCGTCGAAGAGGCTGTCGGTCATGGCCATCATCGTTCCTTCACATAGGGGACACCGCCGGCCCTGGGCGGCGTCGCCTTGCCGACGAAGCCGGCGAGCAGGACCACCGTCAGGATGTAGGGCAGGGCCGAGACGAGTTGTACCGACACCTCGCCGACGAGGGGCAGGTCCACCCCCTCGATGCGGATCGAGACGGCGTCGAGGAAACCGAAGAGCAGGCAGGCGAACATCACCGGCACCGGCTTCCAGTTGGCGAAGATCAGGGCGGCGAGTGCGATGTAGCCCTTGCCGGCGGTCATGTCGCGGGTGAAGCCGGCGGCCTGGGCGGTGGAGAGATAGGCGCCGGCAAAGCCGGTGAGGACGCCGCAGATGATCACCGCCCGGTAGCGCAGAAAGGCGACCGAGATGCCGGCGGTGTCGACCGCCGCCGGGTTCTCGCCGACGGCTCTGAGGCGCAGGCCGAAGCGGGTGCGGAACAAGACCCACCAGGTCAGCGGCACCATCAGGAAGGCGACGTAGACCAGCGGCGTCTGGCCGGAGAGGACGCCGGAATAGATCGGCCCGAGGACCGGCACATCGCGCACGGCTTCGGCGAAGGGCAGTTCGACGGCAGTGAAGCGCCCGCCGCCGAAGAGGCTTGGCGTGCGCCCGCCCTGACCGAACCAGCTCTGGCCGAGGATGATCGTCAGCCCGGCGGCGATGAAGTTGATCGCCACGCCCGAGACGATCTGGTTGCCGCGGTAGGTGATCGAGGCGACGCCGTGGACCAGCGAGAAGCCCACGGCGGCGAGGATGCCGACGCAGAGGCCGAGCATCACCGAGCCCCACACCGCGGCGGCGGAGGCCGAGGCGAAGGCGGCGATCAGCATCTTGCCTTCCAGCGAGATGTCGAAGATGCCCGAGCGCTCGGAATAGAGCCCGGCGAGCGCGGCAAAGAGCAGCGGCGTCGACAGGCGGATGGTCGAATCGATCAGGTCGAGGAACGACGACAGGTCCATCACCGGGCCTCCCCGACATTTTCGCCCGCCGGCTCCACGGTGCGCAAGCGCAGCCGCTGCCAGGCGGCGCCGATGCCCGGCCGGACCATGTTCTCCAGCGCCCCGGCGAACAGGATGACGAGGCCCTGGATGATCACGATCATGTCCCGCGAGATCGCCGGCATGTCGAAGGCGAGTTCGGCCCCGCCCTGGTAGAGCATGCCGAAGAGGATCGCGGCGGGGACGATGCCGGCCGGATGGCCGCGCCCCATCAGCGCGACGGCGATGCCGACGAAGCCGGCGCCCTGCGGGAAATCGATGGCGAGGCGGTACTGGTCGCCCATCACGGCGTTGAGCGCCATCATGCCGGCCAGGCCGCCGGAGATCATCATGGTGACGACGATCAGCCGGGTCTGCGACATGCCGGCATAACGGGCGGCGCGGGGCGAGAAACCCAGCGTGCGGATCTCGTAGCCGAGCTTCGTGCGCCAGATCAGGACGTAGACGAGGACGGCGGCGAGAAGCGCGACGAAGAGCGAGACGTTCAGCGGTGCGCCGCCGAGATTGAAGCCGAAGACCTCGAACAGGCCCTTCAGCTTGGGCAGTTGGCCGCCGGCGTCGAAGGTGCGGGTCTCCGGCGCCATCGAGCCGACGGGCTTCAGCACGCCGACGAGGAGATAGACCATCAGCGAGGCGGCGATGAAGTTGAACATGATCGTCGTGATGACGATGTGGCTACCGCGTTTGGCCTGCAGATAGGCCGGGATGAAGGCCCAGAGCGCCCCGAAGGCGAAGGAGAGGGCGATCGCCAAAGGCAGGTTCAGCCACCAGGGCAGGATGGCGCCGAGCGACAGCGCCACGGCGGTGACGCCGAGGCCGCCGACATAGGCCTGGCCCTCGCCGCCGATGTTGAACAGCCCGCCATGGAAGGCGACGGCGACGGCAAGGCCGGTGAAGATGAAGTTGGTCGCGTAATAGAGGGTGAATCCGAAGCCCTCTGTATAACCGAACGCGCCGCGCAGCATCAGCGCCGCGGCCTCGAACGGGCTCTCGCCGACGGCAAGGACGACGAGCCCGGCGACGAGGAAGGCGACGACGAGATTGACGAGCGGGATCAGCCCGTAGTCGATCCAGCGCGGAAGTTTCGCATAGGGACGGCTCATCGGCGCGTCAGTCTCCGGTGGGTGAGGGGGCCGGGGGTGGCGCTGGGCGATCGTCGGGCGGCGACGTGACAGGGTCGAGTTCGGCACCGTCCGCGCCCTGCGGCCGCACCCCCCTCTGTTCTGCCGGACATCTCCCCCACAAGGGGGGAGATCGGCAGCTGAGGTCTCTCCGCCCTCGAAACAGCCTGTCTGCAGCGCGTCATCGTCCCGAGGTCTGGAAGCCGTCGTGGGAGCGAGATCGATTTCCCCCCTTGAGGGGGAGATGGGCGGGAGCCCAGAGGGGGGTGCCACGGGCGCCGTGCTTCTCCACCATGGGTGCAATGAGCAGCCGCCGGCGTCATGACGCCTCCGCCAGATCCACCCGGCCAGCCTCGTCCAGCCGCCAGAACGGATTGTGCGCGACTTCCCACAAGTGCCCGTCGAGGTCGCGGAAATTGCCGGAATAGCCGCCCCAGAAGACCTTCGACGGCGGCTTGACCGGGTCGGCACCGGCTTCGACCGCGCGGCCATAGAAGGCGTCGACGGCCTCAGGGCCGTCGAAATTCACCGCCAGCGCCATCGAGCCGGAGCCGGACGCAAGCTCGCCCTCGCCGCCGTCGGCAATCATGTCGTCGCGGTTCCAGAGGGCCAGAACGACGCCTTCGCCGATCATGAAGGCGGTGCGCTCGACGCTGTCGGACGACTTTTTCCAGCCGAGCGCCGCGTAGAAGGCGACCGATCGCGCGACGTCGGCGACACCCAGCGTGACGAGGGTGATGCGGGCGGAGTTCATTCGGCGGCTTCCCTGTCGTCGACGCCGGCCATCAGCAGTCCGAGTTCGCCCTCGCTCGCCTCAGGCCCTCGCTCGCCGACGATCCTGCCGGCGAACATCACCAGGAGGCGGTCGGAGAGGGCGCGGATCTCGTCCAGTTCGACCGAGACGAGGAGGATGGCCTTGCCGGCGTCGCGCATGGCGACGATGCGCTTGTGGATGAATTCGATGGCGCCGACGTCGACGCCCCGGGTCGGCTGGCCGATAAGGAGCACGTCCGGGTCGCGCTCCATTTCTCTCGCCAGCACGATCTTCTGCTGGTTGCCGCCGGAGAAGTTGGCGGTCTTCAGCCGGCAGTCGGCCGGGCGGATGTCGTAGGCGGTGATCTTGTCCCTGGCGTCCCGGCGCATGGCATCCTGGTCGAGGAGGAGGCCCCTGCGGTAGCGCGGGTCGTCCTGGTAGCCGAGGATGGCGTTCTCGTTCTCCTCGAAGGGCAGGACGAGACCCATGTGGTGCCGGTCCTCGGGCACGTGGGCGCAGCCGATGCGGCGGATCTCGGCCGGGTCGCCCTCTCTTGCAGGATCCAGCTCGCGCCCGCAGAGGACGACGCGGCCGCGCTCGGCGCGGCGGATGCCGGACAGTGCCTCCAGGAGCTCGCTCTGGCCGTTGCCGGCCACCCCGGCGATGCCGACGATCTCGCCGGCGCGGACCTCGAAGGAGACGTCGTCCACCATGGTGACGCCGCGTGAATCCTTCACCGTCAGGTTCTTCACCGTCAGGAGCGGCGCGCCGGGGCTTGGCGCCCCCTTGTCGACGGTGAGCAGCACCCGCCGCCCGACCATCAGCTCGGCAAGCTCGGCGACCGAGGTCTCGGCGGTCGGCCGCGTCGCCACCATCTCGCCCTGGCGCATCACCGAGACGGTGTCGGTGATCGCCATGATCTCGCGCAGCTTGTGGGTGATCAGGATGATCGTCTTGCCCTCCTCGCGCAGCTGCCGCAGCACGGCGAAGAGATGGTCGGCCTCGGACGGGGTGAGTACGCCGGTCGGCTCGTCGAGGATCAGGATGTCGGCGCCGCGATAAAGCGCCTTGAGGATCTCCACCCGCTGCTGCAGGCCGACCGGCAGGTCCTCGATGATCGCGTCCGGATCGACGTCGAGGCCGTGATCGGCCTCCAGCCGCTTCAGTTCCTTGCGGACGGTGGCGATCCCCGACGACAGGAACGCCGAGCGCTCGGCCCCCAGCATGACGTTCTCGACGACGGTGAGGTTTTCGACCAGCATGAAGTGCTGGTGGACCATGCCGATGCCCGCGGCGATCGCGGCGTTCGGATCGGTGATCGCGGCGGTCCGGCCGCCGACACGGATCTCGCCGCGATCGGCCTGGTAGAAGCCGTAGATGATCGACATGAGCGTCGATTTGCCGGCGCCGTTCTCCCCGACGATGCCGTGGATGGTGCCCCGCTCCACCCTCAGGTGGATGTTCCTGTTGGCTCTGACGGCACCGAAGCGCTTGTCGATGCCGATCAGTTCGATCGCCGCTTCGGCCATGGGAGATCAGGACTTCCGTCGTTGTTTTGCAGAGAGTAATCAGCCAATCCTTCAAAGGCCATAGGCAATTCGGCGCGGACGGATGGAGGAGGCGAGGGGTGAGCGGCACGAATGGCGAGAGCGAACGGGCGCGGGCGGAGCCGAGGCGGCGATCGCAGTTCCGCCTGTTCCGCACCTTGACGACCCGCTGGTCGGACAACGACATCTACGGCCACATGAACAACGTCGTGCACTATGCCCTGTTCGACTCGGCGGTGAACGGCTGGCTGATCGAGACCGGCCTGCTCGATCTTCATGGCGGCGAGGAAATCGGACTCGTGGTGGAGACCGGTTGCCGCTACCATGGCGAACTGGCCTTCCCCGATCCCGTCACGGCGGGCATCGGGATCAGCCGGCTCGGCCGCTCGTCGGTGCGCTACGAGATCGCCCTGTTTCGCGGCGAGGACGACGTCGCGGCGGCGGAGGGCTTCTTCGTCCACGTCAATGTCGACCGCAGAACCCGGCGTCCGGTGGCGATCGGGCCGGCAAGACGCGCAAAATTCGAGGAGATAATTCTATGAGCGAGCCGAACGAGGGCACCGGTCCCCGGATCGAGGATCTCGAGGTGATGGTCTCGCACCAGGCGCGTACCATCGACGAATTGTCCGAGGAGCTGACGCGGGCGTTCCGCATGATCGAGCGGTTGCAGCATCTGACCCAGGCGCTGGGCGAACGGCTCGGCGCGATCGAGGACGTCGCGCTCACCAAGCCCGGCATCCAGAAGCCGCCGCACTACTGAACCGGCTGGCGGCCAAGCCGATCCAGGCCGATTCGGGCGAGGTCGGCGGGACCGCCCGGCCTTCGGACGAGCGACGACGGCGCGGTCAGTCGCGCAGCGTCAGCGCGCCGTTCTCGACGGAATAGCCCTTCAGCCGCTTCAGGAAGCTCATGCCGAGCAGCGACAGGGGCAGGTCCGTGTCGCGGATCACCATCGCCTCGACGTCGCGCACCCTCACCGCGCCGATGGCGATCTCGTCGATTGTCGCCCGTGCTCCCATGGTCACGCCATTGGCCGTCTGGACCGGCTCGACGAAGTCGCCCGCCGACAGGGTGATCCCAAGCCGCCGCGCGGTGGCCTCGTCGAGCGCCACGGCGCTGGCGCCGGTGTCGACGAGAACCGGCACCTGGCGCCCGTTCATCACGACGCTCGCCCTGAAATGCCCGTCGCGGTCGCCGTCGATGCGGGTCTGGCGCGGGATGCGCGGCACCGGCGCGGCCGCCTCGACCACCGTGGGGGCCGCGTCGAGCTGCTCCGGCGATCCCGACAGGATGTTCGCCTGATAGCGTTCGAACAGCGAGGGTGCGGCGAGCGCCGCCACCGAGGCCAGGACCAGGAGGATCAGGTGATTGTGCATCGTGTCGCCTCTGCCGTCCGGAACGGGAGACGATCCTAGCCCACCTGCGGTTTCACCGGGGTAAAGGCGGGCGAGCGGATGCGAGTCAGGGGGAGGATTGCATTCGCGCCTGCTGGTTTGCCTCGCCGCTCACCCCTCACCGCTGCTCGCGCCGTCGAGCCTCACGGATTGCCCGCTAATCCGGCGGGCCGAGGTGCGGTGTCTCGTCCTCGGGGCGGAACTTCATTGCCGCCTCCCAGCCTTCCCGCCTTGCGTCCTCCAGCGCCTCTTCGCGCGCTGCGATCTCGTCCTCGAGCGCCTCGCGCAGCAGCCGCTGGTGGCGCATGGCGAGGCCGATGAGCAGCATCGCCAGCATTGACAGCGCCGAGAAGGCCTGGCGCTTGTCGAGTTCCTGCACCGGCTCGGCGCCGATCAGCGCGGCGACGGCAATGAAGCAGAGGACGAGGCCGACGATCACCACGCCGCGCGACAGGACGAGGGCGACGAGGAAGGCGGCAAGGATCGCCAGCGCCAGGAACGGGTGGTCTCTGGCCGCCGCCAGGCAATCCTGGGCGAGCGCGCCGAGCAGCACCAGGAGGCTCCACAGGAGCCGGCCGGGGATGGCGACGATGTCGTCGACGCTCATGGGCGCGGTCGGCTCCCTCATAGCGCCGTGCGTCCTGCCGGACGCATGAAGGACGCTTGCAACACTCTGGTTCACCGCACCGGGCTGTCCGAAAATCGTCGCCGATGTCCGGGCCGATACGGGAGGCGGGTCTACTCCGCCGGGTCGGTATCGCTGGCCAGCTCCTGCGCCGCCTCGACGTCCGGCTGGCGGGTGAAGCCCTTCAGCCCGGCATGATAGTTGCGGTCGCGCTCGATCTCCACCGGGGAGGTGAGATAGGCGGTGACGAGTTCGGCCAGCGAGCGCAGCGCATGGACGTGGATGCGCTCGTAGCCGTGGGAGGCATCGACGCCGAAGGTGATCAGCGCCGTGCGCACGTCGTGGCCGGCCTCGATGGCCGAGGCCGAGTCCGAGCGGTAGTAGCGGAAGATGTCCTTCTGGTAGCGGATGTCCTCGTCCTGGCAGAGCCGCACCAGCTTCTTGGTCAGGTGATAGTCGAACGGCCCGGTCTGGTCGGCCATGGCGACGGTGACGCCGAATTCGGAGGAGTTCTGGCCGGGGGCGGAGGTGCCGTTGTCGATGGCCAGCATCGAGGCGATGTCCGGCGTCAGGATCGAGGCGGCGCCGACGCCGACTTCCTCGGCGATGGTGAACAGCCAATGGGTGTCGACGGGGGTCGCAACGCCCTCGTCCTCCATCGCCTTGATCGCCGCCAGCATCACCGCGACGCCGGCCTTGTTGTCGAGATGGCGCGAGACGATGAAGCCGTTGTCGAGGAATTCCGGCTGCGGGTCGATCGACACCGTGTCGCCCACCTCGATGCCGAGCTTGGCCAGCTCGGCCGTGTCGCGGGAGAGGGCGTCGACGCGCAGCTCGACATAGTCCCAGCCGACGGGAAGCGTGTCGATCTCTTCATTGTAGGTGTGGCCGGAGGCCTTCAGCGGCAGGATGGTGCCGCGATAGGTGCCGGCGTCGGAGAAGATCATGCAGCGGGCGCCCTCGGCGAAGCGCGCCGACCAGTGGCCGATCGGCACCAGCTCGAGGCGGCCGTTCTCCTTGAGCCGCTTCACCTGCGCGCCGAGCGTGTCGAGATGGCTGACGACGGCCCGCGCCGAGGCGCGGCGCGACCCCTGGCGCAGGGCCGAGATCGCCCCGCGGCGGGTCAGCTCGACCTTCAGGCCGAGATGCTCCAGCTCCTTGGCGACGTGGCGCACCACCGTGTCGGTATAGCCGGTCGGGCTCGGAATCTTCAGGAGCGCCTTGAGCTGGTCGGTCAGATACCCGGTATCGATCGTAAGCCTCGGCACTCAATCCTCCTTGCGCGACCTCTTTTGATGGGTGCGGGCCGCTCGCACCGAAAATGGCACCGACAGCGGGAACAACAGATCGACGAACCGCTCCGCCGTCGGCTGGGGTTCGTGATTGGCCAGTCCCGGCCGCTCGTTCGCCTCGATGAACACGTAGTCGGCCAAGGCCGGCGACTTGATCATCAGGTCGATGCCGGTCACCGGTATCTCAATTGCCCGTGCGGCGGCAACCGCCGCCTGGACGAGGGCGGGGTGAATGTCGCCGGTGACGTCGTGGATCGTGCCGCCGGTGTGCAGGTTGGCGGTCTTCCTGACGGTGATGCGCTCGCCCTCCGGCGGCACGTCGTCCATGGCAAAGCCGGCCTGTTTCACGCAGCGCTCGGTCTCGGCGTCCATCGGCACCTTGCTCTCGCCGCCGGTCGCCGCCGAGCGGCGGCGGGACAGATGCTCGATCAGGTCCCGGACGCTGGCGCGCCCGTCGCCGGTGATCACCGGCGGCTTGCGCAGGGCGGCGGCGACGAGGCGGTAGTCGATGACGATCAGCCGCAGGTCGTTGCCCTGGAAGCAGGCCTCGAGAAGCACATTCGGTGAATGCTGCCGCGCCGCCTCGATGGCGGTGCGGGCTTCCTCCAGGGTCTCGATGCCGACGGAGATGCCGCGGCCCTGCTCGCCCCGCGCCGGCTTCACGACGATCTGGCCATGGGCCTCGATGAAGGCGGCGATGGCCGCGTCGTCGCTGTCGCCGGGGATCTGGTCGGGCACTTTGACGCCCGCCGCCTCGACCATGCGGCGGGTCACCATCTTGTCGTCGCAGATCGACATGGCGACCGCCGAGGTCAGTTCCGAGAGGCTTTCGCGGCACAAGACCGTGCGCCCGCCATGGGTCAGCCGGAAGAAGCCGCCGGCGGCGTCCACCACCTCGGTGTGGATGCCGCGCCGGCGCGCCTCGTCGACGATGATGCGGGCATAGGGATTGAGGCCCTCATACTCGTCGTTCGGCCCGGTGAAGAGCCGCTCGTTGATCTCGTTCTTCCGCTTGATGGTGAAGTAGGAGACCCGCGAGAAGCCGAGCTTGTCGTAGAGCCCGATGGCTTGGTCGTTGTCGTGCATGACCGACAGGTCCATGAAGGCGCAGCCTCTGGCCTGGAAGTGCTCGGCGAGGCGGCGCACCAGGCTCTCGCCGATGCCCGGATGCGGCGCCTGCGGATCGACCGCGAGGCACCAGAGCGAGGAGCCGTTCTCCGGATCGCCGAAGGCCCGCTTGCCGTGGACGCCGGTGACCGTCCCGAGGATCGCCCCGGTGATCTCGTCCTCGGCGACGAAATAGGTCAGTGCCCGGTTGTCGCGGTTGGTCCAGAAAAACGCGGGGTGCACCTGCACCATGCCGCGCGACTGGTAGATGCGGTTCACCTCCGTCGCGTCCTCTTCGGAGGCGAGGCGGCGGATGAAATAGCCCCGCGGCCGGCGGTTGCCGGGCCGGTAGGTGGACAGGTCGAGGCGATAGGTGTGGGACGGGTCGAGGAACAGCTCCTGCGGCGCATGGCTGAGGAGGACGTGCGGATCCTTGACGTAGAAAGCGATGTCGCGCCGGTCCGGCCCTTCCTCGCGGAGCGAATTGGCGAGTTCGCGCGGGTCGGCGAAGGTCTGGCCGAAGACCAGCCGGCCCCAGCCGCAATCGAGGATGGCGTTCTTCTTCAGCCCGTCCTGGTTCGCCCGCTCGCGGGCCGCCGAGCCCTTCGGGCCGGAGGCGCGCAGCTTCTCCAGGCGGTGCCCGCGATGCGGGCGGTCGGCCTCCTTCTCGCCGGCCATTCGCTCAGACCCCTTGTTCCAGCAGCCACATTTCGAGCAGCGCGACCTGCCACAGCTCGGAGCCGCGCAGCGGCGTGATGTGGTCCGACGGGTTGGCGAAGAGTTCGTCGAGATAGCCCTGCTGGAACAGCCCGCGGCCCCTGGCCGCCTCTGACCCAAGCGTGTCCTTGACCATGTCGAGATAGGGGCCGGAGATGTATTTCAGCTGCGGCACCGGGAAGTAGCCCTTCTTGCGGTCGATGACCGCCGACGGCACGATCTGCCGCGCGACTTCCTTCAAAACGCCCTTGCCGTCCTGCTTCAACTTCTCTTCGGCGGGAACCCGGGCGGCCAGCTCCACCAGCTCGTGGTCGAGGAAGGGGACGCGCGCCTCGAGGCCCCAGGCCATGGTCATGTTGTCGACGCGCTTGACCGGATCGTCCACCAGCATGACATGGGCGTCGACCCGCAGTGCCTTGTCGACCGGGTTGGTGGCGCCGGCCATGGCGAAGTGGCGGGCGACGAAATCGCGCGAAACATCCTCCTCCGTCTGCCACTCCGGCGCGATCTGGCCCTTCAGCGTCTCGTGGCTTCGGTCGAAGAACGCCCTCGAATAGGCGCCGAGCGGGTCGTTGGCGCCGACCATCGGCGGATACCAGTGATAGCCGCCGAAGATCTCGTCGGCGCCCTGGCCGGACTGCACCACCTTGATGTGCTTGGAGACTTCGCGGGACAGGAGGTAGAAGCCGACATTGTCGTAGGAGACCATCGGCTCGGACATCGCCTGGATGGTGCCCGGCAGGTGCTCCATCAGCTCCGAGCCCGGCACGAAGATCTTGTGATGCTCGGTGCCGTAATGCTTGGCGATGATGTCGGAGAACTCGAACTCGTTGCCGACCTCGCCATTGGCGTCCTCGAAACCGATCGAGAAGGTGTTGAGGTTCTTCTGCCCGGCTTCCGCGAGGAGGCCGACGATCAGCGAGGAATCGACGCCGCCCGAGAGGAGCACGCCGACCGGAACGTCAGCGACCATGCGCCGGTCGACGGCGAGCTTGAGCGCGTCCATAACGAGGTCGCGCCAGTCGGTGGGCGACAGCTTCTCGTCGCCGGGGCGCGGCGAAAACTCCGGCGCCCAGTAGACCTCGTCGTCGAAGGCGCCGTCCGGCTGGATCATCCGCGTCGTGGCGGGCGGCAGCTTGCGCACGCCCTTGACGATGGTCAGCGGCGGCGGGACGACGGCGTGAAACGTCATGTAGTGGTGCAGCGCCTCGCGGTCGATCGTCCGGTCGACGTCGCCGGTGGCGAGGATCGCGGGCAGCGAGGAGGCGAGATAGAGCCGCTTGTCGTTCTGCGAGAGATAGAGCGGCTTGATGCCGAAGCGGTCCCGCGCCAGCATCACCCGGCCGCTTTCTCTTTCGGCGATCGCGAAGGCGAACATGCCGTGGAAGCGCTTCACGCAGTCCCGGCCCCAGGCGTGATAGGCCTTGATGATCACTTCCGTGTCGCCGCTCGAGAAGAAGCGGTAGCCCTTGCCTTCCAGCTCCTGGCGAAGCGCCGGGTAGTTGTAGATGCAGCCGTTGAAGGCGATGGTGAGACCCAGATCCGGGTCGACCATCGGCTGCTGGGCCTTTTCCGACAGGTCGATGATCTTCAGGCGGCGGTGGCCGAGGCCGATCGGCCCGCGCACCACCTGGCCGGCGCCATCTGGGCCGCGTCGCGCCAGACAATCGCCCATGCGTTGCAGCCGCTCGCCCGAGGCTCCGTTTCCGTCGAAGCGAATCTCACCGCAAATTCCGCACATGTCGCCTCAATCTCCGTCGATCCCGGTGGCTTTCGATGATGTCGATGCGTCGGGATATAGAGGCGGAGGCGAAACTGAAACCGCCCGCAGCGCATGTTTTTGCATTGCGGGAAGGCGAAAGGCGTCGCGCAGGCGGTATCGCGTCCGGCCTTCGCCCCATTCCGGACGGCGCGGCCGCCGGCTCCCGGCGTCGTCAGGCGCGACGCTGGGCGGCCAGTTTCTTGGAGGGAAACCAGACGCTCTCGAGCAGCTCGACCGGCTGCGGCCGCGAGAACAGGAAGCCCTGGCCGTTCACGCCGTCGACCTGTTCGATCATCGCCCGCTGCTCGGCGGTCTCGATCCCTTCCGCGACGGTTTGCAGATTGAGGCTCCTCGACAGGGCGATCAGCGAGGCGACGATCGACTGGTCGGCGGCGCTGCCGGTGACCTCGGCGATGAAGGAGCGATCGATCTTGATGCAGGAGACCGGATAGTGCCGCAGGGCGGACAGGGAGGCGAAGCCGGTCCCGAAATCGTCGAAGGCGATGCCGACGCCCTGGTCGCGAAGCGCCCGGACCTGGTCGATGATGCGGTCGTCCTCGGCCAGGATGATCCGTTCGGTGAGTTCGAGCTGCAGCGCCTCCGGCGGCAGCCCGTGCCGGGCGAGGGATTCGCGGACCTTCGAGACCAGGGTCCCGGGCTTGAACTGCAGCTCGAAGAGATTGACGGCGATGGTGAAGTCCGGCTCGAAGCGCCGGCGCCAGATGGCGGCCTGGCGGCACGCCTCGTCGATCACCCAGTTGCCGAGATCGACGGCGAGATGGCTCTTTTCGAGGACCGGCAGGAACATCGCCGGCGGCAGCACGCCGCGATAGGGATAGTTCCAGCGCAAGAGCGCCTCCGCCCCGGTCCAACGGCCGTCGCTGAGCCGGACGATCGGCTGGTAGTAGAGCTCGAAGCTGCCGTCCTCCCACGCCTCCTGCATCTCGAGCACGATGTTGCCGCGTTCGAGCGCGACGTTGCGCAGCTCCCGGGTGAAGATCCGGTGGCAGTTGCGCCCGTCCTGCTTGGCCCGGTACATGGCCAGGTCGGCATTGCCGAGCAGCTGGGTGGCGTCACTCTCGCGCTCGCGGATCGCGATGCCGATGCTCGCGCCGAAGTGGATGACGTGGCCGCTGATCGTCATCGGCTCGGCCAGCCGGACGACGGCGCGCTCGGCGATACTGGCGGCCTCGATGGGATTGGCCTCGCCATCCATGAAGATGACGAACTCGTCGCCGCCGAGCCGGGCGCTCATCCGCTGGCCGTCGCAGATCTCGGCGATGCGTTTGGCGGCCTCGACGAGCGCCTCGTCGCCGCAGGCATGGCCGAGGGAATCGTTGATCTCCTTGAAGCCGTCGAGGTCGATCAGGAGGATCGAGGAGGCACGTTCGGCATCGATCGAGGACTGCATCGCATCGATCAGGAACGGCCGGTTCCTGAGGCCGGTCAGCGTGTCGTATTTCGCCTCCTCGTTGATCGCGATCAGCTCCATGTGCTCGACGGCAAGGGCGGCGAGATCGGCCAGCAGCTCGCCCTCATGGCGCGTGAACGGCCGCGGCTTCGTGTCGAGAAGGCACAGGGCGCCGATCGCGTAGCCGGAGGGGGTGACCAGCGGCGCGCCGGCATAGAAGCGGAGGTGCGGTGCCTCGCAGACGGCGGGCAGGTGCATGAAGCGCGGATCCTGCGCCAGGTCCTCGACGACGAGCAGTTCCCGGGTCTCGACCGGAACCTGGCAGAAGGACTCCTCGCGCCGTCGCGGCGCGATGAGGCCGCCGAACTGCACGTGGCAGAGCTGGGTGTCGGCGTAGTGGGTCGTGACGGCGACACGCTCGAAGCCGAACATCGCCGACGCCAGCTTGACGATCCGCTCGAGCTTCTCGCCGGTCAGGGCGCTGCTGCGCCGGTAGCGCTCGACTTCCTGAAGTCGCGCGGCTTCTTCGCGGGCTGGCTGGTCCATGGAAAACGGGCGCTCCGGCAGACGATTTCGGCAAGGATGACGGACAGGAGTTGAGAATTCATTGGCGCAGTGACCATTTCGCCGGTGCGCCATCGCCATCGCCAACGCGAACGGGAGCGGCGGCAGAGGGCAGAGGCGGCGCCCGGCTCCGTCCGCGCCCGTTGCAATTTGGCTTGCGCTGGAGGTCGTCGCTGCTAGTTTGGGGCCGACCGGGCGACCATCGCGTCGCTCCGGTCGAAGGACGGTTCCCCCGCCGCCACGCGGCAGGGGCGAAGAGGGAATGCGAAGGGCCGACCCAATCCGGGGGTCTTGATCGCAGCCGACCCCGCGACTGTAGAGCGGCGAGAGTTCGTCACCGACGACGGCACGCAGGATGCGCGCCGGCGCCGGAAAGCCACTGGAGACATCCGGGAAGGCGAGACGCAATTCGACGACCCGCGAGCCAGGAGACCTGCCGGCCTTCCAGACCCGTCCGCCCGATTCCCGGGCGGTCGTCACGGAGGTTGATATGACAACGAAATCCCAGACCCTTGCCGGCAGCCAGTCCGGTCAACGCATCGCCACGGGCCTCTTTGCCCTGTTTCTCGGCGCGTTCTTCATCTTCGGCGCCGGCTTTGCCCACTCCCAGGCGCTGCACGACACGGCTCACGACGTGCGCCACGCCTTCGGCTTTCCCTGCCACTGACGGTTTCGGCAGGCGGCCTGCCGCCTCCCGATCCTTTCCACCAAACGTCAGTCGTGATCCGGTCTGAAGCGCCGGAAAAGGGAATATTCCATGTTCGTGAGATATCTGCTCGCCGCCCTGGTGGCCGGGCTGTTCGTCGGCGTCGTGATGACGCCGGTCCAGTATGCGCGCGTCGTGCCGCTGATCGTCCATGCCGAGCAGTATGAGGACGGCGGCCACGGCATAGAGCCGGCGCACCACCATGACGCCGGCCTGGTGTCCTCCGCCCACGCCCATTCGGCGGGCGCGGTTTTCGATCCGCAGGGCGGCCGGGTCATCCTCGCCCATTCGACGGCCGGCACCGACGGTGAAGAGGCAGGGGCAGCCCTGTTCGAGAGCCGGGCGCTCGGCACCCTGACCGCCAACATCGTCACCGGCGGAGGCTTTGCCCTGATGCTGGCGGCGGTGGCCCTTCTGGCGGGCCGGCGCATCACGGTGCGCAACGGCGCGCTGTGGGGTCTTGCCGGCTTTGCCGCCGTCTCGCTCGCCCCCGCTCTCGGCCTGCCGCCGGAGCTGCCGGCGATGCCGGCGGCCGATCTGTCGGCAAGGCAGGCCTGGTGGATCATGACCGTAGGCCTGACGGCGGTGGGGCTCTACTGCCTGCTGCTGCGAAAGGAACCGATGCTGCGGGCCGGCGGCATCGCCCTTCTGGTCGTGCCGCATCTCTTCGCCGCGCCGCATCCGGCGGATCTGTCGAGCCCGATCCCGCCGACGCTCGCGGCGGAATTCGCCGTCGCCTCGCTCGCCACCGGGGCGATCTTCTGGGTGCTGATCGGGCTTGCCGTCGGCTTTGCCATGGAGCGCTTCGGCGCCGCCGAGGCCTGACGATGCAGGCGCCGCCCGTGACGCTGGTCCTCGGCGGCGCCCGCTCCGGCAAGAGCGCGTTTGCCGAAAATCTGGTCGCAGAAAGCGGCCTCGAAAAGCTCTATCTCGCCACCGGCCGGGCCTTCGACGGCGAGATGGAGGAGCGGATCGCCAGGCACAGGGCGGACCGCGGCGAGGGGTGGCGCACGATCGAGGCGCCGCTCGATCTCGTCGGCGCGCTTCGCCGGGAGGTGAGCCCGAACCGCATGATCCTCGTCGACTGCCTCACCCTCTGGGTGACCAATTTGATGCTCGAGGAGCGGGACATTGCGGCCGAGGCGGCCGCGCTCGCGTCATGTCTCGGGCAGGAGGGCCTGCCGGGACCGGTGGTCCTCGTCTCCAACGAGGTCGGCCTCGGCATCGTGCCGGACAATGCCATGGCGCGGGCCTTCCGCGACCATGCCGGCCGGCTGCACCAGGAGATCGCGGCGCTGGCCGGGGCGGTCTTCTTCGTCGCTGCCGGCCTGCCGATGAAACTCAAGGGCTGACGCCCTCGTGAAACTCAAGGGCTGACGCCCTCGGGGTCGAGCGCTCCGCCGTTCCCCCGCAACCAACGCAAAGGAGGCACGCCATGCCAGCGCAGAAAATTCCCGCCACCGTCATCACCGGCTTTCTCGGGGCGGGCAAGACGACGCTGATCCGCAACCTCCTCGAAAATCCCGGCGGCCGCAAGATCGCGCTGATCATCAACGAATTCGGCGATCTCGGCGTCGACGGCGACATCCTGAAGGGCTGCGGCATCGAGACCTGCACCGAGGACGACGTCGTCGAACTCAACAATGGCTGCATCTGCTGCACCGTCGCCGACGACTTCATCCCGGCGATGGCCAAGCTCCTCGACCGCGAGACCCCGCCCGACCACATCGTCATCGAGACCTCCGGCCTCGCCTTGCCGCAGCCGCTGGTCGCCGCCTTCAACTGGCCGGAGGTGAAGACGCGGGTGACGGTCGACGGCGTCGTCACGGTCATCGACGCGGCGGCGGTGGCCGCCGGGCGATTTGCCGACGACGAGGACAAGGTCGCGGCCCAGCGCGCCGCCGATACGAGCCTCGACCACGACAACCCGCTGGAGGAGCTGTTCGAGGACCAGATTCGCGCCGCCGATCTCATCGTCCTGAACAAGGCCGACCTGATCGACCGCGACACCCTCGAAAGGGTCCGCAAGGAGACCGCCGCGGCGACGGCGCGGACGGTGAAGACCGTCGCCGCCGAAAACGGCAAGCTGCCCGCCGATGTGCTGCTCGGCATCGCCGCCGGCACCGAGGATCTCATCGCCGAGAGGAAGTCCCACCACGAGATCGAGCACGAAGGGGGCGAGGATCACGACCACGACGAGTTCGAGAGCTTCGTCGCCGAAGCCGGGCCGATCGCCGACCAGAAGGCCTTCGTGGAGGGCCTGAAGCCGCTGATCGGGGAATACGACATTCTGCGCCTGAAGGGCTTTGCCGACATTCCGGGCAAGCCGATGCGCCTCGTCGTCCAGGCCGTCGGCCAGCGCATCGAGGCCTATTTCGATCGGCCCTGGGGCAAGGACGAGGCCCGCCGGACGCGGCTCGTCGTCATCGGCCTGCATGACGGGCTGACGGATGCGGCCTGCGCGGCGATTGCCGCGCGGATCGAGGGTCTGGCGGGCGGGCAGATCCCGGCCATGCCGTCGACGGCGGCCGAATAGGGGGCGCGGCTTGCATCTCCTCCTCGCCCAGAAGGGCGCGATCGACGACGGCGGCGAGGCGGTCGACCTCGGCCAGTCGCCGGGCGACATCGTCTTCCTGTCGGCGGCCGACACCGAGATCGCCGCGCTCGCGGCGGCGGCCCGGCGGCTCGGGTTCGGCGCGGGCGAGCTTCGGCTCGCCAACCTGCTGCGCCTCAAGCATCCGATGTCGGTCGACGTCCATGTCGAGCGGACGCTGAGACATGCGCGGCTGGTGGTGGTGCGGCTCCTCGGCGGCCAGGCCTACTGGCCCTATGGGCTGGACGCGCTGCTCGCCAACGCCCAACAGACTGGCGGCAGGCTCGCCGTCATCCCCGGTGACGACAAGCCGGATCCGGGGCTCGACGGCTATACGACCATCCCGCTCGAAGATCGCGACCGGTTGTGGCGGTATCTCGTCGAGGGCGGGCCGGCGAACGCGGAGGGGTTTCTGCAGGGCTGCCGGGCCGTGCTGGGTGAGGGCGATTGGCCGGGCGAGGCGACGCCGCTGCTGAAGGCTGGGGTGGTGGAGTTGCGCGGCGAGGGTGGTGCGGAGGCCGCAATGTCTGGAGTTTCTCCGGCTCGAGACCTCGACGACCAGGGGCCCGAAAAGCCCCTCGCCGCCATCGTCTGCTACCGCGCCCTCGTCCAGAGCGGCCAGACCGACCCGATGGAGGCGCTGTCTGACGCCCTGTCCGACCGAGGCCTCGACGTCCTGCCCCTTTACGTCTCCAGCCTCAAGGACCCCGTCTCGATCGAGACCGTCCGCTCCCTCTTTGCCCGTCGCCAGCCTTCCGTCGTCGTCAACCTCACCGGGTTTGCCGTTTCCTCGCCATCCGCCGGTGCCGGAGCCGAGCGCATCCCGACCGTGCTGGAAGAGCATGGGGCGGTCGTCCTGCAGGCGGTGCTCGCCTCGGGCTCCGAGGAGTCCTGGCACGTTTCCAGCCAGGGCCTCTCCGCCCGCGACCTCGCCATGAGCGTCGCCCTGCCGGAACTCGACGGCCGGGTGCTGTCGCGCGCCGTCGCCTTCAAGTCGGCGGGCGAATGGGACGCCCTCACCGAGACCGACATCGTCGCCCATCGCCCGGTTCCGGACCGCGCCGCCTTCGTCGCCGACCTCGCCGCGCGCTGGGCACGGCTGCGGCAAAAGCCGAATCCCGACAAGCGCGTCGCCATCCTTCTCGCCAATTATCCGAACCGGGACGGCCGGCTCGGCAACGGCGTCGGCCTCGACACGCCGGCCGGCACCATCGAGGTGCTCAAGGCGATGCGAGCGGCGGGCTATTCGGCCGCCGACATCCCCGGGGACGGCAACGCCCTCATCGCGCATCTGATGGCCGGCCCGACCAACGCCGGCACCGCGGCCCGCGAGATCCGCGAGACGATGCCGCTCGAAGCCTATCACGCCTTCTTCGACCGCCTGCCGGAGAGCGTGCGCGAAGCCGTCCTCGATCGTTGGGGCGCGCCGGAAACCGATCCTTTCGTGGTAGATCGAAATGGTAAGCCGGCTTTTGCGCTTCCCTTGGCTCGCTTCGGCGGGACGCTTGTCGGCATCCAGCCGGCGCGAGGTTACAACATCGATCCGAAGGAGACCTACCACTCCCCGGACCTCGTGCCGCCGCACAACTATCTCGCGCTCTATGCCTATCTGCGCAACGTCTACGATGCCGATGCCGTCATCCACATGGGCAAGCACGGCAATCTCGAATGGCTGCCGGGCAAGGCGCTGGCGCTGTCGGAGGGCTGCTTCCCGGAGGCGGTCTTCGGGCCGCTGCCGCATCTCTATCCCTTCATCGTGAATGACCCGGGCGAGGGGACGCAGGCCAAGCGACGGACGTCGGCGGTCATCGTCGACCACCTGACGCCGCCCTTGACCCGGGCCGAAACCTACGGGCCGCTGAAGGACCTCGAAGCCCTGGTCGACGAATATTACGAGGCCTCCGGCGGCGATCCGCGCCGGCTGGTGCTGCTGAAGAGCCAGATCCTCGATCTCGTCCGCGACATCGGCCTTGACCATGACGCGGGGATCGCCGCCGGCGAGGGCGACGAGGCGGCGCTGGAAAAGCTCGACGCCTATCTGTGCGAATTGAAGGAAATGCAGATCCGCGACGGGCTGCATGTCTTCGGCGTCGCGCCGGAAGGGCGGCTCTTGACCGATCTCGTGGTGGCGCTGGCGCGGCTGCCGCGCGGCAGCGCGCCGGCGGACGCCTCCCTGATCCGGGCGCTGGCGGCGGATCTGGGGCTTTGCGGGTCGGTCGGAGGCGATGGCGGCGGTGGGCACCCCCCTCTGGCTTCCCAGCCATCTCCCCCACAAGGGGGGAGATCGGCGGAGACCCAGGACGCCGCCGTTCCGGAAAATGTCTCACCCGCCAACATGGTCGCAAGGAACGATGCGCCCGCCGAACAAAGTCCGATCTCCCCCCTTGAGGGGGAGATGTCCGGCAGGACAGAGGGGGGCGCCGACGGGCGCCGCACAGATCAAACAGCCCCCTTCGACCCCCTCGACTGCGACATGGCGGCGACCTGGCAAGGTCATCGTCCACAGGTTCTCGCACAGATATCCACAAGCCCCTGGCGAATTGCCGGCGACACCGTCGAGCGCCTGGAACTGCTGGCATCTGGCCTCGTCGATGGCAGCATTCCCCAGGATATCCACTGGAAATCCACCGCCCCCGTGCTCGAGGCCATCGCATCGATCCTGAAGCCCGCCGTCGTCGCCTCCGGCCCCGCCGAGATCGCCGGCCTGCTGGCCGGCCTTGCCGGCCGCTTCGTTCCCCCCGGCCCCTCCGGCGCGCCGACCCGGGGACGCCCGGACGTGCTGCCGACCGGCCGCAACTTCTTCTCCGTCGACACCCGCGCCGTGCCGACAGAGACGGCCTATCGCCTCGGCCGGAAGTCCGCGGAGCTTCTGGTTACCCGCCACCTCCAGGACCACGGCGAGTGGCCGACCTCCCTGGGTCTCACGGCCTGGGGCACCTCCAACATGCGCACCGGCGGCGACGACATTGCGCAAGGTTTGGCGCTGATCGGCGCGAAACCGGTCTGGGATCGGGCCTCGCGGCGGGTCACCGGCTACGAGATCGCGACGCTCGCCGAACTCGGCCGGCCGCGCGTCGACGTGACCTTGCGCATCTCCGGCTTCTTCCGCGATGCCTTTCCGGACCAGATCGCGCTGTTCGACAAGGCGGCGCGGGCGATCGGCGGGCTGGAGGAGGATGCGGCCGACAATCCCATTGCCGCGCGCATGCGGGCCGAAAGGCTGGCGCTGATGGCGGCGGGCGCCAGCGCGGCAGAGGCCGAGAAGCGCGCCGGTTTCCGGGTGTTCGGGTCGAAGCCCGGTGCCTATGGCGCGGGGCTGCAGGCGCTGATCGACGAGAAGGGCTGGGACGACAAGGCGGAACTCGCGGAGAGCTATCTCGTCTGGGGCTCGTATGCCTATGGGGCCGACGCGGATGGCGAGGCCGAACGGGAGACCTTCGAGACGCGGCTTTCGGGGCTGGAGGCGGTGGTCCAGAACCAGGACAACCGCGAGCACGACCTCCTGGATTCCGACGACTACTACCAGTTCGAGGGCGGCATGACGGCGGCCGTCGAGCATCTCTCCGGGGCGCGGCCGGTGGTCTATCACAATGACCATTCCCGGCCCGAGCGCCCGGTGGTGCGCACGCTGGAGGAGGAGATCGGCCGGGTGGTCCGGGCCCGCGTCGTCAATCCGAAATGGATCGCCGGCGTCATGCGCCACGGCTACAAGGGCGCCTTCGAGATCGCCGCGACGGTGGACTACATGTTCGCCTTCGCCGCCACCACGGGGGCGGTCCGGGACCATCACTTCGAGGCGGCCTGGAACGCCTTCCTGATGGACGAGACGGTGCGCGAGTTCCTGGAGGCGAACAATCCGGCGGCGCTCGCCGAGATCCGCGACCGCTTCGCCGAGGCGGTCGACCGGGGGCTGTGGACGCCGCGCTCGAACTCTGCCCGCGCCGAGCTGCAGGCGAAGGGCCTCTTTGATGCCGGGGCTTGAAGGACGGCCCGGTTCGGATCATGACATCGTCATGACCATCCCCACCCCGCCTCCGGCCGATCCATCCTTCGCCAGCACGGGCCCCGCCGCCACGGGCCCCGCCGAGCCACATCCGGGCGATCGGCGCCCGGTCATCGAGCGCTCCGACCTTCCCGATGGTGAGCTGCGCAGCCGCATCGTCGGGCCTTTGGCCGAGTTCTCGACGCGCAAGGATTTCGCCTTCACGCCGCGCTTCGTCACCTTCGCTCTTAGGGACGAGGGCGGCGTCGACGGCGGCCTGATCGCCCAGCTCTACTGGGACTGGCTGTGGATCGAAATCCTCGCCGTGCCGGAGCGCTGGCGCGGACAGGGGCTTGGCCGCGCCTTGGTGGAGCGGGCCGAGGCGGTCGCGCGGGAGGCGGGATGCACCGGCGTCTGGGTCGACACCTACACCTTCCAGTCGCCGGGCTTCTACGAGACGATGGGCTATCGCCCCTTCGGGCGGTTGCCGAACTATCCGAAGGGCGAGAGCCGGGTGTTCTTCGCCAAGCTGTTTCATCAGCCAGACGAGACGCCGGAACCTGAGAGGGCCGCATGAGCGACGACCACAGCGAGCGTATGAAGATCACCGACGGCATGAGCGAGGCGGAGCTGAACGCCCGCCATGCCGAGAAGATGAAGAAGAAGAAGGCGGCCCGCGACAAGATCCTCGCCACCAAGACCATCGAGAAGGGCCTTCTGATCGTCCACACCGGCAAGGGCAAGGGCAAGTCGACCGCCGCCTTCGGCCTCGTCTTCCGGGCTCTCGGCAACGGCATGAAGGTC
Organism: Fulvimarina sp.; assembly: GCA_002700095.1. Classification (GTDB taxonomy): domain Bacteria; phylum Pseudomonadota; class Alphaproteobacteria; order Rhizobiales; family Rhizobiaceae; genus Jiella. The sequence continues at coordinate 52,981 of PACL01000060.1, read as the reverse complement.
GGCGTCGTGCAGTTCGTCAAGGGCAAGTGGGAGACCGGCGAGCGCAAGATCCTCGAGCATTTCCCGGACCAGGTGACGATGACCGCCATGGGCGACGGCTTCACCTGGGAGACCCAGGACCGCCAGCGCGACATCGACGCGGCGAAGGCCGCCTGGGAGCGGGCCAAGGCGCTGATCATGGACGAGGAGCACGACATGGTGCTGCTCGACGAGATGAACATTGTCCTGCGCTACGACTATCTCGACATCGCCGACGTCGTCGCATTCTTGAAGGAAAAGCCGGAGAAGAAGCACGTCATCGTCACCGGCCGCAACGCCAAGGACGAGCTGATCGAGCTTGCCGATCTCGTCACCGAGATGGAGATGATCAAGCACCCCTTCCGCTCCGGCGTGAAGGCCCAGCGCGGCATCGAGTTCTGAGCCGGCCGGACGAGTTCGGTATGGCACGCAAGGGATCCGAGCGGCTGGAAGCCACCGGCGACGAGCCGGCTGGCCCGACGACCGCCGCCCCTCCTGCCGACGCCTCGGACATGGTCGCCGCCGGCCCGTTCTCTGAAGCCGAGCGGGCGGCGGTCTACCGGGCGATCGAGACGCGCCGGGACGTGCGCGGCGAGTTCTTGTCCCGGCCGGTCGGCGACGCGGTGATCGCGCGGCTCTTGGAGGCGGCCCATCACGCTCCTTCCGTCGGGCTGATGCAGCCCTGGAACTTCATCGTCATCCGCGATCTCGGCCTGCGCCGCAGGATCCGCGACGTGGTCGCGCGCCGTAACGAAGAGGCGGCCGGGATGTTTTCCGACCAGCGCGCGGCGGCCTATCAGCGCCTCAAGCTCGAGGGCATCGTCGAGGCGCCGGTCAACATCTGCGTCACCTGCGACCGGACGCGCGGCGGCAAGGTGGTGCTCGGGCGCACCCATCAGCGCGACACCGACCTCCTCTCAGCCGCCTGCGCCGTGCAGAACCTCTTCCTCGCCGCCAGGGCGGAGGGCATCGGCGCCGGCTGGGTGTCGATCTTCGAGCCTGACGATCTGCGGCCGATCCTCAAGCTTCCCGAAGGCGTGGTGCCGGTGGCCTATCTCTGCCTCGGCCATGTGGAAGAGCTGTTCGGGCGGCCGGAGTTGGAAGCCCGCCGCTGGTCGAAGCGCCTCGCCCTCGAAGATCTTGTCTTCGCCGAAGGCTGGGACCGGCCCTGGCCGTTCCCGACGGGCGGCGAGGGCGAAGACTGACCGTCCCTGCAACGCCGAGGGTCGTACGACCCGTTCGGCGGCCGCGTCATCGTCCCATGCGCGCCGCCGTCACGTCTCGGCGAGCTGCAGCTGGCCGATCAGCGCTTCAGCGGTGCGCGTCGCCGCCCCCGCCGCCATCGCCATCTGCGGCAGCAGCATCCATTCCAGCGACCAGGCGGCGCCGGAGCGCTCGTTCTCGTGGACGAGCGCCTGATGCATGCCGGAGACGACGGTGGCGTTGAAGCGGGCCAGCGTGACGAGGATCTCGGCGCCCACCGGATTGTTCTTGTGGGGCATGGCGGAGGAGCCGCCGCCGCCCGACAGCTGCAGTTCGCCGACCTCGTTCTGGAGCGACAGCACGACGTCCTGGCCGAACTTGCCGAGCGCCCCGGTGATCAGCGAGAACCAGCCGGCGAGTTCGGCGAGCCCGTCGCGCTCGGAATGCAGCGAGGCCGGCGCGGAAGGAAGGCCGAGGCTTGCCGCGACATCGCGGGCGATCGCGTCGGCCTTGTCGCCGAAGCCCGCCCGGTCGCCGACGGCGCCACCGATCCGCAGCGCGAAGGCGCGCGGGGCGATCTCCTCGCGCCGCAGCCGGCAGCGCACCAGCGGGTCGGTCCAGGAAGCCAGCTTGCGCGCGAACCGCGTCGGCTTGGCCGCCTGCATGCGGGTATGGGCCATGACCGGCTTATCGCCCGCCTCGAGGTTCCAGCGGGCGAAGGCGTCGGTGATCGCGGCGAGCCGTCGGTCGAGGACGAGGGCGATCCCCTGCATCCGCATCGCCAGCGAGGCGTCGATCACGTCCTGGCTGGTCGCGCCCTTGTGCAGCGCCTTGCCGGCCTCGGCGTCCAGACCGGACCGAAGCTGCGCCAGAAGGCTCGGCACGACGACGCCGTCGCGGGCGGTTCCCGCGGCGAGCGCTTCGAGATCCGGCGCAAAGGCGGCCGCGCGAGCGCGAATCGCCTCGAGATGCCGGGCCTCGATCAGGCCGCTGCGGCATTCCGCCTCGGCGAGCGCCACCTCGAAGGCGAGCATCGCCTCGATGTCGGCTGCCGCGGTGAAGTAGCTGGCGATCTCCTCGTCGCCGAACAGCGGCGCGAGGACGGGATGGGTGAAGACCGAGGCGCTCACCGGGCGATGTCCGCGGCGAAGACCGCGTCCGCGAAACCCCGCACGTGCCGGGCGGTCGCGGCGGGTTGCTCGATGCAGGGCAGGTGACCGGCGCCTTCGACGATCTCGAAGCGCGAGCCGGAGATTAGATCGGCGCAGGAACGTACCAGATCCGGCGGCGTCGAGCCGTCCCGGTCGCCGACGAGGAAGAGGGTGGGGGTGGAAAGATGCTTCGCGGTCTCGGTGTGGTCGGCGTCGCGCAGCGCGGCGCAGGATCCGAGATAGCCCTCGGCGGGGGTATGGCGCAGCATGCCGGAATAGCCGGTGAATGCCGGATTGTCCGGTGAGCGGAACGAAGGCGTGAACCAGCGCGACAGGACCGCGTCGGCGATCGAGCCGATCCCGTCCGTCTCGATGGCGGCGATGCGGGCGTTCCAGCCTTCAGCGTCGCCGATCCGGTGCGCGGTATCCATCATCACCAGCCCGGCGAGGCGCGGTTCGTTGCCGGCGGCAAGGCCGAGGGCAATCAGCCCGCCGATCGACAGGCCGACGACGAGCGCCCGGTCGAGGCCGTAGTGATCGAGAAGGCCGAGAAGATCGGCGGAATGATCGTCCATCTTGTAAGGAGCGGGCGGGACTTGCGACAGGCCGTGGCCGCGCTTGTCGTAGCGGATCACCCGGTAGCGGCCGATAAGCTCCGGCACCACCGCGTCCCAGATCCGGAAGTCGGTGCCGAGCGAGTTGATCAGGACGATGGCCGGCGCGCCGTCCGGCCCGTCGGCGCGGTGATGGAGGGCGATGTCGTTGATGCGGTCGAAGGGCATGGCAGCTTCCGGCGGCTGAAGGCGGTTCGGCCGGCATCATAGGGGCGGGCGGGCACGAAGGAAGGCCTTCATGCGCGGCGGCGCTCTTTTCCGGCTTGGCCATTCCTGCTAGCGCCTTGTGGGATCGTCGTGGCGGATAGATGGGGGTGGCGGATGTTCTTGAGTTGCGGAGATTGCCTGTTCGATCTCTTCGCGGTGCCGCAGGAGGACGTCGCGACGGTCGCGCTCTCCGGCCGGGTCGGCGGCTCGCCGCTGAACGTCGCGCTGGGCCTTGCCCGTCTCGGCCACCATGCCGGCTATTTCACCAAGATGTCGGGCGATCTCTTCGGCGAGCGCATCCGCGGCTTCATGGAGCGCGAGCGGATCGACCAGCGCTTCCTGATCCCCACCGACCGCAACACCACCCTCGCCATGGTCTCGCTGGCGGCCGACGGCTCGGCGAGCTACGCCTTCTATATCGACGGCACGGCGGACCGCTCGATCGCTCCGGAGGAAGTGCCGCAGTCGCTCCCCGCCGAGGTGGAGGTCGTCCATGTCGCCTCCTATTCGACGGTGACGGAGCCGACGGCGAGCGCGCTCCTGAAGCTGGTGCGCCAGGAGGCGCCGAACCGCTTCGTCTCCTATGATCCCAACGTGCGCGCCTCGATCGAGCCGGACCTCGACGTCTGGCGCGCCAAGGTCGCCGCGCTCGTTCCCTTCGCTGCCCTCGTCAAGGCCAGCGAGGAGGATATCGCCCAGCTCTATCCGGGCCGGGCGGTCGAGAGCGTGATCGCCGAATGGGTTGCGGCCGGCGCCGAGATGGCGGTCGCCACCCTCGGCGAGCATGGCGCGATCGCGCAGACGGCGAAGGGCGTTGCCGCCCGGGTGCCCGGCCAGGCGGTGGCGGTGGTCGACACGGTCGGGGCGGGGGACACGTTCCAGGCGGCGCTGCTCGCCGGTCTGAAGGAGCGCGGCGCGCTGTCGCGGGCGGCGATCGCCGGCTTTGCCGGCAACGACCTCGAGGCGCTGCTCGGCTTTGCCGTGAAGGCTGCCGCCGTCACCTGCACCCGCAAGGGCGCCGACCTGCCGCGCCGCGCCGATCTGGGGCTTGCGCCACTCGCCTGAGCCGGCCGGAGGGAGCGACAGGCGCCTGCCGCCATCCTCGAGCGCCTGTTCACGGGAAACCCGATCACGCGCAGCTCAAGTCTCTTCAAACTCAAACGAAAGCGGCCGGCGGATGAGATCCGCCGGCCGCTTTCGTAGAGGGGGAGCGAGCGACCGAAGTCGCCCGCGCCGGTCTTAGTTGAAGTGGTAGGACGCCTTGGCCCAGACCGTGTGGAAGTCGAGGTCGTCGTCGTTCGACTCGGAGGTGTAGCGGATCGTCTGGCCGGCATTGGCGCCCGTGCCCGTGCCCGTCACCGACTGCTCGTTCGAGCCGAGATTGGTGTAGAGATACTCGACGCCGAAGGAGAGGTTCTGGGTCGCCATCACGTCGACGCCGGCGCCGACGGTGTAGCCGATGTCCGCATCGTCGCCATTGGAGTCGAAGTCGTAGCCGGCGATCGACGGTGCCGAGATGTTGTTGTCGACGCCGGCATAGGCGAGACCGCCCGAACCGTAGACGAGAACGTTGTCCATGGCATAGCCGAGGCGAGCGCGAACCGTGCCGAGATAGTTGATCTCGCTGTTCGCGTTGAACTCGGCGCCGCCCGGGGTCGTGTAGGAGCGGTTCGTCTCTGCGTCGATGTAGTTGAAGTCGGTGACGGCACCGAGAACGACGTTGTTCTGGAACTGGTAGTCGTAGCCGATATGCGCGCCACCGATGAAGCCGGCATTGTCGTCGTCATTGAAGACGCCCGTGCCGAACACCGGATCGCTGGTGTTGAAGTTGGCGCCGTTGTCGCTGTTGCCGAAGGCGACGCCGGCCTGGACGCCGAGGTTGAGGCCGCTCCAGGTGGTCGTCTGCGCGATCGGCTCGATGGCCATCGGGGCCGGTGCCGGGGGCTCGGGGACGAGGATGTCGGCAGCCATGGACGGGGTGGCGATTGCGGTGGCGGCGAGAAGCAGTGCGAGGCGTTTCATGTGTCAGTCTCCTTTGTCGCAAGCGCGACGAATTGGCAGAGGGCCGTGGCTCCTGCGTGGCGGATCCGGAATGCATCCGAATTCGACAACGACCCCTGATCCGTATGCTTGGCTGAAAGATGGCAGGAATGCGGTCATATTTTCTGTGTTGCAGATGAGCCGCACATGCCTCCGTCGCCGCGCTCTTAATGACCCATTCATCCTATGGAAGCGTTGAAAGTCGCTTAAAAATCAAGGTGAATAAAATTTTCTTCAAATCTGCCAGGCCTTTACGAGTATGGCGAAACTGTGGAGACAATATTCCCAAACGGAAGATCCGCCAATCGACCTGACCGGTGGGGCGCGGACGTGTCCGGAGCCGTCGGCAAGGTCCCCGACCGGCACGTCCGGAGCCGCCCCGCGGCGCGCAACGACCATGAGGCGCGACATGGGGTCACCTTGGATTGGTTCTCATATCTGATTGCCAAGCCCGCCTCGCGCGCAATATGGTCCCTTCAGTGGGTGCTTGGGCAAGTCGACCAAGATTCTACGAAAGGGAGGATCCATGCGTAATTTCAGTCTCGCCATCGCCAGTGTGGCGATCGTCTTCGCCGCCGGTGCGGCATCGGCCCAGGAGGTCGGCGATCCGGCGGCCGGCGAGAAAGTCTTCAACAAGTGCAAGGCGTGCCACGCCGTCGGCGAAGGCGCCAAGAACAAGATCGGGCCTGAGCTGAACGGCATCGTCGGCGACAAGCCGGGCGCCGACCGCGGCGGCTACAAGTTCTCCAAGCCCTTCCAGGATTGGTCCGCCGACAAGACGTCCTGGAACCAGGAACTCCTGAGCACCTGGCTCGCCGACCCGCGCGGCACGGTCAAGGGCACCAAGATGGCGTTTGCCGGCATCAAGAAGCCCGACGAACTCACCAACGTCATCGCCTATCTCGCGACCTTCGACGAGAGTGGCGCCACGCAGGATCCGGCCGAGGCGCTGAAGGCGGCCGCCGCCAAGTAGTCCGGGCGGTCATCGCCGATCATGAAGAGCGGTGCCGCCCCAGTCGGGGCGGGCCGCTTTTTCTTTGGCGGGGACTTTGAGAAGCGGCGATTCTTCCGGCCGCGTCATCCGCATCATCGAGATCCCGGCGGTCATTCCTCCCCGGGTGCGATGCTCCGTCCGTCTGGCATGCGAGCGCCGCTCTCGCCCGGCGGATTGCCGAAGGGCACCGGCGGGGCGCCGGCTCGCGCCTCCTCGTCATGGGCGAGCGCCCAGTGCACCGAGGGAAAGGCGAGTTCGTCGCGGGGGATCTCCGATGGGTCGAACAGTTTGACTTCGAGGCTTTCCGGCCCGGCGGCGACATGGCCCGTCGCCAGCTTCGCCCGGTAGATCAGCTGCACCTGGCTGATGCGCGGCACCGAATAGACCGCCAGGAGCCGCTCGATCACCAGCGTGGCCTCCGCCTCCTCCATCGCCTCGCGCCGCGCCCCGTCCTCCGGCGTCTCGTTGAGTTCCAGATAACCGGCCGGGATCGTCCAGAAGCCGCGGCGCGGCTCGATCGCCCGGCGGCAGAGGAGGATCCTGTCGTCGTGGCGGACCACCGAGCCGACGACGATCTTGGGGTTTTCGTAGGCGACATAGCCGCAGCTGTCGCAGATCCTGCGGGCAACGCTGTCGTCGTCGGGGGTGCGGAGCGTGAAGGATGGTTCGGCCATTGGCCTATAGATGGAGGCTGCGGCGCGTCGGGGAATGGCGGGTGCGGGCAGATGCCCGAATGCCGGCAGATTCGGCCGGGTCTTCGGTCCCGCCGCACCTGCAATCGGGCGGCCACCTCGGCCGGGCGGTTTCGCCCTCTGGCGACAGATCGTAGGATCGGCTTCATCGGATCGGCATGGCGCGCCCGGAGCGGGCCGGACCGTCCGCGGCACGCCGCCGCAGGCAGAGGGAGCAAGCGATGTCGCAGGATCGTGGAATGGCGGACGCAGCCGCGGGGCCGGCGCCGGTCTCGCGGGAGGAGTTTCTCCGGCATGTGCTCGGGCTTGCGGGCGACCGCCGGGTGATCGTCGCAATCGCCGGCTCGCCGGGCTCGGGAAAGAGCACCCTTGCCGACTGGCTGGTCGAGGAACTCGATGCCCGGCGGCCGGGCGCCGCCGCCGTGCTGCCGATGGACGGGTTCCATTTCGACGACCTGGTGCTGAACGCGCGGGGCCACCGCCCGCGCAAGGGCGCGCCGCACACCTTCGACACCGGCGGGCTGGCCGCAACGCTCGCCCGGCTCGCCGCCGACGACGGCGCCGAGGTGGCGGTGCCGGTGTTCGACCGGGCGATCGAGATCGCCCGGGCCGGCGCCCGCATCATCGGGCCGGCGATCCGCACCGTCGTGGTCGAGGGCAACTATCTCCTGCTCGACGATCCCGCCTGGGCGCCGCTGCGCCGGCATTTCGACCTGACGGCGATGCTCGAGGTGCCGGAAGAGATCCTGCGCCGGCGGCTGACGGAGCGCTGGCTCGGCTTCGGCTACGATCCGGAGGCGCTGGAGACGAAGCTGTCGGGCAACGACCTGCCCAACATGCGCACCGTGCTGGCAAACAGCGTCCGGCCGGACCTGCGGATCGCCTGAGGGCCGCTCGCCGCGTCAGTGCGCATGGGTTCGCGAGCGCTCGATCCTTGCGACGGGCTGGGGGAGCGCACAGCTCCGCCGGCCGGAACCGATCGCGGACAGATCCGGCAGCACCGCCGGCCGGGCCCATCCGGACGGCTGCAGGACGGTCATCGGCGTGCCGAAGACCTTGGACAGGACGCCCTCTTCCACCAGCCGCGCCGGCTCGCCGTCGGCGGCGAGCGCGCCGGCCTGCAGGACCATCAGCCGGTCGCAGAAGCCGACGGCCATGTTGAGGTCGTGGAGCACCGTGACGACGATGCCGCCCCCGTCGGCGAAGCGCCGGGCGATCGTGAGGACATCCAGTTGGTGGCGGATGTCGAGGCTGGCGGTCGGCTCGTCGAGGATGAGCAGCTTGGCGCGGCCGTCCTCCACCGGACGGCCGATCTGGCAGAGCACGCGGGCGAGCTGCACCCGCTGCTGCTCGCCGCCGGACAGGCGCTGGTAGAGGCGATCGCCGAAGCCCTCCAGATCGACCGCCGCAAAGGCCTCCTCGACGGCGTGCCGGCGCGCCGTGGCGGTCAGCCCCGCCCGCTGGCGGAGGCCCAGCCCGACGATCTCGAAGGCGGTGAAGGGAAAGGCGATGGCCGCCGCCTGGGGCAGCACGGCGCGCCGTCTGGCAAGCTCTGCCGGGGGAATGGCGAAGACGTCGTCGCCATCGAGGCTGACATGCCCGGTCTGCGGCCGCCGCTCGCCGCTGATCGCCTTCAGAAGCGTCGACTTGCCGGCGCCGTTCGGGCCGATCACCCCGGTCATCCGTCCCGGCTCGATCTTGGCCGAGACCGGTCCGAGGATCTTGCGGTCGCCTGCGATGACCCGGATGTCGGAGATTGCCAGTGCCATGCCGGTCAGAACCCTTCGAAGGCGCGTCGGCGCATCAGGAGCCAGAGGAAGAACGGCGCGCCGATCGCCGCCGTGATGATGCCGATCGGCAGCTCGGCAGGGGCGACGAGCAGACGCGCGCCGATGTCGGCGACGAGCATCAGGAGGGCGCCGCCGAGACAGGAAGCGGGGATGAGGAAACGGTGATTGGCGCCGACCGCGAGCCGGAGGAGATGCGGCACGACGATGCCGACGAAGCCGATGGTGCCCGAGACGGCGACCGCGACGCCCGTCGCCCCGGCGACGAGGAGGATCGCCAGCCGCTTCATCGCCTCGACCCGCAGCCCCATGTGGAAGGCCTCCGCCTCGCCGAGCACCAGCGCGTCGAGGCCGCGCGCCAGCATTGGGGCGCAGGCGATGACGCCCAGCATGATCGGGCCGGTGATCATCACCTTCTCCCAGGTCACGCCGCCGAGCCCGCCGAGATTCCAGAAGGTCAGGTCGCGCAGCTGGGTGTCGTCGCTGAGGAACGCCAGATAGCCCATGATGGCGGCGGCGAAGGCGGCGAGGGCGACGCCGGCGAGCAGCATCGTCGCCACCGAGGTCGAGCCGCCGCGGGTGGCGATGGCATAAAGGGCGAGGGTGGCCGCGAGCGCGCCGGCGAAGGCCGCCAGCGGCAGGGCGTAGCCGCCCAGAAAAGCGGTGACCGGGGCGAGGGCGCCGCCGCCCAGCACGATCATCGAGACGGCGCCGAGGGCGGCGCCGTTCGATACGCCGAGGATCGCCGGATCGGCGAGCGGATTGCGGAACAGCCCCTGCATGATCGCGCCGCCGAGCGCCAGCATCGCGCCGATCAGCACCGCCATGATCGCCCGCGGCAGCCGGATCTGCCAGACGATGACCACCTCGCCGAGGGGAAAGGCCCGGGTGTCAGGGCCTGCCGCGAGGATGCGGATCACCCTGTCCGGCGACAGCGCCGAAGGCCCGATGCCGATGGCGAGAACCGCCATCGCTGAAACGCCAAGGGCGAGCAGGCCGAGGGCGACGGCCTCGGCGAGGGAGCGGTCTCCCGGTGCGCGCGCCATGGCTGCAGAAGCGGTAACCGGGGTCATCGGGCCGGCTTGATCGTGCCGGGATAGAGCTGCGCGGCGAGATCGCGCGCCGCATCCGCCGTGCGCGGGCCGAAACCGAGAAGATAGGAGGCGTCCATCCGCACCAGCGCCTTGGCCTCGCCGGCAGGCGTCGCCGCCAGCGCCGGGATCTCGAAGGGGTCGACCGCGGCATGGTTCGGTCCCGCTCCGGTCATCATCACCACGACGTCGGGCGCCAGCTCCGTCGCGGCTTCCGCCGACAGCGTCTTGTAGCCATGGGCCGCGGCGAAGACGTTCCTGCCCCCGGCGATCGCGATGATCGCGTCGGCTGCGGTGCCTGATCCCGCCGCCATCGGCCGGCCGTCGACGATGGAGAGGATGAAGAGCACCCGCTTGCGGGTCTCGATTGGCGCCAGCTCGGCTTCGAGACGCCGGAGCCCGCTTTCGACCTCCTCGGCCAACGCCTGGCCCTCTTCAGGCTTGCCGACCGCGGCGGCGATCGCCGCCAGTTTCTGCCCCAGCGCCTCGATCCCGTGGCCGCCGGGGATCGTCTCGACCCGCACGCCGGAGCTCTTCAGGAGAGCAATGGCCGGCGGCGGGCCGGCCCCCTCTTCCATCAGCACGAGGTCCGGCGACTGGGTGAGGACCCCCTCGGCGGACAAAGCGCGCATGTAGCCGACATTGGGCCTCTGCGCGGCCTCTGGCGGATAGACCGAGGTTGTGTCGACGGCGACGATCCGGTCCTCGATGCCGAGGGCATAGAGGGTCTCGGTGACGGCGCCGCCGATGGCGACGATGCGCGCCGGCTGGTTCTCCTGCGCATTCGCCCGGAGAGCGAGCGATGCCGCGAGGGCGAAGGGCAGCAAAGCGCGGATGGCGGCGGGGATGAGGGGTCTGATCGACATGGGCATGGGGTTCACTTTGTGAGGATGAGCTTGCCGGCCCTCGTCAGCCGCAAGCGGTAGATGGCATCGCCGTGGTGGATCTCGATTTCGTGTTTGTCCGCAAAGAGTTCCGTGGCGGAGACGACGCGCCGGCCCGCTTCTGCGGTCGTGATGGCGCGCACAACCGGCTCGGACGGATCGATGCGGAGATCGTCACCCACTTTAGAAACTCTCCAATCATGCAGCGATTTCAAGGCGATAGAAGTTGACTCTAGTTATCATATTATCTATCACCGTCAATGGCGATGGCGAAACCGAGGGGGTTGCACCATCGGCCGAGGACGTTAGCGAGCCAGCCCGCGAACCGCGGATGCCAGCCAGGTCCCTGTCATCTCGAAAATCAGGGGGTCACGATGGCACGTCATTCGCGCCAACTCGCCGGTGCTGCGTCCGGCCTGGTCATTTCGCTCGTTCTCGGCATGCCCGCCGCGGCCCAACAGGCCGCTGCGGCCGGCGAGACTTCCATTCTGCTCCAGCCCGTCACCATTGCGGGCGAGGACGACGGGACGGCGTCGCAGAACCAGACGGCGACGCGGGCCGCAACGGTCCTGACGGAGCGCATCACCCGCAGCGAGCTCGACGCCGCGCAGGTCTTCAACGCCGACGACATTTCGCGGCTCGATCCCGGCGTCTCCTACAGCAGCTCGAACGGCAGCTTCAGCGTCCGCGGCCTCGACAAGAACCGCGTCCTGACCACCATCGACGGCATCCCCATCCCCTGGCTCAACGACGGCGCGCGCGGCGTCCAGGGCGGCAGCGGGACGTTCGATTTCGACACGCTCTCGGCGCTCGACATCGTCAAGGGCAGCGATTCCAGCATCTTCGGCGCCGGCGCCCTCGGGGGCATCGTCGCCGTCAGGACCCTCAATCCGGAGGATCTCCTGCCCGGCGACAAGACCTTCGGCGGACTGTCGCGTGCCACCTTCGACAGCGCCGACGAGAGCTGGGGCGTCGACCAGGCGCTGGCTGCCCGGATGGGCGAAACCTACATGCTGCTCCAGGGCGGCTATCGCGCCGGCCACGAGGAAGACAACAAGGGCGACGTCGGCGGCTACGGCTCCACCCGCACCGAGCCCAATCCGCTCGACTACGACCGCAAGAACGTCCTGGTGAAGATCCGCCAGCATCTCGGCGTCGATCAGGTCTTCGGCGTCACCGGCGAACTCTACGACCGCGACGACGACATCGACACCCTGACCTCGTCACCCACCACATACCAGCCGGGATCGGTGCTGACCAACGACGTCGAGAAGCGCGAGCGGGTCTCGGCCCATTACGAACTCGGCGCTGGCGCCGGCGCCTGGCTCGATGCCGCCGACGTCGTCGTCTACTGGCAGCGCCAGGAGCTTTCGAACGATCTGTGGGGCGTCCGGCAATCGACGCCCGCCGGCGACTATTCCCGCCTCAGCGATCTCGAGGACACGACCTTCGGCATCAATGGCAGCGTGATGAAGCATTTCGATCTCGCCGGGCTCGACCACAAGATCTCGGTCGGCGGCCAGGCCATCGGCAATCGCACCAAGCAGCTCTCCAGCGGCGAGGACAACTGCCCCCCGCCGCCCTATCCGCCGTTCAGCTCCTGCAACTTCTTGCACACGAACCAGGCCGACATGCCCGAGGTCCACGGCGTCTCGCTGGGCCTGTTCGTCGAGGACGAGATCGCCGTGACGGACAAGTTCCGCCTGACGCCCGGCATCCGCTTCGACTATTACGAGCAGAACCCGCAGGAGACCGCCGCCTACGAAGACAACGTCACCTATGACGGCCTGCCCGCCTCCTCCAGCGACAGCGCCGTCTCGCCCAAGCTCAGGGCCGAATTTGACGTCACGCCGAACGCCACGATCTACGCCCAATATGCCCGGGGCTTCCGCGCTCCGACCGCCGAAGAGCTCTATCTCAGCTATGGCGGGCCGGGCACCTATCTCTCGATCGGCAATCCGGATCTGGAATCGGAAACCAGCAACGGCTTCGAGGTCGGGCTGCGGGCGAAGCACGACGACTTCGACTGGAGCGTCTCAAGCTTCTACAATCGCTACAAGAACTTCATCGACACGGAATCCGTCGATCCGTCGGAGGTGGGGCTTTCGCCCGGCGACTATCCCTTCGGCATCACCCGCTACTTCAACCGCGCCAATGTCGAGATCTACGGCATCGAGGCGGCGGCGCGCTGGCAGATTGATTCGGTCTGGCACAGCGGCGTCAGCCTTGCCGCCTATATCGGCCGCGACATCGACACCGACGTGCATCTCAACTCGGTTCCCGCCGCCAAGGGCATCTTCAACCTCGGCTACGACAACGGCGTGTGGGGCGGCGACGCGTTTCTGACGCTGGCGGCCTCCCGCGACGATGTCGAGAACGACATCTCGAAGACGCCGGATTATGCGCTTCTCGACCTCACCGCCTGGTGGAAGCCGGAACAGCTCGAAGGGGTGAAGCTGCAGGCCGGGCTCTACAACGTCTTCGACGAGACCTACAACGACGCCCTCGACATCCCCGACAGCGCCACCCAGCCGAAGGAGTTCTACTCCGAATCCGGCCGCTCCTTCAGGGCGACGCTGACCTACCAGTTCTGATCCCGGCGGTCCGGGAGATCGCCTCCCGGGCCGCGACCATTTCCTGCAAAGGATCGATCGGGGGCGGCGGTGTGCCGCCGGCCCCGATCGCCGCGACGAGCGATCGCCGCGATTGAGACGCCACCCATCTGAAAGACTGTGGAATCACCGATGTATATTGCCATGAACCGCTTCAGGGTCGCCCCCGAGAGCACGGAGGCGTTCGAGAACGTCTGGAAGACGCGCAAGTCCTATCTCGAGGAGATGCCGGGCTTCGTCGAATTCCACATGCTGAAGGGCGCCGACAAGGGCGATCACGTCCTCTACGCCTCCCATACGGTGTGGGAGAGCCGCGAGGCATTCGAAGGCTGGACGAAGTCGCAGGCTTTTCGCGACTCGCATGCGAATACCGGAGCAGGCGCCGGTGCCAAGGCTGGTGCCAATACCGGGGGCGAGAGGCCGAAGCTCTTCCTCGGCCATCCGGAATTCGAGGGTTTCGAGGTGTTCCAGCACATCCCCGCCCGGGGCGAGGCCGCTTCAGCCTGATCCCTGCGTCCTGCGGTCGTCCCGCAAGAGGCCCTTCAGGCGAGATCGCGCATCCCGGCCTTTGCGCCGGGATGCCGTCAGCTGGTCGGCGTGCGCGTCTTCGGCTCGCGCTGCAGCGCCCGCTCGACCGCCGGCATCAGCCCGGTCCGGATCGCCTCCGGCGTGAACGGGCCGGTCTGCTTGTAGAGGATCTCGCCATCGGGAGCGACGAGGAAGGTCTCCGGCACGCCGTAGACGCCCCAGTCGATGGTCGCCGCGCCCTTCTGGTCGACGCCGATCGCCGCATAGGGATTGCCGAGATTGCGCAGGAAGCCGAGGGCGTTGTCCGGCTTGTCCTTGTAGTTGATCGCCACCAGCCTGAACCGCTCGTCCTTGGCGAGCTGCATCAGCAGCGGATGCTCGTCGCGGCAGGGGGCGCACCAGGAGGCGAAGACGTTGACCAGCACCGGCCGCCCGTCGCCGGGGCCGGCGAGGTCGAGGCCCGGCATCGGCTGGCCGTCCGGCAGGGTGGCGCCGGCCAGGGCTGGCAGCACGGTCATCGGCGCGCTCTTGCCGACGAGGACCGAGGGGATTTCCTTCGGGTCGTGGCCGGAAAGGAGCTGGTAGAGGAAGACGCCGGCAAGGGCGAAGAACAGGACCAGCGGCAGCAGGACAACGAGGCTCGGGCCACGGCGCCGCTCCGGCGGGGCCTGGTCGGCCGGCGCGGTTTCGAGCAGGGTGCCCTCCTCGTCGCGGGCGCTCATCGGCCGGCCTCGGCCGCGGTGTCGAGAGATCCGCCGGCCTGCGACCTGCGGCGGATGCCCTGCGCTTCCAGCGCCTTCAGAGCGCCCCGCTGGGCCCGCGCGTCGAGGAACACCCAGATCGCGAGCCCGAGGATGGCAAGCGCCGAAATGCCGTAGGCACTGGCGATGAAGGCGAAATAGTCGGCCTGCATGGATGGTCTCCGGTCAGTCGGCTCAGGCTTCCGCCCGCCTTGCGGCGAGCCGCGACAAGGCGGCGACGCGCCGGCGCAGGATCTCGGTGCGCATCGCCGTCAGATGCAGGGCGAAGAACAAGAGCGTGAAGCCGATCGCCGAGACGAGCAGCGGCGTGAGATAGGCGGCGGGCATCGCCGGGCCGTCGACCCGCAGCACGCTCGCCGGCTGGTGCAGCGTGTTCCACCAGTCGACCGAGAACTTGATGATCGGGATGTTGACGAAGCCGACAAGGACGAGGATCGCCGAGGATTTCGCGCTCTTGGACTGGTCTTCCAACGCTCGGGTGAGGGCGATCAGCCCGAGATACATGAGGAACAACACGAAGACCGAGGTCAGCCGCGCGTCCCACACCCACCAGGTGCCCCACATCGGCCGGCCCCAGATCGAGCCGGTGATCAGGCAGAGCGCGGTGAACACCGCGCCGATCGGCGCCGCCGCCTTCACCGAGACGTCGGCCAGCGGATGGCGCCAGACCAGCGTGCCCAGCGCCGACAGGCTCATCACCGTCCAGATCATCATCGACAGCCAGGCGAAGGGCACGTGCACGAACATGATCGTCACGGTCGCGCCCTGCTGGTAGTCCGCCGGCGCCGTCAGGCCGAGCGTGAGGCCGACGGCGAGCGCGGCGAGGGCCGCGCCATAGAGCCACGGCTGCAGCTTGCCCGACAGCTCCAGGAAGCGGGTCGGATTGGCGAGGATGGAAAAGCGCGAGGGCTTGGCGCTGGCGGAGACGTCGGTCATGGCCGGGGAGTTTAGAGCCTCTTCAGCCTGGCCGCAAACGGATGATGTCCCGATCGGGTCACCTTTTTGCGGGGTCGCCGCGCCCCACCGGATCATCGTTTCGTGGGATCGCCGCGAAAGAACCGCGCCATGCCGATCGAGGCCGGCATCACCGGCTCGAAGCCGAACTTGGCATAAAGATGTTTCGCGTCGCCATCGGCGATCAGGCTGACATAGGCGGTGTCGGGCGCCGTCCGCTTCAGCCAGGCCTCGAGCGCCGCGAAGATCGCCTTGCCGATGCCCTTGCCTTGGTGCGCCGGCTCGACCGCCATGTCGACGACCTGCATGTGGCAGCCGCCGTCGCCGACGACGCGGCCCATGCCGATCGCCCGGCCCTCGTGGCGCACGACGACGGCGTAGAGCGTGTTCGGCAGGGCGATGCGCGCGGCCTCCAGGCTCTTGGGCGAAAGGCCGGAGACGCTGCGCAGACGGCGATAGTCGTCGATCGCAGGGGTTTCCTCGACGAGTTCGTAGGGGGCGGGCATCGGGCCCGTCGCGGCAGGAATGGACATGGAAGGGGCTCGCAACTTTTTCGGCGGGAGATCGTCTCTGGCGGGGAATCAGCGCCTTGCGACGATGAAGAGGCGAGGGAAGGCCAGAAGCACCCGGCCGTCAACGCGCCGCGGATAGGCGGCGGCGATCTGTTGGGTATAAGCGTCGAGGAAGGCGGTCTCCTCCGCCTCGTCCAGCGGCTCCAGAAACGGCCGCAGCCCCGTCGCGCGCACCCAGTCGACGATCGCCGGAGCATCGGGCAGGACGTGGAAATAGGTCGTGCGCCAGATGTCGAGGGTGGCGGCGAGGGGCGCCAGGAGATCGTAATAGGCCCCGGCCGGCAGGATGCGGGGCCGCACCTTGTCCGCCTCGCCGATCTTGCCGGCAAAGTCCGGCCGCATCGCCACCTCCCGCATCAGCCGGTGCGACGGCTCGCCGAGATTGTCGGGCATCTGCACGGCCAGCACCCCGCCCGGCGCGAGGCTCTCCATCAGGCGGGGAAGCAGCGTCTGGTGATCCGGCAGCCATTGCAGCACGGCATTGGCGAAGAGGAGATCGGCCGGCGGCTCGGCCGCGAAGGTCGCGACGTCGCCGTGGGTGAAGGCGACCTCCGGCAGCCGGCCCCTGGCCTTCTCCAGCATGTCCGGCGAGGTGTCGATCCCCGCGACGGCGGCCTGGGGATAGCGCCGGGCGATCAGCTCCGTGGAGTTGCCCGGCCCGCAGCCGATGTCGACGGCATGGCGAACCGCCGTGAGAGAGACCCGCGCGAGCAGTTCGGCAGCGGGGCGGGTGCGCTCTTCGGCAAAGCGGAGATAGAGGTCGGCGTTCCAGTCGGTCATGGGGGCTCGCGGAGGATTGGCTGCGGTCGTCGGGATGTAGGGCGAGAGGGGCGATGATGGCCCGCCCGGCATCCACTGGCGCCGAGGCGGACGAAGGCAAAATTAAGGCAAGGTTTACCATCGCGGTCTAAAACCGCCCCGGTCGGGCTCGACGCGGCGGCAGATCATTGTCGGCCGCCATGCCTTTGGAGCTTCCTGCCTTTCTGTCCGATGCCGGCTCGATCCAGCCGCCATGGCAGCGACTGAACCCGGAGAGGAAAGCATCGAGCGGTGGCGAAGCAGGCGAGCACATTCGATGACGTCGAGGCGCTGCGCCGCTCCATCCTCGTCGCCCTCCTGATCTTCACGACGGCATTCGGCGCGACCTTCGCGGCCCTCAACTATTTCAACGCCAACTATACGGCGATGGCCGGCGAGATCGCCATGGGGCTGTTCGCGCTGTGCCTCGTTCCGGTGATCCGCAGGACGGCCCATCTCGTCCGCTGGTCCTTCGTCTATCTCGTCCTGTTCAACACGACGATGATGCTGATCCTCACGACGCCGCAATCGGCGCCGTCGGTCTTCGCCTGGGTGCTTTTGATCCCCATCCTGTCGCACATGCTGCTCGGCCGGGCGCTGGGCGGCGGCGTCACTGCCGTCTTTCTGGCGACCGCCTTCGCCATTTACTACACGCGCTTCTCCGACAGCGCGGTGACCGGCAATCCGCGGGCGCTCCTCAACGTCGCCGGCGTCGCTTTCTGCATCTTCGGCTTCTCCTTCGTCTACGAGACCTCGCGCTCGCGCGCGGAAAAGGCGCTGAAGCGCCAGGCCCACACCGACCCGCTGACGGGCCTCGGCAACCGCGCCCATCTCAAGCTCCGGTTTGCGGAGGCAAAGGCCCGATACGAGCGCGACGGAACGCCGCTCGCCCTTCTTCTTCTCGACATCGATTTCTTCAAGGCGATCAACGACTCCCATGGACACGAGGCCGGCGACAACGCGCTGCGGGCGGTCTCCTCGCTGTTGATCGACACCGTCGGGCCGGCTGACGACGTCTTTCGCTACGGCGGCGAGGAGTTCTGCATCCTCCTCTCCGATGTTTCAGCCACACAGGCACGGCAGGCGGCGGAAGCGCTGCGCGGCCTCGTCGAGGCCTCGTCCTTCGAGGAGGCCGGCGAGACCCTCTCCTTCACCACGAGCATCGGCGTCGCGGCGTGTCCGCAAGACGGGAGCGAGCTCCAGGCGCTCCTCGGCGCGGCCGACAAGCGGCTCTATGCGGCGAAGCTGGCGGGGCGGAACCGGGTGGTGTGGGAGTGAGGCGGGGAGGGGAGGAGGAGCATGCGGGTGGGCGGACGACGCGGTCGATCTAGCCGGCTCTTGGCCGATGGCCGCAGCATGGCCCGGCGCGCGCGAAGCTGAATGGTGGGACGCGGGCACGGGGCCAGGTGGAGAGAGATCAGCGTTCCCGTCGCTCTTTGGGACCAACCCGCAGAAACTCGGCTCCAGTCACGAGGCAACCATAGTGGCGCCGCAGGCGTGAAAGCCTGGGGCGCGGACACACGAACTTCGTCATCCCGGGCTTGACCCGGGATCCATTCCTCTGCGCTGAAATAACCATTCGCTCCAGAATGTTAGGATCCACGTTCACCGATTTGGAATGGATCCCGGCTCAAGCCCGGGATGACGACGCGGAGGATCGCGCTGTCCAACCTTGCAACGCACTTGCTCGACTATCCCGGCGTGCGGCCGCCTCGATGTCATCCATCGAGTGCGAACTGATCCCGCTTTCCAGCCCCTCTGTCACGAGCGCCTGCAGATGGGCGATTTTCGCGGCGCTCCTGATCCCGGCGGATCAGATCGCGCACATAATCGCTGGCATTGCTGTAGCGGCCGGTCGCGGCCTGGGCCTCGACCCAGTCTTTCATGGGATCAGGCAGGGAAACGTTCATGGTCGCCATGGCGGGTCCTCCTGGGCGAGATATCGCAGTTTGGCAAAGATTGCCAAATCAACGCTCGTCACACAATCCGGGCAGAAGACGTAACCCCCTGCGAGATGACGCTGCCGAACAGCGAGATCGACACGAGCGACATCGCGGCGCTGGACGAAGCCTTCTGGAGAAACGCCGAAATGTCCGCCTTGGCGAAGCCGAACGTCTCCTTGCGGCTGCCCGAAAAGGTGGTGAATTTCTTCACGGCGGAGAGCCCGAAGGACTATACGTCAAGGATAGCGGCGGTGCCGCCGGCCTATGTGCAGGCGCATCAGGCGAAGCGGTGATTGAAACGGAATTGTTAATTCCATTTCATATGCTGCGAACAGGTAATCGGCCAGTTTCGCTCAGTAGCGGACATAGGGCGCAAAGGGTAGATGGTCTCATGGAAGACGATGAACCGCTCATTTGGACGAAGGGACAACATCTCGCGGCCGGTTTAGAAGCGATTCTACAGATTGAAGCTGATCGCGCACATGTGGCTCCAGAGCCTGTCTGCCACCATTTTGATGCGGTCGATCCGATCGATCCAGGGGACGTCAGCGTCGAGGAGACCTACCGCCATTTCGTGCCTTTATTCGCTACAGTCGGAGTGGAGTTTTGCCTGATCGCCTTGAAGCGTGGGAGACGGTCAAACCCCAGCGCGAATGGCTTCAAAAGCGCATTCCAGCTATTCTAGCAGCCGCAGAGGCAGCACGCCTCGAATATCGAGGTTGGACATGGGAGCCTCGGGATCGGCAGCCTATTGGGGCATCCAACATCCAAGTTATTAACAATAGAACTGTCTGAAGCCTCATTTGTTGAACGTCCTCTCTTCAGTCAGCCTGGCTGTTCGAACGTTCGTTTGAAACAAATCATCCTATTCCGCTTCAACCTCTCGCATCATCAGCCAGCCAGCCCATGATGGCACTCCCGACTCAATCCCCACCCCCCTTTAACGCGGCCCCTGCCGCCACCGGCCCCAACGCCCCGAAAAACAGTGTCAGCGCGCACAGGATCATGAAAGGCGGCCAGAACGGGTCGGGCTCGTTGACCGCCGCATAGGTGGCCGAGACGCCGAAGATCAGGACCGGGATCGCCAGCGGCAGCACCAGCACCGAGACCAGCAGGCCGCCGCGGGGGAGCGCCACGGCGACGGCGGCGCCGACGGCGCCGATGCAGACGATGGCGGGGGTGCCGACGAAGAGGGTGGCCATCACCGCGAGGAGGGCGGCGGGCTGGAGCGCCAGGAACAGGCCGAGGACGGGGGAGGCGAGGACCAGAGGCAGGGACGAGGCGGTCCACAGCGCGAGGCATTTGGACAGGACGACGAGGGGCATCGGCAGCGGGCCGGCGATCAAAAGGTCGAGGGTGCCGTCGTCGCGGTCGGCCTGGAACAGCCGGTCGAGGGTCAGCAGCGTCGACAGAAGCGCGCCGATCCACAGGATCGCCGGGCCGATGCGCGACAGAAGGTTGAGGTCCGGGCCGACGCCGAATGGGATCGTCGCGATCACCGCCAGGAAGAAGATGACGCCGGTGGTCGCCCCGCCGCCGCCGGCAAAGGCGAGGCGCAGGTCGCGCAGGAACAAAGCGGTCATGGACGGACCTCGGCGGGCGAGCGCCCGGCGTCGTCCGGTGCGCGTCTCCGTGCACGAATGGTGGCGAAACCTCGCAGCCTCGTCATTCTCGGGCCCCGCCCCGAGAATCCAGGGGCAGCTGCCGAGGCGCCGGCCGCCTGCACCTTTCTGCAGCTGAAACGAATGGCGCCCGACGATCTCTGGATTCTCGGGACGGGGCCCGAGAATGACGAAGCGTTGAGGCCGGCGCCTTTTCTTTCTGCGCCCCGGCGTCTTCGATTTCTCTCGCAAGGCACTGTTTTGGATGAGCTTTCCGGGATGTGTGAATGCTGTCGGGACGGGGGCCGAGAATGACGGTGGGTTGAAGGGCGGCGCCAAGTCGTCTTGCGGAAATGTGGCGGCATCGGATCGCTGGGAACCTCCTCATGCGAGGGGAGGGCTGGCGAAAGGCCGAGCGGGAACGAAGTCGCCACGACTGCGCCGCGGCCGCTGGGATGGGCGAGGTGGCGGCCAGGGATGATCGGTGCGCTCACAGCCAGCCCTCGGCTTCGGCAAGAGCGGCGTCGTCGATGGCAGGCACGCCCGGACCGTCGCCGCGACGGGCACTGGGTACAATATGCAAGGTCTTCGCCCCTTCGAGGCCGAGCGGGTGGTGGGTGGCGGCGATGGCGATGCCGCCTGCCGCAAGATGGCGTGCGACGATTTCGGCGAAGCGGGTTTGCGAGGCCGCGTCGAGGGCCGAGGTCGGCTCGTCGAGGATCCATACCGGGCGAAAAGCGACGAGCAGCCGGGCAAGGCTCGCCCGCCGCTGCTGGCCGGCGGAGAGATAGGCGAAGGGGATGGCCTCGAGGCCGGGAAGGCCGACGGCCGCCAGCGCTTCGGCGGGAGAAACGGGAGGCGATGCGGCGGTGCTCCTGGAGGAAGGGGTGAGGCGGGATGACGGGGCCGAGCTGGATGCGGTGGCCGGGCCTGCGCCGCCGGGCGCATCGAAACTGCCCGCGCCGCCCAGATAGCGCGTCCAGAAGCCGAGATTGTCGCCGACGCTGATCTGGCTCTTCATGCCGTGGCGGTGGCCGACATAATGGGCGACGTCGGCGAGGCGTTCGGCCGGCTCGCCGTCCGGGGCGACGAGCCCGTCGAGGCGAATCGCGCCGGCGAGCGGCGGCAACAGGCCGGCAAGCGTGCGCAGCAGGGTGGATTTGCCGGCGCCGTTCGGCCCGGTGACGACGAGGGCCTCGCCCGCCGCGACACAGGCGTCGAACGGCCCGGCGACGGCGACGGTGCCCCGGCCGACGACGAGGCCCTCCAGCTTCAGCCCGGCAGCGATCACGCCTGCCCCCTGGATATCCCGGCTTTGCCCGCCGACGCCGGGATCGCGGCGGCGGCTTTCTGGTGCCCTGTCATATTTTGTCGCCTTTGTTTCCTCCGGGCCTTTATAGCCATTACAAACTTGCCTATAAGGCCCTCAACCACTCCAGCGACCGGCGTGGAAACATCAAGCGCCGATCTCATGGCGCCCGCACGGCACCGACGGGCGTCAGGGCGGACAGCGGAAATGGTCGTACCCGCATCTTCGAGCGCGCTGATCCGCGGCGCATGAAGGCCGTTCGCCCTTCGGACTATTTTATCGGTTCGAGAAGGAATGTGAGCCTCGTGACCAATCATCCCGATAGCTTCAAAGCCAGGAAGACGCTCTCCGTCAATGGCAAGGACTACGTCTATTTCGATCTGAAGGAAGCCGAGAAGAACGGTCTTTCCGGCGCCTCGCGCCTGCCCTTCTCAATGAAGGTCATCCTCGAGAACCTCCTGCGCAACGAGGACGGCCGCACCGTCTCGGCCGACGATGTGCGCGCCGTCGCCAAGTGGCTCGACGACAAGGGCAAGGCCGGCCACGAGATCGCCTACCGCCCGGCCCGCGTCCTGATGCAGGACTTCACCGGCGTTCCCGCTGTCGTCGATCTGGCCGCCATGCGCGACGCGACGAAGCAGCTTGGCGCCGACCCCAGGAAGGTCAATCCGCTGGTGCCCGTCGATCTCGTGATCGACCACTCGGTGATGGTCGACTTCTTTGGACAAAAGGATTCGTTCGAAAAGAACGTCGATGCCGAATACGGCCGCAACGGCGAGCGCTACACCTTCCTGCGCTGGGGCCAGGAAGCCTTCCAGAACTTCCGCGTCGTGCCTCCCGGCACCGGTATCTGCCACCAGGTGAACCTGGAATATCTCGCCCAGACCGTCTGGACCAAGGAAGAGAACGGCGAGACCATCGCCTATCCGGACACCCTCGTCGGCACCGATTCGCACACGACGATGGTCAACGGCCTGTCGGTGCTCGGCTGGGGCGTCGGCGGCATCGAGGCGGAGGCGGCCATGCTCGGCCAGCCGATCTCGATGATGATCCCCGAGGTCATCGGCTTCCGGCTCGAGGGCAAGCTGCCCGAGGGCACGACCGCGACCGACCTGGTGCTGACCGTCACCGAGATGCTGCGCAAGAAGAAGGTCGTCGGCAAGTTCGTCGAGTTCTTCGGCCCCGGGCTGTCGAACCTGACCCTGGAAGACCAGGCGACGATCGGCAACATGGCGCCGGAATATGGCGCGACCTGCGGCTTCTTCCCGATCGCCAAGGATACGCTGGCCTATCTGGAAGCCACCGGCCGCGACAAGGACCGCATCGCTCTCGTCGAGGCTTATGCGAAGGCGCAGGGCATGTTCCGCGAGGACGGGACGCCGGACCCGGTATTTACCGACACGCTGGAGCTCGACCTTGCGAGCGTCGTTCCCTCGCTCGCCGGCCCCAAGCGCCCGCAGGACCGCGTCGCCTTGACCGACGCCGCGGCGAAGTTCGTGGATGCGCTGGACGAGATCAAGGGCGGCCGCAAGAAGAGCGAGACGCCGCAGTCGACCGGCGATTCCCGCTACATGGACGAGGGCGCGGTGCCGCCGAACGAGACGCCGGAGACCGTGCGCCATTCGGTCGAGGGTTCTGATCACGGTCTTGCCGATGGTGACGTGGTGATCGCCGCGATCACGTCGTGCACCAACACCTCCAACCCGAACGTGCTGGTGGCCGCCGGCCTCGTCGCCCGCAAGGCCCATGCGCTGGGCCTGACGGTGAAGCCCTGGGTGAAGACCTCGCTGGCGCCGGGCTCCCAGGTGGTGACGGAGTATCTGAAGAAGGCCGACCTCCAGAAGGATCTGGATGCGATGGGCTTCAACCTCGTCGGTTACGGCTGCACCACCTGCATCGGCAATTCCGGGCCCCTGCCGGAGCCGATCTCCGAGGCGATCAACGCCAACGACCTCGTCGCCTGCTCGGTTCTGTCGGGCAACCGAAACTTCGAGGGCCGGGTGAACCCGGACGTGCGGGCGAACTATCTCGCCTCGCCGCCGCTGGTCGTCGCATACGCGATCGCCGGGTCGATGTTCGTCGACATTACCAGGGAGCCGCTGGGCAAGGACAAGGACGGCAACGACGTCTTCCTGAAGGACATCTGGCCGACCACCCAGGAGATCGCCGAGATCGTCCGCGAGACGGTCACCCGCGAGATGTTCGAGGACCGCTACGGCGACGTCTTCAAGGGCGACGAGCACTGGCAGAAGATCGACGTCTCCGGCGGCCTCACCTATGACTGGGACGATCGCTCGACCTATGTCCAGAACCCGCCCTATTTCGAGGGGATGGAGGCCGAGCCGAAGCCCGTCACCAACATCGAGGGCGCCCGCATCCTGGGCCTCTTCGGCGATTCGATCACGACGGACCACATCTCGCCCGCCGGCTCGATCAAGAAGGACGGTCCGGCCGGCGACTATCTCGTCTCCCACCAGGTCCGCCCGGTCGACTTCAACTCCTACGGCGCCCGCCGCGGCAACCATCAGGTCATGATGCGCGGCACC
The DNA here is from genome assembly GCA_002700095.1 of Fulvimarina sp. Taxonomy (GTDB): domain Bacteria; phylum Pseudomonadota; class Alphaproteobacteria; order Rhizobiales; family Rhizobiaceae; genus Jiella. Next base: position 28,676 of record PACL01000060.1, on the reverse strand, counting down.
TTCGCCAACATCCGCATCAAGAACCAGATGCTCGACGGCGTCGAAGGCGGGATGACGAAGCACTTCCCGTCCGGCGAGGAGATGCCGATCTACGACGCGGCGATGAAGTACAAGGACGAGGGCGTGCCGCTCGTCGTCTTCGCCGGCAAGGAATACGGCACCGGCTCCTCGCGCGACTGGGCGGCCAAGGGCACGATCCTGCTGGGCGTCAAGGCTGTCATCGCCGAGAGCTTCGAGCGCATCCACCGCTCCAATCTCGTCGGCATGGGCGTCGTGCCCTTCGTATTCGCCGAGGAAGGCACGTCCTGGTCCTCGCTCGGCCTCAAGGGCGACGAGAAGGTCACCATCGACGGCCTGACCACGATCAAGCCGCGCCAGGAGATGGAGGCGAAGATCGAGCGGGCCGACGGTTCCACCGAGATGGTCAAGCTCAAGGCCCGGATCGATACCGAGGACGAGCTCGAATACTACAAGAATGGCGGCATCCTGCATTACGTGCTGCGCCGTCTCGCCGCCTGAGACCGGTGGGACGAGGCATCAAAGAAGTGGCCGGGCGCAACCAGCGCCCGGCCGCGATTCCCGAACGGTCCTAGCGAGGCGATGCTCCCCGCATCCGCCTCGCCGTTCGAAAGCCCGCGTTTCACCCGCAATTGACTGGCCCGTGTGAGGCCCGATCCCGTAGGGTCCGGCGCGAAAAGGGCACGAAGCTATGCATTGCAATTCACCAGACAGACCCGACCGAAGACGGCATGCGCCGGCGCAGCGCAACGCGCTGCGTCGCGCCGCGACGCTGCGATGGATGCTGGCGGACGGCCGCATGGCGCCCGTCCCCGCCGTCCAGCCGGGTCGCTCCTGATGCGGCATCGGCCGAAGGTCCGCCTCCTCCGCCACGCTCTCGCCTGCCTGACGCTTGCGCTGAGCCTCGCCTTGCCCGGACAGGTCTCGTCCGGAGAGCGGGTGAAGAGCCAGATCACCCACGTCCTCGAACTCTTCACCAGCCAGGGCTGCTCGTCCTGCCCGCCCGCTGACCAGCTGCTGGCGAAGTTCGCCGACCAGCCCCATGTCCTGGCGCTGTCCTATCACGTCGACTACTGGGACTATATCGGCTGGCGCGACACCTTCGGCTCGGACCACAACAGCGAGCGCCAGCGCGCCTATGCGCGGGCCTTCGCCAACAAGATGGTCTATACGCCGCAGCTGGTGATCAACGGCCTCCACGACATGGTCGGCTCGCATGGCGAAAAGCTCGACCGGCTGATGACGAAGAGCCGCCTGCCGGCCTCGCCGGTCGACGTGTCGATCCGCCGGGTCGGCGACAGCCTCCACATCCGGGCGAGCGGCGTAGTCACCCCGCCGGGTGAGCGCAAGCCGATGCTGGTTCTGGTCAATTTCGCCGACAGCGCGACGGTGAAGGTCGATCGCGGCGAAAATGCCGGCGAGACCCTCGTCACCACCCACCCGGTGCGGGGCTGGCAGCTGATGGGCATGGTCGGCAGCGCCGGGATGGAGGTCGACATGCCGGTCTCCTCGGTCACCCCCGACGGCAACGAGACCTATGGCTGCGCCGTCTTGCTGCAGGCCGTGCGCCCCGACGGCAGCCCCGGCGCGATCCTCGCGGCGACCCAGATGGAAATCGATCCGGACTGAGGGCCGGGCGCCTGAAGCCGGGCAGGACCGGAACCGTCCGGCGCCATGCCGCGGTCCGGGACCGGGGTCAGCTCCCGCCCGGCAAGATCCGGTCCGGCGGGCGGTGGCCGTCCATCAGCGTGCGGATGTTGATGATCACCTTCTCGCCCATCTCGATGCGGCCCTCCAGGGTCGCCGAGCCCATGTGGGGCAGAAGGACGACGCGGTTTTCCTCCGCCAGCCGAAGCAACTTCTTCGACACTGCCGGTTCCTCCTCGAAGACGTCGAGGCCGGCGCCGGCGATCCTCTCGGCCTCGATCGCCGCTACCAGCGCCTTCTCGTCGATGACCTCGCCGCGGGCGGTGTTGACGATGAAGGCGTGCGGCTGGACCAGCGCCAGGCGCCGCGCCGACAGGAGGTGATAGGTCGCTGGCGTGTAGGGGCAGTTGACCGAGATGATGTCCATGCGGGCGAGCATCTGGTCGAGGCTCTCCCAATAGGTCGCCCCGAGCTCCGCCTCGGTCTTCGGGCTGACCTTCCGGCGGTTGTGATAGTGGATCTCGAGGCCGAAGGCCTTGGCGCGCCGGGCCACGGCGGTGCCGATGCGGCCCATGCCGACGATGCCGAGCTTCTTGCCCCAGATCCGGCGGCCGAGCATCCAGGTCGGCGACCAGCCCGGCCAGCGGCCGCCGCCGACGAGCCGCGTGCCGCCCTCGACCAGCCGGCGCGGCACGGCGAGGATCAGCGCCATGGTCAGGTCGGCAGTGTCCTCGTTGAGGACGTTCGGCGTGTTGGTCACGGTGAGGTTGCGGGCGAGCGCCGTCTCGACGTCGATATTGTCGAAGCCGTTGCCGTAATTGGCGATGAGCCGCAGGCGGTCGCCGGCCTGCTCGATCACTGCCCGGTCGATCCGGTCGGTCACCGTCGGCACCAGGACGTCGGCCTCGCGGACGGCCGCGACGAGCTCCGGCTGGGTCATCGGCCGGTCGGTCTCGTTCAGCCGCGTGTCGAAGAGTTCGCCCATCCGCTGCTCGACCGGCTCCGGCAGCTTGCGGGTCAGGATCACGAGTGGCTTCCTGCGCTCGTTCATCGCCCGCCTTTCCCGTCTGTTCTCAAGACGTTGTTAACCGAACCGGTTGATTATTCCGGGCAATGCCGGTGGCCATACGTAGCAGCCGGGCCGCGGGAGGAAAAGTTCCGCCCGGCCCGCCTTCGCCATTTCGCCGGCCCGAATGCAACGGCCGCGACGACATGTGACGTTCTGGCCGCGCCCTGGAGATTGCCCGATGCCGTCCGCCTCCTTCAAAGCCTGGCTGCGCCCCCTGCTTCTCGCGCTGGCCGGCGCAGCTGCCACCCTGGCGCTGGCTCCCGCCCCGGCGAGCGCGCTGGAGCTCGGCCCGGTCTCCAAGCTGCCGCTGCCCCGCTATGTCAGTCTGAAGTCGGCCCGCGTCAACGCCCGCATCGGCCCGGGCCGCGACTACCAGGTGACCTGGCTGTATCTGCGGCCCGGCCTGCCGGTGGAGGTGATCCAGGAATTCGGGCTCTGGCGCCGCATCCGCGATTCGGAAGGTTCCGAGGGCTGGGTCTATCATTCGCTCCTGTCCGGCGAGCGCACCTCGATCGCCGCGCCCTGGCTGAAGGGCAAGGCGACGATGATCGACGTTCACAACAATCCGGCTCTCGACGCCCCGCTGGTGGCGCGGCTCGAGCCGGGGGTCGTCTCGCGGGTGAAAGAGTGCCGCACCGGCTGGTGCGAGATCGAAGCTTCCGAGCGCCACGGCTACGTGCGGCAGGAGGACATCTGGGGCGTCTATCCGAACGAGAGCTTCGACTGACGACGGGCTGCCGCGGCACGGGCCGGATAACCGGCAGCGGCCGGTGCCGTCCCGACCCCGCGTGCTTCCATCCGGCAAGCCACATGATGAGGCCTCGGCAAAGGCCGAAGCGAACGGTAGCGGCTTAACCGCCCGCCGCCCGGCGGCCGGAATGTCGGCTGCCGGTCTAGCCATGCGTGCCTGCAGACGATACCGATGCGTCCATCTGCAACGCAACGGACAGGATCATGGCCGAATACGACGTTCTCACCATCGGTAACGCCATCGTCGACGTCATCTCCCGCGAGGACGACGGCTTTCTGGAGCGCGAGACGATCCAGAAGGGCGGCATGACGCTCATCGACGCCGAACGGGCGGAGCAGCTCTACGCGGCGATGGGGCCCGCGGTGGAGACCTCCGGCGGCAGCGCCGGCAACACCATCGCCGGCCTCGTCAGCCTCGGCGGCAGCGGCGCCTATTTCGGCAAGGTCGCGGACGACCAGCTGGGCTCGATCTTCACCCACGACATCCGGTCGCTGGGCGTCCGGTACGAGACGAAGCCGCTGGAAGGCCAGCCGCCGACGGCGCGCTGCATGGTCGTCGTCACCCCCGACGGCGAGCGCTCGATGAGCACCTATCTCGGCGCCTGCGTCGAGCTCGGGCCCGAGGACATCGACGAGGAGATCGTCAAGGCCGCCAAGGTCACCTATTTCGAGGGCTACCTCTGGGATCCGCCCCGCGCCAAGGAAGCCATCGTCAAGGCTGCCGGCATTGCCAAGGCCAATGGCCGCTCCGTCGCCATGACCCTCTCGGACAGCTTCTGCGTCCACCGCTACCGCGCCGAGTTCCTCGAACTCCTGCGCTCCGGCACGGTCGGGATCGTCTTTGCCAACGAGGCCGAGGCGCTGGCGCTCTACGAGACCGAAGACTTTGATGCGGCTTGTGTCCAGCTCGCCCTGGACACGCCGCAGATCGCGGTCGTCACCCGCTCGGAAAAGGGCTGCGTGGTGCTGGAGGGCGACAGCCGGATCGACGTCGCGGGCGAAGGCGTCGCCGAACTGGTCGACACCACCGGCGCGGGCGATCTCTTCGCCGCCGGTTTCCTGCGCGGCTACACCGCCGGGCTCGATCGCGAGACCTCGGCCCGCCTCGGCAACGCCGCAGCCAGCCACATCATCCAGCAGATCGGGCCGCGGCCGCAGACGCCGCTGGTCGACCTGCCGGCGGTGAGGGCCATCCTCGGCAAGGCCTGACGGCGCGGCGGCATCGACGGTCCCACTGCCTCGGGCCGGTGATGGGTCCGCCATGGTTCGCGCTCGAGCGGATGTCCTGCTCGAGCCGCCGCCTTCTGATGGGCGGGATCTGACGAAAACGACCGCGCGCTCATGGGAGCGGGCGGTCGTTTTCGCATGGGCGGGTCGCATACCCGAAGGAATGACGGAGATCGGAGGACCGTCTCGGGGACGAGGCTTTGAGACCTAGCGACTGCCGCCGGGCTCGACCCGCCGTCCAGCCTGATCCGCCCCGCAGCCCATGGCAAGCGTTCGCAGAGGCGACGACGCGGCGACGACGGCAGTGCGGATGAGGGCAAAGGCAAAGTGGGGATGATCGACGATCGCGCCCGCGACGGCCCCGGACGGTGAGCCTGCAGCTGGCGGCCAGCCCGAGCGGCCGGCGACCGGCCTATTCGGCGGGAATCAGCCCTTCATGGGCGAAGAAGCCGGTCTCGTCCTCCTCGGCGCCGACGCCGATGGCGGCCGGCCGCTCGAGCGCGCTCGGCGTCGTCAGCGAGAGGATGCGCTCGGTCATGGCCGGCATCAGGATGGCCCGCGCCTCCGGCGTATGGAAGCCGCCATTCAGCTGGCAGGTCATCAAGAGGAAGTTGCGATAGGCCTGGATCATCTTCGGATCCGGCTTCTCGTCGCTCGACCAGAATTCCGCCAGCGGGCCCTGGAATGTCAGGCCGGCGACGTCGTAGACCGCCTTGCCGAGGCATTTGACGGGAATGCCGCTGATCACGCCCTGCAGGCCGCCGGTCGAGTTGATCGTCACGAGGCAGTTGGTCCGCTCGATCAGGGCGGCGATCCCCGTCTTGCGCATGTAGACGGCGCGGCCTTCGAGGTTCAGCTGCTTCGCCAGCTTGCCGAAGATCTGCGGCAATTTCTCGATGCCGTAGTCGAGCGGATGCTGCTTGACGACGAGAAAGGCCTCTTTCGGGGCGTTCTTGGCGAAGGAGGTGAGCACCTCCTCAAGGAAGCGCTTGTTGGTGCCGAAGGGCGAGTGATAGCGGATCTGGCCGTCGCCGGGCTTCTGCATCAGGACGAGATAGACCCGGGCTTCGGGCTTGGCCTTATGGGCGTCGACGGCGGCCAGCGCCGCGCTTTCGTCGTTCCACAGGCGCCAGGAATATTCGCAGAAATAGCCGATGCCCTGCCGCTCGACGGAATCGCCGTAATATTTCGAGTTGTATGGCAGGACCGGCTTGAGCAGCATGCTCCAGAAGAAGTGCCGCATCGTGTTCACGACATGCGGCCGCATGTGCACGGGAAACTCCCGGCACTTGGTCTGGGGTTCGGGAGCCTCGCTGATCACCGCCGGGTCACAGCTGAGTTCGCTGTTGCCGTTCACCCCGTTCTGGGCGAGCGTGACGTGATGGGGCCGCAGATAGCCGTTCTCCAGCACCAGCCGGGTGAGGCCGAGACGCTTGGCGATGGCCAGCGCGATGCGGTTGCGCGGGAGGGTGTCGTTGTAGGTGACGACGGTCTGGATGCCGCGGGAGCGGATGACGCTGCGCAGGAAGCGCGCCCAGCTCATCGAGCGATCGAGCATGATGCGGTTGCGGGCAGGGGTCTCGGCCCAGTCGCCGCCCTCGAGAACGATCCGGTAGACCTCGGCTCCCTGAGCTTCGAGCGATTCCGCCAGATCGCGAAAAAACTCTCCGAACGGAGCGCCGATGAACAGGATGCGTTTCATCGCCATTCCTCGCAACGCCCTCTAGCTCCCTGCCAATGCCGGCCAGCGCATCTGGCCGGTCCGCCCGTCGAACCCAATAGCCGAGCGGTGTAACTCACGTCGCCCCCAATATAGACGATTGGGAAAGGATGACAGAGTTTTCTTTTCACTGGTGCAAGACCGCCACATACTCTGCGTCACCCATGTTCGCGACTGTTCGGAAATCGTCAGCCTGCTTGATCAGGCTTCCGAAGAACCGCTCATTTGCGGCGAATTTTTGTGTGGCCTCGAAATCGAGGGCTGCAAGGCGGGTGAGGCGGTACAACCAATCCTCACGTTACCAAGTTTTTAGCATGAATTTTCCTTCATGCCATCCTCACATTTCGCAATGCAACATTTCATCGCGTGAGCTGGTCGCGTGAGCGGGCAGTCTGCCATGTCTGGCACGAGAAGGGGCGATTTGCCGTCAGCTGCCGGAGCCAGCCCCAGCGGGCCCGCAGGGGTTGGTCCAATGCAGGCCCCGGACGAGCCGCGGCGTCACTCGAGCGTCAGCACCTCGACCCGGCGATTGCGGTAGACGAGCCCGGCGCGTCCGGAAAGGAGTTCGAGCGCCCGCGCGCCGAAAATTTCGCGGCGCCAGCCGGACAGGGCCGCCACGGCGGCGTCCTCGCCCTTCGAGGCCAGTTGTTCGAGATCGGCGGAGGAGGTGATCAGCTTGGCCGCGACACCTTCCTCCTCGACGACGATCTTCAAGAGCACCTTGAGGAACTCGACCGCGGCGGCGGTGCCCTCGGGCAGCGCCTGGGGCCGGGGCACGGGCGGCAACTCGGATTTCGGCAAGGCGAGCGACCGGTTGACCGCGGCGATGATCTCGCGGCCGCTGGCGCTGCGCTCGAAGCCCTTGGAGAGCGAGCGCAGACGGCCAAGCGCGGCCTCGTCGCGGGGCTGCTGCTGGGCGATCTCGTAGATCGCCTCGTCCTTGAGGATGCGGCCGCGCGGCTTGTCGGCATCGCGCGCCTCGCGTTCCCGCCAGGCCGCGACCTCCTTGAGGATCTGCAGCTCGATCGGCTTCTTGACCCGCATCTTCAGCCGCGTCCAGGCTTCGTCCGGGTGCAGGTCATAGGTCTCGGGATTGGCGAGCAGCGCCATTTCCTCATCGAGCCAGCTCCTGCGGCCGCTCTTCTCGATCTGCGCGTCGAGGGCCCGGTAGACGTCGCGCAGATGCGTGACGTCGGCAAGCGCGTAGTCGAGCTGCTTCTCGGTCAGAGGGCGTCGGCGCCAGTCGGTGAAGCGCGAGGTCTTGTCGATCCGCGCCTCGGTCAGCCGCGCGACCAGCTGGTCGTAGGCGATCGATTCGCCGAAGCCGCAGACCATCGCCGCGATCTGGGTGTCGAACAGCGGCTCCGGCACGCGGCCGGCGAGCTTGTAGACGATCTCGATGTCCTGGCGGGCCGCATGGAACACCTTCAGCACCGAAGGATCGGCCATCAGCGCGAAGAGCGGCGCAAGATCGAGGCCGGGCGCCAAGGGATCGACGATGACGCCCTCGTCCGGGGACGCCAGCTGGATCAGGCAGAGCTCCGGCCAGAAGGTCGTCTCGCGGATGAATTCGGTGTCGACCGTTACGAAAGCGGACGTGGCGAAGGTCTGGCAGGTCTCGGCGAGTTCCGCCGTCGTCGTGATGAGATGCATGATTCTTCTTTAGCCCGAAGAATCCCTCCGGCGAAAGCGATTCCGGCACGCAAAACTGCGATCGCCAGCAGGAGCCGTCTCGGGGAACGCCGGGGCCGGTGCCCGCTGCCGCCGCAAGCCGTTGAAATGAGGGGCCTGGCGGTGGCCGCGGCGGCGGCGTCGTCAACAGTGACGGGTTGCTCGGCCGCTTCCGACGCGCGCCGGCCTTGCCGGCTGCAGCGCCGGTCCGGCGGGCCGGCTCAATCCCCAGCCAGCAGCGCGGCCCGTCGCCGCCGCTCCAGGGCGATGGCACGGACATGGTCGATGGCGACCGTTTGCCGGTGCAGAAGCCGGGCCGGATCCGTGGCGTCGTCGCGCCTCAGGCAGACGAAGAACTCCGAGCCGCCCGGCTCGGTGGCCGCGAACTGGCTGATGACGAAGGCAAACTCGCCGGCGCGCGACAGCTCTTCGAGGACGTCGAGGAACGACAGTGGGGTGAAGACCCAGCAGCGGCACACGGCATCCTCGGTGCCTGGCCCTGCCGCCGTCGCTGCCCTGGCGAAGGCGAGCGCATCTGCGGCGCGCGCGCGCGGCTGCTCGGCCGGATCGAGGCCCGCCTGCCACAGCGTGCCGGAGCCGAGGGGGATCGTCAGGTGGCGATGCTCGAAGCGTTGGCGAAAGCTCGGCCGCTCGAGGCCGAGATGGTCGGCCTCGAGGAGTTCGCCGATGGTCGAGGGCGCTCGCAGCACGTCTTCGGTGACGCGCTTGTCGGGAAGGGTGAGGTTGAGCACGCCGCCCGGCCGCAGCACCTCGAAGATGCCCCGGAACCAGCCGAGAAGATTGGGCACCTTGTGGGCGAAGAGGCGGGCGATGGCGAAATCCCGCGGCCGGTCCTCGGCAAGGACGGCGGCGAGCGATCCGCTGCCGCTCCACACGTGATCGATCGGACCGTCGCCCTCGCCGCCGGGATGAAGATCGAGATAGCGGACGGACAATCCGTCGGGCAGCGGAAGCGGGCTGCCGCCGGGCCCGAATTCCAGCCCGTATGACTTGGGCAGGGCGACGTCGTGGGTGAGCCTGGCAAGGCGGGCGTCGGTTCGCCGGACGGCGAGGAAGTCGTCGAAGCTGGGGCGGGTGTTCATGGGCGGGTGTAGATGGGCGGGATCTGAGCCGCGTTTACGGGAGCATCGGCCATCATTGCATGGCGCGCCGGACATTCCCATTCGCATGACCGGCCCATTCGCATGACCGGAAATCTCATGGGGGCATCACCGGGCAGACCGCGGCGTCGCCGGTGTCTCGCTGCCGATCAGCGGCCTGGCCGAGCAGCCATGCGAGCAAAGCGGCGCGGCGGGCCTCGAGAGCCTCCATGGAAGCAGCAATGCCAGGGGATGCCCGGTCGGTCACGCATCACGCTGCGCTCACGGCGCGTCGGCAAGCCATCGGTGGTCCATCCCGCCGGAGACGCCCGCGGCGGACCTGCCGGCACCGCTCGGAGGCAGCGCGTCGCCTGCCCCTATTTCCGCCGCCGCGCAACGCCCTCCGGGAGCCGCAGGCATCACGCGATACGCGGATGCATCGTCCAAGGCATCCGGCCAAAGTATCCGGCCTAAGCACACGCCCAGCGGCGTCGACCCGCAGAGCCGGCACGTTGCAACAGCTGCTGTCGAAACGCGTCAGGCCGGCGACTGATACAGTTCCGGCCGACGCGACCGGCCCGCTTGCCGAGGTTGCGCGGCTTGTGAGCCGCCTTGAAGCCCGCCGTCCCGATGGGATCGGCCGGACTTCGGATCAGCCCCGGATCAAACTACAGGGCGCCGTGACTCTCATGGGTCGGCCAGGCGCACTGGGCGGTGAGGTCGGCATAGAAGAGCTCGGAGATCCGGCGCCGCTCGGCCTCGACCAGCGGTCCTTCGACCGCCACGTCGCGGCAGCGACCGTGCTGTCCGGCGGGGATCAGGTCCGGATTGGCGAGGACGTCGTCGAGGTCGTTCTCGAACCAGCCGCGCGAGCCCATGTCGAAGAAGCTCTCGGCCGGCAGGCCGTCGGCCAGCAGCACGTCGTGCCGGTCGAGCTCGACATGCCAGTAGGTGACGGATTCCCTCGCCGAGCGCTCGATGGTCGTGCCGTTGATCAGGTTCATCACCGGGACAAGAGCCTCGACGCCGCCGTGGCGCACGAGGACCGGATGGCCCGGCGAAAGATGCACGTCCCGCTCGGGGATGCCGGCGCCGAAGGCGTTCGCCCGGATGCGCACCGGCGCCATGTGGGCGGCCTCGCCGCGGCAGTCGAGCGTCCGGCGGCCGATCCAGGTGATCGTCCGGCGCTCGCCGGAGGCGGTGACCGCCTCGTCGCCGACTGCGAGTGCCTCGATCGGTACGGCGCCCCGCGGCGTCTCGATCCGCGTGCCCGTGGTGAAGCAGATGGCATAGGTTTCGTTGGGTGTCGTGGAGGCGGTGACGATGGCGTTGGAGCTCTGGTTGTAGGTGTAGGTGGTCTGGAACAGGTAGTAGTAGGGCGCACCTGGATAGGTGCTGTTGGTGCCGACGGCGATGAAGCCGCTGCCGTCCTGCGTCAGCGCGACAAAACGAAATTCGGTGGCCAGATTCGGGCCGCCGTCGATGGCCTTGAGATCGGAAGTGAAATCGTCCTGGGTGATGTCGCCGACTTGCGTCAGGTCGTCACCACCGCCATCGTTGGTCTCGGTTACTGTGAAAGCATTTGTCTGGCTGCCATAGACACCTTGTACGGTGTAGGACCCGCCGCCATTCTGCTGAAGATAAAGAACATAAAAACCGGACCGACTGGCCATCGCTCATTCTCCGCAAGTCGTCGCAGCCGCAAGGGTGCAGCGGATCTGCAACGCGTAGATACATCGGGGACGATATCATCTTTACAGGTTGAGTCGATATCTGCCGGAACGGGAAAACAAAAAAGTCTCTCATAGAAAAATGAGACGGTTGTAAAAGAAACCGCCATGGTTTGAAGTCGTCTTTGGATCGTCCACGGCGTGGCCAAGTTCGTCGTCATCCTGTCGTCTTCGCTGCGGGACCCGCATTGCGGACGCCGCAAGCCGGCGGATGGGCTCGTGACCAGTCTCTTCAAACGATGCGGCAGGACATGCCGGACGGACGGGTCGGTTGGTCGTGCTTGCCCTTCACGCCACCGGCGCGCAATCGAGAATGTCGGCGCGTCGTCCTGCAATCGCAGGGCGCGACTTGATTTCATAACCGAAACAGAGAAAAAACTGTCTCGACGGGCCGTCGAGCCCGGCGCCAGCGAGCCAAGAGCAAGCCCAGATGACCCATCCCGCGACGCCGCCTGCGACGCAGAACGAGACCCGGCTGCTCTGCGTCTGCAACAGCGGCCTGGCGCCGGACGCCTGTTGCGAGATGGACCGGTCGCAGGCGGCGGCGATCATGGTGACGCCGGCGATGCTGGACGAGGCGCGGGACGCTGCATCGGCGTTGCGCTCCGGCGACGTCGAGCGCGCCGAGCGGCTCGCCGTCTCCGTCCTCGAGCGGGCGCCGCTCCGCCTCCCGGCGCTCCGGGCGCTGGCCGGCGTGCGTCTGGAACAGAAGCGGCAGAATGCGGCGGGGGTTCTCCTCGATCGCATCGCCGGCGAGGAGCCGCAGGACTACTGGGCGGTCAGCAAGCTCGCCCTGCTCGAGCTCGGCCGCCACAACCATCTGAAGGCGGAGATCTTCGCCCGCCAGGCGCTCCGGCTGGCGCCGGCGAACCCCCAGTCGCACAATCTGATGGGCGTCGCGCTGACGCAGATCGGCAGGGCGGCGGCCGGCGAATATCATCACCGCCGGGCCCTCGAACTCGCCGGCAAGCGCCTGCCGATGATCCTGTCCAACCTCGCCCTCAACCTGAAGAACCAGGGCCGCATGGACGAGGCGCGGGCGCTCTATCGCGAGGCCCATGAGGCCGAGCCGGCCAACCGGCAGACGCTCCTCGGCTGGGCCCAGCTCGAGGAGGCCGACCGCAATCTTGCGGCGGCGACGGACCTCCTCGACAAGGTCGAGCAGCTGACCGCCCCGTCGCCCGCGACGCGCCAGACCCGCGCGGCGATCCTCGGGCGCGAGGGCCGGCTGGAAGATGCCCTGGCGGTGCTCAGTTCAGACGACGAGACGCGCCTGAGGCCGGTCGAGATCCTCGAGCGCGGCCGCCTGCTCGACAAGGCCGGCCGCTACGACGAGGCGTGGGAGGCCTTCCTTGCCGGCAAGAGCCGGGCGACCCGGATGGGCGCGCGCACTTACATGCGCGAAGAGGCCCGCGACCTTGCAACCCAGCTGGAGCAGTTCTTCGTCAAGGATCGCACCGAGATCCTGCCCCGCGCCGAGGCGAGGACCGACGTCGCCCAGCCGATCTTCATCCTCGGCTTCCCCCGCTCGGGGACGACGCTTCTGGAGCAGTCCCTCTCGGTCAGCCCGGCGATCGTCGCCGGCGACGAGCTGCCGATCATCCACGAGATCGTCGCCGCCATGCCGCGGCTCCTGGCGAGCCCGCACGAATATCCCGGCGCGCTGGCCGAACTGTGGATGGGCGACAAGCTGCACGAGCTCGACACCCTGCGCGACTTCTACCTGCAGCGGGTGCGCCAGCGAGGGCTGCTGGCCGGGGGGAGCCGCTTCTTCACCGACAAGATGCCGCTCAACGAGATGCATCTGGGGCTGATCGGCCTGATCTTTCCCCGATCGCCGCTGATCCACATGATCCGCCACCCCCTCGACATCATGGTGTCGGCGATGTCGAACTTCTTCACCCATGGCGGCTTCTGCGGCTCGGCCCTCGAAACGGCGGCCGAGCACCTCGTCCTGTCGAATTCCCTCGTCGCCCATTATCGCGGCGTGATGGATCTCGCCTACAAGGCGGTCCGCTACGAGGACGTGGTCGACAACCAGGAGACGACCCTGCGCGGCGTCTTCGATTTCGTCGGCGTGGAGTTCGACCCGAAGGCGCTGAGCTTCGAGGAGAACGTCCGCTATGCCCGCACCGCGAGCTACGCCCAGGTCACCGAGAAGCTCTACGACCGGTCGCGCTATCGCTACCGCCACTATCTGAAGCACCTCGAACCGGCGCTGCCGATCCTGAAGCCGCTGATCGAGGAATGGGGCTACGACGTCTGACGGGCGAGGTTGCCCGCGACCTCTCAGATCGCCTCGCCGCGCAGCAGCCGGGGCGAAGGCCCCTTGGTCAGGCCGGCCGCCTGGCCGATGAAGAAGTCCTTCAGCGCCGGCGCCCGGTCGACCAGCGACAGGCCGAAGGAGCGGGCCATGCGAAGCACCGAATTGTCGTTGGAGAACAACCGATTGAGCACGTCCGTGGTGATCCCCATCTGGAGCGTGTCGAAGCGCCGCCAGCGCTGGTAGCCCTCGAGCACGTCCAGCGCCCCGATGTCGAGGCCGCGGCGCTCCGCGTCGACCACCGTCTCGGCGAGCGCCGCCGCATCCTTGAAGCCGAGATTGAGGCCCTGGCCGGCGATCGGGTGGATGCCGTGGGCGGCATCGCCCGCCAGCGCGATGCGGGGGCGCACGAAGTCCCGCGCCAGCGTCAGGCCGAGCGGAAAGGCCCGGCGCGGCCCCTCGACGGTCAGAGCGCCGAGCCTGTGGCCGAAACGCTGCTCGAGTTCCAGCTCGAACACCATGTCGTCGGCGGCGACGAGGCGCTCGGCCTCGCGCGTCGGCTCGGTCCAGACCAGCGAGGAGCGGTTGCCCTTGAGCGGCAGGATGGCGAAGGGCCCGGAGGGCAGGAAATGCTCCTCGGCCCGGCCGTCGTGCGGGCGCTCGTGGCCGACCGTGGCGACGATGCCGGACTGGCCGTAGTCCCAGTGCAGCGTGCGGATGCCGGCCATGTCGCGGATCGCCGACTTGACGCCGTCGCAGGCGACGAGCAGCCGCGCCGCAAGGCTGGAGCCGTCCGACAGCCGCACGTCGACATGGCCGATGGCCTCGGCGATGCCGGAGACGGCGATACCCTGGCGGATGGTGATGCCGAGGTCGGCGGCACGCTGCCGCAGGGCACCGTTGAGGGCGACGTTCGGCATCATGTGGGCGAAGGCCTCGCCCGGCTGCGCCTCGCCGCCGAAGGTCAGGAAGACCGGCCGCACCGCGTCGGCGGCCTTGGAATCGGTGACGATCATCTCGGTGATCGGCTGCGCCTCGTCGCGGATCTGCGGCCAGACCTGCAGCTGCTCCAGCATGCGCACCGCGGCGGCGGCCACCGCCGAGGCGCGGCCGTCCCTCTCCCAGACGCCCTCGGGGGCCGCATCGACGATGCTGACGGCGAGATGCGGCGCGGCCTGCTTGATGGCGACGGCGGTGGTCAGGCCGACATAGCCGGCGCCGGCGACGAGGACGTCGATCATCGCTCCGGTCGTCTCGAAGGGGGCGTCGCTCATCGTCATTCCAACTCCGCTGACTGCCGGCGAGGCCGGCGGTAAGGCTTTGCGATCCGTCGGCTCCCGCGATACGAACGGGCGCCACCTCGCGGAGTATCTATGGATGAGCGACCCGGTTGAACAGCTTCTGGCCATTCTCGATCTCGAAAAACTCGAGGAAGACCTCTATCGCGGGGTGAGCCCCGACAATGGCTGGCAGCGGGTGTTTGGCGGCCAGGTGATCGCCCAGGCGCTCGCCGCCGCCATCCGCACGGTGCCCTCCGAGCGCGCCTGCCATTCGCTGCATGCCTATTTCATGCGGCCGGGCGATCCGGCGATCCCGATCGTCTATGCCGTCGACCGGATCCGCGACGGCGGCTCCTTCACCACCCGCCGCGTCGTCGCCATGCAGCACGGCCTCGCGATCTTCTCGCTCTCGGCCTCCTTCCAGAAGCACGAGCAGGGCTTCGAGCATCAGTTGGCGATGCCGGATGTTCCAAGGCCAGACGAACTTCCCCATGGCAAGGCGCTGGAGGAGACCATCCTGAAGAACGCCCCGCCGGCGGTGCAGCGCTACTGGCAGCGGCCGCGGGCGATCGAGTTCCGCCCGGTCGGGCTCGATCATTATCTCTCCAACGACAAGCTCGAGCCGTTCCAGCACATCTGGGTGCGCTGCCGCGGCGATGTCGGCGAGGACCCGGTGCTGAACACGGTGATCCTCGCCTATCTCTCCGACATGACGCTGCTCGACACGGCGCTGTTCGCCCATGGCCTGTCGGTCTTCGACGAGCGGGTGCAGGCGGCCAGCCTCGACCATGCCATGTGGTTCCATCAGCCGGCGCGGGTGTCGGACTGGATGCTCTACACCCAGGATTCGCCCTCCTCCTCGGGCGGCCGCGGCCTGACGCGCGGCTCGCTCTACGGCCTCGATGGCACGCTGATCGCCTCGGTCGCGCAGGAGGGCTTGATCCGGCCGAAAAGGCAGGCGAGTTGAGGCGCCGAGCCCTGTCGCTGCCGACCCGCGCCGCTCCCGAGCCGGGCGCGCGGCGCCGCCGATGCCGATGCCGATGCCGATGCCGATGAAGGACCCCCGCCTCTTGCAACAGCGCCCCTACTACTATCTCGGCGGCCATCGCGGCCTGACCCGGCTGTCCAGCGGCGAGCCCTTCATCGTCTCTGCCGCCGCCCGCGACGTCGCCACCTGGATCATTCTCGACGGCGCCTGGGAAACCCATGTCGACGACGTCCTGATGGGCTTCGTGCGCCCGGGCGACGTGGCGATCGATGTCGGCGCCAACATGGGCTATTACAGCGTCAAGCTCGGGACCCGCATCGGCGAGACGGGCCGGCTCTATGCCTTCGAACCCAATGGCGACCTCGCCGACGTCCTGTTCGAGAACATCCGCATCAACGATCTCAGGCACCGCACGACGCTGTTCCGCGCCGCGGCCGGCGACGTCGCGGAGAAGGCGCGGCTGATCTACATGGCGAACTTCCCCGGCGGCGGCCGGGTCCTGCCGCCGAAGCGCGGGCCGACCAAGGGCTATTCGACCGCCGAGATCGAGATCGTCGTCATCGACGACGTCCTCGCCGATCTCGACCGGGTCGATCTCATCAAGCTCGACGTCGAGGGTTTCGAGTCCCGGGTCCTCCTCGGGGCCAAGAACCTCCTCGACCGCTCGCCGGACGCGGTCGTCGTGACGGAATTCGTCTGGGACGCCTGGAAGAAGACCGGCGATCCGGTCCGCCTCCTCGACGATGTCGCCAGGGGGCGCCGGCTCTTCCACATCGGCAAGGACGCCAGCCTCTCGGAGATCAGGCCGGAGGAGCGCGAGGCGCGTCTTGCGTCCGGCGGCATGATGTATCTCCTCCTCGTGCCGCAGACGCCGGGCCGGCTCGCCCAGCTGGAGGCCCTCACGGGCCGGCGCGGCAAGGGCGGCCGGGGCGGCCGCCGGGGTGCGCTGTCGAGGGCGCTGCGCCGCGGGGCTGGCCGGTGGACGGCGCTGCTGCGGTAGGGCGCGCCGAACGGACGCTGACGCGCGGCTCGCTCGGCCGCGACGGGGTGGCCAATCGGGCGGCGCCGGTGCGCTGGCGGGGCGATTGCTCCGGAAGCAGGTGTCATCATGACGAGCGTTGCTCCCGGCTGATCCGATCTGTTCACCCGAACGCGCTGGTGTTATATCCATACGCAGATTGCGTAGGAGTTCCATGCGGGTCGAAGACATAGAACTCGTCGTCGACGAGCAGCTTTCGGAAGATCCCTGCTTCATCGTCGAGGTGATCACCACTCATGGCCGTCTGATGGTGATGGGCGAAATCGTGGTTTTCAGCGACCATCTCGTCATCGAAGGAATGCATGTCGGCGGCGATGTGGCGAGGCGCTGGGGGTGGTCTCGTCTGCGCCGGATCGGACGGCTGATAGCGGAGAAACTGGATGTCGAATACATCGAAATTCGTGGAGCGGTTCGCACCACGGGTGCAAGTCCGGGACGCAAGCCCGGTCGCGTCCGGCTCGCCCGTTCGCGTTAGCCTGACGTTTCGGCCTGGCGCCAATACGCCTGAAGCAGCGCGTCATCTCGTTCGGCGCCACGTGCCTCCCCGGGCAGCGCATGCTGCGCTGACGGAGATGGTCGACTCCGGTCGCGCCTACGTGAACGTTCCGAAGGTCGAAGATCTCGAAACGCTGCAGAGGGAGCTCCTTGCCGTCGGCATCGTCGCGAGACGGCATCAAGCGGATCCTGTCGACGTGAAACTGGTTCGGTCGGCTACCGGCCTTTCCCAGGAGGCGTTCAGCCTCCGCTTCGGCCTCGACGTCGCAACCGTCCGCAACTGGGAGCAGGGCCGTTCGAGACCGGATGCCGCGGCTCTGGCGCTGCTTTGGACGATTGCAAGACACCCGGACGCAGTTTCGTATGCACTCGACATGGATGATCCGGATATGAACCGGTTGACGCCCTGACACGCTGACGCCGGCGACCATCATACTGGCGTGATGTTGCACGCTGACTTGCGATTTGGATCGCGCGCTTGCACCGCGGCTGTCCCTCGTTGCACACTGCTTGACCAGATGGTCAAAAACGACGGAACCGACTGAATGGCCGAAGAGACCTCCGGCAGACTGACGACCCATGTGCTCGACACGATGCACGGCCGGCCGGCCGCCGGGATGCGGATCGAGCTGGCGCGGCTGGCGGGCGAACAGGCCGAGCCGCTGACGTCCGTCGTCACCAATGCGGACGGGCGGGTCGACGCGCCGCTCCTGTCCGGCGACGCGATGCGATCCGGCCAATACCAGCTCGTGTTTTACGTGGGAGAGTATTTCCGCAGGGCCGGCGTCGATCTCACCGAGCCGCCCTTTCTCGACGTGGTTCCGATCCGCTTCGGCATCGCGGCGCCGACGCATTATCACGTGCCGCTGCTCATCTCGCCCTACGCCTACTCGACCTACCGGGGAAGCTGATGTCCGGGACGATGCCAGCCGTGCCCGCCCTCGCGAGCCGCCCGATCCGCTTCGTCCTCAATGGCGAGGCGCGGGAGGTGTCCGGCGCCCTCCCGACGACGACCCTTCTCGACTATCTGCGCGGCCCCGAGCGCCTGACCGGCACCAAGGAAGGCTGCGCCGAGGGCGATTGCGGCGCCTGCACGGTGCTCGTCTGCGAGCATGACGGGGCGGGCGGCCTCGAGCGGCGCTCGGTCAATGCCTGCATCCAGTTTCTCCCGGCGATGAACGGCCGGGCCGTCGAGACGATCGAGCATCTCGGCCGCGACGGGCTGACGCCGCTGCAGGCGGCGATGGTCGACAACCATGCCAGCCAGTGCGGCTTCTGCACGCCGGGCTTCGTCATGCAGCTGCATGCCGCCTGGCTGACCGGCGCTCTCGCCGACCGCCAGTCGGTGAAGGACGCGATCTCCGGCAATCTCTGCCGCTGCACCGGCTACGGTCCGATCATCGAGGCCGGGCTGGAACTGGTGGACGAGCCGGTGCCGGACACGCGCGAGGCCGATGCGGCCATGGCCGAGCGCCTCGCCGGCCTCGAGGGCGAAGGCGTCTTTGCCTATGAGGCGCACGGGCATCGCTGGCTGGCCCCGACCAACGTGGACGACCTCGCCGACACCTATGCGGCGCATCCCGATGCGGTGCTCGTCGCCGGCGCGACCGATGTCGGGCTCTGGGTCACCAAGCAGCACCGCGAGCTGCCGCTCATAATCGATGTCAGCCATGTGCGCGACCTGAAGGTCATCGAGGAGGCGGCGGGCCGGGTCTATTTCGGCGCCGCGATCACCCACCGCGAGGCGCGCCAGGTGCTCTCCGGCATCCATCCGGACCTCGGCGAGATGCTGCGGCGCTTCGCCGGCACGCAGATCCGCAATGCCGGCACGCTCGGCGGCAACATCGCCAATGGCTCTCCCATCGGCGACCTGCCGCCTTGCCTCATCGCGCTCGGCAGCCGGATCTTCCTGAGGGAGGGCGACGATCTGCGGATCGTGCCGCTGGAGGACTTCTTCGTCGAATACGGCCGGCAGGACCGGGGACGAGGCGAGTTCGTCGCCGCCATCGAAGTGCCGCGGCTCGGCGACGACCAGCGCTTCTTCGCCCACAAGATCTCCAAGCGCTTCGATAGCGACATCTCGGCGGTGATGGCCGCCTTCCGCCTGACCTTCGACGGGGACGTCGTCTCCGAAGCGCGCCTCGCCTTCGGCGGCATGGCCGGCACGCCGAAGCGGGCGAAGGCGGCCGAGGCCGCGCTGGTCGGCCGGCCGTTCGATGCGGCGGCGGTCGCGGATGCCATGGCGGCGCTGGCGGAGGATTTCGCGCCGCTGACCGATATGCGGGCGTCGCGGGAGTACCGCCTGAAGAGCGCGCAGAACCTGTTGAAGCGCTTCCAGCTGGAACAGGCGGGGGCGGCGTCGGGGCGCATCGCCGTCATTGGCCCGGATGCGCTCGACCTTCAGGCGATCGGCGGGGCGGCGTGATGGACGAGACCCGCATCCAGGACCGCTCCGGCGCCGGCGAGCCGGACGTTACGGCGCTGAACGAGCGGCCGCCGGCGCA
Source organism: Fulvimarina sp. (assembly GCA_002700095.1). Lineage (GTDB taxonomy): Bacteria > Pseudomonadota > Alphaproteobacteria > Rhizobiales > Rhizobiaceae > Jiella. The sequence continues at coordinate 9,175 of PACL01000060.1, read as the reverse complement.
TCAGGCGCGGATCAAGGGCGGCGTCGCGACGCCGACCGCCCATGACAGCGGCATGAAACACGTCACCGGTGCCGCCCGCTACACCGACGACGAGCCGGAACTGCCGGGCATGCTGCAGGTCTACATCGCCATGTCTGAGCGCGCCCATGCGCGCATCACCCGGCTCGACCTTGCCGCCGTGCGCGCGGCGCCGGGCGTCGCCGTGGTGCTGACGGCCGACGACATACCCGGCCAGAACGACTATTCGCCGGTGTTCGGCGACGATCCGATCTTTCCGCCGCTGACGGGGGACGGGGCGATCGTCCAATATGTCGGCCAGCCGATCTTCGCCGTCGCGGCCGAGACCGTTCTGGCCGCCCGGCGCGCCGCGAAGCTGGCGGTGGTCGAATACGTGGACCTGGCCGCCGCGATTTCGATCGACGACGCGGTCGCCCATGCCGATGCCGCGGGCGAGGATCTTTTGCCGGCTTACGAAATGCGGCTCGGCGATGCGGCCGCCGCGCTCGACGCGGCGCCGAGGCGGGTGAAGGGTCGGATCGAAATCGGCGGCCAGGATCATTTCTATCTCGAAGGCCAGATCGCCACCGCCGCGCCGCTGGAAGACGGCGACGTCTTCGTGCGCTCTTCCACCCAGCATCCCTCCGAGGTCCAGCACAACGTCGCCAAGATGCTGGGCGTGCCCGACCACGCCGTGACGGTGGAGCTCAGGCGCATGGGCGGCGGCTTCGGCGGCAAGGAGAGCCAGCCGGCGCTGTTCGCCGCGGTCGCCGCTCTCGTGGCGGTCAAGACCGGGCGGCCGGCGAAATGCCGTCTCGACCGCGACGACGACATGGAGATGACCGGCAAGCGCCACGAGATGCGGATCGACTACGATCTCGGCTTTGCCCCGGACGGGACGATCCACGCTGCGGACTTTGCGCATGTCGTGCGCTGCGGCTATTCCCGCGATCTCTCCGCCGCTATCGCCGACCGGGCGATGTTCCACGCCGACAACGCCTATGACCTCAAGGCCGCCCGCATCCATTCCCGCCGCCTGAAGACCCACACGGTCTCCAACACCGCCTTCCGCGGCTTCGGCGGGCCGCAGGGGATGGTCGGCATCGAACGGGCGATGGACGAGATCGGGTTCGTGACCGGGCTCGATCCGCTCGACGTGCGCAAGCGCAACTTCTATCCCGGCGCCGGGGAAGAGCCGGCCGTCACGCCCTACCACATGCCCGTCACCGACAGCGTCATCGGCGAGATCGTCGAGGAGCTGGAAACCTCCTCAGACTACCGCGCCCGGCGCGAGGCGGTGAAGGCCTTCAACGCGAAGAACACGATCCTCAAGAAGGGCCTCGCCCTGACGCCGGTGAAGTTCGGCATCTCCTTCACCACCACCCATCTCAACCAGGCCGGCGCGCTCGTCCATGTCTACAAGGACGGCTCGGTGCATCTGAACCACGGTGGCACCGAGATGGGGCAGGGGCTCTTCGTCAAGGTGGCGCAGGTCGTCGCCGAGGAATTCCAGATCGACCTCGACCAGGTGAAGATCACCGCGACGACGACGGCCAAGGTGCCGAACACCTCGGCGACGGCGGCCTCTTCGGGCTCGGACCTCAACGGCATGGCGGCCCGCAACGCCGCCCGCACGATCAAGGACCGGCTGATCGACTTTGCCGCGGAGCGCTATCACGTGCCACCCGACCAGGTGGTGTTCCAGCCGAACCGCGTTCTCATCGGCAACATGGAGAAGCGCTTCTGCGACCTCGTCGGCGAGGCCTATCTCGCCCGCATCTCCCTGTCCTCGACCGGCTTCTACGCCACCCCCGAGATCACTTACGACCGGGAGGCGGCGAGCGGCCGGCCGTTCTACTACTTCGCCTATGGCGCCGCCTGTTCGGAAGTGGTGATCGACACTTTGACCGGCGAATACCGGCTCCTGCGCGCCGACATCCTCCACGATGTCGGCCGGTCGCTGAACCCGGCGATCGACATGGGCCAGATCGAGGGCGGCTTCATCCAGGGCATGGGCTGGCTGACCTGCGAGGAACTCTGGTGGGACGACAAGGGTCGGCTGAAGACCCACGCCCCCTCTACCTACAAGATCCCGACGGCCAACGACCGGCCCGACGATCTCAGGATCGCCATCTGGGACAAGGGCGAGAACCGCTCCGAAACCGTCTACCGCTCGAAAGCTGTCGGCGAGCCGCCCTTCATGCTGGCGATCTCGGTGTTCTCGGCGCTCACCGACGCGGTGTGTGCTGCGGGGGATGGGAAGGCGTTTCCGAGGCTCGACGCGCCGGCGACGCCGGAGCGGGTGTTGTGGGCGGTGGAGGATGTGCGGGGCGGGCGGTGAGGCATGGCGGGTGGCGAGATGGACATCGACGGTTTCAAGGCGACTGTCCCGTTTGATCCAGAAATCTCCATGTTTCGCGGCGAGTTCCTTGGGATGGCGATGGGGCGATTTCTATGCGGCCTTCGAGGAGGAGCTGGAACGGCAGGGACGGTTGTCCCTCAGAATCTATCTCGAGCTATGTGCGGAGAATGGCATCGACCCTCGTTCGCGCGAGCCGGGAAGGCCAGGTGCCGGGGAAACCTGAACCGATGGCTGCGAGGCGCCGCCCTCTGTCCTGCCGGACATCTCCCCCACAAGGGGGGAGATCGGCGGCTTGGCCGTTCGGCGTGTTTCCATACCCGTTCGGGGCATCGGAATCGGCTCTGGAGCAGTCTTCACCGATCAAGGAAAAGAAGCGGCGTCGGCGCGAGATCGATCTCCCTCCTTGTGGGGGAGATGTCCGGCAGGACAGAGGGGGGTATCGCAGGGCGCGGACGCCAGACAGGCGCGAAGGCGGCCACTTCCACTTCGGCATCAATCCCGGGCCGGCCATATGACCACCCTCCACGCCACCGCCAGCGTCGCCCTCGCAAAGTCTGAACCGCCCATCCTCGTCACCGTCGAGACCGCCCTCGGCTCGACCCCCCGCGAGGCCGGCGCGCGCATGCTGGTGACCGCCGGCACCGTTTCCGGCACCATCGGCGGCGGGCGGCTGGAATTCGATGCCATTGACAAGGCGCGCCGGATGATCGCGGCGTGCGAGGCGGCCGGGACGAGCGAGGTGCCGCTCGGGCCGGAGATCGGCCAGTGCTGCGGCGGCCGGGTCGGGCTGTCGTTTCGGCGCGTCGATGCGGTGCTGCTCGAAGCGCTTGCGCAAGAGGCTGAGCGCGCGCGGGACGCGCTGCCCGCCGTCATGATCTTCGGCGCCGGCCATACCGGCCGGGCGCTGGCCGCCGCGCTGGCGCCACTGCCGCTCGCCGTCAGCCTGATCGATTCGCGGCCCGAGACCCTGGCCGGTATTCCCGAAGCCGTGCGATGCGTCGCCGCCGCAATGCCCGAAGTCGTGGTCGACGACGCGCCGCCCCATGCCGCCTATGTCGTGATGACCCACGACCACTCGCTGGATTTCCTCATTGCTGCCGCGGCGCTCGCCCGAAATGACGCCGCCTATGTCGGCATGATCGGCTCGGCGACCAAGCGCGAGCGCTTTCGGCGCCACCTGGCGGAGGATGGACGCGAATCGGATGCCACGCGATTGACCCTGCCCATCGGAGGGTCGACGCTGCGCGACAAGCGGCCCGAGGTGATCGCAGCGCTGGCGGCGGCGGAAATCGCCACTTGCCTGTTAAAACATCAGGAAGAATCCCTGCCGTGAAGCTTGGCACCGGCCTTGTTCCGGTGCCATAGTGCGGCCGGTCATCGAGGTGAGGCAAGGAAGCGATCCATGGGGGCAGCGGCGCGAGCGCCACGTCTGGAACTGAAAGCGATTTCAAAGCGCTTTCCCGGCGTCGTCGCGAACGACCATGTCTCCTTCGCGGTTCCGGCCGGGGCAATCCACGCGCTGCTCGGCGAGAACGGCGCCGGCAAGTCCACCCTCGTCAAAATCATCTACGGCGTGCAAGGGGCCGATGAGGGCGAGATCGCCTTCGATGGTGAGCGCGTCCAGATAAGCTCGCCGCGCGAGGCGCGGGCGCTCGGCATCGGCATGGTATTCCAGCACTTCTCGCTGTTCGAGGCGATGACGGTCCTGGAGAACATCGCGCTCGGCATGGACGAGCCGCCGCCGCGGCGCGAACTGGAAGCGCGGGTGCGCCAGGTGCTGGACACCTACGGCCTGTCGCTCGATCCCTACCGCCACGTCCACACCCTGTCCGTCGGCGAGCGCCAGCGCATCGAGATCGTCCGGGCGCTCTTGCAGCAGCCGAAGCTGCTGATCATGGACGAGCCGACCTCGGTGCTGACGCCGCAGGAGGTGGAGCAGCTGTTCGAAACGCTGCGGCGCCTCGCCTCGGAAGGATGCTCGATCCTCTACATCTCCCACAAGCTCCACGAGATCAAAGCCCTCTGCCAGTCCGCGACGATCCTGCGCGGCGGCAAGGTGGTCGCGACCTGCGATCCGCGCGAGGAATCGGCGCGGTCCATGGCGGAATTGATGATCGGCGGCAGCCTCAAGGCGCTTTCCGACAAGTCGGGCGCGGCCAAGGGCGAAGCGCGCTTCGTCGTCGCCTCGCTCTCGGCGCCGGGCGAGCCGCCCTTCGGCACCAGCCTGAAGGACGTCTCCTTCGAGGTGCGTTCGGGCGAGATCTTCGGCATCGCCGGGGTCGCCGGCAACGGCCAGAACGAGCTGATGGCGGTGCTGTCGGGCGAGACGGGGAAGGGGGTCACCGGCTCGATCCACCTCGACGGTGCCGAACTCAGCCGCCTTTCGGTCGGCGCCCGGCGCAGGGCCGGGCTCGCAAGTTCGCCCGAAGAGCGCAACGGCCACGCCGCCGTGCCAGCCATGTCGCTCGCCGACAACGCCATCCTGTCGGCCCGCAGCCGCATGGGCCTCGCGTCCGGCGGCGTCATCAAGGCGAAGGCGGCGCGGGACTATGCGGCGAAGGTCATCGAGGCCTTCTCGGTCAAGGCCACCGGCCCCGGCGCTGCGGCCGGAAGCCTCTCCGGCGGCAACCTGCAGAAGTTCGTCATGGGGCGGGAGATCATGCAGAACCCGGCCGTGCTCGTCGTCTCCCAGCCGACCTGGGGCGTCGATGCCGGCGCCGCCTCCTTCATCCGCCAGGCGATGATCGATCTCGCCGCCAAAGGCGCCTGCGTCGTCGTCGTCAGCCAGGATCTCGACGAACTTCTCGAACTCTGCGATCGTCTCGCGGTCATCAACGAGGGGCGGCTGTCGGAGCCGATGGCCGTCAAGGGCATCTCCATCGAGCGGGTCGGGCTCCTGATGGGCGGGATCCACGGCGTCGGGCAGGCGGGGGCGAAGCCTGAAGCGGGCGTCCGCCGCCCGACGGCCGACGCCAGGCAGCCGGAGCCCGCCCTGTGAGCCTGTTGCGGCTGGAGCCGAGGCGGCAGGAAAGCCGCGCCATGATGCTGGCGGCGCCCGTGATCGCGGTCGCGGCGACGCTTCTCGTCGGCGCCGCGCTGTTCACGCTGCTCGGCCATGACGGGCCGGGCGCGGTCTACGAGATCTTCGTCAAGACGCTGTTCAATCCCTATCGCTGGCAGGATCTCCTGGTGAAGGCCGCGCCGCTGGCGATGACCGCGACCGGCCTTGCCATCGGCTTTCGGGCCAATGTCTGGAACATCGGCGCCGAGGGCCAGTACATCCTCGGCGGCCTCGCCGGCACCGGCGTCGCCCTCGCCACCCTCGACATGACCGGGTCCTGGATCCTGCCGGCGATGTTCGTCTGCGGCATTCTCGGCGGCATGGCCTGGGCGGCGATCCCGGCGCTTCTGAAGACGACGCTCGGGGTGAACGAGATCCTGTCGAGCCTGATGCTCAACTATGTCGCGATCCAGATCCTGTATTACCTGATGCGCGGGCCCTGGAAGGACCCGATGGGGTTCAACTTCCCCCAGACGGCGATGTTTACCGCCGATCAGACGCTGCCGATGGTGGTGCCCGGCACCCTGATCCATCTCGGCGTGCCGCTGGCGGCGGCCGTCGCCCTGACCGCCTTCCTGGTCCTGGCGCGCACCGTCACCGGCTTCCAGATGAAGGTGGTCGGGCTGGCGCCGAAAGCGGCCGCCTTCGGCGGCTTCGGGGCCGCCTCGACGGTGTGGATCGCGCTGCTCGCCGGCGGCGGGCTCGCCGGTCTCGCCGGCATCATCGAGGCCGCCGGGCCGTTCGGCCAGATGGTCCCGCAGTTTCCCACCGGCTACGGCTATACGGCGATCATCGTCGCCTTTCTCGGCCGGCTGAACCCGCTCGGCATCCTCCTCGCGGCCCTCGTCCTCGCACTCACCTATGTCGGCGGCGAGAGCGCCCAGACGACCATCGGCCTGCCCTCGGCGGCGACCGGCGTGTTCCAGTCGATGATGCTGTTCTTCCTGCTCGCGGCCGACATCCTGGTGCGCTACCGCATCGTCTCCGGCCGCCCCGCCCACGCCGGCGTCCCGGCCGCCGAGGCGGCGGCAGACACGGCGGCCAAGCCCAAGGCAAAGGCTGTGACGGCATGAGTCTGGATCTTCTTGTCGCCATTCTGATGACCGTCGCGGGCGCCGCGACGCCGCTGCTCATCGCCGGGCTCGGCGAGCTCGTCGTCGAAAAGTCCGGCGTCCTCAATCTCGGCGTCGAGGGCATGATGCTGATCGGCGCGGTCACCGGCTTTGCCGTCGCCACCACCACCGGCCTGCCCGTCCTCGGAGCGCTCGGGGCGATGGCCGCCGCGGCGCTCGCCTCGGCGATCTTCGCCTTCCTCGTCCTCACCCTGATGGCCAACCAGGTCGCGACGGGCCTTGCTCTGACGATCTTCGGCACCGGCGTCTCGGCGCTGATCGGCGCCCCCTTCGTCGGCATCACCACGCCGACCTTCGGGCCGATCTTCCCCGAAGCCCTGACGTCGTCGCCGCTGCTGCGCCTCGTCTTCGGCCATTCGCCGGTGGTCTATCTCGGGCTGATCCTGACGCTGGCGGTCTCCTGGTTCCTCGCCCGCTCCCGCGCCGGCCTGATTCTCAGGGCCGTCGGCGAATCCGACACCGCCGCCCATGCGATCGGCTATCCGGTCCTGAAGGTGCGCTATTGCGCCATCCTCTTCGGCGGGGCGATGGCCGGGCTTGCCGGCTCCTATTATTCGCTGGTGCTGACGCCGATGTGGGCCGAGCGACTGACGGCGGGCAGAGGCTGGATCGCCATCGCCCTCGTCGTCTTCGCCTCGTGGAAGCCCGGCCGCATGCTCGCCGGCGCCTATCTCTTTGGCCTCGTCATCACCATGGAGCTGCAGGCGAAGGCCGCCGGCTTCAACATGTTCGCGCCCGAGGTTCTCGCGGCGCTTCCCTACGTCGCGACGATCGCCGTCCTCGCGATCATCTCCGCCGCCAAGCGCGGCGGCGCCAACGCCCCGGCCTGTCTCGGAAAATCCTTCCGGGCGACGGCCTGATCCAGACCATACCAGGAGACCTTCGATGTTCGAACTTTCGAGACGCAAGCTTCTCGCCGCCGGCGCCGCCCTCGGGCTCGCCGCGACCTCCGTCGCGCCGGCCTTCGCCCAGGACGGCAAGGAGACGGTCAAGGCGGCCTTCGTCTATGTCGGCCCGGTCGGCGACTATGGCTGGACCTACGCCCACGACCAGGCCCGGCTGTGCCTCGAGAAGAACCTCGGCGACAAGGTGACGACCAGCTATGTCGAGAACGTCGCGGAAGGGCCGGACGCCGAGCGCGTCATCCGCCAGCTCGCCCAGGACGGCAACGACATCGTCTTCACCACGTCCTTCGGCTTCATGAACCCGACGATCAAGGTGGCCAAGCAGTTTCCGGACGTGAAGTTCGAGCACGCCACCGGCTACACCACTGGCGGCAACGCCAATATGGGCCTTTATAATTCCAAGTTCTATCAGGGCCGCGCCGTCCTCGGCACCATCGCCGCCAAGATGTCGAAGTCGGGCAAGGCCGGCTATGTCGCCTCCTTCCCGATCCCGGAAGTCGTGATGGGCATCAACGCCTTCCAGCTCGCCGCCCAGAAGATCAATCCGGACTTCAAGACCCAGGTCGTCTGGGTGAACTCCTGGTACGATCCGGCCAAGGAGGCCGACGCCACCCGCGCGCTGCTCTCCCAGGGCGCCGACGTGATCACCCAGCACACCGATTCCCCGGCGCCGCTGCAGGCTGCGGAAGAGGCCGGCGCCATCGCCTTCGGCCAGGCCTGGAACATGGAGAGCTTCGCGCCGAACGCCCACATGACCGCGATCGTCGACCAGTGGTGCCCCTATTACACCGGCCGCATCCAGGCGCTGCTCGACGGCACCTGGGAGGCCGACAATGTCTGGCTCGGCATGAAGGAGGGCGAGGTCGAGATGGCGCCCTTCAACGCCAAGATGCCCGAGGACGTGAAGGCCGCGGCCCAGAAGATCGTCGACGAGACCAAGGCCGGCACCTACGAGGTCTTCACCGGCCCGATCAAGGACCAGTCCGGCGAGGTGAAGATCCCGGAAGGCGAGGTCATCCCCGAGGGCGACCTGTTGAAGATGGACTGGTACGTCGAGGGCGTGCAGAGCTGAAAAACGGGACTTGAGGCGTCGGCCTCCTCGTCCTCAGGTGTGAGGCCGGTCGCAAGACCGGCTGAGCATCGAGGGGGCGCAGAAGCGGTGCATGGCAGCCTTCTGCAACGTTCGTGCCGAGGCACCCCCCTCTGCCCTGCCGGGCATCTCCCCCACAAATGGGGGAGATCGAACCTGCGGAAGCGCTTCCGCCAGCCTTTGATGCCGGAACCTGCAGCAGCCGTTGAGATAAAGGTGCGACGGGTGAAGCTGCCGATCTCCCCCCTTGAGGGGGAGATGTCCGGCAGGACAGAGGGGGGGGCTCCCGAGGCGCGGCGCTTCCGGCCGGAAAGCTTCCAGGACGCGGCCCTTTCAGCCTCGCAGCAACGGCCACGCCCGCCCGAACGCCGTCCCCACCAAAGGAACCCGACCATCCATGTGGACATACCTCTCCGAATGGCTGCAGTTCGCGGTGCGGTGGATCCATGTGATCACCGCCATGGCCTGGATCGGCTCGTCCTTCTATTTCATCGCCCTCGATCTCGGCCTAAGGCGCCGTCGCGAACTGCCCGAGGGCGTCGCCGGCGAGGCCTGGCAGGTGCATGGCGGCGGCTTCTACAACATGCAGAAGTATACCGTCGCCCCGCCCGAGATGCCGGACGAGCT